>CANRHB010000007.1 GCA_947630325.1 uncultured Clostridia bacterium
CGCGCCCAGCGCGGCATCATCTATATCGACGAGATCGACAAGATCGCGCGCAAGGGGGAGAACGTCTCCATCACGCGCGACGTCTCGGGCGAAGGGGTACAGCAGGCCCTTTTGAAGATCATCGAGAGCACGGTCGCAAACGTTCCCCCGCAGGGCGGCAGAAAGCACCCCCAGCAGGACTGTATGCGCATCGACACGACGAATATCCTCTTCATCTGCGGCGGCGCCTTTGTGGGGCTCGACAAGATCGTCAGCGCCCGCAAGGACGACACGGGGCTCGGCTTCGGCAGTAAGGTAAAACTCGGCGAGAACGAGGTGGACTACACCCTTCTCGACGACGTGAAGCCGCAGGATCTTACCAAGTTCGGGCTCATTCCCGAATTCGTGGGACGCATTCCCATCGTGGTAAGTTTGCAGGCGCTCGACGAAAACGCCCTTGTCAGCATTCTTACCGAGCCCAAGAACGCCATCATCAAGCAGTATCAAAAACTCGTCGGCTTCGACGGGGTGAAGCTGACGGTGGAGGACGAGGCGGTGCGCGAGATCGCAAATACGGCGATACGGCTCAAAACGGGCGCGCGGGGACTTCGCACCATCATCGAGGGGATCATGACGGACATCATGTTCGACATCCCCACCGAAAAGAACGTGGAAGAGGTCATCATCACCAAGGACTGCGTGGAAAAGGGCGCGCGTCCCAAACTTGTGTATAAAAAGAGCGCGTAAAACGCCGAAGAAAGCAATTAAGGAATGAAGTGATAGAAAAAGGCGATCCCAACGGTTTGCCTTTTTTATTTTGAGAATTTCCCCCCGCGAAGTGTGGGACACCGAATCTTTACCCCCTCCGTGGGATGGGGGGGGGTACGTTCCCTTTCGTGGGTGTTCCACTTTCTTACCCCCTCCGTGGGAGGGGGGTAGGGGGGTGGGGCGACAGCTCCCCTAAAAGGGGCGCCGAGAGAATAAGGAACCCCCCACCATGCGGTTTGCGTTTATTTCTTTATATATAGGGAAAAGCATTGTGCAAAATATACAATCTCGCGGGGTATGTTTGTGATAATTGCCTATTGATTTTTTGCGCCGAAAGGTGTAAAATAGTTACAGAATTTGATTTTGGAGGAAATTATGTCCGGTCTTTTACTCAAAGGCATCAACAAAGTTTATCCCGGCGGCAACCAGGCAGTGTTCAATTTCTGCCTTGAGATCAGGGATAAGGAATTCATGGTATTTGTCGGTCCCTCCGGTTGCGGCAAGTCCACGACGCTCCGTATGATCGCAGGTCTCGAAGAAATTTCTTCGGGCGAACTTTACATCGACGGCAAACTCGTCAACGACGTCGTGCCCAAGGACAGAGACATCGCAATGGTGTTCCAGAACTATGCTCTCTATCCCCACATGTCCGTGTACGACAACATGGCGTTCGGCTTGAAGCTGAGAAAGGTCCCCAAGGAAACCATCGACGAAAAGGTGAAAGCGGCGGCCGAGATTCTCGGCATCACCGAATACCTCTCCCGTAAACCCAAGGCTTTGTCCGGTGGTCAGCGCCAGCGTGTTGCGCTCGGCCGTACCATCGTCCGTGAACCCAAGGTCTTCCTTCTCGACGAGCCCCTTTCCAACTTGGATGCAAAACTCCGTGCGCAGATGCGTACCGAGATCAGCAAGCTCCATGCCCGTCTTGCCACCACCTTCATTTACGTCACCCACGACCAGATCGAGGCGATGACGATGGGTACCCGTATCGTTGTCATGAAAGACGGTTTCATGCAGCAGGTGGATACCCCTCAGAACCTTTACGACTATCCCATCAACCTCTTCGTCGCGGGCTTCATCGGCACCCCTCAGATGAACTTCTTCCGCAACGCCACCCTTACGCAGGAAGGCGGCAAGGTGTATGTCAACTTCATCGGCGGGAACAAGATCGCTCTTCCCAAGACGGTCGTTTCCAAGATCAAGAACGTTGACGAATACATCAACACCGGCAAGGAAGTCACCCTCGGCGTCCGTCCCGAAGATATTCACCAGGACGATCTGTTCATCTCCAACTCGCCCGACACCATCGTCAAGGCGAAGATCGACGTCATCGAAAAACTCGGCGCCGAAATGCAGATCTACTGCGATCTCGACTACATGACCGACAAAACGACCATCGTCGACAGCACCTCGCAGATGATCGCTAAGATCTCCTCCCGTGCAGTCGTCAATCTCGGCGAAGTCATCGAACTTGCGTTCGACGCAAAGCACATCCACCTCTTCGACGGTTACACCGAAGCGACGATGCTCGAAAGAGACGAGCATTACGACGTGATCCCCGAGAATGCGGAAGGCGCGGCGTTCGTTCCTCCCACACCTCAGGAGATGCAGGCGCAGATCGACGCGGCGAGAGTCGTCACCAAGGAAATGAAGAAGCAGGCCAAGCACGACGCTAAGATGGCGGCTAAGCGTGCGGCGGCGGAAGGCACGGAAGCGCCCTCCGACGAAGATAAGCCCACCGAAGAATAATTTCCCGAACTTACCAAAGAGCGCTCCTTGCGGGGCGCTCTTTCTCTGCCGCGGAAACGGTTGACAAACGCCGCGAAAACATGTAAGATAGAGTTGATTTTTTCAAAGGAGGAGGGAATATGGGCGAAGTGTTTCTCGACGGCTTTTTAGACGCCTTAAAATTGCTCCCGTTTCTCTTTCTCCTCTATATCCTCATCGAGCTGTTGGAGCACCGCACCGCGATGGGACGGCCGGGGAGGGCGATCACGGGCAAGTTTGCTCCCCTCATCGGCGGGGCGGCGGGGCTCGTGCCCATGTGCGGTTTTTCGGTGATGGCAAGCAAACTCTTCCAAAAGAAGTATCTTACCGTCGGCACCCTCTTTGCCGTGTTCATTGCAACGAGCGACGAGGCGCTCTTGGTCCTCGCCCTCTCTTCCATGCCCGCGCTCGGGAAACTCTATTCCATTCTCGCCCTCATCGGCGTGAAGTTCGCGCTTGCGGTGGGGGTGGGGTATCTTGTCGACCTTCTCTTCAAAAAGAGGAGCGCGCCCCTTCCCGCATACGAAGAGCGCGAACACCTGCACGAACATGACCATGAGCACGACGGACACGAGGTGGACGAGCTCTCCGTGTGCGAACACAAGCACGAGAGCAAGTGGACGCTCTATCTCTTCTCTCCTCTTCTGCACGCGCTCGAGGTGGCGGGGGTCGTGTTTGCGTTCAACGTGGCGTTCGGGCTTCTGTTCTATCTCATCGGGCAGGAGAAGGTCATCGATTTTTTGCAGGGAGCGGGATATTGGTACCAGCCGTTGTTTGCGGCGATCGTGGGACTGATTCCCAACTGCGCGTCGAGCGTGGTGCTTGCCGAGACCTATGCGATCGGCGGCATCGGCTTTTCGGCCCTCCTCGGCGGGCTCGTCACCAACGCGGGGTTCGGCGTCTTTGTCCTCTTCCGCGAGGGGAGGGAATGGAGGCGCAACCTGCTCATTCTGCTTTGTATGTTTTTGCTCGGCATACTCATCGGGTATGCCGCAAGCGCGATCGAAATCTTGATATAATTGCATTTATGGGAGGTCGGACATGTGTCTTGCCGAAAATTCCCTACCGAAGAAAAACGAAGAGGAGCACGAAGGAATTGTGTTTTGCGCGTTTGAGGAGGGGGTTCGGCAGGCGCTCGGGCGTTCGGCGGGAAAAGTTCTCTTGCTCTCGGACGACGGTTCGCTCTCCCCGTTTGCGACCTCTCCCCGCACCATCTCCATGATCTTCGACGGAGACGCCCTGCCCCTCTTTGCGATGCCCGACGGCGTGTCCCGCGTCATTGCCTCGGGGGGAAGCGAGACCCTTCTTGCGGCGCGCTATTTTGCGGACGTAAGGCAAATTCCCTGCACGCTCCTGCCCATAGACGCCGATCTTTGCGGCGTGTTCGAGCGGAGCGGGGAGATCGTCGTCGGCGGCAGGAAGGTGCATTCGCCGCTTGCGGAGGGGGAGGCGGCGTGCGACGTGGAGCGGCTCTCTCCCACCCTTGCGCAGGGGGTTGCGCGCCTTCTTCTGACCCGTCTTGCGGCTTGCGAGGCGGAAGCGCTTACGGCGTTCGGCATTCCCCGCCGCGGCATCAAGGCCGAACTTCCCCAAACGGCGGAGGAGATCGTGCTCGAAAATGCGCGGGTCCGCCGCGCCGAACAGACGGCTTACGGCGGCGAGGGCGCAGTACTTGCCGGAATGCTCAAGGAGGAAGCCTGCCCCGCGTGGAGCGCCTATCTCCTTCTTACGGCTCTGTATGCGGCGTTTTTCGAAAAGGGCAAGCCGCGGCGTTACGGCATTCCCAATTACCGTGCGCGGGCGGAGCGGGCGGGGGTGGAGTACGCCTCCCTCTCCATTCCCTCGCGGGAAGAATACGCGGCGCGCGCCCTGATCTTGGAGAGGGTCCGCGCCCGCTTTGTGCACGAATTCTCATACCATATCGCAAAAAGAGAGGAATTTCACGCCCTCGTCTCCCGTTGGAGCGGAACGCCGCTCCCCGAAAACGGGGGAGACAGGGAGTTCCTTTCGCTCTTGCCCGAGCGTGCGGGGAGGGGGCTTACCTCCGTCATCCGCGATTTCGGGCTCATGGACTTTTATGATGACAAAGGAAGAACTGCTCGGCAAAATTGACGTCGTCCTGCTCGATCTCGACGGCACCGTCTATCTCGACGAAACGCCCATCGGCAACGCGGCGCGCACCTTGGAGAGGCTGCGGGAAGGGGGAAAACAACTCATTTTCCTTACGAACAACTCCTCCAAAACGGAGGAGGAATACCGCAAAAAACTCAACCGTATCGGACTTTGGGGGAGGGGCGACCTCGTTTATACCTCGGGCATGGCGACGGCCGCTTACCTCAAAAAGCATCATGCGGGGGAGAAGGTGTACCTCGTCGGCACGCAGGCGGTGCGGGCGGAGTTTGCGGGGGCGGGCGTCTTGCTCGACGAAGAGGACCCCGATCTGTGCGTGCTTTGTTACGACGTCGAACTTACCTTTGAAAAGATCAAGCGGCTCAATTTCTTTTTGAAGGCGGGGAAGCCCTTCATCGCCACCCACCCCGACGACGTCTGCCCCACAAAGGACGTTCCCATGCCCGACGTGGGGTCCTTCCTCGCGCTCTTCAAGCGTTCCTCGGGAAGAGACCCCGACCTCATCATCGGCAAGCCGTTTACGCCCATGGGGGAGGAACTCTCCGCGCTGACGGGGGTGCCGCGGGAGAGGATGTGCATGATCGGCGACAGAATGCACACCGACATCCGCTTTGCCGCCGCAAACGACATGAAGAGCGTTTTGGTGCTCTCGGGCGAGACGACGCGGGAGACGATGAAAAATTTCCCCGATAAGCCCGACCTTGTTCTCGAAACCGTCAACGATATTTTGTAATATTGTTTGAAACCGCATATGCGGGTGGTATAATATATACGATCGCACCTATCTTTCGGGAGGAAAACATGCAAGAAGTTACCATTCTCAACATCGCGCCCGCGCTTACCGTGGCGCTCAGCGGCGAGATAGATTCCAAGAATGCCGAGGAGTTTTATTCCCTCGTGCTCTCGTCTTACGAAGCGGACAAGCGGGACGTCGTGTTCGATTGCGAGGCGCTGACCTTTATCGATTCGACGACACTCGGCACGTTCGTGAAATTTTTGAAGCACGTCCGCGGAGACGGGCACGGCATGAAGCTCATAAAGCTGCAGCCCCGCCTCAAAAAGTTGTTCGTCATCTGCGCGCTCGATACGATCATGGAGATAGAATGATGTTATTCGGAATGGAATTTTCTCTTGAAAAGGAGATCATGACGACGGTCCGCTTGGCGGTCGGCGGGCTCTGTTCGGTGGCGGGGTTCGGCATCGACGCCTCCGAAGATTGCAAAGTTTGCGTCACGGAGAGCCTTCTTCTGCTCCTCCATGCGGGGTGTTCGCGCGCCAAAATTTCGGTGTTCCGCGAGGAAGGGTTGAAGTTCGAACTGACGGGGGAGGGCGGCGTGCCCTCCGATGAGAGGACGACCGAGGAGGAGATCTCCGTCGCCCTCCTCAATGCGCTTGTCGACGATTTTTCGCTCGAGCGCACGCAAAACGGCGCCCGCATCGCATTCGGGTTTCAAGGGTTGTAATGGACGAAAGGCAACTGTTTGCAAGCTATCGCGCAAGCGGCGACGTCGCCATCCGCAACGAGATCGTGGAAAAGTATCTTCCCGTCGCGGAGATGATCGCCAAAAAGTTTGTGGGGCGGGGGGTGGAACTCGACGACCTCTGCCAGATCGCTTCGCTTGCGCTCATCAAGGGAGTGGACCGCTTCGACGAGACGAAAGGGGTCAAATTTTCCACGTTCATCACGCCCACCATCGCGGGGGAGATCAAGAACTACTTCCGCGACCACTCCCGTCTCATCCATCTGCCGCGGCGGGTGTCCGAACTTCGCCGCAACGTGCGCGAAAAGGCGGACGAAATTTTCTCCCAAACGGGTAAAAATCCCTCCCCCCGCGAGATCGCGGAGGAGTTGGGCGTCTCCGAAGAAGAGGTGGTTTCGGCAATGGAGTCGGGGAGCGTCGTCTCCCTCGACCGCCCCGCGGAGGGGGAGGACGGCACGAGTTATTACGACGTCATCGCATCCCCAGAGGACGCATTCGAACACTTGGAGCGAAGGGACGAAGTGCACTCCGCGCTTTCGGGACTTACCGAGGAGGAGCGGAGGATCGTCTCCTTCCGTTTCGGGCAGGAACTTTCGCAGGCGGAGACGGCAAAACGCTTGAATGTGTCGCAGATGTATGTCTCGCGTATGGAACATAAAATTTTGGAAAAACTGAGAGAGAACCTCAAAAAGAGCGCAGTGGACTGATGTACTTCGAGATCGATGACTACAACGCGCTGAAATCGGCGCTTCAACAAATGTGCCATGCCTTTGAAAAGGAGCTCTCCGAGGAGACGGTGTTCAACAGCAGGCTGGTGGCGACCGAACTTCTCTCCAACGTGCTCCAACACGGCGGTGGGCGGGCGAAGTTCCGCGTCGAGCGCGCGGGGGGCGAGATCCGCATCAGCGTGCAGTGCGAAAACGCCTACCGTCCCCCCGAAAAGAGCGTGAATGCCGATCTCTTATCGGAGCGGGGCAGAGGGCTCTTTATCGTGGACGCCTACTGCGAACGCCGCACGTATAGCGAGAAAGACGGCATCACCGTCTTTTTGAAGGAATGACCGCCTTTCTCGGCGGCTTTTCTTGAGAAAATGTGAAGTGATCGGTTTGGCGGTCGGCCAAGCCGTTTTGCATATTTGAAGAAAATTCAAAAAATTTCCATAAAATTTCACGAAAAATACAAAGAGAAATGTTAAACTATCCTCACAAAACGGAGAAACTCATGAAACGAAGTATTCTTTTGATGTTGACGCTCGCCCTTTCGGTATGCGTCTTGGCAAGTTGCGGGGAAAAGGAGAACTTTGTCAACCCCGGGGACTATCTCGGCGGGGGCGGCACGGGCGAAATCGCAGACAGCGCCGACGATGTTACCGGAGAGGTGAAAAACAATTTTTCCGACAAAGAATTTTCCGAATTGTCGGGTAATACCTCTACGACGGGAGCGACCGAAGTCGCGCCGACGGAGGACGTGTATCAAATTGCCGAGAGCGGGACCTATCTTTTCAAGGGCAAATACGGCGGAATTTCGCTCGGCGCGGACAGTTTGAAACTGCACCTCATCTTCGACGGCGCGGAGATAGAAGTAGCCGAGGGCATTGCGCTCAACGGGGCCGAGCACAAAAAAGCGGAGGTCGTTGTGACCCTCGTCGGCGAAAATTCGGTTACATCTACCGCCGCGGGAGAGAATGCCGTCCACATCAAGGGATCGCTCTCTTTCAACGGGAAGGGCGCCTTGTCCGTCAAAAGCGGCGGCAAGAACGCCGTGAAAGTCTCCAAAGAACTTGCGATCGTCGATTGTTCGCTTACGCTTGAAGCGGCCAACCACGCCATCTCCGCGCTCTCCGTTTCGGCGAAAGACGCAAAGATAGACGTCCTGTGTGCGGGCAAGGACGGGATCAACGCGGAGTGCGACGACGAGACGACTGCTTTCACGACCGAAGAGGGCTATATCTTTCTCAAAGACGTCGATTATTCCTGCCAAACGGCGGGGGACGGCATCCAGGCCGATACCGTTGTCTACCTCGACGGCGGCAATTACAACATCAAGACGAGCGGCGTTTTCGTCGCCGATATCGCGCAGAACAGGGCGGATTACGAACTTGCGGCGGACGATTTCCGCTATATCAAGAGCGGGAGCGACTATCAAAAGGTCGCCTCCGACTACATGGGGCGGGACGCGATGTACGCCTTAGCGCAGGGCTGTAAGGGGATAAAGGTCGGGGAGATCGAATATCCCGACCCGACCGATTCGGACAGGGAAATTACCGTGACCGAGGGCGACTACTCTATCATCATCGCGGGCGGCACGTTTATGATCGACAGCACGGATGACGCGATCCACGCAAACAGCGGAAATCTTTCGGTGAGCGGCGGCACGTTCACGATCTCCACCTATGACGACGCCCTGACGAGCGACGTCCTTACAAAGATCACGGGCGGCGAGATCACCGTAACGAAAAGTTATGAGGGCGTCGAGGGCGGTTATGTGGAGATCGCGGGCGGCACGGTCAACATCACGGCGAGTGACGACGGCATCAACGCCGCAAGCGACGATCCGAGCGTTGCCGAACACATCATCATAAGCGGCGGAAAAGTTTACGTCGACGCAGGCGGCGACGGGATCGACTCCAACGGTACGATCCTGATCTCGGGCGGCGAAACTTATGTCGCGGGTCCCACGAGCAATATGGACTGTTCCATTGACTCGGAGCGCGGCACGGTAGTCACGGGCGGCTATCTCTTTGCCGTCGGTTCTTTGGGCATGGTCGAAACGCCCGCGCAAAATTCCACACAATCCGTCGTGTCGTTTGCGAGGAGCCAAACGATCGCCGCGGGAACCACTCTCTCCTTGACGGACGAGGAGGGGAACGCGCTCTTTTCCTTCCAAACGCCCAAAACCTGCCAGTCGGTCATTCTTTCCTGCCCCGAACTCGAAAAGGGCAAGACCTATCAAATTTACGGCGGCGACAGCAGTTTGTGCGAGTTTACGGTAAGCGGGATCATCACGACGGTCGGCTCGTCTGGCGGCATCGGAGGTCCGGGCGGTCCCGGAGGCCCCGGCGGTCCGGGCGGCGGCATGGGCCCCGGAAGATGGTAAAAAAATTGCCATTCCGCTCGTTATGATTTGGACTATAAAAAATGAATTATCCCCGCGTTTTACGCGGGGATAATTTATAGATGTCGGAGTTTATGGGCTCTCGGGTCGGTTTGCGGGAATTTCGCTAAACTCGGGCGTTTCATTAAAATTCGGCGTTTCATTAAAATTCGGCGTTTCGCTAAACTCGGGCGTTGAATGATAATCGGAGGGTCCGTTGAGATCGGCAGACTTATGCGCCCCGCTTTCGGCGGGAGGGGGATTAGCGGGAGCCCTTTTCTCTCTCTTCCCGAAGGTGTTCGCAAACGCCGCGATCAGGAGGGCGCAGAGGGGGGAGAGGAGCAAAAAGATGCACGCCAAGGGCTGGTCGGTGAAGAAGTCCGCGCCGTTTTCCCCCGCAAGGTAGGCCGCCGCGAGGGCGAGCGCGGCAACAAATTGCACGGCAAAGCGGAAGATGTCCGTGATGAAACCGTGCGGGTGTTCGAGCCTCAGCACGGAGAGAATGAGGTTTGCGATCATCACCACGCACAAAAAGCCCATCAAAATGCGCTTTACGGTCCCCACTCCGTAAGTCCCGATGAGGTCGAGATCGGACAGAAGAGGGGTCCCGGGGAAGATAAAGGAGCACACCGAAAAGGCGTTGAAGAGGAGCAGGAGCACGTTCACCGCTCCGCGGGGGCCTCTGTGGGCGATGGCGATCGCGGCAAACACGCAAAAGGCGAGGAGCACCGCGGTAAGGGAGGGCAGATCGAGTTGCCGCCACGAATAAATTTCCTCCCGAAGCGACCCGAGCAGTACCCCCGCAACGCAGAGGACGCCATAGACGAAGAGGGTCAAAAAGCCGTTGAGGGTGCAGAAAAAGCGCGCCGATCTCTGTTTGATACAGGTCAGCACGACGAGCGCGAGGGAAAGAAGCACTTCCGCCGCAAGCGCATACACCGCAAAATAGAGAAAGACGGGCAAGAGGGAGACAAGTTCTGCGCTCTCTGCCTTGGGTAGGGAGATACTGCCGCGGAGCACTTCCACGATGACGCCGAGATAGGAGCCGTGCAGAATGGGCTCTCCGCCCGCGATGAGGGCGCCCACCGAGCCGCGCATAAAAAACCCCAAAAAGAGCCCCAAAAGGGAGATCGCGCCGAAGAGCGCGGAGCAGATCATGTAGAAAGACGCCTTCAAACGGCGTTCGGGCTGTGCGTCCCGTTCATCCTTGGTGCGATCGGACGGAAGGTCGCGCGGTGCGACTGTCTCTTCCCTCATATCTTCACCTCCTAAAGTTTTGTTCCCATATTATAGCACCGAACAGGGGGCGGTGTCAACAGCGGGCCGCGGGAGAAAGGGGTCGTATTTTGGGAAATTGGGAAAGACTTGTTACGAGTTTGTGCCGAATCGGTGAAAACTCTTGAAAAAGAATTTTTATCATGATATAATGTCGGTACGAAGTTTCGATGAGAGGGAAGAGAATATGAACGGCGAAAATACCGAACTTGGCTTGATCTTAAAGGACATCTGTGAAAAAACGGGCACACAGGTGCGTCTTGCCCCCTCGGGCGGCGAGGAGACGCAGTTTGTCCTCGACTATTGCGGGGAAAAGTTTACGGCCTACCTCGACGGAAAGGGGGAACAGGCCGAACAGACGGCAAAACTTATCGGCTATCTCGTGGCAAATTCCGATCCCCATCTTCTGCCCGACAAAAATTCCTACCTCAAAAACATTCTGCTCGGCGAGGGGAACAAGCGGTATATCTATCGCTTTATGACCAAGTACAACATCCAGGACGCCCCCTGCTATGCCCTCGAACTCATCGTGGACAAGCATCTTTCCGAGGCGATCGCCCATGTTGAAAGCTGTCTTTCGGAGACGGGCGATCTCGTCGTCGGCATGGACGATCACCGTCTCGCGGTCGTGGTGTTCTGCGACGATTCGCAGCTCCCCGTGGAACTTGCCGGTTTTTTGGCGCAGTCCCTCTATGAGGAATTGGGGGTAAAGGCAAACGTCGGCATCGGCTGCGAGGGGAAGAGTTTTGCCGAGATCGCCGAATCGTACAACCAGGCGGCGACCGCCGTCAGAATGAGCGGACTTTTGAAATCGAAGGGAGAAGTCCATACTTACCGCGAGTACCTGCTCATCAAAATGCTCGAGGACCTGCCCGAGAGCAAACTCAAAGAGTATATGGAGCAGTTCCGCATCACGGGCGCAAAGGAAGTGTTCTCGGACGAGGAGATGATCGGTACCGCCGAGGAATTCCTCGAAAACAGCCTCAACCTCTCCGAGACGTCGCGCAACCTCTTCATGCACCGCAACACCCTCATGTACCGCCTCGACAAGATCGAGCGTCTCACGGGGTTGAATATCCGCAAATTTTCGGACGCGGTCACCTTCCGCGTGATCACGATCCTCTATAAATTGTTGCAATAAAGGAGTTTTTATGGAAAACAACGAACGGGACGAGTTTTTCGACTCTCCCACGCCCGAACCCCGCCCCACTTCGCCCGCGCCTTCGCCCGCGCCGCAGAAAAAGGGGGGAAAGGGCCTGCGTATCGCCTGCATCGTGCTCGGCGCCGCTCTCATCTTTGTGGCCGCCTTCCTCGGCGGCTGGTATGGGCAGTATAACACCCTCGACGAAGAGGTGCGCTCCTACCTTTGGGCGAAGTCGGTGCTCGAGGACAATTATTATCAGCCCATCGAAGAGGGGGAACTGTATCAAAACATGTTCGATTCCCTTTCCATCGACCCCTATACCCGCTTTTATTCGAGCCAAGACTACAGCAACTATCTCTCGGAGAGCGCGGGGGAAATGCGGGGCACGGGCATATACTTTTTTGTGGGGCAGAACCAAAACGACACGGCGCACATCTTCAGTGTGGCTGAAAATTCTCCCGCCTCGTTCGCGGGGATCGAGGCGGGTATGTACATTCTCGCGTTCGGCGAGAGCGAGACCTCCCTCACAAGCGGCGTTTATGCCGACTACCGCGCCTTTGCGGCAGGGCGGGAAGGTGAATTCGTCGTGCGGTGCGGCTACCAGAAGGACGGCTCCGACGCCCGCAACTTCACCGTGGAAAGGGAGGAGTATCAGACCTCTTACCTTTATTACCGCGACAGCGGGGCGGGTTTCCGTTTCAGCGGAGAGGGGAGCGTTCTCAGCCTTACCGAGACGGCCGAACCGCTTGCGGGGCTCGACGAAAAGACCGCCTATCTCCGTTTCGACGAATTCAGCGGCAACAACACCCCCTCCGAATTTATCCAAGTCCTCAAAAAAATGAAAGAGCGCGGGAGGACAAATCTCATCCTCGACCTGCGCTCCAACGGCGGCGGCAACGTTGCGATTTTGGGGAGCGTCGCCTCCCACTTCATGAAGAACTCTACCGAAAGTCGACCCACGGTCATGATCAGCAAGTCGCGCAGTGGGCAGAAAACGTCATTCGTTTGCAGTAAAAGCGACTATTCGGACTATTTCACCGAAAACTCCCGCATCACGGTGCTGGCGGACGAGTACACCGCCTCCGCCTCCGAGTGCCTCTTGGGGGTGCTGATCGACTACGGCGCCTGTTCCTATTCGGACATCTATCTGCGCGAGGACGAAAACGGCACGGCAAAGACATACGGAAAGGGCATTATGCAGACGCAGTTCAAGGGCCCCAACGGCGAAGCGATGAAGCTGACGACGGCGACCGTGCATTGGCCCATTTCCGAACGGTGCATCCACGGCGTGGGCGTTACGGTAGCGGACGGCGCGAACCCTGTGCCCTCGCCCTTCTTCCGCACGGCGGAAGACCCCATGCTCAAAGCCGTTCTTGCCAAGGTGTGCGGCTAAATCTTCTTTAAGAATTGTTCCAAAATATGCAGATCCTCTCCTCCTTGCGGGGGAGAGTTTTTTTGCGCGTCGTTTTCTTTGTCCTTTCGTTCGTCCTTTTCGCCCCTTTCTCCCGCAAGCGTGAAAAACAGTTCCCTGTTCTCGCGGTAAAACCTCAGCGCGTCTAAAAGTTTCTTTTTGAATTCCCCGTCCTTTTCGGCATAGGTAAGAAGAAGCAGTACAACGAGCATTTCCATGCTCCCATTCTATGCCGCGAACAAAATGGGCGTTCCTTTCATACAATGGGTAAAGAGGTGAAATATGGACGACTTCGCAAGTTTTACGGGAAAGCGGCAGGGGACCGATTGGGCAAAGGAGGCGCAGAACATTGCCGCCTCTTACAACGGCAAGAACGAGGGGGAACTTACGCGGGACATCTTCGCCCGTGCCGCCGAGGGAAAGAAAAACGGCACCCTTACCAACGAGCAGATCGACCTCTTTTACAGCCAATTCGCGCCCATGCTCGACGGGGCGAAGCGCAAGAAGCTGAAAAGGCTCATCGAACAGCTCAAGAGCATGTAATTTGCCCGAGCGCACGCACGAGCGCGTCCACCTCCTTCATCGATTGCATGGGGGAGAAGGACACCCGCACCAGCCCCTCGGGGAAGGTCCCGAGCGCCTTATGCACGAGCGGGGCGCAGTGCAGCCCGCCGCGCACGGCGATGTCGAATTGCTCGGAGAGGACCCCCGCAAGTTCTTCGGAGGAGTATTTCTCATGCGCAAACGAGGCGATCCCGCAGGGGTTGGGCACGAAGTAGAGTTTATAGCCCTTGAGGGGGAGCAGGGCGGCGTGGAGCACCGCAGTAAGTTCGAAGAGCCGCTCCGCATACTCCTTCCTGTGCGCCTTTACAAGAAGCGCCCCTTCGAAGAGAGAGCAGATCGCGGGATAGGAGAGGGTGCCCGCCTCCAGACGGTCGGGATAGAAGGCGGGCATGTCGGGGTCGAAACTCTCGCTTCCCGTCCCTCCGAAGAGGAGGGGACGGGGATTGATCCGCTCCGAAAAGAGGAGCGCCGCCGCGCCCTGCATGGCAAGCATTCCCTTGTGCCCCGCAAGCGCAAGGGCGTCTATGCCCCATTCGCGCATATGGATGGGCAGATGTCCGCACCCCTGCGCGCCGTCTGTTAAAAGGAGCACATGTTCGGGCAATCTCTTTTTGATCGCCCTGATGTCGGGGGCCTCTCCCGTCACGTTGGAGGCGGCGGTCACAATGCACATGCGGGTATTCTCCCTTACGAAGGAGGCAAAGAGGGCGGGGTCGATGTGCCCGTTTTTGAGGGGCACGACGTCATAGGAGACGATCCCCGCCTTTTGGAGGGCGTGGAGGGGGCGGAGCACCGAATTGTGTTCGAGGCAGGTCGTCACCACATGATCTCCCTTTTGCAGAGTGCCCAAGATCGCAATGTTGAGGGCCTCGGTACAGCTCCGCGTAAAGACGACGCGCTCATACCCATAGCCGCCGAAGAGGTCCGAAAGAAGGCGGCGGCATAAAAGAACCTGCTCTGCACAGGCGAGGGAAAGGCGGTGCCCGCTCCTTCCCGGGTTGGCGCAAACTTTCAAGGCGGCGAGTACGGCGTTTTGCACGGCGGCGGGCTTGCTTCCCCCCGTCGCGGCGTTATCGAGATAGATCATTGCATTCTCCGAAAACTTATTTCTCGGATATTCTTACGCAGACAGAGGACAAATTATGACAATGTTGGCTGTTTTTCGCTCTCGGGCGCAGACGCTCGAATACATCTCCGCGCTGAAAACGAGCGGCGTGCCCGCGCAGGCGGTGAATACCCCCAAGGAGGCGGGGGTGGGGTGCGGGATCTCGGCTCGGTTCGAGGAGACCTTTTTTCCCCGCGCCCGCGCCTGCCTTGCAAAGCGGCAATATTCCTCCTTTTCGGGTTTCATGAAAAACACGGGCGGCAGATTCGGCTATCTTTGAGTTGTCAAACGCCCGCAGGTGTGGTATAATGGGGGTATGGACAAAAGATCGGAAATTTTGCGGGAACTCGAACGGCTGTATTCGGGCGCAAAGCCCGCGCTCAAATTCAAAACTCCCTATGAACTGTTGGTGGCGGTCATTCTCTCCGCGCAGTGCACGGACGAGCGGGTGAACAAGGTGACGGAAGTCCTCTTCGGAGAGCACAACACCCCCGAAACCATGCTTCACCTTTCCCAGGAGGAACTTGAAAAATACATCTTCTCCTGCGGTTTTTACCGCAACAAGGCGGCGCACATTCTTTCCGCCTCGCAGGACATTGTCCAAAAATTCGGCGGACAAGTCCCCGATAACTTGGAAGACCTGCAAAGTCTCGCGGGCGTTGGCAGAAAGACGGCGAACGTCGTATATGCGGTCGCCTTCGGCGGGGACGCCATCGCCGTGGATACGCATGTGTTCCGCGTCGCAAACAGAACGGAACTTGCCGTCGGCAATACCCCCGAGAAGGTGGAGGAGGGCTTAATGCGGGTCATTCCCAAAAAGAAGTGGTCCGAGGCGCACCATTGGCTCATCTGGCACGGAAGAAAGGTCTGCCACTCCCAAAAGCCCGACTGCGCCCATTGCACTCTCGCCCCGTGGTGCCCTTCGGCATTCAGAACGGGGAAGTAAGGCGTAGGCGGTACGTTGTATAAATGTCGCCTCCTTCGGCAATAACAGCCGCAAGGAGGTTTTTTCATGACCAATTTAACGGCAAAAGATTTAGATGTTTTAAGCCATGTACTCACGGCGGAAGAAATGGCGTGCAAAAAGGCGAGAATTTACGCAAGCACGCTTACCGACGCGGCGCTTGCGCAGGAGATGGAGGCAATCGCGGGCGCACATGCGGAGCGTTTCAACGCGCTCTATGCCATTTTGGGAGGGAAATCATGAAGCAGAGCAAACAGGAGACAACGCTCAACGAAAAAGACGCTCTTCAAGACATGCTCGATACCGAAAAACTCCTCATGAGTTATTATTCGGTCGCGCTTGTGGAGGGGAGTTGCCAGCCTTTCCGCAAGGCGATCCTCAAAAATTACACGTCGAGCGCGGAGACGCAGTTCAACGTGTTCGAGCAGATGCTCTCGCGCGGCTACTATCAGGTGATGCCTGCCGAAAAGATGCTCATCGACCAAAAGACGGAGACTTTCTCCAAAGTCAAAAAGCAGATCGCACAGTAAAGGCCTACCCTTTTAAGGGGGAGGCTCCCGCGGAGCGGGTGATGGGGGTGACGTTATTGAAGTCCACCCCCTTAGTCCCCCTCCGTGGGAGGGGGGTTCCTTATTCTTGCTGTCCCTTTTAGGGAAAGTACCCGAGCGAAGCGAGGGGGAAAGGGTTTTCTCATACTTCTCGGAAAACCCCTCAGTCGCGCAGGCGCGACAGCTCCCCTAATAGGGGCGCCGAGAACGCCCACCCCCTTAGCCCCTCCGCCGGGCGCATAACCTTCTCTCCTCCGCACATACTGAGGCGGGAGGGGAATATGCCGAAGAAAGTCAAACGCAATAGTAGCGGCAAGGGCGAACGGGACAACACGGGCTATGCGCACAATCCGCGCTACTGTATGATCCTGCCCGACGCCGCAGAGCCCGACGAGGACAACATCGCCTCATCGAGCGAATCGTAAAAAAAATGACCTCCCCCAACAGCTTGGGGGAGAGCTAAGGCCTACCCCTTTAAGGGGGAGGCTCCCGCAAAGCGGGTGGTGGGGGTGACGTTATTGAAGCCCACCCCCTTAGTCCCCCTCCGATGGAGGGGGTTCCTTGTTCTTGCTGTCCCTTTTAGGGAAAGTACCCGCAAAGCGGGGGAAAGGGTTCTCAGAAAACCCCTCAGTCTCGCTTCGCTCGACAGCTCCCCTACAAGGGGCGCCGAGAAGGGTGGAGTGAGAAAAAGATTTTTCGTGAACCCTTTACACATTAAACCGGAACAGTACGACGTCGCCGTCTTTCATGACATAGTCCTTGCCCTCGGAGCGCACCTTGCCCTTTTCGCGCGCGCCCGCAAGTCCGCCGCATTCGAGGAGGGTCTCCCACTCCACGACCTCGGCGCGGATAAATCCCTTTTCGAAATCGGAGTGGATCTTCCCCGCGGCCTGCGGCGCCTTGGTGCCTTTCACGATCGTCCACGCCCGCGTCTCCTTTTCGCCCGCCGTAAGGTAGGAAATGAGCCCCAAAAGCGAATAACTCGCCTTGATGAGCTTATCAAGTCCGCTCTCTTTTAAGCCGAACTCCTCGAGGAACATTGCGCGGTCCTCTTCCTCCATCTGTGAAAGCTCCTCCTCCGTCTTGGCGCAGATGACGATGACCCCCGCACGGTGCTTTGCGGCATATTCTTTGACGGCGACCACAAAGGGGATTTTATCCTCGTCCTCGCCCATGTCCTTTTCGGCGATGTTCGCGCAGTAGATGACGGGCTTTGAAGAGAGCAAAAACAAATTGTCGAGCATGGGCTGCTCTTCCTCGGTGCAGGGGTAACTGCTTGCGGGCTTTTCGGCCTCGAGGTGGGGGAGCAACTTTTCGAGGAAGGCATACTCCGCGGCGGCGTTCTTGTCCGCGCCCCCGCGCGCCGCACTGCGGATGCGGTCCTGCTTTTTTTGTACCGCCTCGATGTCGGCCAAGATGAGTTCCAGATTGATGGTCTCGATGTCCCGAACGGGATCGACCGAATTTTCCACATGGGTCACGTTTTCGTCCTCGAAACAGCGCACCACATGCACGATGGCGTCCACTTCGCGGATATGGGAGAGGAACTTATTGCCCAACCCCTCGCCGCGGCTTGCGCCCTTTACGAGCCCCGCGATGTCCACGAATTCGACGACGGCGGGCGTCACTTTTTTGCTGGAATAGAGGGCGGCAAGTTTTTCGAGCCGCTCGTCGGGAACCGCCACCACGCCCACGTTGGGTTCGATGGTGCAGAAGGGGTAATTGGCCGCCTCCGCGCCAGCATGTGTGATCGCATTAAACAGTGTGGATTTGCCTACGTTGGGAAGTCCCACTACACCCAATTTCATCTTGTTCTCCTTGAACCGCGCAGAGGGTTTTCTTGCGCGGTCGCTTCCTTAAATTACGGATACATTATAAAACATTTCCCCGCAAACTTCAACTCTTTCGGTTGCTTAAATTGCAAAATTATGGTAGAATGGCGGGGAAAGGAAGTGAAAACATGGACTATAAAGCATATATTGCAGAGCGTCTGCCCGTGGAGGGCGTAAAAAAAGAGGAGATCGCGGAGAGCATTGCGGTGCCGCCCGATACCTCCCTCGGCGACTATGCGCTCCCCTGTTTCAAATTTGCGAAAATTTTGCGCAAGTCTCCCGTCCTCATCGCGCAGGAACTTGCCGCAAGCTATCCCGCCGACGGCGTCATTTCGGAGGCGGCGGCGGTGAATGGCTATCTCAACTTCAAGGTCAACCGCAAAGGACTTGCCGAGGAGATCCTTTCGCGCATTGAGAGGGAGGGGGAAAGATACGGCGCCTCGTCGCTCGGCGCGGGCAGGACGGTGTGCATCGACTATTCCTCGGTGAACGTCGCAAAGCCCTTCCACATCGGGCACCTCTCCACCACCGTGCTGGGGGGCGCGCTCTACCGCATTTTCGAATTTTTGGGATATAAGGCCGTGGGCATCAACCACCTCGGCGATTACGGCACGCAGTTCGGCAAACTCATCGCCGCCTACAAACATTGGGGAAACGAGGAGGAAGTGCTAAAAGGGGGCATCCACGCCATCAACGACCTCTATGTGCGCTTCAACAGCGAGGCGACGGAGGAGATGGAGGCGGAGGCGCGCGAGTATTTCCGTCTCATCGAGAGCGGGGACAAGGAGGCGGTCGGGCTCTTCAACCGCTTCAAAGAACTTACCCTCGACTATGTGCAAAAAATTTACGAAAAACTCCACGTCACCTTCGACAGCTATGCGGGCGAGAGTTTTTACATCGACAAAATGGGGCCCGTCATCCAAAAGCTCAAGGAGAAGGGCCTGCTCGTCGAAAGCCAAGGGGCGCAGGTCGTCGATCTCGAACCTTACGGCATGGCGCCCTTCATCGTCTTGCGCTCGGACGGCGCCTCCCTCTATGGCACCCGCGACCTCGCGGCGGCGTTCTACCGCAAGCAGACTTACGACTTCGACAAGTGCCTTTATGTCGTCGCCTATCAGCAGAATCTCCACTTCAAGCAACTCTTCAAGGTCATCGAACTCATGGGCGAACCTTGGGCGAAGGACCTCGTGCACGTCGCTTACGGCATGGTCTCCTTGGAGGACGGCGCAATGTCCACGCGGCAGGGAAAGGTCATTTGGCTCGAGGACGTCATCAACAGGTGCGTCGAAAAGGCACTCTCCATCATCACCGAGAAGAACCCCGCCCTCGAAAACAAGGAGGAGGTCGCCGAAAAGGTGGGCGTCGGCGCGGTCATGTTCGGCGCGCTGTGCAACAACAAAATCAAAGACATCGTCTTTTCCTATGACAAGGCGCTCAATTTCGACGGCGAGACGAGCGTCTATATCCAATACACCTGCGCCCGCGCTTCTTCGGTGCTCGCAAAGGCGGGGGAGAGGGGAGAGACCGTAATTTTGCAGCCCTGCGAACAGGAGTTCGAACTGATCAAGGCGCTTGCCGACTTCCCCGACACGGTGAAAGCCGCCGCGGAGAAGTACGAGCCGAGCTACATCGCCCGTTTTGCGGTGGACACGGCGCAGAAGTTCAACAAATTCTATTTCGATTGTAAAATTTTGCAGGCGGAGAGCGAGGAACTCAAAAACTTCCGCCTCTCCCTTACAAAGGCCACCCTTACCGTGCTGACCAACGCGCTCACTCTGCTCGGCATCGGCGTCCCGGAGAAGATGTGATGAACGCCATCTTTTTCGATTTGGACGGCACCCTGTGCAATACGCTGAGGGACATCAACTTTCACGTCAACAAAATGCTCTCCTCGCGCGGCTATCCCCAAATTTCGGCGGAGGAGACAAAGGCTTACGTGGGCGACGGGGCGAAAAAACTCATCGAGCGCGCGCTCCCCGCCGGCGCGGAGGATATTGACGGTTGCTATGAGGAATTTCTTGCGAGTTTTTCGGTAAGCGACGGGAGCCTTCTCTCCCTTTACGAGGGGGAGCGGGAGGCGCTTTCATGCTTGAAAGAGCGGGGCTATCAACTCGCCGTCATCACCAACAAACCGCAGGCGGCGACCCTCGGCACGCTCAAAAAGTTCTTTCCCGAGGGCTATTTCGACTTTGTCGGCGGGGACAGCGGCATGTTTCCCGTAAAACCCGACCCCTCCCTTACCCGCTATGCCGCGCTCTCCCTTCGCGTCTCTTTGAAGGACTGCGTGTTCGTCGGCGACGGCGAACAGGACGTGCGCACCGCAAAGAATGCGGGGATGCGGGAGATCGCCGCGCTGTGGGGGTACCGCACCCGCGCCCAGCTCAAACTTGCGGGCGCGACCGAGTTCGCCGAGAATTTCGGGGAACTTTTGAAAATTTTGCAAAGTTGAAAAAATCGCAAAAAAGTTCTTGAAAATCGGCGGCGCATGTGATATAATACGGGCGAAATCTTTATGGAGGAAAAGAAAATGAAAAGATGTGCTGTTTGCGGCGAGATCGTCGCAGATGATGTAGAAGTCTGCCCCGTTTGCAAGGCGACCAAGTTCGTGCCCGTTGAGGAGGCGAAGTTTGCCTGCGAACACCATGTCGGCGACGGCGTGGTGGAGGACAAGGAAGTGATGGACGGGCTCCGCGCCAACTTCAGCGGCGAATGCTGTGAAGTGGGCATGTACCTTGCAATGGCGCGTGTCGCCGAGCGCGAGGGCTATCCCGAGATCGCCGAGGCCTACAAGCGTTATGCCTTCGAAGAGGCGGAACACGCAAGCAAGTTTGCAGAGCTTCTCGGCGAAGTCGTCACCGATTCCACCAAGAAGAACCTCGAACTCCGCGCGGCGGCAGAGGCGGGCGCATGTGAAGGCAAACTCATGCTTGCAAAGCGCGCGAAGGAACTCGGCTATGACGCCATCCACGACACCGTGCACGAAATGGCAAAGGACGAGGCGCGCCACGGCGCAGGATTCAAGGGCCTCTTGAAGCGCTACTTCTGAGACCTTTTACACGAAAGAAAAACAAAAGCAACACAAAAGTTGAAAGGACGGACAGTGATGTCCGCCCTTTTCCTTAAAAAAGGGATGGCCCTCCCGAAGGAGGACCATCGCTTTTTGGAGAGTATCAAAACGCCGGAGCAATAGCCCGCAGACGTTTGCTGGCAACATTTTTCTATGCCTTCATTCTATCCCGCGCGGCGGGAAAAAGCAACCTACTTTTCGCAAAAAGGGCTCTATCGGCGCAAAATGGCCGAGTAGAGTTGAAAAATATCACTCTACTCCCAGTAGAACTATTGACAATGCGGCGTTTTTTGGTATAATAGAGGTATGGAAGAAGAAATTTTGGCGCAAGTCATCGGGAAGAACATCACCCGCCTTCGAAAACTTGCGAACATGACCCAGCTTGAACTTGCCGAAAAACTCAACTATTCAGATAAGTCCATTTCCAAGTGGGAGCAGGGGAACGGCATCCCCGACGTGCGCATCCTCATGCAGCTTGCGGAGCTGTTCGGCGTCACCCTCGACGACCTCGTGCACGAGCATACGGATAAAGAGGTTTTGCCGAAGAACACAAAACTTCGCAACCGTCTCATCACCGTCGTCTGTTCGGTGGGGCTGTGCTGGCTCGTCGCGGTGTGCTGTTTCGTCCTCCTCGGCCTCTGCGGGCCCGAACTCAAATTCAAGTGGCTCGCCTTCCTCTTTGCGGTGCCCGCTTCTGCGATCGTGGTGGTGGTCTTCAGCACCATCTGGCAGTGGAAGTGGACGCGCATCATCTCCATCTCCGTGCTCGTATGGACGGTCATCGGCTGTGTGTACCTCGTCGTCTATGCCGTCACGGGGGGCACGCAGAATCTTTGGTTCCTCTTCCTCATCGGCATTCCATTGCAGGCGCTTACCCTCGTCTACTTCATGTGGCGCTCCCGTTTTAAGAGGTGATTTTTATGGAAGAGAGCAAAAAATATCATCTTCGCGCAAAAATAAACGACGGGTTCGGATGGGCTTTCATCGTGATCGCCCTTGTCGCCATGGCGGGGCTCGTCGTCTGCCTCATCATGCTCGGCCTCGGCAACGAGCACATGTTCCTGCTCGGCATCCTTGCGGGCGGCTTTGCGGGCGGAGCTCTCCTTTGCGGGCTCTTGGGCTATCTCCTCGTGCGAAAGGGGGAGGCCCTTCACCGCCTCGAGCGGGACGCCTTGGAGCGCGCCGACGGCGAGGAGAGTTTCTTCATCGGCGAGGACACGATGGTCACCTTCGGAGAGGAGGGCATCTCCATTCACAACAGCGAACGGGCGATCGCCGTTCCATACGGCGAACTCCGCTTTCTCTCCGTCTGCACCCGCCGCAAACCGCGGGAAAAGGGGGAGTGGAGCGTCCTCATCGAAACGCCCGCCTCCTATGTCGTAAAGAAGGCGAAGAAGGGGGAGCCGCCCGTGCTCATACAGGCGGAGGGGAAGGAGCGGCTCTACCGCGCCCTCGAAAAGCATTCCCTCGTCCTTCTCGGCGAAAAGGAAGCGCAAAAAGCGCAAAACGGGGCGCAAAAGTTCACCCGTATGCAAAAATACGACCTTCCCGACAGGGCAAAGCGGAAGCGCGCGCTCTGGTTTTTATTGCTCGGCGTCCTGCTTACGGGCGGCGGCGTGGGGCTGATGTTCTATATGTCCGCAATCGGCGCCCCCGTCATCGTGGTGGGCGGCTATATCATCCTCCGCGCCATCGCCTCCTACCAAAGGGGAAAGCGGGTGTTTGCCGTCTACCGCGAGGGGCTGTATCTTGCCGAACTCTCCTCGCGGGACAGCTTCTTCCTCAAATGGGAGGAGGTGGAGGAGATCGTCCCCGCCGAAGCGGAGAAGCAGAAGATCTTGCGGGCGAATTGCCTTTACGGGGCATACGACCTTCCCCGTCCCGACGGCGCATACGAATACCTCAAGGCGCATTTCCCCGAAAAGTGCGGAAAGTGACAGATGCGCACGCACACATAAAAGCATGAGAGAGTTGAAAATTCACGGCGTTTACCGCCATTTCAAGGGGAAATATTACTATGTGGAGGGGGTCGCCACCCACTCCGAAACGCGCGAACGGCTCGTCGTTTACCGCGCCCTCTATGGCGGAAGGGAACTGTACGTCCGTCCGCTTGATATGTTCCTCTCCCCCGTGGACAGGGAAAAATATCCCCTTGCAAAACAAGAATATCGCTTTGAAGAAGTGGAAAATGAGTGATTCTCGGGTATGTCCCCGCTGTGGGACGACAATCGAAGAATTCCGCCGCACGGGGCTTGTGGGCTGTGCGGAGTGTTACCGTGCCTTCCGCACCGAAATTCTCTCCGCCGTCCGCCGCGTGCAGGGCACGACCCGCCACGAGGGGGCGCTCCCCGCAGTCTCGGAGGAGAAATATTCCTTCATGCTCGAACAGCAACACCTCAAGGAAAGCATCGAAAAGGCGATGCGCGCGGGGAGATTCGAAGAGGCGGAGGAACTCCAACGGCGGCTCAAAGAGAGCAACCTTACCCGCCGCAAGGAGGAACAGCCGTGAAAGCAAGCGCCATCCGCTATGAAAACGTTGCAGTCTCCACCCGCATCCGCTTAGCGCGGAACTTTGCGGACTATCCCTTTCCCCGCCGTCTCGGCAAGGCTTCGGCGCGGGAGATCGTCGGCATCGTCTCCGCGGCCCTTCGGGAGGTGGACGCCTTCGAACTCCACTATATGGACAGCATTCCCTCCCGCCTTGCAAGGGTGTACATCGAGCGCTACCAGATCAGCCGCGACCTCTGGAAGAACCGCGACATCTCCGCCGTGCTCTTTTTGAAGAGGGACGGCGGGAGCAGAACCTTCGAAAAGGAACTTTCGGACATTCTTACCGAAAACGTCTCCGTCATGATCAACGAAGAGGACCACATCCGTGAACAGTACTTCGTGCGCGGATTCGACTTAAAGAGGGGATACGAACGGCTCTCCGGCATCGACGAGAGCATCGCCGAGACCATTCCCTTCGCCTGCGATGAGGAACTCGGCTATCTTACCGCCTGCCCCACCAACGTCGGCACGGGCTTGCGCGCCTCCGTCATGCTCTTCCTGCCCGCCCTTGCCCGAAGGGACAGGATGCGGGAGATCACCGCCAAATTAAAGCGAAAGGGACTTACCGTGCGCGGCATGTTCGGAGAGGGGAGCGGCGCGGAGGGGGACCTCTACCAGATCAGCAACGAGATCACCTTGGGCGCGCGCGACACGGACATCCTCGCCATCGTGGAAAGAGAGGTGAACGACCTCGTGGAGGAGGAGATCGTGGAGCGGGACATGTTGCAGGAGGAGGGGGGCGCCGCGCTCATAGACCGCATCCTGCGCTCTTACGGCATTCTGACGAACTGCGCGCAGATCGACGAGCACGAATTTTTGGAGCGGCTTTCGGACGTCAAACTCGGCGTTGCGCTCGGGATGCTCGGGGGAGAGATGAGCGATCTCGACACTCTGCTCGTCTCCACCCGTCCCGCCAACCTCATGGAGCTGGCGGGCGAGACGCTCACCGAGGAGGGACAGGACATTTTCCGCGCGCGGTATGCGGGCAGAACGCTCCGCCGTCTCTGTATGCTCGACGAAGAGATGCGCGAGAATTTATTCGCTGAGGAGTAAAAAAATATGGATACATCTCATTTTTCGGACCATCTGCGCGAGGCGCTCGAACTCGCAGACGAGTTGGAGCGGACCTGCCAGACGGGGTACGTCGGCAGTGAACATCTTCTGCTCGGGCTCATCGCGGTGGAGGACAGCGCGGCGGGCAGATTGCTCATGGAGGCGGGCGTTGATAAAAACCAATACGTCGCCATCTTCAAGCGCAGTATCGACAGGAGCCTCCGCATCCACGGCTACACCCCCCGCACCAAGCGGCTGTTGGAACTCGCCATGGAACTCAGCGTGGAGCGGGAAAGCTATAAGGTGCTTACGGGCACCGAACACCTGCTCCTTGCCATTCTCATGATGGAGGACTGCCTCGCGGTCAGGATCCTCAAGATGATGGGGACGGACATCGCGGAACTCAAAAACCGCACCTCCGAACTCGTCTATCCCGCCGCGGAGGAGGACGAACGTCCCCCGCAGGCCGAACCTCCCCGCGCCTTTGCGCGCTACTTCGAGCCGCAGGAGAGCCCCCAGCAAAACCGCACGCGGACGGGCGGGCAGAGCGGGCTGTCCGAAGAACTCATGCGCTATGGCGACGACCTTACCAAAAAGGCGCGCGAGGGCAAACTCGACCCCGTCATCGGGCGGCGCAACGAGATCGAAAAGGTCATCCAGATCCTCTCCCGCAGGACCAAGAACAACCCCGTGCTCGTGGGCGAACCCGGCGTCGGGAAGAGCGCGGTCGTGGAGGGGCTTGCGCGGGCGATCGTCGCGGGGGAAGTTCCCGAGCCTCTGCGCGGAAAGACCGTCTTTTCCCTCAACATCACGAGTATGCTTGCGGGCGCGAAGTACCGCGGCGAGTTCGAGGAGCGCATCAAAAAAGTCATCGACGAGATCGTCGCCGACCGCGACATCATTCTCTTTATCGACGAAATACATACCATCGTGGGCGCAGGGGCCTCTGCGGAGAGCCCGCTTGACGCGTCCAACATCTTAAAACCCATGCTTGCCCGCGGCGAATTGCAGACGATCGGCGCAACGACCCTCGAAGAATACCGCAAATTCATCGAAAAGGATTCGGCGCTCGAACGCCGCTTCACCCCCGTCACGGTGGACCAGCCCAACGTGGAGGACACCATCACCATTCTGCACGGGCTCAAGGATAAGTACGAGGCGCACCACGGCATCGTCATCACGGACGAGGCGATCGAGGCGGCGGCTCGTCTTTCCGACCGCTACATCACCGACCGCTTCCTGCCCGACAAGGCGATCGACCTCATCGACGAGGCGGCGTCCCATAAGCGCCTGCTTGCCTACACGGGCCCGGGGGAACTCAAGGAACTCGAAGAGCGGCTCTCCCGCGCAACGGCGGAGCGGGACAAGGCGGCGGGCTGGAAGAACTATGCCCGTGCCGCGGAGTTCTCCGAACAGATCGACGAACTCAACGCGAAGATCGCCGAACTCAAAGAGAATTGGACCAACGAGCGCAACTCCGCCCACCTCTCCATCGGGGCGGAGGAGATCGCCGAAATCGTCTCGAGCTGGACGGGGGTGCCCGTCGTCAAACTGACCGAGGCGGAGAGCGAACGGCTACTGCACCTTGAAGACGAACTGCACAAGCGCATCGTGGGGCAGGAGGAGGCGGTCACCGCCGTTGCCAAGGCGATCCGCCGCGCGCGGGCGGGGTTGAAAGATCCCAACCGTCCCATCGGCTCCTTCATCTTTGTCGGCCCCACGGGCGTGGGGAAAACCGACCTCTGCAAGGCGCTTGCGGAGAGTTTGTTCGGCGACGAGCGGCTGATGATCCGACTCGATATGTCCGAATACATGGAAAAGCATTCCACGAGCAAACTCATCGGCGCGCCTCCCGGGTACGTGGGCTATGAGGACAGCGCGGGCACTTTGAGCGAACGCATCCGCAAAAAGCCCTATGCCGTCGTCCTCTTCGACGAGATCGAAAAGGCGCACCCCGAAGTGTTCGATGTGCTCCTTCAAATTCTCGACGACGGGCGGCTGACGGACAGCAAGGGAAGAGTTGTCTCCTTCAAAAACACCGTGCTCATCATGACGAGCAACGTGGGCGCACAGCAGGTGAAGGAGGTGGGGGTGCTCGGCTTCCGCACCGCCGAAGAGGAGAGCGAGTACGAGGACATGAAGGAGAATATCCAGGAGGCGCTCAAACAGCGGTTCCGCCCCGAGTTTTTGAACCGCCTCGACGAGACGATCATCTTCCACAAACTTACCAAGGAGGACGCCGCCCGCATTTGCGACAAGCTCATCCAGAGCCTGCAAAAACAGCTAAAGGAGCGGGAGATCAACATCAAAGTCAGCAACCGCGCCCGCAACAAGCTGGTGGACGAAGGGTACAGCGAGGAATACGGCGCGCGTCCCTTAAAGCGCACCGTGCGGCGGCTCATCGAAGATCGCCTCTCCGAGGAAATTTTGCAGGGAAACCTGCCCGTCGGCGGCACCGTCATTGTCGACGAGGAGAACGGCGAACTTACTTTTACAGAGGAATAAAAAAGTTTATAAAAGCGGAAAAAATTGATAAATAGATTGATAAAATCGTCGCGCCCGAGCAAAATTGCTCCGGCGCGACGCCTGTTTTTATGTCATTTCGCCCCGCCGTCCTAAAATTGTCATTTCGAGCGGAGCCGCAGGCGAAGTCGAGAAATCTCGCCTTATTATAATGCGGTAGAGATGTCTCCACTTCGGTCGACATGACATTTTGGGAAATGGCGGTTCGTATTCCCCTTGCTGTCCCTTTTAGGTGGAGCATTGCATTCTGCCAACAGTTGATAACTGTTGGCGCAATGCGACAGGAGTGAGCGCATCAGAGGCGCGAACGGTGACCGAATGCGGGATTCCACCCGCATGAGACAGTACCCGAGCGAAGCGAGGGGGAAAGGGTTTTTAATAGGCTTTCGGAAAACCCCTCAGTCGCGCGGGGCGCGACAGCTCCCCTACAGGGGCGCCTTATTATAATGCGGTAGAGCTTTCTATTTCGCCCTCTTTCTTCCCCAACCGCTTCTCGATCGCTTTGAATGCAAGCGGGTAGAGGAACACGAGCAGGAAGAGTTCGAAGAAGGTGAACAGGAAACTTACCCACGAACTTGCGGTGACGTTTGCGATTGCGCCCGTCACGGAGGGCATGAGGATCTGCTCGTACAATAACAGAATGAGAATGCCGAACACACAGCGCGTCACCTTTACCGATGGGGAGACTTCGGTGGAGAAATCGACAAATTTCTTCTCGAGGAACCAAGCAACGGTCACGCCGAGGAATCTGCCCACATCCTTAAAGCCGTCCTTCATCATCTTTTTGGGATCGACGAGGAGCGTCGCCGCGCCCGAGAGCTCCGTATAGTCCATCGGATAAGTTTTGAGGTTGATGTATAAGAGGAATGCCGCCGAAAGGAGTGCGCCGACCGCGGGCACGAGCCAATCCCACTTGGGGTGATTTTCGAGCAGCCGCCACAAAAACGCCCCGCCGATGACGACGAGAATGCCGAGGAGCGCGCCCACGCATACGTCCTGCGGCGTGTGGACGCCGATATAGTTGCGGGAGAACATCGTAAGCACGATGAGAACCGCCATCAGAATGCAGAAAGCGCGGTGTTTGCGGTAGCGTTCGATCAATGTCCCATAGTTGGAGGCGGCGGTCACGCTGTGCCCGCTCGGGAAGGAATAGCCCGAGGCGCTCTCGAGCGGCTTGATCTCCTCGCAACGCACCCACGGGCGGTAGACGCAGAAAGTAAGTTTTAGAAACTGCATCAAAAAGCGGGAGATGCCGAGGTTGAGGAACATCGCCCTGCCGCTCCGCTTATCCACCGCCCAAAACAGCACGCAGGCGATCATCCAGATGAACACGCCGTAAGAAATCTCGCTCAAAAAGAGAAAGAAATCGTTGAACGCGCCGTTTACGGCTTCGCGGAAGTCTTGCAGGTAGAGAAGATATTTGAGATCGAATGACATAAACCCTCCTGAAACGTTTTTCGTCGGTTTTTTTGCGGACGGGCCGCAAGGTTTTTTAATCGTTCAAGTTCCAATCGACGGGGGCGATCCCGTGCGCGATGAGATAATCGTTCGTTTTCGAGTAGTGCCTGCACCCGAAGAACCCACTATACGCCGAGAGGGGAGAGGGGTGGGCGCACTCCAAAATCAAATGCTTGTTTCGGTCAATGAGGGGGACTTTGCGCCTTGCGTTCCCGCCCCAAAGGAGAAAGACGAGGTGTTCCTTTTGTTTGCTCAACAGTTCGATCACGCTGTCCGTGAACCAGCTCCACCCGCAATTTGCGTGGGAATTCGCCTGATGTTCCCGCACCGAGAGGGAGGTGTTGAGAAGGAGCACGCCCTCTTTCGCCCATTTGGTCAAATTGCCCGAGCGCGGCGGGTCGAACCCTAAGTCGTCTTTGAGTTCTTTGAGCATGTTTTCGAGCGACGGCGGCTTTTTCACTCCGTCCTGCACCGAAAAACACAGCCCGTGCGCCTGATTCGGCTTGTGGTAGGGGTCCTGCCCGAGGAGCACCACCTTCACGTTCGCATAGGGCGTATAGCGGAAGCAGTTGTAGAGGTCGTACATGTCGGGATAGACGATGTAGTGGGAGTATTCGTACTTCAAAAACTCCCGTATTTTCAAATAGCGGCCGTCCGCAAAGAGGGGAGCGAGAATTTCGTTCCAATCGCCTAAATCTATCATATGTTCTCCAAAATCAAGTGTTCTCCAAATTTCAAGCTAACCGCATATCCGCGGCGCGATGCTTTGTCGGACTTGCGTTTTCCTCGGGTCATGTACGTCTTAAGTACACTCCCCTTCGGAAAGCCGCGTCCTTCTCGCCTCGCTTGCGCCTATGCGGTTGTGTTAATCTATATTGTTTAGTATTGTCAAATACTTTTTTAGTTCTTCCTTTGCGCCGAAAAGATCGTGCGCGAGGTAGTTCCCGCACTCCTCCCGCTTTGCGCCCGGCACTTCTTCAAGGGCGAGGGCAACGGGAATGCACTCTTTGAGGAGGGCAAGGACTTCTTCATAGTTCAAATTTACGGTAAGGAGATAGAACCCCGTTCTGCACCCCATGGGGCCGAAGTAGACGATGTTCTCCTTTTCGCGGCTGTTGCGCAGGACGGTCGCCATCATGTGCTCGACGGAGTGGAGTGCGTCGGGGGCGAGAAAGTCCCCCGCATTCGGCTTTTTGAAGCGGAGGTCGAAGGTCGTCACCCCATTTGCGGGCGGGAACATGTGCAACCCCGGTTGCAACACGTCGTGATTTTTTTGAAAAGATGCGATTTTTTCCATATGTTTTGTTCCTTTGGAATGCCACCCCCCACCCGTCACCTGCGGCGCCTCCCTCCCCCAACGAGTTGGGGTAGGGCTAAGGCATACCCCTTTTTAAGGGGGAGGCTTCCGCTAAGCGGGTGGTGGGGGGTTTCTTGCTGTCCCTGAAAGGGAAAGTGGCGAGCGCAGCGAACCGAAAGGGTTCACTAAAACCCCTCAGTCGCGCAAGCGCGCCAGCTCCCCTATGAGGGGCGCCAAGTAATACCTTACTCCAACCCTTCAAAAATTTCTTTGAGGCGGGTTTTTAAGTTGCGCAGGGCGAGGGCGCAGTTCTTTCGGAATTGCTCGGTCGTCGAGCCCAAGCCGTATACGTCCGAGATCGCCTTCACGCTTACAAAGGGCACGCCCGCATACTTACAAACTTGTGCGATCGCGCCCGCCTCCATTTCGCGGATGTCGCACCCGAGCGAGAGAAGAAGCGCGTGGTCGGTCGGCGAATCGTTGAACCTGTCCCCCGTGCCCACAGTGCGGCGGCGGTAGGGGAGGGGCGGACAGAAGAGGGGCAGAAAGTTCTCCGTCTCGCCGTCGAGGGTGCCCACGGGGAACCCGTTGATCTGTTCGAGATCGACGTCGTATTGCACCGCCTTGTCGATGAGGTACAACTCGCCGACTTCGGTCGTTTCGGGGTTCAAGCCTCCCGCCGCGCCGAAGTTCAAAAGAACGTCCGCGCCCGTTTGAATGGCGGCGCACGCCCCCGCCGCGGCATTCACTTTCCCCGGGCCGCAAGTGACGAGAACGACCTCCTTCCCGAACGCCTTCCCGATGTGCACCGTCTTTCCGTACATGGTACGGATATTTTCCACTTCCATGAAGTCGAGCAGGAGCTCCGCCTCTCTGTCCATGGCGATCACACAACCGATCATAAATTCACCTCTTTTTTCTATTATAACAAGTTTTTTTGAGAAAGGCAAGCGGAGGAATACTTCTTTTTGACAATGGCAATAACCGCCCCAAAAGGAGGAACGTATGAATCCGTTTGAAGTAAAGCCGCAAAAAGCGGACAAGATTTTCACAGGCTGGAATAAGGTGCTCGTAAAGCCCTATGACAAGAACACCGTGGACCCCTACACAAGGCTGAGGGTCATTTTGATGAACGGCACCGAATTCGAGAGCGTGCGATGCGGCCATGCCTTTCACCGCATGTGTGCAAACAACGATGTGCGCCGCCGCCTTGCCTACATGCGCAGGGGAGAACAGATCCAGCAAAAGCGCATCGCAAGTCTCAAACCCGCCGACGAGACCATTTTGGAGCACACCATCGGCTATGAACAGCTCGCGGTCGACCTTACCGCCGCGCTCGCCATCACAGAGAAGAACAGTTACGTCAAAAAGCAACTCGATTTCGCTCTCTTGGAGGACTTCGACCACCTCTACCGCTATGCCGACCTCATGGAACTCGAAAAGGGAGGGGACCCCGCAAAGCTCGTCGGCAGCTACACCGAGATCATGCCCGGGCGGCCGACCGTTGCGGAGTACCGCCACCCCTATGACGACGTGGACTTCTATATCAACTGCTACCTCAACGACCTCAAGACGAAACTCAACATCAACATCATCACAGCGGCCGAACAGCAGACGATGAACTTCTATATGAACGTGGGCGACCTGTATGCTTCCAACCTCGGCAGAAAGCTGTATAACGAAATCGCCATGATCGAGGAACAGCACGTCACGGGGTACGGCGCCCTCAAGGACCCCTGCATGACCCCCTTTGAAAACCTGCTCATGAACGAGTACACCGAGTGCTACCTCTACTACTCCTGCTATGAGGACGAGAAGGACGAGCGCATCAAGGGCATCTGGGAGATGCACTTCGAGGAGGAAGTCGCCCACCTCCACGAGGCCGCCGATCTTCTCAAAACGTATGAGGGAAAGGTTTGGCAACAGGTATTGCCCGAGGGAGGGGAGTTCCCCGAACTTTTGAAGTTCCGCCCGCAGAAGGAGTACGTGCGCGAAATTTTGAAGAGCGTGCGCCTGACGGGGGTGGAGGAGGGCTGGGAAGAACTCGACAAGGTGCCCGATTCCTTCCGCTTCTTCTCGTACAACGCCCGCATCCACGGCGGAAAGCCCGAAACGCACGGCACACACCTTTGCGTCGAAAAGTTCATCGGCGAAAAGGGGCAGGATTGGCGTCTGCAAAATAAGGAGCACCCGATAAGAGCGCTTGCGGACAGAAAAAAGGACAACCTCGACGTCGGGAGAGTAAAGGGAAAATAAGCGCGGTTTTGAAGAATTGATAAACGCCGCCGCGCCGCGAAATATTTCGCGGCGCGGCGGTAAATTTTTTCATCTTTTTTCCTTCTATGAAAGTTGAGTGAAAGAGTTGAAATTTTTTTTGATCCGTGCTATACTGTAGTCCACGGAACTACCGAAATATCATACCCCAATACGGAGGATAAGATGAAAAAGATCATTTCTATAGCGATCGCGGCGGTGATGTGCGCGGGTCTTGCGCTCGGCGCAGGGTGCAGTCACAGCCACGAATTCGGCGATTGGCAGACATTGGTTCCCGCGACCTGTACGACGGAGGGTTCGGAGCGGAGAGATTGCAAGGAGTGCGAGGAGTACCAGATCCGCGAACTTCCCATGACCGACCACACCCTCTCCGCCGTTTACTCCGCGGACGGGAGCAAGCATTGGAAGGAGTGCTCCGTCTGCCACCAGCATATCGACGAGGGCAACCATTCCTTTACGGGCTCCTATTGCTCCGTCTGCAAATACGACCGCAACGGCACGGGCGTTCTGCAATACACCTTGAACCAGGACGGCAAGTCGTTCTCCGTCTCGGGCGTACAGGGAAGCGCGCCCGAACAGGTGACGGTGCCCAACCTCTATGTCGGGCTCCCCGTTACCTGCATCAAAGAGGGGGCGTTCACCGAACAGCGGGCAATGAAGGGCATCACGCTCCCCGACCAGCTTACCACCATCGAGAACGACGCATTCAACGGTTGCACGGTCCTGCAAACGTTGCATATTCCCGCCTCCGTCAAGGAGATCGGGCAGAACGCCATTGAGGGGTGCACCGCCCTTGCGTCCGTCACCGTGGAGAGCGGCAACAGCTTTTACACCGCACAGGACGGCGTCCTTTACGACGCGCCGCAGACGAAGATCCTCTTCATCCCCGCCGCCAAGACGGGCACCTTCGAGATCCCCGAAAAGGTCACCAAAGTAGACGGCGGCCTGTTCACGGGGTGCGGGCTCGAAAAAGTCGTCGTCGGGCCGCAAGTGACGGAGATCGCCATCCGCGCCTTCTCGGGGTGCAGATCGCTCAAGGAATTCGAAGTGCAGGGCGCAGATACCGTCATCGGCAAGGGCGCGCTTGCGGGTTGCACATCGCTCAACAAGTTGATCCTCGCAAACACCTGGCAAACAGGCCTTCTCGATCCCGACCCGGGCAGACTTCCCGGCGACCGCGCCACGGGCGACAGCTACATCGGCTATATTTTCGGCGCGGAGTATTACGGCGGCACGGGCTCCAACGTCCCCGATTCCTTAAAGACGGTGGAATTCACGGGCGGCGAAAAGTTGCGCAACTATACCTTCTATCTCTGCCGCAGATTGGAGAGCGTCATTCTTCCCGCCTCCCTGCAGACGCTTGAGGACAGAGTTTTCCTCGAGTGCGACTTCCTTCGGTCGGTGACGATCGCACAAGAGAACGCGGCATATTATAGCCAAGACGGGATCGTGTACAACAAAACGAACGGCGTTCCCTCGAGTTTCAATTTTATTCCCCAGGATCTTACGGGAGAGGTGAGCGTCCCCGAAGGTGTGACGAATATCGCAAATTATGCCTTTGAAAATCGTTCCATCGAAAAGATCACCCTTCCCGCCTCCCTCGTGTACATCGGCGACTCCGCTTTCTCCGCCTGCACCGAACTTGCCTCTGTCGTTCTGCCCGCCGAAAGCGATCTTGTCTCGTTCGGCACCTACTGCTTCTACATGTGCGAAAAACTCAAGAGCATGACGATCCCCGCAAAGGTGACGGACATCGGCGCGAACGCGTTTATCAACTGCGGGGTGCTCGAGGTGACCTTCCAAGTGACCGAAGGCTGGACGGAAGGAGGCACGCCCGTCGAAGCGCGCGATCTCGAAGCCCCGTCGATCGCGGCAAGCCGATTGACGCGAAGCATTTCCGAATGGAAGAGAAGCGTATAAAAAACCGCACTTACACCCTCGCCTTTTTAAGGCGGGGGATTTTTTTTGCTATTTTTTCGCAAGTCAACCATAATAAGAGTATCATAGGAGAAATTATGAGGAAATTATTGTGCATCGGACTTGGAGCATGTCTCTTGTTTGCGCTTGCGGGCTGTGCGGGCGCGCGGAAATACACAGTCATCTTCCGCTTCGGGGAGGAGACGGTAAAGACGGTGGAGGCGGAAGCGGGGGAAGAGCTCGACCTTCGCTACCTCGTCAAGGCGCCCGAAAAGCCTTCGGACGATAAATTCGTCTATTCTTTTGCGGGGTGGAGCCTCTCGGAGGAGGGTGGGATCGTGGAGACGCACACGGTGACGGGGGACGCTACCTTTTACGCGCAGTTTACCGCCTCCGAGATCGCGCCCGAGAAACCGACGAGGACCCTCTATCTGCACACCCTCGGCAAAACGGAGGAAAGGCAGATAAAGGAGGGGGAAAGCGTCTCCCTTTCCGCGCCCGCGCTAGACGACCTCCTCTCCTTTGAGGGGTGGTATGAGGACGAAGCGTTCACGCAGGCGGCAAACTTTACCGCAATGCCCGCCCGCGACGTCCACCTCTATGCAAACTGCACGCTCGACCTCCCCGCGGGAGAACTCAAGGGGGAGGGAAATTTCCTCTATGGCGAAAAGAGTTATGTGCGCATCGAGGGGCTCAGAGAAAAGGAGGGGCTTTTGTATGCCGTCACGTGGCAGGGCGCAGAGGGAGAGGGGAACAGCGTCTGTTTGGAGGCGGCGGGGGAGTATGCCCTTACGGCGACCATCGAGGCAAGCTATCTCGGGCTTACCTCGACCCACACCCTTTCGGGCAGCTTTACCGTGCAAAAGCGGGGGTTGCAGGCGTCCGTCTCGGTAAACGATCCCTATCTCTATGGCGAGGAAATTTCTCCCGTCCTCCACTTGGAGGGGCTCGTGCACGGGGACAGCGCAAGCACGCTCGGCGCACGGTTCGTCTTTTCGGGGGGCGGCGCGGCCGTCTCGGAACCTTTTCCCGTCGGCGAATACACGGTGACGGCCGAATTCTCCCACCTCGAAAATTACGACCTCTCTCCCATTACGCCCGCCCCGTTTTCGGTGGAGAAACGTCCCCTGTCCGCAAGCGTCTCCGTGTCCGACTTCACTTACGGCGAGGAGCCCGAGGTGCAGATCGCGTGGAGCGGCCTTATCGAGGGGGAGAGCGGCGAGGGACTGCTCGGAGAAAGCGCCTATTCCTATTTGAAGAGCGGGGAGGCGCACACGGGCCGCTTTACCCCCGGAAGTTACACGCTCGAGGTGGACGCTTCTGCGCTTACTTCCCAAAACTATGCGCTGTCCGAGGTCAACTCCTGCACCTTCCGCGTCAAAAAGGCGCCGCTTGATTGCACCGTCACCCTTGCGGAGGGGAGTATCGTGTACGGCGATCAGCCCGAACCCGCGCTTACGTTGGAGGGCTTCGTCTTTGGCGAGAACGCCGCCGTCTCTCCGCTCTTCCGTTACCGCGGCGAAAAGCAGGGGGACCCCCTCCCCGTGGGGACGTATGAGGTGACTGTTGAGATCGTCCCGCCCGAACACTATGAACTCGGCAAGATGACCTCTGCGGCGCTCAGGGTGGAAAAACGCAGTCTCGTTCCCGCCGTCTCCGTCGAGGAGGAGTGGGTGTACGGGCAGACGCCCTCGCCCGTCCTCTCCTTTTCGGGCTTCACCGCGGGAGAGGGGGAGGAGCAAATTTCCCTATCCGAGGGGGCGATCTCCTTTACACGAAACGGCGCGCCGCACGAGGGACCCCTTTTCCCCGCGGGAGAATATACGGCGGAGGCCGACCTTACGAAACTTTCGGCGGAGAATTACGCCTTCCAAGAGAGCAACCGCGCCAAGTTCACCGTAAACAAGGCGCAGGGGACCCTCGATGTGAGCGGCGTCCCCCGCGAATACACCTATACGGGCGGGCTCCAGCGGGTGGAGACGGGCGCCGTTTCCAACAACACGGAGGACGGCGTCATCTCGTACACCGATAACACCTTTACCACGGTCGCGGAGGGGGAAGCGCTTTCCGTCACCGTCACCCTCTCGGAGGGGGAAAATTACACGGGCGCGACGGAGACGGTCACGGGCTTTACCGTGCACAAGCAGACCCTCTCCTCCCTTCCCGTCCCTCTTCCCGAGATCCCCGAGCAGGTCAACCGCGCGGGGAGGACGCTCAAAGAGGTAGAAATCCCCGACCCCCGCTTTACGTGGAAAACGGAGGGGGACCCTCTCGTGCTCGGGCGGCACGGCTATGGGGCGGTGTACAGCGGCGATCCCGACAACGTGCTCCCGTTTGAAACTTCTCTTCCCTTCTCCACGCGCAAGGAGGAGGTGGAACTCTCCGTTTCGGGCGGGGAGGCGGACTTTACCGAGAACGCGTCGCCCTCCGATCTTACCCTCGCCCATTATACTCTTACGGGGGAGGACGGCGCGCCCTATCCCGAAAACGGCGATCCTTATGTCCGCTTTACCCCCACGGCGAGCCTTACCCTCTCGGTCGGCGGCACCTATCCCGTGTCGTGGACATTCGACCTTACCGAAAACGACTATTTCGGCGTGCAGTTCGGGGAAGAGCGGGCGGAGGAGCGCACATTGAGCGGCGTTGTGCCCTTCAAATGGAAATCGGTGGAACTGAGTGGGAAACTCTATACCGCCGAGGACGCCCTCTTTACCCTTCTTTCGGGGGAGCGGGCGACGGTAAAGCACAACACAACGTTCTCCCCCGATTTTTACGGGGAAGAATATTACAAGGTAAAGAGCGGGGCGTGCCTGCTCGTGCCCTTCGGGGAGGAGGATGCGGGGGAGACGGTGCAGCTTACCGCAAACCGCTCCTATGAGGCGGTCGCGCCCACGGGGTATCTTTCCCTCTCCCTTCCCAAGGGGGAACTCGTTGTGGAGGGAAAACTCATCGTCAATGCCGACCGCGTGTCGAACTCCAACCAGACGAGCAACGTGCGCGGGAGCGCATATGCGACTTTCGACCTCGGAAAAGAGGCGCAGGTGACGGTCAGAAGCGGGGGCGTATTCGAGAGCATGGGCTTCACTTGCGGCGAGGGGCAGGTAACAGCCGAGGCGGGCGCCACCGTCTATGAGCCCTTCTCCATGCCGGGGTGGAAGGGCGGCACCGTCTCGACGGGCATCCGCGGCACCGTCTTTCCCATCAACCAATACACGGCAAGCAGTCTTGTCGCAAAGACCGAGTTCGCGGCGGGATCGACCTATTCTTTGCGCGTTGCCGTCACCGCGTCGAACAGTGCGCAGAACGGGCTCATCAACTTCGTGGGCACGGAGAACGCCCTCATGCTCTTAAAAAGCGGAACGATCACAAAGTGGGTGGAGGAAAAGAGCGGCAAGGTGTGTTTCGAGGCGGCGGGGGAGGCCGAATTCGGCAACGTCTCCATCGCGGTAAGCGTGGGAAGCGCAAGCACGTCGGGCTTGCAGGTCCCCCTTCCCGGGCACTTTTCCCTGCGCCTTCGGGAGGGGAGCATGAAAATTCCTTCAACGGTCGGGCTCAAACTGTTGCCCGGGGCAGAACTTTCCACGGCGGCGGGAACCTCCTTCACGGTGGAAAAGGGCGGCTCCCTCTATGCTTACGGCGCAAACAACTATTCCCTTTCGGACGTCTCCGCGTTTGAGGACGGCAATTTGTCCTCTTTGAAGGGCTATCCCAACGGCTATGTGGCGGGGTGCTATAAAAAGACGCCCGCGCTCGGCTACACGGCGTCAACTCCCGCAAAGGTGACGGTGGGCGGCACGTTTACGGCGGAGGAGGGCGCGCACGTCGGCGTAACGTTCACGGGAGAGGAGGGGGCGCGTCTCTCCCTTGCGGAGGGCGGCGTGTACGAAAACGTCGTCAAAGAGGACCACAGTACGACCAGCGACATCGGCGGGTTCATGAGTTCCCTCATGGGCACGGGCGGGAAGTTCTTCCAAACCACCTTTACGCTTGCGGGGCTTTCCGCGGGCAACTACCGCTATGAGGGCGGCTGGGAGGCCGAATGACCGTCCTCAACGTGGAAAACCTCTCAAAGCGGTATCATAAAAGGGGAGAGTTTGCCGTAAAAAACGTCTCCTTTACCTGTGAAGAGGGGGAGATCGTCGGGCTCGTGGGGCACAACGGCGCGGGCAAGTCCACTACCGTAAAGTGCCTCGAGGGAATGCTCCCCTTCGACGGCGGAAGGGTGGAGATCTGCGGCTTCGACATGCGCAAAAAGCCCCTTGCCGCCAAGGCGAATTTCGGCTTTGTCACCGACGACCACGCCACGTTCGTCCGCATGACGGGCAGGGGGTATCTCTCCTTTTTGGGGGATATTTACGGCGTTCTCACCAAAGAGCGGAGGGGGAGGATCGAGGAGCTTGAAAAAGTGTTTTGCCTCGGAAAGGCGATCGACAACCTCATCTCCTCCTACTCCCACGGCATGAGGCAGAAAATTTGCATGATGGGCTCCCTTCTCCACCGCCCCAAGCTGTGGGTGCTCGACGAGCCCATGACGGGGCTCGATCCCGTCACCGTGCGCTCCGTCAAAGATTATATGCAAAAGTATGCAAGGGAGGGGCACGCCGTGCTCTTTTCCTCGCACGATCTTCCCGCCGTTGCGGCTCTGTGCGACCGCGCGGTTTTGCTCAAAAGGGGGAGACAGGTGGACGTGCTTCCCCTCAAAGAGTACGGAAATGAGAGCGGAAAACTGCTCGAGGAGAGGTATTTTCATGAAAATTAGGCTGTTTTTCGCCCTCCTCCGCAAGGAAATGGAGGAACGCTTCCGCGGCGAGGGGGTGTGGGCGCTCCTTCTGCGGGCGGTCCTTTACGGCGGGCTTGCGGCGGCGTTCGTGTGGTTTTACCTCAAATTCGCGGCAGTCTATCTGAATATCGGGGAGCGGGAGGAGCGCGTCTTCGAACTCTCCGCGCTCAGCCTCGCCCTTTTGCTCCTTCTCATGTCGCTGGGTTCTGCGACCTCCCTCGTGCGCTCGGTGCGGCTCTCGGGCGATCTGCGCCTCTATGCCGCCCTGCCCGTCCCCCGCAGAACGTTGCTTTCGGCAAAACTTACCAATATCGCTCTCGGGCAGCTGCTTTTGTCCCTCTTCGTCCTCTGCGTTATCGGCGCGGCGGGTGGTTTTAGGTGGGAAAAGGTTGCGATCGCGGCGGTCTGCCTGCCCCTTCTCTCCCTCGGGATAGGGGCAATTCTCTCCTATCCCGTGTACGCCGCCATGCGCTTCTTCCGCGGAAAGTTTTTTCTCTCCTTTCTTGCGGGCACGGCGGTGTTTGCCGCGGGGCTCTTCCTCTATTCCTATCTCCTCGGCGGGGTCAAGGAACTGCTCCTCGGGGGCGATCTCAAATATTTCTTCGGAGAAAAGACGCTTCGAGGCATTGCGCTTGCGGCGCGTTTTTGCTATCCTGCCAACCTCGTTGCGCGCCTTCTTGCGGGGGAGACGCGTTCTCTCCTCTGGGTGGGGGGAGGGGCGGCCGCCGCGTTTCCTCTCTCCCTGCTCCTCGCCCGCGGACTGCTCCGCGGCGCATATTCCTTCAAAGCCCCGCCCGAGCCCCGCTTCTTTGCAAGCGAAAAGGCGGGTCCAAAGTTTTTTGCCCTCCTCAAAAAGGAATTCATCAACATCTTCCGCACGCCCGCATATGTCTTTTCCTACTTCTCCGTCGCCGTGGTCATGCCCCTCATGGTGTATTTCTGTATGTCGGTGGGAGGGTCCCTCCTTCTGCGCCTTCTCGGGGTAGATTGCACCTTCGAACTCGCCGTCTTTCTTACCCTCTTGTATAGTTCGCTTACCAACGTGTTCTGCGCCACCAACGTAAGCAGAGAGGGAAAGATGTTCTGCGTCCTCAAGGGAATGCCCGTGCGCGCGGGGCAGGTGTTTGCGGCAAAGGTGCTCTTTTGTATGCTCGTCGTCGCCCTCTCCCTTCTCGCCTCCTCGGCGGCATTGTTTATCGCGGGGTATCTTACATTGCCTGCCTCTGTCTTTATCTTCTTCCTTGGGCTTACTTTCTCCTTTGCGCAGGTATGTTTTGCCACCCGTTACGACTTTTCGCACGCCCGCTTTCCCACGGAGACGGACGGCGAGGTGGGGGAGGGGAGCGGCTTTTCCCTGCTCTTTACGGGGGTAGCCCTCCTCGTCGGCGGGGGTCTGCTTGCCTTAAAACTCTTCCGTGTGCTCGGGTTCGGCTCCTTTCCCGCCTCCTATTCCGCCCTTCTTTCGGGGGGAGTTTGTCTGGTCGCCGCTCTCCTTTCGGCTCTCTATCTCTTCTTGCACCTCAACAGGCGTTATGAAACCTTTGCGGGAGGGGACATATGAGAAAAAATCTTTTGGCGCTCTCCCTCATTCTGCCCCTTCTGTTCCTCTTCTCCGTCTTTTCGGCGGCAAAGACGGTTTCGCTCGGCGTGCAGGTGTCGGCAAGCGGGATAGAACTTGTCGGCGTGCCCGAAAACGGCTACCGTATCGACATTTCGGCTCCACAGGAGGAAATTCAAATCAAGGCGAAGGTGCTTCCCGAGGCGGCGTCCGAGCGGGGATATACCCTCCGCGCGGAGGGGGAGGCGATCTCGATCGAAAACGGCGTTCTCCGCGCAAACGGCGTGGGGGAGGGGACGGTGACCGCCATTTCACGAGATGGGGGATTTACGGACAGCGTGAAGGTCGCCGTGTACGCCTCTTCGCCCTATGATATTACTTGTTCGCTCCATGACGGCACGGGCGAGAGTTTGCTTGAAGAGGCAGACGGGGGATATTTTGCCCGTCTTGCAACGGGGGTCTATTCTTACGCGGCGCGGGCGGTGCCGAATGGTGCAGGTCCCGAACTTTCGGCCTCCGAGTTCGCCTTTCCCGACCGTGCGGCGGGGACACTCTTTCTGCCCTTCGGCGGAGAGCACACCCTTAACGTCTCCTCCGAGGGCAAGTTCAAGGGGGAAGAGCTCTCCCTTCGAAAAACGGTCACCCTTTTTTGCGAAACGCCCAAAACGGCGTCGGGGTTTTCGGTCAACGGCGGCAACCCCGTGCTCAAAGCGGAGCGGGCGGGCGCGGGGCTCTCCTTCTTCATCGAGGGGGAAGAGACGCCCGTCATCGCCCCCGACGAACACATTACGGAGAGCGACATCGAGCACCTCGGGGGAAACCGCTACCGCGCGAATATCACGTTCGGAGGGGCGAGGGAAGATTTCACCTTCTTCGTCCAAAACGGCGCGGGGGACAAAAGGGAGGAGGGGAAGGTCACCTTTGCCGACTTCGATTTTTCCATCCGTCCCGAACTTCCCGTGCAGACGGACGAGCCGAGCATTCTCATCGGGGAGCCCGTCAGCTTTTACGCGGTGCCCGTCCTGCCCGCCGAGGGGGTTTCCTACACGTGGGAAGCGGAGGGGGACGCCGTGCTCTCTCCCTCAGGCGGCGTCTGCACCGTCACGGCGGGAAAAACGGGGGAACTTACCCTGCGCGTGAAGGCGTTCCGCGGGGAACTGCTTGCGGAGCGGGAACTGCATGTCTTTTGCGTGCGGCGGGTGCGGACCCTCCAATTTGCCGATAAAACGGACTTGGGGCTTGGGCGTTCTCTCGTCGTCGCGGGGCAGAAGTACGAGGGCGGCCGTGTCGTTCCGAACAAATTCCCCCTCCACCCCGTGCTTACGGACGGCATGACGGAACTATCGGGCACGGAGGACATCCTCTTTTCGGTCTCGGGAGAAGCGCAGATCGAGGGAGAAAACGTCCCCGTGCTCCTTCCCACGGGCAGGGGAGAGGTCACGGTTACGGCCGAGTGGCGGGGGAACGGCTCCTATGGCGAACGGGTGCAAACTTCGCTCTCCCTCTTTGTTGCGGGCGACGGCGTGGAGGTGAAAACGAGCGGGGAACTCTTCCGCGCGGAGGAGGAAAAACGGGACGCCGTATTAAGCGCGGATATTCTGCTCGGCACGGACGAAAAAGGCCCTCTTCCCGTTCAAGAGCGGGCGGCGCTCCTCAAAGAGATGCCCTCCACTTTCAACACCGCCTACTATCAAAACGCCTCCACCGAGCGCCCCGAAAACGCAAAAGTCAAATACGTGTTGGAATTTACGGGCAACGTCTATGGCAACGGGCATGAGGTGAGCGCAGAACTTTTCACCGCGGAGAAGGACGGCGCGGTCCCCCGCTTCTTCCGAGGGCCTCTGTGCTTTGTCAAATTCGGACAGCTTGCCTCCGTCGCCGCGCAGGACAACATCTCCTTTCTCGTGCGCACGGACGGGATCGTTCTGTATAATCTTACCCTCCTCGGGTGCGGGGACGGGGAACTCAAAACGGAGGAGGGGTACGACCTTTCCCGTCTCAACACGGTGGGCACCGTGCTCGAACTCAACGGGAACTGCCGCCTTCTCAACTGCCGCGTGCGCAACGGCAGAACGGTCGTGCGCGCCTATGGTGGAAACCGCGAGGGGGACCGCTACTTTTCTCCCCGTTCGGCGGATGAGGAGCGCATTCTCGTACACATCGAGGGGTGCCACCTCTCGCAGGGGAGGGAGTTTCTGCTCAAACTCGGCGCAAACGCCGCCGTCCGCGCCGACGCCGACAACTTGGAGCCGAACCTCTTCTCCTATCCCTTGGAGGGGGAGCGCGGCGAAAACTTTTACCGCGACTGCGTGATGACGGACGTCACCTTAAAGGACAGCGTGCTTGAAAAGAGCGGGCTCTTCTGCATCGGGGTGGAGAGCAACTTTTCGGGGCCTCTGCTTGCCACGGGCGGCGGGGGAGGGTTCGACGGCTGGGCGGGCACGGGCGGCACCTCCTTCGCCTCCCTTCTGCGCCTCGAGGGAGAAGTGCGGCTGTACGATTGGAAGGACATCTCCCTCATCGACAGTTCCACCCTCATCGAAACCGAGCTGAATGAACTCAAACTCGACCTTGCGGCCATGCTCTCCTTTGTCGCCTCCCGCGCGCCCGAGAAATACGGCGAACTTTTGGAGGAGGCGGAGGGGAAGAAATATGTCCACGGCGGCATCGCCTTTTACGGCGGCGGGAAGAACTATTCCCTCCTCGAAGATCACACCGCGCGCGGCGGACTTCAAGAGTACCGCGTCAACCTGTCCGTTTTGAGCGGTGCGGAGGGGAACACGGGCTATCAGGGACAGATCCTTCCCGCGGCGGCGGGCTCCAACGACTTCCGCTTCTTCCTCTATGGAAAGAGCGGGCAAAACAGCCGCGCCGCCCAGCAAAAGGAGACGGAGGAGGGGATAAAGTACGAAAAAATTTCCCCCCTTTCCCCCTTCTTTTATGAAAAAGAATTGCAAAGCGCTGTGCAAAATGGTATAATGAAAACGGCTTAACGTTCGGGGGACCCCTCGTGCGGCCTTTTCGGAGAGGATCATGAAGATCAAATGGTACGGCACGGCGTCTTTGCTCATCGAATCGGGCAAGACGCGCATCCTTGTCGACCCGTACTTGAAAGAATATAACAAAAAACTTCCACCCCTTCCCGTCGAGGAGGGGGCGGGCGCGGACGCGGCGTTCATCACCCACCCGCACCTCGACCACTTTGCGGACATCGGCGCCTTTCTCGAAAAGGGGCTCAAAAAGGTGTTCGTGTGCGAACGCGGCATTTCCATCGCGCGGGAGAACGGCATTCCCGACGGCAGAATGATCCCCCTTTCCGCCAACGAAAAGGTCACGGTGGGGGAGATCACCGTACATACCTTCCACAGCCGCCACTGCAAGTTCGACGCCGCAACGGTGCTCTCCGTCGCCCTCTCGCCCGCCACCTATCTCTGCCACTTCAAGGACGGCGTCTCCCTTCTCAAGGGGACAAAACGCTTCCGCATCGGAGAGGAGGACATCTTCGCCCTCGAATTTTCGGCGGAGGGGAAAAAGATCATGGTGCTCGGCTCCGCGGGCATGGAAGAAAATACCGAATATCCCGACGGCGCGGATCTTCTCGTCTTTCCCTACCAAGGGCGGGCGCACATGCACAAATACATGATCCCCTTTTTGCATGAGTTCGCGCCCAAGGCGGTGATGATCGACCATTTCGACGACGCGTTTCCGCCCCTTACCCATGCGGTCAAGACAAAAAAATTCGAAGCGACGGTCAAAAAACATCTCCCCGGGGCGAAAGCCATCGTGCCGACGGAGGGGGAGTGGTACGAAGTATGACGAGAGCGGAACAGGCAAAACAAAATTTTCTCGCGGGAGATACCTGCGCGCAGGCGGTGCTCCTCGCCTTTTCAAAGGACGTGTGCGAAGATGAGAATGCCCTTCGCGCGCTCTCCCGTCCCTTCGGCGGGGGAATGGGGCGGCTCCGCCTCACCTGCGGCGCCCTTTCGGGAGGGGTGATGGCGCTCGGGCTCTTCTTCCCCGATCTTCCCAAGAGCGAACTTTATGCCCTCGTGCAGGAGTATGCGCGGCGGTATTCTGCCCGCTTCGGGAGCTGTATCTGCGGGGAACTCCTCGCGGGCGCGGGCGTGCGTGCGGATACCTCTGCAAAAGCCGAGCCCCGCACCCCCGAATATTACAAAAAACGCCCCTGCCCCGACCTCGTTTACGGCGCGGCGGACCTGCTTGAAACGCTTTTGAAAGAACAGGGCATTTCCTTGGCTTGACGGTATAACGAATTGCCCCCCTTATCCCCCTCCATTGGAGGGGGTTTGCGCGGTTCCCGTTTACGTGCCCCCTCCTTAGGAAGGGGGAGGGGGGTGGTGTTCTTTGTTCTAAATTATGTCATTTCGACCAAGCCGCTATGCGGCGCGTGGAGAAATCTCGCCTTATTATAATGCGGTAGAGATTCCTCGACTGCGCTCGGAATGACGCATATGAGGCGCGGGCTCGAAATGACAATTTAGAATAGCTCTTTTTCACACCCCCTTCCGTCACATTCATTCTCCCCTCAATAAAAATCTTCCCGCTTGCGCATACTTCTTGTATGAAGAAACTTGTTTGCGCATGGATACTTGCGTGCGGGTTGCTCTTTACGGGGTGCAACGTGGAGGAAATGAGCACCCTCCGCGAGATCTCCCGCCCGTATGCGGGGGAATACAAATGCAAAAAGCTGAATTTGGGCGGAGAGGACGTGCTCGAAAATTTCCGCTTTCTCAAACTCGAACTTGCAAACGGCGGAACGTTTACCCTCAAATATGAGGACGTCCGCGGCGGCAGGGGAGAATATGCGGGAGAATACGAAATGGGGGAGGATTCGATCACCTTCCGCTCCCTTTCGGGCGGGGAGGAAAAAAAGTTCGTGTTCCCCTACGAAAAGGGGTTGGTGCTTATCGAACTTCCCTTCGGGGGGAAGTTGCTTCTCGCGGAATTCGGCACGTCTTGAAACAAAACCGAAAAAGATAGAAATTTGCGAAAAAACCGCCACCGAGGGCGGTTTTTTACGTTCCTTTTTTGCAAAGAAAGAGGAAAATTTGCACATTCCCGCCCACATATCCTTGTGAATCGATTGACAGCGGCAACAAAATATAGTATAATGCTTTTGACAATGTCTAATTATGCCCTTTTTCGGGGCGTCTTAGGATAAAAGTCGAAATCATCATACAAGGAGGCTAACATATGAACACCATTGTCAGCCTGCTCCTTGCGGTAGACACATGGGCGATCGCCCTGCTCGTTGTACTTCCGGTTATCGGAATTGCGATCGGCGGCGGCGCTGTGTGGCTTATTCTCAAACAAGTTTCCAAGAAAAGAAATGCACAAAAACTCGACGAAACGTCGCAGAAAGTGGAAGAAATGCTTGCAAAAGCCAAAGACGATTGCAAACAGTTGAAGCGGGAAACGATTTTAGAGGCAAAGGAACAGGTAGAAAAGCGAAGAAACGAATTCGAACAGGAGATGCGGGAAAAGCGCGCCGAACAGCAACGGCAGGAGGCCCGCCTCAACAAGCAGGAGGACCAGCTCGAAAAGCGGGAAACGGAAATTTCCCGTAAAGAGCAGTCCCTCGACGACCAGAAGAAGAACCTCGTCAAAAAGACCGAAGAGGTCGACAAGATGCAGGAGCAAGTCTCCCATCAGCAGGAACTCGTCACGCAGGAACTCGAGCGCATCGCCCAACTTACCCGTGAAGAGGCGAAGAAGCAACTTACCGACGAAATTCTCGAAGAGACCCGCCGCGACTGCGCGGTGCAGGTGCGCAATTTAGAGGCGCAGGCAAAGGAAGAGGCGGACATGAACGCCAAAAACATCATCTCCCTCGCCATCCAACGCTGTGCTTCCGACCACGCGTCCGAGAGCACGGTGTCGGTGGTGCCCCTTCCCAACGACGACATGAAGGCGCGCATCATCGGCAGAGAGGGCAGAAACATCCGCGCCATCGAGAACGCAACGGGCATCGAACTCGTCATCGACGATACGCCCGAAGTCGTCATCTTGTCGGGCTTCGACCCCGTGCGAAGGGAGATCGCCCGTCTTACCCTTGAAAAACTCATCTCGGACGGCAGGATCCACCCCGCCCGCATCGAGGAGACGGTGGAAAAGGTCACCAAGGAACTCGACCAGCAGATCAAGGCGGCGGGCGAGAACGCGATGTTCGAAGTGGGCATCTTCGGGCTTCATCCCGAACTCATCAAACTCATCGGGCGGCTCAAATTCCGCACAAGCTATGGGCAGAACGTCTACCGCCACTCCATCGAGGTGGCGCAGCTTGCGGGGCTCATGGCGCAGGAACTCGGTCTTGACGTCAACTTTGCAAAGCGCGCGGGACTTCTGCACGACATCGGCAAGGCGGTCGACCACGAGCAGGAGGGGACCCACATCCAGCTGGGCGCCGATCTTGCCAAGAAGTATAAAGAGAACGCGATGATCGTCAACGCAATTATGGCGCACCACGGCGACGTGGAGCCCAAAACGGTCGAGGCGATCTTGGTGCAGGCGGCGGACGGCATTTCGGGCGCGCGCCCCGGGGCACGGAGAGAGACGGGCGCAGGATACGTAAAACGGCTTGAAAAACTCGAAGAGATCGCTTCCTCCTTCAAGGGAGTGGACAAGAGCTATGCGATCCAGGCGGGCAGAGAGGTCCGCGTCATCGTAAAGCCCGACGTGGTGGACGACGCGCAGGCGCTCTTCCTTGCAAAGGACATCGCCAAGAAGATCGAAACGGAGCTCGAATACCCCGGGCAGATCAAGGTGAACGTCATCCGCGAATTCCGCAGTGTGGAATACGCGAAGTAATATGGAATGAAAATAAAAAAAGGCGGCGGGAATGTTTTTCCGCCGTTTTTCTATGTTGCGAATGGATAAAGAGGCTCCTCCTCAGGAGGAGGGGGCTCCGCTTCCTCTTACCCCCTCCGTGGGAGGGGGGTAGGGGGGTGGGGCGTGTTCTAATTATGTCATTTCGCCCCGCCCGCACGTTCTGATTGCGTCACCCTGAGCTCTGTCGAAGGGCGTCCGCATTGTAATAAGGACATGTTTCGACTTCGCTCAACATGACGTGATTGGGAACAGTGTTTCGCATATGACCGGTCTCTTCTTCCTCACCTCTTTTCGGCACTTGGGCATATACTGACAGTGCGGAAATCTCCGTAAATTTTACGACAGAGGTCTCACTATGTGCAATACTTGTAATTCCTGCGGCTGTAACAACGGTTGCGGAAATAACACAAACAACGGTTGCGGTTGCGGAAACAACGGTTACGATCCGCTCCTTGCGGCGCTCACCAATCTCTTCACCCCGCTCGGCGGATGCGGCTGTAACAACGGTTGCGGCAGTCTCTATTTCGTGCAGAATCTCGGCACGGTGCAGTCGCGCGGCAACAACGGAGGAAGCGGTTGCGGCTGTAATAACGGTTGCGGTTGTAACAACGGCAACAACGGTTGCGGCTGTGGAAGTACCTATGACGCTTACTATGTGCGCCAATATGCGCTCTGCGGTTGCGGTTGTAACCGTTGAGGGGTCGTTCGGGGAATACAAAAGAAGGGCGGGGAGTTGTCTCCGCTCTTTTTTTGCGGCACAAAGCGGGGAATTTTTTTCGTGAATTTCGTCCGAAATATCTTGCCAAGCGAGGGGTGAAATGCTATAATAATCGCCGAAACGGGGGATAACATGAAATTCACAAAACCCAAATTCACAAAGCCCACAAAGACGCAAGTCAAAAAATTTCTCATCTACTGTCTCATCGTCCTGAGCGGCAACGCGCTTGCGGCGGCGGGGACGGCTTTTTTCATTGAACCGAACGGTCTCGTCATGGGCGGCACCACGGGCGTCGGCATCTTCGTGCGCAACTTGCTCGAAAAGGGCGGCTCGGCGGACGAAACGCTGATCAACTGGATCGTCAACATCACCGTCTACACGGCAAATATCATCCTCTTCGTCATCGGCGCGGTCCTGCTCGGCAAGAAGTTTGCGGCGTCCACCCTTGCGGGCACCCTGCTCTATCCCTCCTTCATGAGTTTATATAAACTTATCAGCGGGGGGAAACCGCTTGTGACGGACACTGTTCTTGCGGTGTTTTTCGGCGCACTCATCTTCGGCCTCGGCGTCGCAATGGTCGTCCGCGTGGGGGCGAGTACGGGCGGCACCGACATCCCGCCCCTCATCCTCTATAAGTTTTTCGGGCTTCCCGTCTCCGTCACCATGTGGTGTCTGGACGCCTCCATCGTCCTTCTGCAACTCTTTGTGGTGGAGGACATCGGCCTCGTCTTTTACGGCATCATCATCTGCCTCATTTCCTCCGCCGCCATCGAAAAACTCTCGCCCATCGGCATGAAAAAGACGCAGGTGAAGATCGTCAGCAAAAAGTACCGCGCCATCCGCGAAATGATCCTGAGCGAACTCAACCGCGGCGTCACCGTCCTGTACGGCCAGACGGGTTACCTCAAGGAGCGGTGCCACATGATCCTTACGATCGTAAGTAACCGCGAACTTGTTAAACTCAAAAACAAGGTGCAGGAGATCGACCCCGAGGCGTTCATGACCATCTCCGTCGTCTCCGAAGTGCGGGGGAGAGGGTTTAGTACGGAGGGGATCCGCCTGCCCAAGGAACTCGAGGTGAAGGACGAGGAGGACATAGAGGAAGTCCCCGCGGCAACTGCGGGAGATAAGTCCCACACCTCCGAGACGCCCGCTTAGCCCCTTCCGAAGGAGAAATGACCGCAGTTGTTCCCTCTTCGGGGCGAAACCTATGAAATTTTCTTGCTTTTTTCTACCGTATATGGTATAATATCTCCGATAAAACACAAGAGGGGTGAGGTATGCGCTGTTTATATTGCAACTGCACGGAGAGCAAGGTGATCGATTCCCGTTCGGCGGACGACGACAAGACCATTCGCCGCCGCAGGGAATGTCTTGGTTGCGGAAGAAGATTTACGACCTATGAGACGATCGAAATTTCCCCGCTCCTCGTCGTCAAGTCGGACGGCACGCGGCAGGCCTTCGACATCGGCAAGATCAAGCGCGGCATCGTGAAGGCGTGCGAAAAGAGGCCGGTGTCCATCGAGCAGATCGACGCACTCGCCGAGGAGATCGCCAAAAAGGTGTATAACTCCATGGAGCAGGAAGTCAGTTCCAAGCAGATCGGCGAAATGGTGATGGAGGGGCTCAAGGAACTCGACGAGGTCGCCTATGTGCGCTATGCCTCGGTGTACCGCTCCTTCAAGGACATCAACTCCTTCATGTCCGAACTGCAACGTATGATGGAGCGCAAAGAGACGGAAAAGAAATAATGTCGAAAAAACAGGTAACAGTCGGAAATTGCATTCTCGGCGGCGGGAAGATCGCCGTGCAGAGCATGACGACGGAAAAGACGAGCGACGTGGAAAAATGCGTCGCTCAAATTCTGCGCCTCGAAGAAGCGGGGTGCGACATCGTGCGGGTCGCCGTGCTCGACGAAGAGGACGCCCGCGCCATTTCCGCCGTCAAACAAAAAATACATCTCCCGCTCGTGGCGGACATCCACTTTTCGGCAAAACTCGCGGTGCTTGCCGCGGAGAACGGTGCGGATAAACTGCGCGTCAACCCGGGCAACATCGGCGGGGAAAGGGAACTTTCCCTCGTGGCGGACTGCGTCAAGGCGCACCGTATCCCCGTCCGCGTGGGGGCGAACACGGGGAGCATCGAGCCCCATTTTCTTGCAAAGTACGGCAGAAGCGCAGAGGCGCTCGTCCTCTCCGCCCTCGAAAACGTGAAGATCTTCGAGCGGCACGGGCTAAACGACCTCGTGATCTCGGTGAAGGCCTCCGACGTCCCCCTTACGGTGAAGGCGTATGAACTCATCGCAAAGGAGACGGACTACCCCCTCCACGTCGGCGTCACCGAGGCGGGCACCGAGCGCATGGGGATCGTCAAGAGCAGTATCGGCATCGGTTCGCTTCTCCTTCAAGGGATCGGCGACACCATCCGCGTCTCTCTTACCTCCGACCCCGTGAAGGAGGTGTATGCGGCGCACGACATTTTGCGCGCGTGCGGGCTCGAAAAAGACTATATCGAGGTCGTCTCCTGTCCCACCTGCGGGCGGTGCCGCTATGACTGCATGGGGCTTGCCGAACGGGTGAACGAGCGGGTGCGCGGCGTCAAAAAGAGGGGGAAGATCGCCGTGATGGGGTGCGTGGTCAACGGCCCCGGGGAGGCGAAGGACGCCGATCTCGGCATTGCGGGCGGCGAAAAGTACTGCGTCATCTTCCGCGGGGAAGAGATGGAGCGCGTGCCCGCGGAGAAGGCGGAACAAGTCTTTTTCGCCCGCTTAAATGAATATTTGAACAGTTGACGGGCGAACGCCCCGTGCTGTTTCTATATGTCATTTCGAGCGGAACGAAGCCGTTCTTAATATGTCATTTCGAGCGGAACGAAGCCGTTCTTAATATGTCATTTCGAGCGCAGTCGCCCCGCCCGCACGTTCTATGTTGCCTAAGGGCGGCACGAGGAGCTTGCGACGAAGTAGCCGAATTGTGTTTACGCAGTTCTCGGAAGCAAGTCCGCGAAGGCATCTTAGTACGTTCGGGTTTGGTTTTAATCGTGCTTGGACGTAACAAGATTCCCTCGAAGAATTTCCATGTCGGACTTCGTAATTTCCCCTGCGGCTCGGAATGACGCGGGTTTTGCGGGAAGCGAAGCGGCTCATCCAAAGCGTCATGCTGCCCCGCCCGCACGTTCTATGTTGCCTAAGGGCGGCACGAGGAGCTTGCGACGAAGTTGAAATCTCGCCTTATTATAAGGCGGTAGAGATGTCTCCACTTCGGTCGACATGACATTTGAAGGATGGCTACTCTCGCTGTCCCTTTTAGGGAAAGTACCCGCGCAGCGGGGGAAAGGGTTTCTACAAGGCTCTCCGGAGAACCCTTCAGTCACCTGCGGTGACAGCTCCCCTACGAGGGGAGCCAAGGGGCACAAGAAGCCCCCTCCGTGGGGCTCGGATGAACAGTGAAATGAATAAATGAGCTTTTGAACAGATGAAGAGCGAAGCATACTTAAACGAAATACGTCTTTCGGCGGGGCTCAGGCGCGCCGTCCTCAAAAAGATCGTCATAGAGGGGGAGCGCATCACCTTCTACCTCGTCACCGACCTTACCTACCGCAAAGAGGATACCGACTATGCGCGGGAGGTCTCTTTGCGCTATGTGCCCGAGGGGTACACGGCGGAGGTGAACGTCGTCAAGTCGGTGCCGAGCGAGGAGGGGATACGGGCGACCGTTTTAGACCTTCTCAAAACCCGCTTTCCCGCGGCGGCGGCATTCTTCACCCCCGAGGACGTGGAGGTCACCTTAAGCGGCACGGGCGGGAAGTTTTTGCTCTGCGTCGAGGAAAAAGAGCGGGAGAAATTCGCGGCGGCGGACGTTTTGAACACCCTCTGCTCCGAACTCGACCGCCGTTTTTGCGGGAATTGGATCGGGGATTACCGCCGCGTGGAAAAGGCCCCGCGCGAGATCGTGCACGAGGCGCCGCCCCCCGCGGAGGTCGTGGTGGGGCCCCGCGTCTTTCCCGTGGAGAATTTCGGGGCGATCGACGGCGCGGAAGTCACGAGCGCGCTGTGCATTGCCGACCTCAAGGGGGAGGAACCCATGGTTACGCTGTGCGGGGAACTCGTCCACCTCGAGGAGCGCACCACCAAGACGGGCAAGCCCTATTTCCGCATGACGGTGCGCGATTCGAGCGGCTCTTTGAGCCTTTCCTACTTTGCGAAGAAGGCCACGGTGGAGAAGGTGCGCGCGTTGCAGGCGGGAACGAGCGTGTGTCTTACGGGGGCGAACGAACTCTTCAACGGCAGTTTCCGCTTTACGGCAAACAAGATCGACCTCGGCACCCCGCCCGAGGGGTACGTTGCAAAGAAGATCTATCTACCCGTGCCCGCGGTGTATAAGACAGTGCGCCCCGAGCCCGTTTCCGACCCCGTGCAGGCCGACCTGTTCGGCGCAAAGCCCCTCCCCGAAGAGTTTACAAAGGGGAGTTTCGTTGTGTTCGATTTAGAGACGACGGGGCTCAACCACACCCCCGTAGGGGGGAGCATGGACCGCATCATCGAGATCGGCGCGGTCAAGATCGAGAGCGGCGCGATCAAGGAAAAGTTCTCCTCCTTCGTCGCCTGTCCCGTGCGTCTTAGCGGCGAGATCAAACAGCTGACGGGCATCACGGACGACATGCTCCTCGGCGCGCCCGAAGTGGAGAAAGTGCTTGCCGACTTCTGCAAATTCTGCAAAGATTGCTCCCTCGTCGCCCACAACGCCGCGTTCGACAGCGCGTTCGTCCGCTTTTACGGCGAGGAGGCGGGCTACCGCTTCGACCACCGCCTGTTCGATACGGTCGCCATCGCGCAGGAGACGCTCCGGCTGAGTAATTACAAACTCAACACCATCGCCGATTATTACGGCTTTACCTTCAACCACCACCGCGCATTCGACGACGCGTTCGTCACGGCGAAAATTTTCATCGAACTCGTGCGCGAAAGAGGGGCGATGCCCAAGCCTTTCTCCTCCTTTTGAGGAAAAATTTGCGCAAAATGCTTGCATTTTCCCTTCGGATATGCTATAATGCGGTTGCTTGATCAAGGAAAGGTGATTGAGAGCGGGTCCCCGCTCTCAATTCTTTATAAAGGAGAGAGTATGAAAGTCAAGTCCGCCGCGGAGATCGCCGCCTATCTTGCCCCCATCGCGGAGGAGGTCGGCGTGGAGATCGTGGAGGTAAAATGGGAGCGGAACAACACGCTCGCCGTCTATATCGACGCCGCGGGCGGGGTGGATCTTGTCCTCTGCGAAAAGTTCCACCGCGCGGTAGACGGGCCGTTGGATGAACTCGATCCCACCTTCGGCGCGGCGTACACTTTGAGCTGTTCGTCTGCGGGGCTGGATAGGCCCTTCAAAACGGAGAAAGATTATCTTCGCCACATCGGCGAAAAGGTGGAGATCCATCTGTTTGCGCCGCTCTTTGGGGCGAAGTATCACGAGGGGACCCTCCTCGGGATCGGAGAGGGCGCTGTCAAGGTAGAAACGGCGGCGGGGGAGGCCTCCTTCCCGCTCGAAAAAATTTCCAAAGCCTGCCTCTTGATAGAGGTGTAGGGGAAAGCGATACTCGTGTCACGCCCCACCCCCTACCCCCTCCCACGGAGGGGGTAAGAAAGGCCACCCTTGCTGTCCCTAATAATGTCATTTCGAGCGTAGTCGAGAAATCTCTACCGCATTATAATAATGTGAGATTTCTCCACGCGCTTCGCTTGGTCGAAATGACAAATTGAGAACGGCGGGTCGAAATGACATATTGAGAACAGCGCGGGACGAAATGACAAATTGAGAACGGCGGGTCGAAATGACAATTAGAGCGATTTGCGCATAGCACAAGGAAAAGAATTGTGCGAAACTAATTTTTTTGAAAACATTACAAGGAGAAAATATCATGGTCAACAAGGATTTCTTTGCGGCGCTTGCCGATCTCGAACGGGAAAAGGGGATCAGCGAGGAAGTGTTCTTCGAGGCGCTCCGCGGCGCCCTCTCTTCTGCCTACAAAAAGCAGTATGAGGACGAGACGGGCGCGGTCCGCATCGACTTCGACGCCGAAAAGGGCACCATCCGCTTCTTCCTCGAACACGTGGTGGTGGATAACGACGAGGCGCTCGACGGCGAGATCCTCTTAAAAGACGCGGTCGAGATCAAAAAGGACGTGCAGATCGGGGACACCCTCTCCGAGGAATTCGTCCCCAAGGACTTCTCGCGCATCGCCGCACAAACCGCAAAGCAGGTCATTCTGCAAAAGATCCACGAGACGGAGCGCGACAACACCCTCTCCGAGTTCTCCGACAAAGAGGGCGAACTCATGAACGGGCTGGTGCGCAAGGTCGATATGAAAAACGTGTATATCGAACTCGGCAAGGGGCAGATCGAGGGGCTCATGCTCCCGCAGGACCAGGTCCCCGGGGAACGCTATGAGACGGGCGACCGCCTCAAAGTGTTCGTAAAGCGGGTAAAGAGCGGCGGCAAAAATGCGCAGGTGCTCGTCTCCCGTGCCGCGCCCGGGTTCGTAAAACGCCTCTTCGAGGAGCAAGTGCCCGAAATCAAGCAGGGCACGGTCGTCATCAAATCGGTCGCCCGTGAAGCGGGGCACCGCACCAAGATGGCGATCTATTCCTCCGATCCGCGCGTCGACGCCGTCGGCGCGTGCGTCGGCAACAAGGGGGCGCGCGTGAATGCGGTCGTCGCCGAACTCGGCGGCGAAAAGGTGGACATCATCCTCTGGAGCGAAAACCCCCTCGAATTCATCGCAAAATCTCTCTCGCCCGCCACGGTCATCTCGGTCACGCAGATGTCCGAAAAATCGGCGGTCGCCGTCGTGCCGGACGACAAACTCTCCCTTGCGATCGGCAGAGACGGGCAGAACGCGCGGCTTGCGGCAAGGCTTACGGGCTGGAAGATCGACGTAAAGAGCGAGAGCGCGGCGGCAAAACTCGCGCTTACCGAGCAAGAGACGGAGCCTGCAGAGCCTGCCGAAGAGGTTCCCGCGGAGCCCGGAACGGAGGCGGAATGAAACAGATCCCCATGCGCACCTGCATCGCCTGCCGCGAAGAAAAGCCCAAGCGGGAGATGCTCCGCGTCGTAAAGAACGCGGCGGGGGAGATCCGTCTCGACTTCTCGGGCAAACTCCCCGGGCGGGGCGCGTACATCTGCGACAGCGCCGAATGTATCAAAAAATTGCGCAAATACCGTCTGCTCAACAAAAATTTTTCCTGCGAGGTGCCCGAAGAGGTGTATTCCCGCATCGAGGAAGAATATGGAACGAAGTAAAACGGCAAGCTATCTCGGGTTTGCGCGTCGGGCGGGGAAACTTACCCTCGGCGTGCAGGCGGCGGGAACGGTGAAAAAGGGCGTCTATCTGCTCGTCGCCGACCAAACGGTCGCAAAGAACAGCTTGAAAGAGATCGGAAAACTGCAGAGAAGGTTCGGCTGTCCTCTTCTCTTCGTGCAGGATCTCGAGGGCATGACGGGCAAGAGCGCATGTAAACTCGCCGCCGTGCGGGACGAACATCTCGCCGCGGCGATCCTCAACGAGAATAAAACATCACAGGAATAAGGAAAGATCAAAAACCGTATGGCATACGAAAACATTGAAAAATTAGGGACGCTCGTCGAGAGCAAGAAGGTCGGCGATCTTCAAAAGTCGGTGTCGCAGGGAGAGAAGCAACTCTCGGATATCCTCAAAAAACTCACCGAAATGGAAGCGGCGGCAAACGCAAAGCGGCTTGCCGAAGAGGAGATAAGGCGGCAGGAGGAGGCGCGCGCCTTGGAAGAAGCGCGCGCAAAGGAGGAAGCGCGGCTCAAAGAGGAGGCCGAAAAAGAGGCCGAAAGAGCGGCAAAGGAGGCGCCCGTCCCCGTACCCGAACAGCCCGCGCCTGCGCCCGTTCCCGCGCCCGCGCCCGAGGAAAAGCCCGCGCCCGCGCCCGCCGCGAAAGCGGAACGCCCGCGCCAGGAGCGGCCTCCGCGCCGCCCCGAGCAGCCGCAGGGCTCGTATAAGACGCCCTCGACCTCGCCCGCGCCCCGCGCCACCTTCCGCCCAGAAGCAAGGCCCGAACGTCCCGCCCGCACGGGCACGGGGCCCCGCACGGGTATGGGAACGGGACCGCGCACGGGCACAGGCACGGGGACCCGTCCCATGCGTCCCGCCACGGGGACGCAACGTCCGCTCCGTCCCGCCGCGGTGACGCCCGTCCCGCCCACTCCCCGCAGAGAGCCGGCAGGCGGTAAAAAATTCGAAAAGACGTATGTGGAAAAGCGCCCCGAAAACAAGCGCGCCCTCCAAAAGAGACAGGGCGCCACGGTGGGGGACTTCGACGAGGACAAGAGCGGCTACCGCAAGGCCCGTTTCGCAAAGAAAGGGGTGAAAAAGGAGACGCAGACGGTCAAGATCGACCACGCCGTCGTCACGAGCAAGGAGATCCCCATCAAGGTGCTCTCCGAAAAACTCGGCATCTCCGCGGTGGAGATCACAAAGCGGCTCTTCCGCGAAGGGGTCATGAAAACGGTCAACGAATCGGTGGACTACGACAACGCGGCGTTCATCGCCTTGGAGCTCGGCATCGATCTCGAATATAAACCCGAAAAGACGGCGGAGGACGCCCTCTTCGAACAGCACGGCGACGACAGTGCGGAGAACACCGTTCCGCGCGCGCCCGTTGTCACGGTGATGGGGCACGTCGACCACGGCAAGACGTCCCTCCTCGACTGTATCCGCAAGACGAACGTCACCGCGGGCGAGGCGGGCGGCATCACCCAGAGCATCGGCGCCTACACCGTCTCCCTCGGCGAGGGGAAGAAGATCACCTTTATCGACACCCCCGGCCATGCGGCGTTCACGGCAATGCGCGCACGCGGCGCACAGGTGACGGACATCGTCGTGCTCGTGGTGGCGGCGGACGACGGCATCATGCCGCAGACCATCGAGGCCATCGACCACGCAAAGGCGGCGAACGTTCCCATCATCGTCGCCATGAACAAAATGGATAAACCCCATGTCGATCCCGACAAGGTGAAGCAGGGGCTCGTCAACCAGAACCTCGTCCCCGAAGAGTGGGGCGGCGACGTCATCATCGTCCCCGTCTCGGCAAAGACGGGCATGGGGATCGACAGTTTGCTCGAAAACATCTATCTCGTCGCCGAAATGCAGGAACTCAAAGCCAACCCCGACCGCAAGGCGAAGGGGGTCATCATCGAGGCGAAACTCGACAAGGGCAAGGGCCCCATGGCGAGCGTGCTCGTGCAGAACGGCACCCTGCGCACGGGCGACAACCTCATTTCGGGCACCACGATGGGCAGAGTGCGCGCCATGATCGACGACAAGGGCAGAACGGTCAAGGAGGCGGGGCCCTCCACGGCAGTCTCCGTGCTCGGGCTTGAAGACGTGCCAAATGCGGGCGACACCATCTTTGCGGTGGACCAGTCCCTCATGAAGCAGGTGCAGGAGGAGCGCAGGAACAAACAGCGCGAGTCCATGATAAAGGAGACGACAAAGGTCACTTTGGACGACGTGTTCGCGCAGGTCTCGGACGGCATGAAGGAACTCAACGTCATCGTCAAGGGCGACGTGCAGGGCTCGGTGGAGGCGGTGAGGGCCTCGCTTGAAAAACTCTCCAACGAAGAGGTGAAGGTCAAGGTCATCCATGCGGGCGCGGGCGCGGTCAACGAGAGCGACGTCATGCTTGCGGACTCCGCGAACGCCATCATCATCGCCTTCAACGTGCGCCCCGATACCAAGGCGAAACAGCTTGCCGAACGCAGTAAGGTGGATGTGCGGACCTACCGCATCATCTATGAACTCATCGACGACATGGAGGCGGCGCTCAAGGGAATGCTCGCCCCCAAGTACCACGAAATTTACATGGGCAAGGCGCAGGTATTGCAGACGTTCAACATCACGGGCGTCGGCACGGTCGCTGGGTGCTATGTCACCGAGGGCAAACTCGTGCGCGGCGGGAAGCTGAGAATTTACCGCGACGACGTGATGATCGTCGAGGGGAACGTGAAGCAGCTCAAACGGTTTAAGGACGACGCAAAGGAAGTCTCGGGCGGGCTCGAATGCGGCTGCGCCATCGACGGCTTCAACGAGATCAAGATCGGCGACTTCATCGAATGCTATCTGATCGAGGAGATCAAACAATGAAACCGACGCGCACACAGCGGCTGGACAGCGAAGTGCGCCGCGCCGTCTCGGAGATCGTCGCAGGGCCCTTAAAGAACAGGGAACCAAGTCTTAGCGGCATCATCTCGGTGACGGAGGCGGACGTTGCGCCCGACCTCAAGACTGCGAAGATCTATGTCAGCATCTTGGCGGCGGAGGAGAGCGAAAAGAGAGAGAGTTTCCGTATCTTGAAGGAGAACGCGGGCTTTGTGCGGCACGAACTTTCGCAGATGATGCGGATGCGCACGGTGCCGAGCCTTACCTTTTTGGAGGACGGGAGCATGGAATACGGCTCGAGGATGGACGCCCTCCTGTCCGGGCTCGACATCAAGCCCGATAAGGACGGAGAATGAACACGATCGAAGAAATCGCAGGTATCTTGAAGAGCCTGAAAAGCGCGGTGATCTTTTCCCATACACGGCCCGACGGCGACGCGCTCGGGTCGGCTATGGCGCTTTCCCGCGCTCTTTCTTTTTACAATATCAAAAACCAGGTGGTGAACGACAGCGAGATCCCCGAAAAGTTCTCCTTTTTGGGGCTCAACATCAAGCCCTTTCCCACCCTCGACGCGGAGGGGTACATCTGCGTGGACGCAAGCGACGACAGCCGCCTCGGGGAACTTACGAGCACCTTCCGCAAGGGGGTGCGCAAGGGGAAGGTGACGGTGAACATCGACCACCACATCTCCAATACCCGCTTCTGCAAATACAATTACGTGCGGGAGCGCGCAAGCAACTGCGAGAACATCGCCGACCTCATCGAGACGCTCGGCGTGCCCTTCGACGAACAGATCTGCCGCCTGCTCATGACGGGCGTCGTCACCGATTCGGGCGGCTTTTCGCACAGCGGCGTCGGCGGCGACACCTTCCGTGCGGCGGCGAGGCTTGCGGACGGCGGCGCGGACGTGAACGCCATCACCTACTACACCTTCAAAAAACAGAGCAAGGCGCGCGCGGAGATGTACGCAGAGACGATCTCCAAGTTGCGCTACCTCTTGGACGACCGCCTCGTTCTCGCCCTCGTCACGCAGGAAATGCTCTCCCGCTATGGGCTCGGGCAGGACGCCACCGAGGGCATCGTGGACTTCGGGCTTACCGTGGAGGGCGTGGAGGTCAGCGTCTGCCTCATGGAGTACAAAAAGGGGCAGTATAAGGCCTCCTTCCGCTCCAAGGGGAAGGTGAACGTCAACGAGGTCGCGGGCGTATTCGGCGGCGGCGGACATGTGTTCGCCTCGGGTTGCATGTTCTTCGGCGAATATGAAGAGGTCGTCGATAAATTGCGCTATGCCGTGTTGCAACATATGGGGGAATAGATGACGGGATTTGTCAACATCGATAAGCGGGAGGGAGTTTCCTCCACCTATGCCGTAAACAGGCTCAAACGGCTGTTCGGCGTCCCCTGCGGACACATGGGCACCCTCGACCCCCTCGCCTCCGGCGTGCTTCCCATCGGCGTCGGAAACGCCACCCGCCTCTTCGAGTATTTTTTGCAAAAGGAAAAGACTTACCTCGCCCGCTTCCGCTTCGGCGTCACCTCAAAAAGTTTCGACCGCGAGAGCGAACTCATCTTCGGCGGAAGGGTGCCAAAAGAGAGCGAGATCGAGCAAATTCTGCCCCGTTTTTTGGGGGAGATCGAACAGGTCCCGCCCGCTTACAGTGCCATTTCGGTGGGGGGCAAACGGAGTTATGAATACGCGCGGCAGGGGAAGGAAGTGCCCTTAAATGCAAAACGGGTGCGCATTTCGGCCTTTCGCCTGCTCGGACAGACGGGCGCGGACGAGTTCTCGTTCGAGATCGTCTGCGGCGGCGGCACCTATATCCGTTCGCTTGCGCGCGATGTTGCCGAAGCGCTCGGCACCAAGGGGCTCATGGCGTCCCTCAGGCGCACGAAGAGCGGCATTTTCACCGAGGAGACGGCGGTCCCGCTCGACGCTCTTACCCCCGAAAACGCGCAAGATTTCCTCATTCCCACAGAGGACGTTTTGCCCTTCCCCGTGCTCGCCTGCGACGACGAGCGGCTCTATCACGGGCTCCCGGTGCCGTATGAGGGCGCGGACGGGCTGTATAAACTCTACCGCGGCGGCCTGTTTTACGGGCTTGCAAGGGCGGAAAAGGGGCTTTTGAAGACGGAGAAAAAGCTATGCTGACCGTCTTGAAGGAAGGGGAAGGCTTTTGCGAAGGGTGCGCGCTCGTCTTGGGCGGGTTCGACGGTTTGCACCTCGGGCACCGCGCCCTTTTGAGCGTTGCGGTAAAGAGCGGGCTCCCCGTCGGCATCACGTCGGTGCTGAGCGGAAAGGGCAGGGAACTGTTCACGCGGGAGGAGCGGAATTACCTCTTTTCGCAAAACGGTGTGCGTTTTGTGCTCGAATTTCCCTTTACGGAGGAACTCAAAAACACTCCCGCAGAGGAATTTTTGAAGGCGCTCTTCGGGCGGCTTGATGTAAAACTTGCCGTCTGCGGCGAAGATTTCCGCTTCGGGAAGGGGGCCTTGGGGACGGCGGAACTTCTCAAAACACTCGCGCCTTGTCCCGTGGAAGTCGTAAAAACGGTCGGCTTTCCCGAGGAGGGCGGAATGCGGAAGTATTCCTCCACGGCCTGTAAGGCGTTTTTGGAGAGAGGGGACCTTTCCCGCCTCAACGCCTGCCTCTCTGCCTCAGCGGAGGAGTTTTACCGTAGCGCCTATTTTATCGGCGGAACGGTGGAGCACGGGCGGCAGGTGGGCAGAACTTACGGCTTTCCCACCCTCAATCTGAGCGTTCCCGAGCGCAAACTTCTCCCGCCCGACGGGGTGTATTGCGGGCTCTGCGCAACGCCGAAGGGCAACTTTCCCACCATCGTCAACATCGGCGCGCGCCCCACGTTCGGGGTGGAGGAGCGCAAGATCGAGGCGTATTTAGACGGCTTCTCGGGCGATCTCTATGGGGAATACGTGCGCGTCTTTCCCACGAAGTTTTTGCGCCCCATCTATCAATTTTCCTCCGTGGAGGAGCTCAAAAAACAACTTCTCGCGGACATACGAATTTTACGAAAAGAGGGATACGTATGATAAAATTCGGGCCGAGCGGCAACTCGGAGAGTTTTTATGCGGCGGGCTACTCCCACACGGAGGAGTCGGCAAAATTTGTGAAGGAGAGGGGGCTCGACTGCTTCGAATACTCCTTCGGGCGGGGCGTCCGCATGACGGAGGACAAGGCGATCTCCATCGGCGAGGCGTTCCAAGAGAACGGCGTGGAAATTTCGGTGCACGCGCCCTACTTTGTCAACTTCGCAAACCCCGACGACGAGATGGCGGCAAAGTCCTATGGATATGTGCTCGACAGCGGCAAAATGGTCAACCTCATGGGAGGGAAGCGGGTCGTCTTTCACCCCGCCGCGCAGGGGAAGGAGGAGCGCGAGATCGCCGTCTCCCGCACCGAGGACCGCCTCAAAGTTCTGCGCGATTACATCTATCTCAACAATTTGGAACACCTCATGTTCTGCCCCGAGACGATGGGCAAGACGGCGCAGATCGGCACCGTGGAGGAGGTCGCGCGGTTCTGCCTCGTCGATCCCGTCTTTACGCCCTGCGTCGATTTCGGGCACGTCAACGCCCGCGAGCAGGGGAGCTTAAAGACGAAAGGGGACTATCTTGCCCGCCTCGGATATCTCATCGAGAAACTCGGCTATGAGCGCATGAAGCACTTCCACGTGCATTTTTCCAAGATCCAATACGGCGCGAAGGGGGAGATCAGGCACCTTACCTTTGAGGACGAGGTGTTCGGCCCCGAATTCATGCCCCTTGCCGAGGCGCTTTTCGAACTCAGATTGGAGCCCTATATCGTCTCCGAGTCCGCGGGCACCCAAGCGGAGGACGCAAGCGCGATGAAACAGATGTACGCGCAGACAATCAGGGCGCATACTTTCTCTTAAAAAGTTGTTGACTTGCATGGCCGTATTTGGTATAATATGGGTATGTCAGAAGAAGAAAAGCGCAAAATATACCGTGAAGCGGGGGCGGACGCCCTCTTTGTGGAGGCGGATCACCTCCGCAGATACCTTACGGGCTTCTATTCCACGGACGGTTACGTCGTTTTGAACGGGGAGGGTTGCTTCTTCTTTGCCGATCCCCGCTACTTCGAGGCGGCCGAAAAGGAACTCAGAGGGTCGGATATCACCGTCGTCGCGGGCGCGCGGAAAGAGGCGCTCGAGCTCGTCAAAGACTGCAAGACGCTCGGCGTTCCCTATCCTTTCGTCACCCTCTCCTCGGCGGAGGACCTGCGCAAAGCGGGGTTCACGCTTACCGACTGTATGCCCGCCCTCAAAAAGGCGATGGAAGTCAAGACGGAGCGGGAACTCTCCCTCATCCAAAAGGCTTGCGATGTCGCGGAGGACGCCCTCTTAAACCTCCTTCCCGAGATCAAAGAGGGAATGACGGAGAGCGAGGTCGCCGCCCTTCTCGAATACAAAATGCGGCAGCTCGGCGCAAGCGGGACCTCCTTTGAAACCATCGTGGCGTTCGGCGCGAATTCGAGCGTTCCCCATCACGAGACGGGGGAGACGAAACTCAAATTCGGCGACGTCGTCCTCATCGATTACGGTTGCAAGGTGGAGGGGTACTGCTCGGACTGCACCCGCACCTTCCTCTTCGGCGACGACGGAGCGCATGAGGAGTTCAAAAAAGTGTACGAAGAGGTGCTCAAAGCGCACGAACTCGTGAAAACGAACGTGAAGGCGGGCATGACGGGCAAGGAGGCGGACGAAGTCGCCCGCGGCTCCCTGCGTCAAGCGGGTCTTGCCGAGTATTTCACCCACTCTTTGGGGCATGGAATCGGGCTCCAGATCCACGAATACCCCACTCTCTCCCCCCGCGGAGAGGAGGTTTTGCAGGACGGCATGGTCTTTTCGGACGAGCCGGGGGTGTATCTTGCGGGCAAGTTCGGGGTGCGCATCGAGGACAGCTGCTGTATGAAGGGCGGCAAAGTGCATTCCTTTATGCACAAGACGGAGCGGAAACTCATCATTTTATAAAACCTTGCCGCGGCGCGGCAATGAGAAGCGAAATCAATTAAGGAGAACAGATATATGGCACAAATTTTGGCAGGCGACATCAGAAAGGGCACCACGTTCGAATACAAGAGCGGCGTGTACACGGTCACCGAATTCCAGCACGTAAAACCCGGCAAGGGCGCGGCGTTCGTCCGCACAACGCTTAAAAACGTGGTCACGGGACAAGTCCTCTCGGACGAGACCTTCAACCCCACCACCAAGCTCGAGACGGCGCAGGTCGAGACCAAGAAGATGACCTACTCCTACAACGACGGGGAGTTCTACTACTTCATGGACGACGAGTTCAACCTCACCCCCCTCAACCATTCGCAGGTGGAGGACGCCCTGCAATACATCCGTGAAAACGACACCGTCACCGTGCGTTTCCTCTATGGCAACGCCTTCTCGGTGGAGCCCGAAAACTTTGTGGAACTCAAAGTCATCGAGGCGGAGCCCGGCGTCAAGGGCAACACGGCGACCAACGTCACCAAGGCCGCAAAGGTCGAGACGGGCGCGACCTTCCAGGTCCCCATGTTCGTCGAGGAGGGAGACACCATCCGCATCGACACGAGAACAGGGGAATATATGTCGAGAGTATAACGGCGACCCACAGAAAGGACGCGGCATGAGATTCGTTGCGCAACGGGTGCTCGGCGCACGTCTTACGGTAAACGGCGAGCTCGTCTCCGAGATCGGACGCGGGCTTGTCGTTTATTTCGGCGTGAAGGCGGGCGACGGGGAAAAACAGGCCGAAAAGTGTGCCGAAAAGATCGCCGCCCTGCGCGTCTTTGAAGATGACGCGGGCAAGATGAACAGGTCGGTGAAGGAGGTCGGGGGCGAAATTCTGTTCGTCTCCCAATTCACGCTGTACGGCGACGCGCGCAAGGGGAACCGCCCGAGCTTTACCGAGGCGGAACGTCCCGAGCGGGCCGAACCCCTCTATGAGTACGCCGCAACCTGTCTGCGCGCCCGGAACGTGCCTGTAAAGACAGGGATCTTCGGTGCGGACATGCGCATCGAACAGATAAACGACGGCCCCGTCACCATTCTCTTCGAACTCTGAAAATACATAACGGGAAAAAATATGAAAGTAACTTTTTTGGGAACGGGGGCCGCCGAGGGCGTGCCCGCCATGTTCTGCAACTGCCCATTCTGCCAAAAGGCGAGAAAGGAGGGCCTCTTCCGTTCGCGCACGCAGATCCTCCTCGACGGGGAACTCTCCATCGACTTCCCGCCCGACGCATTCTACCACATGTACAGAAGCGGTGCGGACTTTTCGGCCATCCGCTATCTTCTCGTCACGCACGCCCATCAGGACCACTTTTTTGCGAACGACCTCATGCTCCGCGGCTATAAGTTCGCCTCGGATATGAAAGAGCCCGTCCTCGACATCTTCGGGAGCGAGGAGGTGTGCGAGATCTTCTGCGAGAGCACGCGGCGGGAGATCAAGCCCGACGTCAAGGAGAGCATCCGCCTCTTTGTCATCAACGCCTTCGAGGAGGCGCGCTTCGGCGATTGGAGGGTATATCCCCTCAAGGCAAAGCATTCCTCGCGCGAACCTCTTCTCTTCCTCATCGAAAAGGGCAAAAAGCGTATTTTGCACCTGCACGATACGGGACTTCTGCCCGAGGAGGACTATGAGTACCTCGCAAAGATCGGAGGGAAACCTGTCGACCTCGTCACGCTCGACTGCACCTATGTCTATAACCGCGCAGACGAGAACGCGCGGCACATGGGGGTGTATGAGGATGAGGAGGTGCTCATGCGGCTGAAAAAACTCGGCCTTGTCGACGGGCACACCAAAAAGGTCATCTCCCACTTTTCGCACAATTCCCATCCGTCGGATGAACTCTTGCGCCGCGCGGAGGAGGAATTCGGCTTCATCGCCGCCTATGACGGCATGGAACTTACCATCTGAAAAATTTTTCGGCAAAAGAGAATGACCCCGTAAAGGGGTTTACTTTTTATTAAAAATCGTGTAAAATAATGGACAAGGAGCACAGGATGGGATTGTTCGCCCGCATCAAAAATTTATTTTCCCGCAAAAGGGTCGTCGGCATCGCCCTCGGCAGCGGCGGGGCGAAGGGCATGGCGCACCTCGGCGCACTCAAGGCGTTCGAGGAGGCGGGCGTGCGCTTTCAAGTCGTTGCGGGTTCCTCCATCGGCTCCATCGTCGGCGCGCTGTATGCAAAGGGATATACGGCGGACGACATGATCCAGATCATCGAAAATTTGAATGCCAAGGAATTCGGCAAAAACCTGCGACCCTTTGCCGACCTCGGCTTTGCGGAGGAGTTTCTCTCCCGCTACCTCGAAGGGGACATCGAAGGGCTCCCCATGCCCTTTGCGGCGTGGGTGACGGACGGCGAGACGAACGGGGGAGAGATGCTCTCCTCGGGGAACATCGCGCGCGTTCTGACGGCGTCCTCGGCGATCCCTCCCTTTTTCCGCGGCGTGGAGATCGGGAAGAAACGCTACTATGACGGCGCCTTTTCCAACGCCATTCCCTCGGAGGCGTGCAGAGCGCTCGGCGCGGACGTCGTCATCGGCGTCGACCTCTCGGCATTTGCGCGGCAGGAGGACGAAAAGAGCCGCATTTCCCGCATCTTCGGGCTGGCGGTCGCCAAAATCACGCCCGTGCGCTACACCGAGGACAGCCGCTCCCGCGGCTATGAAAACGCCGACTTTATGTTGCGGCCAAACCTGCTCGATTTCCGCGCAACGGACGTGAGCCGCGAAGGAATGGCGAAGATGTTCGAGATCGGCTATGAGACTGCCAGGGAGAACATGCAAAAGATCAAGGAAGTGATCCGCAAATGCCCGCGAAGAAAAGGCTCTTAAAGCGGCTTATTTTGGCGGGAGTTGCGGTCTTGCTCGTGTGCGCACTTGCCGTTTTGTTTGCGATAGAGCCCTTTGCCATGCTCTTGCCCGCATATGCGCTTCCCAAGCGGGAGGAGGGGGAACTTCGGCTCCACTTTCTCGACGTGGGACAGGGGGACTGCACCCTCATCGAATTTCCCGACGGCGAAGTGCTTGCGGTGGACGGTGGCGACGGCTCCTTTTCCTGCACCAACAAGATCGCGCGCTACTTAAAGGCGCTTTCTCCCGCGCGGCTTTCCCTTCTCGTCACCCATGCGGATGTCGACCATTTCGGCGCCTTTCCCTTCCTTTTGAAGGAGTTCGAGGTGCAAACTTGCTACCTTCCCCTCCTGCCCGAGGAGAACGCCGCCTATCTCGAACTCCTCTCCGCGGTGGAAGAGGCGGGATGCACAACGGACGTTCTTACCCGATACGACAGGATGGAAAAGGAGGGCGGGTATCTCGTCTGCCTCTCCCCGAGGAGCAAAGAGGAGGACGACGCGAACGACACCTCTACCGTTCTCTATCTTGCGTTCGGCGGGGTGAAAATTCTCCTGTGCGGGGACATCTCCTCCTCGCGGGAGAAGTTGCTTCTGCGGGAATACGCCCTCATGACGGGCATCTTTGACAGCGGCGATTGCACGGTGGACCTTGACGGCATCGATATTCTCAAAGCGCCGCACCACGGCTCCGAGAACTCCTCTTCGCGGGAATTTTTGGACCTTCTCCGCCCGCAGACTTTTATCGTCTCCTGCGGCAGGGACAACGGCTATCACTTTCCCAAGGGAGGCGCGCTCGAAAACTTTCGTGCGGCGTCTCCCGAGGGCAAAATTTATCGCACGGATGAACTCGGGGACGTCATCGTCTCCGTCAAAGACGCAAGCTATACCGTCTCTTCAAGGGAGGAATTATGAAACTGAAGACAGCCGGAGAATCGCACGGAAAGGGGCTCTTCGCCATTTTGGAGGGGGTCCCCGCGGGCTTGAAGCTCGACATCGCCCAAATCGACGCCGAACTTGCCCGCCGTCAGAGCGGTTACGGCCGCGGCGGACGGCAGAAGATCGAACAGGACCATGTGGAACTTTTGTCGGGGGTAAGAGACCTTACGACCCTTGGCAGTCCCATCGCGCTCGCCGTGTGGAACCGCGACTATGAGAATTGGAAAGAGTTCATGGCGCCCGAGGGGTGCGACGTCTCTTCACGGCGGCTTACCAAAGTCCGCCCGGGGCACGCCGACCTTGCGGGGATGCTCAAATTCGGAACGGAGGACGCCCGCAACGTATTGGAGCGTGCCTCCGCCCGCGAAACGGCGGCAAGAGTGGCGGCGGGGGAGATCTGCCGCGCTTACCTCAAAGAATTGAATGTTGCCGTCACGGGCTATGTCCGCTCCCTCGGGCAAGTCTTTGGCGGAAGAGAATATACTTTCGAAGAAATTCAAACGGGGCGCCGTCCCCTCCTCGGCATGATGGAGGAAGCGGCGGAAAAGGCCTCAGTCTCCCTCATCGAAGAGGCGAAGGGGGCGGGCGATACCCTCGGCGGGGTCATAGAACTCCGCGTCAAGGGGCTCAAGAGCGGTTTCGGCAGCCCCATGACCTATCAAGAGAAGTTGGACGCCCGCATCGCCGCGGCTCTCATGAGCGTGCAGGCGGTGAAGGGGGTGGAGGTCGGCGGCGGCTTTTCGCTTGCGCATGAAAAGGGGAGCGCCGTCCACGACGAGATTTTTGCCTCGGACGGGAAATTTTTCCGCAACACCAACCGCGCGGGCGGGATAGAAGGGGGCATGAGCAACGGCGAGGAACTCGTCTTCCGCGCCGCAATGAAGCCCATTCCCACCCTCATGAAGGGGCTCAAAACGGTCGATTTTGCAACGGGTCGGCCCGCGGTCGCCGCGCCCGAGCGGAGCGATACCTGCGCCGTCACGGCGTGCGAGGTCGTCTTGGAGAGCGCCCTCTGCTTCGCCCTTGCCGAGATCGTGTCCGAGCGGCTCGGCGGGGACAACATGGCGCAGGTCAAGGAGCGGTACGAAAGACTATGAAAACCTTCCGCATCACCGAGCGCGAGGCGCGGGAGAGCGTCATCGTCTGCAGAAAGAATGCCTTTGCAAGCGAACTTGCCCCTCTCAGAGAGAAACTTCTCGGCGGCGGGGGGATAATTTTTACCGACTCCAACGTGTTCGCGCTCTACAAAAAACAAATCGAAAAATACCTCGGCGGCGTGCCTGTGTTCGTCATGCCCGCGGGGGAGGAACATAAAAACGAGGAGACCCTCTTTCATCTCCTCAACGCCATGCGGGAGGCCGATCTAAGGCGGAATTCCTGCCTTGTCGCCCTCGGCGGCGGGGTCGTGGGGGATGTCGGCGGACTTGCTTCCGGCCTCTACATGCGGGGAATTTCCTGCATACAGGTCCCCACCACTTTGCTGGCGCAGGTGGATAGTTCGGTCGGCGGCAAGACGGCGGTCGACTTCGGAGGGGTGAAAAACCTCATCGGCGCCTTTCACCAGCCCGCGCGGGTGATCGCGGACCCCTCCTTTTTCAAGACCCTTCCCCGCCGCGAACTTCGTTGCGGGCTCGGGGAGATCGTCAAGCACGGCGCGCTCTCTGCCCCTCTCTTTGAAAAACTCGTCTCGGCGACCGACCTGCTCGACCTTTCTTTTCTTGGGGGGATCGTGCCCGAGAACGTTGCGTTCAAGGCCTCCGTCGTCCGCAAGGACCCGAGGGAAAAGGGGCTGAGGAGGTGCCTCAACTTGGGACACACCACGGGGCACGCCATCGAACTTTGTTCTAATCTCTCGCACGGGGAGTGCGTGCTGTGGGGGCTTCTTTTCGAGAGCAAACTCGCCGCCCGCCATCTGCGCACAGACAGAGAGTTCGGGGAAAAACTCGCCGCCCTCTGTTTCCGCGCCCTCGAGGGGGGAAAGATGCCCCCGCTCGAACTTGAGAGCGCCCTGCTCGACAAAAAGAATACCGCCTCGGGGGAAGTCACGCTTGCCGTGCCCGTCGCCGCGGGAGCGTTCGAAATATTGCAACTTCCCTTTGCGCAGTACCAAGCGGAGATCATGAAGATCGCGGAGGAACTATGTTAAAACTCGCAGTCATCGGTAAGGACGTCTCGAAATCGGACAGTCCCGCCATTCACGAATTTATCCTTCGCCGCCGCTTTTCGGCCGAATGCTCGTATGAAAAAGTCAGCATTTGTCCCGAGGAATTTTCCTTGCGCGCGGAGGAACTCTTCTCCCGCTATTTCGGCTTCAACGTCACCATTCCCTTCAAGCAGGAGATCTTGCCCTACTTAAAGGAACTCAAGGGAGACGCCGCTTCCTTCGGCGCGGTGAACACCGTGCTCTCGGGCCCCCGCTTCGGCTTCAATACCGACGGTTACGGCTTCCTCTTGATGCTCAAAAACGAGGGCGTGGAGGTGAAAAAAAAGTCCGTTCTCGTGCTCGGCGCGGGCGGTGCGGGCAGGAGCTGCATCAAAAAACTCGCCGAAGAGGGCGCGGAGGTGTACGTGTTCGAACGGGACGAAAAGCGCCTTCAAGCGGTCTATGGGGAGTTCGGCGGCTTCACGCCCCTTGAACGGGTCCCCGAGCGGAAATTCGATCTCCTTTTGAACTGCACGGGGGTCGGGATGCACATCACGGAGGGGCAGCTTCCCACCCTGCGTTACGAGAGCGGGGAGACGGACACCGCAGAGCGGCTTTTAGCGTTGTGCGGCAAAGCGGCGGACCTCATCTATGTGCCCGCCCGTTCCCAATTTCTGCGCGTTGCGGAAAGGTTTGGAAAGCCTGCGATAAACGGAGCGTCCATGCTCTTCTATCAGGCGTACATGGCGGACTGCATCTATCTTTCCGCCACCGCAAATGCAGAGGAAGCCGCAAAACTTTGGGAAGAATACAGGGAGGAAATAAAATGAAATTTTTGGTGGTCAACGGCGTCAACCTCGCAAGAACGGGCATCCGCGAAAAGGGGGTGTACGGCGGGGAAACTCTTGAGAAGATCAACGGCGAACTGAAGGAGTTCGTCAAGGCACATGGGCACGAGGTGGACTTCTTCCAATCGGACGAAGAGGGAAAACTCTGCGAAAAGCTCGGTCAGGCGGACGGAAAGTACGACGGGATCGTGCTCAACGCGGGGGCATATACCCACTATTCCTATGCGATTAGGGACGCGATCGCGGGCATCTTCACCCCCGTTGTGGAGGTGCATATGAGCAACGTCCAAGCGCGGGAGGAGTTCCGCAAAAAGTCCGTCCTTACCGAAGTTTGCAAGGGCGAAGTGCTCGGCTTCGGCAAGAACAGCTATAAATTGGCATTGGAGAGTTTTTGGCTATGAATATCGTTCTTTGCGGCATGATGGGGGTGGGAAAGTCCACCATCGGCATCAAACTCGCCGAACTGACGGGACGGCGCTGGGTGGATACCGACGGCATCATCACCACGCGCTATGGCAGGATCTCGGACATCTTCGAGTATTACGGCGAGGCGCACTTCCGCTCCCTCGAGACGGAGGTCACCAAGGAATTTGCGGAGCAGGATGGGCTCGTCATCTCCACGGGGGGCGGGCTGGTGCTCAACTATGACAACTGCGAACTGCTCAAAAAGAACGGGAAACTCTTCTTTTTGCGCGCTTCGCTGGAGACGATCCTCGAGCGGGTGTATGCCGACGAGACGCGTCCCCTTCTCCGCGGTGCGGATAACGCCGAGGAGCGGTTGAAGGGCTTGCTCTTCGAACGCCTCCCCGTCTATGAACATGTGGCGGACTATATCATCGACACGGACGGAAAGTCGGTAGAACAGACGGCGGCCGAAATTTTGGCGCTTGCCGCGGGAGAAAAGGCGTGAAACAGGCCCTCATCACAGGCGGCACCCGCGGGATCGGGCTCGCCTCAGTGGAACGCTTTTTGAAGGCGGGATACCTTGTCACCGCCCTCTATTCGCGCGGCGAAGAGGACGCGGAAAAAGCGCGGGAGAAATTTCCCGCGGCTTCCTTTGTCCGCGCCGACGTTTCCAAGGAGGAGGAAGTGGAAAAGGTGTTTTCCCGCCTCCCCGCTTTAGACGTTCTTGTGAACAACGCGGGCGTCTCCCTCTTTTCGCAGGTGCAGGACACCTCGTGGGAAGAGTGGGAGCGCGTGATGAAAGTCAACGCGGGCGGCGTGTTCCTCTGCTGTAAATACGGCGTGAAGAAACTCCTCGAAAGGGGAGGGGGCGCCATCGTCAACGTCGCCTCCGTGTGGGGGGAGACGGGGGGAAGCTGCGAAAGCGTCTACTCCGCCTCAAAGGGTGCGGTCATCGCCTTTTCCAAAGCGCTTGCAAAGGAACTTGCCCCTTCGCACATCACCGTGAATTGCGTCTCCCCGGGGGTCATCGACACCCAAATGAACGCCCGCCTCAACAAAGAGGAGAAGAAGGCGCTCAAAGAGGAGATCCCGCTCGGCAGATTCGGCAGGGCAGGGGAGGTGGCGGAGCTTATCTACCGCGTCTCGGTGCAAAAGTACCTTACCGGGCAGGACATCGCCCTCAACGGCGGCTATTATATATAATTGCAAGCAAAACCATACAAAAAATGCCCCGAAAGGGGCTTTTTTCGTTGTTAGCATAGTACTATGCGTGACATAATAATACTATGTCAGACATAATAGGGTACTATGCGTGACGTAAATGCACTAATACTATGACAGACATAGTATTATATTTTTGATAAAATTGGGTAAGTTTTCTTTTTTTACAAAAATTTTTTTCAAAAAAGAGGAGTTTTGCACGCTTCCGTCGAAATAATTACTGTTATGAAGGAAAAAATTTATGAAAGAGAGCGCGCCTATCTCTCGCCCTATGCCCAGCTGTCCGAAAACACGCGGGGAAGGGTGCGGGAGGAGGAGCCCTGCCATATGCGGACGGATTTCCAGCGCGACCGCGACCGCATCATCTATTCCAAGGCCTTTTTGCGGCTCAAGAACAAGACGCAGGTCTTTTTCGCGCCCGACGGCGACCACTACATGTCCCGCCTTACGCACACCCTCGACGTCAGCCAGATCGCCCGCTCCCTTGCGCGGTGTCTATGCCTCAACGAGGATCTCTGCGAGGCGATCGCGCTCGGCCACGATCTGGGGCACACCCCCTTCGGGCACGTGGGGGAGCGGGTGCTCGACCGCATCGCGCCCTGCGGGTTCCACCACTATGAGCAATCTCTGCGTGTTGTGGACAAGCTCGAAAAGGACGGCAAGGGGCTCAACCTTACCTATGAGGTGAAAAGCGGCATTCTCAACCATACTCCCGCGGGCACGCCCGAGACGCTCGAGGCGGAGGTCGTGCGCCTCGCCGATCTCATCGCCTACATCAATCACGACATCGAGGACGCCATCCGCGCGGGATTTTTGAAGGCCGAACAGCTTCCCAAGGGTCCCATTTCTCTCCTCGGGCACGCGACGTCCGAGCGCATCAACTCCGCCATTCTCGATATTTACGGCGAATCTTACGGCAAGCCCTATGTCAAGACGTCCGAGAAGATGGGGGAGGCGCTCAGAGAGCTCCGCGCGTTCATGTTCCGCACGGTGTACGAGCAGGCGAACAAACTCATCCAGGAGAGTGCGGAGCGTATGCTCGGCGCGCTCTATACATATTTTGCCGAGAGACCCGAAGAACTCCCGCCCCTCTATCTTTCGGTGATGGAGGAGGACGGGACCGACCGCGCCGTGTGCGACTATCTCTCCTCCATGAGCGACCGCTATGCGGTCAACCTCTTCAAGCGTTTGTTCGTACCGCGGGAGGGGAGCGTATGAGCGAGGGCGTTTACGCCGAATTTCTGACGAAGCTCAAAGAGAAATGCGATCTTGTCGAGGTCATCGGCTCCTACATAAAACTCGACAAGAAGGGCAACACCTATTGGGCGTGCTGTCCCTTCCACCACGAAAAGACGCCCTCCTTTGCGGTGAATGCCGCAGACAGATACTATCACTGTTTCGGGTGCGGCGTTTCGGGGGACGTCGTCTCCTTTGTCAAGGAGTACGAGAACGTCGATTTCCGCGGGGCCGTGGAGATCCTTGCGGGGCGCGCGGGGATGGAGGTGCCCGTCTTTGACAACCGCTCCTCCGAAGAGGCGCAAAAGAAGAAGGCGCAAAAGGACAGGCTCTCTGCCCTCATGAAGGACGCCGCCCGCTTCTATCTCAACAATCTTTGGTCGGGAAGGGCCGAAAAGCACCTCGAATATCTCGGCAGGAGGAAGGTGGAACCCACCACGATGAAAAAGTTCGGGCTGGGCGCGTCGCTCGACTTTAATTCCCTTCCCAAATTTCTGAGAGAGAAGGGCTACACTCCCGAGGAATGCGTTTTAAGCGGCGCGTGCGGCAGAACGGAGGAGGGGCGGCTGTTCGACGCTTTGGGCGGCAGGCTCATCATTCCCATCATCAACAATCTCGACGAGGTGATCGCGTTCGGCGGGCGGATGCTCGAAAAAACGGATCGCGCCAAATATAAGAACACCTGCGATACACCCCTCTTCGACAAGCGCAAAAATTTATACAACATCAACCTCGTCAAGAGGGAAAAGCGGGTCGCCGCCATTCCCTATCTCATCATGCTCGAGGGGTATATGGACGTGATCTCCCTCTACCAGGCGGGCTTTCACAACGTTGTGGCGAGCATGGGGACGTCGCTCACCAAGGAGCAGGTGCGGCTGTGCAAGCGGTACTCCGATACCGTGCTCATCAGCTATGACGGGGACGCGGCGGGGCAGTCGGCGAACCTCCGCGGGCTCAAATTGCTCGAGGACGAGGGGGTGAACATCCGCGTGGTGCCTCTTCCCGACGGTCTCGACCCCGACGACGTCATCGTGAAGAGGGGGGCGGAGGAGTACAAAAAGTGCTTATCTGCCGCCATGCCCCTCATCGACTACCGTCTTCTTTCGGTAAAGCGCAAGTTCGACCTTTCCGACCCCTATCAAAGGCGGGAATACACCCGCGAGGCGCTTTCGGTCGTCAAGGAGGCGGAGAGCGCGTCGGAGCGGGAGGAACTTTTGAAGCGGGTCTCCAAGGAGGCGAACGTAAGCTATGCCTCCCTTCTGCGCGACCTCGAGAGTTCCGCGGGCTCAAAGAAGGAGCCGCCCCCGCCGCGTGCGCGGGAGGAGACGGACGGGGTCCGCAAGGCAGAGCGGTTTATCCTCGCCGCCTGTCTCTTCAATAAAGAATATGCGCGATCGTGCAATCTGTACGAATTCGGTTTCCGCGACGAGACGCTCGAACAGCTCTCCGAGTATATCATGGACGAGCGGGAGAAGGGCAAAGTGCGCCCGAGCGGGGTATTCGACCTCTTCGGCTCGGACAACGCCGAACTCAACGCCGTGCTCGAAAGGAACAACGGCGATTTGGAGGGGGCGGTTGCGGAGAAGTACTTTGGCGACTGCGTGCGCCTCTTGCGGCAGAGGGAGATAGAGGAGCAGATCGCCGTCTGCCGCGCCGCAAGCGTGCAGGCCGCAAATTTGGAAGAGCGCGGGGAATATCTTACCCGCATCAAAGAACTGACGAAAAAATTGTCCCGGTTAAAAAGGCAGGAGGAATAATGGATAACATCGAACAAACTCCCGAGGAAAGCAAGTCGGTCGGCGAACAAAAACTCAACGAACTCATCGACGGCATTGTTTCCTCCTATAAGATGAAAGGAAGCATCTCCACCAACGCGCTGTGCGAATTGCTGGAGCGTTACGACTTGAGCCCTCTGCAGATCGAACAGATCTACCGCACCCTCCCCGAACAGGGGGTGCAGATCTTCGACGAGGACGAGCGCGACCGCGAACTCTTCGAACAGGCGCTCTCGGACATCGGGCTCGACGACCCCGTAAAGATGTACTTAAAGGACATCGGCAGGGTGCCCCTTCTTTCGACGGACGAGGAGATCGAACTCGCCCGCAAGATGCAGGAGGGGGACGAGGCCGCCAAAAAACGGCTGTCAGAGGCCAATCTCCGCCTCGTCGTGTCCATTGCCAAGCGGTATGTGGGCAGAGGAATGCTCTTTTTGGACCTTATCCAGGAAGGCAACCTCGGGCTCATGAAGGCGGTGGAGAAATTCGACTACCAGAAGGGCTTCAAGTTCTCCACCTATGCGACGTGGTGGATCAGGCAGTCCATCACCCGCGCCATCGCCGACCAGGCGCGCACCATCCGCATCCCCGTGCACATGGTGGAGACGATCAACCGCCTTACCCGCGTCTCCCGTATGCTCTTGCAGGAGAATGGCAGAGAGCCCACCCCCGAGGAGATCGCCGAGGCGATGGAGATCGACGTTGCGCGGGTGCGCGAGATACAAAAAATCGCGCAGGATCCCGTCTCGCTGGAGACGCCCATCGGCGAGGAGGAGGACTCCCACCTCGGCGACTTCATCGAGGACGACAAGACGCAGACCCCCGGGGACAGCGTCGCCTTCATCATGCTCAAAGAACAGCTCTTGGGGGTGCTCGACACCCTTACCCCCCGCGAGGAGAAGGTGTTGCGTCTGCGCTATGGCATCGACGACGGCAAGCCCCGCACCCTCGAGGAGGTGGGCAGGGAGTTCAACGTCACCCGTGAACGCATCCGCCAGATCGAGGCAAAGGCGCTCAGAAAGCTCCGCCACCCCTCGCGCAGTAAAAAGCTGAGGGACTTCCTCGACTGATGACGGAGCGGCTTGCGGAGATCTGCCGCCGCATCCCCCGCGGCAAGGTGTTTGCGGACATCGGTTGCGACCACGGCTATTGCACCCGCTATGTCCTCTCGCACGGGCTGTGCGAGCGGGCGTACCTCTCGGACATCAGCGCGGGAAGTTTGAGAAAGGCCGAAAAACTGCTTTCCCGCTCCATTGCGGCGGGGAAGTGCTTTGCTGTCGTTGCGGACGGTATGAAGGGGCTCCCCGAACGGGCGGACGTCGTGCTCATCGCGGGGCTGGGCGGCGAGGAGATCGTGAAAATTTTGGAGGAGGGGTACCTTCCCGAAAAATTCGTCCTCCAGCCCATGCACAACCAGGAAAAACTCCGCGCCTATCTCATGGCGAAAGGGGCGAACCTCATGCGGGACTACACCTTTGCGGACGGGAATTACTATTACGACCTCATCGCAGGGGAGAATGCGGGAGGAAAAAAGGACTACACCGGGGAGGAACTCTTCTTCGGCAGAGAAAATTTGCGCTCCCCCTCGCCCGCCTTTTATGGGAAGTGGCGGCAGGAGGAAACAAAGCTCCGCTCCTATCTCTCCCGCGAAAATTTGAGCGAAAAGAGCAGGGAGGAACTTGCTTCGCGCCTTGAACGCATCGAGGCATTACATTTATAATCAAACAGTTATGGAACTTAAGAGAATATACGAAATCGCAAACGAACTTGCGCCCTTTGCGCTCTCCAAAGAGTACATCGCGCGGGGCGCATACGACAACAGCGGCGTCATGCTCGACTGCGGGCAGGAGATAAGCGGGGCGCTCTTCTCCCTCGACCTCTCCCTCGCCGCCGTGGAAGAGGCGAAAAAGCGGGGGTGCAATTTGATTGTTACCCATCACCCCGCCATTTGGGAGGGGATCAAGCAACTCGACGAAGCGCACGCGCCCGCCCTCTTCGCCTGTGTGAAGGAGCACATCTCCGTCCTCTCGGCGCACCTCAATTTGGACGCCGCGGAGGGGGGGATCGACGAGTGCCTCATGCGCGGTTTGGGAGGGGAGAGCCCCCTTGCCGTCATGGAGGAACTCTCCTCAGGCGGCTATGGCAGGGTGTACGAGGTTTCCACCCGCCCTTTGAAGGAGTTTGCCGAAGAGGTGAAGAGGACGTTTGAAACGGAGCGGCTCGTCGTGTACGGCGAAAAGCCGGTAAAAAGGGTGGCGAGTTTCTGCGGCGGCGGATTCACTTACGGCGCGTTAGAGTTTGCCCTTGAAAAGGGGGCGGACACCCTCGTCTCGTCGGACGGCAAGCACCACCTTGTCGCGGAGGCGGTGGAGCGGGGGCTCAACGTTCTGCTCCTTACCCACTATGCGGCGGAGAGTTACGGCTTCGGGCAGTTCAGCTCCCGCATGAAGCAACGCCTTTCCGTTCCCTGCTTCTTCTTCTCGGACGCCCGCCTGCGGTAAGCAGGAGGCCCTCCTCCTCAGGAAGCAAGAGTAGAGGTGGTTCCCTCTTGCTGTCCCTTTTAGGGAAAGTACCCGAGCAACGCGAGGGGGAAAGGGTTTTTGAGAACCCCTCAGTCACTCGCAAGCTCGTGACAGCTCCCCTACAGGGGCGCCGAGGCTATAATGTCACCAGGAATACATTACATCAAAAAATCATCAAAGGTAGGAAATAGAACATGGCAGTACTCAAAGAATTATTGGCTTATCAGAGCGTTGACGGCGAACTGAGAAAGATCGAACAGGAGATCGCCGCCAGCGAAGAGCGCAAAAAGTTCATCCAGGCGAAAAAATTTATGGAGACGGCGGGCGAAAAACTCGAGGCGCAGGACAAGCGCGCCCAAGACCTCAAAGCCCTCTTCGAAAAACTTACCGAGGAATTCGAGGAGATCAACAAGACGATCGCCGAATACGCCGACCTCGACGAGTTGGTGGAAAACGGCGGGGACATCGCCTTTTACAAAAAGAGCGTGCAGTCCCTCGTGGATCGCCTCCGCGCCATGAAAGGAGAACTTTCCAAACTCGCCGCGGACATCGAAGCCGCCTCCGAAGAGTATAAAAAGATGAAAAAACAGACCATCTCCATGCAGAAGCAGTACAAGGAGTACAACGAGAAGTTCAAGGAGGTGAAGAACTCCCGCGCCGAGGAGGTGAAGGAGATCAACGCCCGTCTGGAGAAACTCGGCGAAAAGATCCCTCCCGAAATTCTCGAACGGTACAAGGCAAAGCGGCGGGACAAAATTTTCCCCGTCGTCGTCCCCCTCAACGGCGAATTCTGCATCTGCGGCAGAGATTTCCCCCTCGCCCAACAGGGTCGGCTCTCGGGCGGCGGGGTCGTCGAGTGCGAACACTGCCACCGCTTCATCTATAAAGATTAAACCGCCCCTTTTCACGGCGGCACCGCGGCGCGCACCTTCCGCATAAAATGGGGAGATGCAACAACTCGCCGCAAAAATTTCACTTGAAACCATCGTGCGGAACGCCCAACTCGTCAAAAAGCGTGCGGGCGTTCCGCTTCTTGCTGTCGTCAAGGACGACGCATACGGCCACGGCGCCGAAATGGTCGCCTGCGCCCTCTCATCCGAAGCCCAAATGTTTGCCGTCTCCACCGTGCGGGAGGGGGTCGCCCTCCGCGTTGCGGGGGTGGATAAGGAAATTCTCGTGTTCACGCCCCCTCTGCGTATGGAAGATGTCTTGCTCGGCGGGGCGCACGGGCTCATCTTCACCCTCTCCTCGCCCGCCTCTCTGCGCCTCGTGGGGGAAGGGGGAGGGCTGTCGGCGCACATCGCCGTCAACACGGGGATGAACCGTTACGGCTTCCGTCCCGAGGCGGTGGGAAGGGCTTGCCGCGAAGCAAAAAAGAGGGGGATAGAGGTCACGGGCGCATATTCCCACTTTTACGCTCCCCAAAACGATGAGGCGAGGGAGGCGCAGTATCTCGCCTTTTCGGGGGCGGCGGAGGAAGTGAAAAAGCAATTCCCCGGGGCGGTAATGCACCTCTCGGCAACGGGCGGGCTCCTCGCGGGCGAAAAGTACAACTTCGACCTTGTGCGGAGCGGCATTGCGCTGTACGGCTACCTGCCCGAGGGGTTTTCGGGGCTGCCTGTCCGTCCCGCCGCGAAACTGTATGCGACCGTCTCGCACAGGGGGAAGCCCTTCGGCGGGGGAGCGGGGTATGCGGTGGCGGAGCGGGAATATTCCTCGCTCTATACTCTGCGCGTCGGCTATGGCGACGGGCTGTTCCGCACGGGCGGCAACTTTTTGGGAAAGCTGTGTATGGACGCCTGCGTGCGGGAGGGGGACGCGCCGCTCGGCAGAAGAATGCGCATTTTAAGGGATCTTCCCGCCTATGCCTCGGCACACGGAACAACGCCTTACGAGGTCCTTGTGCACATCCTCCGCTTTGCCGATAAATACTATGTCTGACATAGCAAGGCTGATTTTTGACCGATTTCCCCGTTTTTTGCCCTTAACATAGTACTATGCGTGACATAATTAGGGGCGAATAGCGGTGAAAAGCGTCATGCTGAGCCGAATTGTGGGTACGCAGTCCGCGAAAGAAAGTCCGCGAAGGCATCTTGGTACGTTCGGGTTTGGTTTTCATCGTACTTAAACGTAACAAGATTCCCTCGGGGAATTGCCGTGTCGGACTTCGTTATTTCTGTTACGGCTACTTCGTCGCAGGCTCCTCGTGCCGCGCTTAGAGAATCAGAACTGCGCGCGGGGCGACAAGCTCAACATGACGTGATTTGGAAGCTTACGTACAACGCCATTTTCTCCATATCCCCGCGGGAATGCTTGACATCCCCGCGCGTTTGTTTTATAATGGAGTGTACGAAAAAAGTTACAATGGGGGGAAAGGATGCTGAACGAGGCTCCGAAGAAACCGAAGAAGGCGGTCGATTACGCCCATCCGACTGCATGGCAGCTCTTTTACCGCACACAGCGGGAGTGCTGGCGGCGGATGGTCACGCCCTATCTCATGTATCTGTTTATGAGTTTGCTCCTGCTTGCCTGCCAGGCGATCCCGAACATGTGGGCGCAAATTTTGCTGGGGGCGGCGTGCATCGTGGGCGGAGCGGGCTATAATGCGCACCTCTGCTATCAATACGGCAAACTGCATTACGGCGCGCTCGTCGCGGGCGATCTGCACCGCAGGAACGAGGAGCAAGGGATCGTCTCGGGCGGCGACCACCACGTCGAGCGGGAATACAGCCCGTGGAAGGGATTTTATATCGGGCTCCTTGTGGGGGTGCCCGTCATCATTTTGGGGTGCCTTGCGGGCGCGCTGTTCGAAAAGATCAATGACGGCAACATTCTCAACGGGCTCCTCGGCGGATATTCGGCGCTTGCGCTCGTGATGTTTGCGGCGTGGGCGATCATGCCTGTTCTTTGGGTGCGCAACTATGTACCCGGAATGGCGGGGCTGAGCCTGTATTGGTCGCTCATCATGATCGTTCTGCCCATTCTCGTAAGCGGCATTTTCTATATCATCGGCGCACATGCGGAGCGGAAGTCCCGTCTTGCCGAAACGGAGTGGGAACGCCGCTTGGAGGAGGCGCGCGAGGCGGCGAAAAACCGCGTGCACGTCCAAACCGAAGAACAGCGCAAAAAAACCCTGCAAAGCAAGAGAAAAAAGTAAGGAGTGCCAATGGGGAAATGAGGAAATGCACCCTTGCTGTCCTAAATATTGTCATTTCGACCAAGCCGCTATGCGGCGCGTGGAGAAATCTCGCCTTATTATAGTGCGGTAGAGATGTCTCCACTTCGGTCGACATGACAATTTAGAAATGGCTCTCGCTCTTATTCCAATAACGTCACCCTGAGCGAAGTCGAAGGGCGTCCGCAGTATAATAAGGACATGTTTCGACTCCGCTTCGCTCCGCTCAACATGACGTGATTTGAGAATGCGGTAGAGATTTCTCGACACGCCTCGTTCCTCGGCGGCTCGAAATGACATTTGGGAATGGTGTTTCGTATTCTTTTGCTGTCCCTTTTAGGGAAAGTGGCATGAGCGGAGCGAATGCCGAAAGGGTTCTCTAAAACCCCTCAGTCGCGCGGAGGCGCGACAGTTCCCCTTCGAAAAGGTTGGGCAAGGACGCGAAACCGACCGCGGAAATCATTATCGTTTATGCGTATTATAGCAGGCAAATATCGCGGGCGGGCGCTCGCCGAATTCAAAGGGGAGGCGGTAAGGCCCACGTCCGACCGCGTAAAGGAGTCCCTCTTTCAGATTCTCTCCCCAAAACTCGTCGGGGCAAGGGCGCTCGACCTCTTTTGCGGGAGCGGCGCACTCGGACTCGAATGTCTCTCCCGCGGAGCAAAAGAAGTCCTCTTCAACGACATCTCCGCGGAGAGCCTCGCTATTCTCCGCAAAAATCTCGAAAAACTCGGCGAGAGGGGGCAGATCACCAACCGCGATTTCCGCGCCTGTCTCAACAGTGCGGAGGGAAAGTTCGATCTCATCTTCTCCGACCCGCCCTATAAGGAGGACTACCTTCCCGACATCTGCGCCATCATCGAAAAGCGCCGCCTTCTCAAGGAGGGGGGATTGCTCATCCACGAGAGCGAACGGGAGGAGGTCGCGCCCGAGGGGTTCGAATGTTCGGACGTCCGCCGCTATGGAAGGACGAAAATTTGGTTTTTGAGGTACAAAGCATGAAAAAATGCGTGTTTGCGGGGACCTTCGATCCCTTTACCGTCGGACACGAGGACACGGTGACAAAGTGCCTTGCCCTCTTCGACGAGGTGGTGGTGGCGGTCGCCTCCAACCGCCGAAAGAACTGCATGTTCTCCGAAAAGGAGCGCGCGCAAATGATCTCCGCCGTCTATGAGGGGGAGCCGCGCGTCAAAGTCGTCCTCTGGGACGGGGTGATGGCGGACCTCTTAAAAAGGGAGAACACCCCCTTCTATGTGCGGGGCCTGCGCAACGCGACCGACTTCGACTATGAGACTGCCGATTTCTATGCAAGCCGAGATTTAAGCCCCGAGATGATCACCCTCTACATTCCCTCCGAGCAGAAGAATCTGCACATCAGCTCCACCTTGGTGCGTAACTGCATTTTCTTCGGCACGCCCTATGAAAATTACGTTCCCGAAGCGGTTTACCGCCTCATCAGGAGAAAATAACCATGTTTGAAAAGCAAATTCTCATTCCCTCCGCGGAGGAGATCATCGCCGAGCGTCCCGTGCCCGCCTCCCTCAAAAAGATCAAGGAGGAGCGGGACCAACTTGCAAAGGACGTCATCGCGGGCAGGAGCGACAAACTCCTCGTCATCGTGGGGCCCTGTTCGGCGCACGAGCCAAAGCCCGTTTTGGACTATGTCTCCCGCCTCGGCAAACTCAACGAAAAAGTAAAGGACAAACTCGTGCTCGTCCCCCGTATCTACACGGCAAAGCCCCGCACAAAGGGGGTGGGGTATAAGGGCATGTTCTCCCAGCCCGACCCCGAACACGAGGAGAACACTTTGCGCGGCATCCGCACCATCCGCGATCTGCTCCTCTCGTCCATCGAGCAATCGGGGCTGTCCGCGGCGGACGAGATGCTCTACCCCGAGAATTACGCCTATGTGGAGGACCTCCTTACCTATGTTGCGGTGGGGGCGCGCTCGAGCGAGAACCAGCTCCACCGCCTCGTCGCAAGCGGGGTGGAACAGCCCGTCGGCATCAAAAACCCCATGAGCGGGAGCATTCCCGTGCTCATGAACTCCATCTTTGCGGCGCAGAGCGCGCAGGTGTTCAAGTATCACGAGTGGCAGGTAAAGACAGGCGGCAACCCTTATGCCCACGCCGTCCTTCGGGGCAGAGTGGACAACTATGGCAACGACATCCCCAACTACCACTATGAAACGGTGATGCAAGTCTATGAGAGCTATCTCCACGCCGAAGGGGGGCTGAAAAACCCCGCCGTCATCATCGACTGCAACCACTCCAACTCGGGAAAGCGTTTCAAACAGCAGATCCGCATCGTGGAGGAGGTCATGCAAAACCGCCTCTATGACGCCGATTTCAAAAAGATCGTCAAGGGCTTTATGATCGAAAGTTTCCTCGTGGAGGGGTGCCAGCAACACGACGTCGTGTACGGGCAGTCCATCACCGACCCCTGCCTTGGGTGGGAGGACACCGAGCGGCTCATCTGCGACATCGCCGCAAAAGTATAATCGCCGCAAAAGTATAAAAGAAAGTATAAGAAAAAGTATTATAAAAAGCACAGGAAAAGAAGATGTTTATCAAGAGACAGGCGATCCCTTCGCCCGAACAGATCAAGGAAGAACAGCCCCTGCCCGCCTCCCTCAAAGCGATCAAGGAGGAGCGGGACGCGCTCGCAATGGACGTCATCGCGGGCAGAAGCGACAAACTCCTCGTCATCGTGGGGCCCTGCTCGGCGCACGAGCAAAAACCCGTTCTGGACTATGTGGCGCGGCTCGGAAAGTTACAGCAAAAGGTGGAAGAAAAACTCGTGCTCGTGCCGCGCATCTACACCAACAAGCCCCGCACCAAGGGGGTGGGGTATAAGGGGATGTTCTCCCAGCCCGACCCCGAGAACAAGGAGGACATCTTAAAGGGCATCCGCACCATCCGCCGGTTGCACCTTAATGCCATCGAACTTTCGGGGCTGTCTGCGGCGGATGAGATGCTCTACCCCGAAAATTACGCCTACCTCGAGGACGTGCTTACCTACAACGCGGTGGGGGCGCGCTCGAGCGAGAACCAGCTCCACCGCCTCGTTGCAAGCGGTATCGACCTGCCCGTGGGCATCAAAAACCCCATGAGCGGGAGCATTCCCGTGCTCCTCAATTCCATCTATGCGGCGCAGAGCCCGCAGGTGTTCAAGTATCACGAATGGCAGGTGGAGACGAACGGCAACCCCTATGCCCACGCGGTGCTCCGCGGAAGAGTGGACAACTATGGGAACGACATCCCCAACTACCACTATGAAACGGTGATGCAGGTGCTCGAAGGGTACCGCCACACCGAAGGGGGACTTAAAAACCCCGCCGTCATCATCGACGCAAACCATTCCAACTCGGGCAAGCAGTTCAAACAGCAGATCCGCATCGTGGAAGAGGTCATGCAGGATTGCCGTTACGACAGAGATTTCAAAAACATCGTAAAGGGGTTCATGATCGAGAGTTTCCTCGTGGAGGGGAGCCAGAAGCACGACGTCGTGTACGGTCAGTCCATCACCGATCCCTGCCTCGGGTGGGAGGACACCGAGCGGCTCATCTGCGACATCGCGGAGAAGGTATAAAGATATAAATAAGGTATATGGCCATGGAGACAAAAAAGGTAAGCTGCCTCGGACCTTACGGCAGTTATTCGGAATATGCCGCACAGCGCATGTGCGAGGGGTATGAGATCGTGCTCTGCCACAACTTTTCGGAGACGGTAAGAAAGCTCACTTCGGGAGAGGTGGACCAAGCGGTCGTGCCCGTCGAAAACAGCCTCAACGGCGGGGTGTCGGAGTGCCTCGACCTCATCAATGCGGAGGACGTATTCGGGGTGCGGGAGTATCTGCTCCTCATCGACCACCGCCTCGCCATGCTCGAGGGGACGAAGGAGGAGGAGATCGACGTCGTCTGTTCCCACCAGCAGGCGCTCGGGCAGTGTGTGGAATACCTCGAACGGCGGTTCCCCTCGGCGCGGTTCGTGGAGACGACCTCCACGGCGGAGAGTTTGAAGATGCTCAACGCGCACACGGCGGGTATCGTGGGGGCACACGTAAAGCGGGAGGGGGTGGTTCTCTCGGAGGAGAACATTGCCGACCACAAGGGCAACTACACCCGCTTTTTACTTCTCGAGAGGGGGGTCAAAGTCCCTCAGCGGAGCACGATGGTGTTCTTTTCGGCGGTGTGTATGCACAAGCCGGGCGCGCTCGTCAATCTGTTGAAGATTTTCCAGCGTTACAGTTTGAATTTAACGAGGATCCAGTCCCGTCCCGTCAAGGAGGAGTTCGGGCAATACCGCTTTTTCATCGAGATCGCGGGGGACATCGGCAGTGAACGCGTCATTTCGGCCCTCTCCGAAGCGCGCAAATACTGCGCAAGTTTCAAGTTGTTGGGGGCGTATAGCTAATTCACGCGTTTAGTTTCGCACAATTCTTTGCTCCTCGCCCGTTGAGCCCTACCCTTCGCTTGCGAGGGGGAGGGTGGCACCGCAGGTGACGGGTGGGGGTGGGCTCGTCGAAAATAATTGTGCGAGGAAACGTACATTATCGTCTTAACCTACCCATCCTCTCGTTCGTTTCGTCGGACACTAAGCCGTAAGAGTGCGGCAAATTGGGTGCGCTGCCGCAGGGAGACCCTGCTCCGCGCAGTGATTTTGGAAACGCCCCACCCCCCTACCCCCCTCCCACGGAGGGGGTAAAAGAAGCCCCCTCCTTAGGAGGGGGACTAAGGGGGTGGTGTCCTCGCCCGCCCTCGCGTCAGGGGGGGAGGGGTAGGGGAGGGGGCGCCTTATTTTGCCCCCTCCTTAGGAGGGGGACTAAGGGGGTGGTGTCCTTTGTTCTAATTACGCACTACCTTATTCACCACCTCAGTCACTTCGTGACAGCTCCTCCTGAGGAGGAGCCTTTTTTGCACCCCTCGGCCTTCACACACAGCCTGTCAAGGCGAAAAGGCCCCAGCAGAGGAAAAACGCCACAACCGCCTGCAAAAATTTTACGAGCACAAAGGGGAGCATCTTCACCCCCGCGCGGGTAAGGAACGCCGCCTGCTGGCACAAAACGCACATCCCCCCAAACGTCACGAGCGCGCAAGCGATCGCGCACGAGAGGGGAGTTTTTTCTGCCGAGAGGATCGCGCACCCGCCCGTCATCTCCAAAAGTCCCTTCAAAACCCCCTCGGTGTACTTCCCGAAGAGGGGAAAGGAGAACAGCCCCAGGTCGCCCAGCATCTGCCCGAGGCAGGAAAAGAGGGCGATAAACCCTCCCACACACAACACGGAGATCACCGCGCCGTATAAACTATCGTGTAACAGGTTGTCGTTTTGCACGGCGAGAGCAGGGGGCGCGGACGGCCGTTTTCCCCCAAAGCGCATACAAAAACACACCAGCCATACGGCGGCGAGATGGGAAACAAGCATCACCCACCCCGCCGCCGCGTTTTCATACATCATGCCGCCCACCGTCCCCACGAGAAAGATGGGCCCCGACGTCGTGGCAAGGCACGCAAGGCGGAACTCCTCCCCCTTCCCGAGCCTGCCCGAAGAGGAGAGCGCGTACACCGTCCTCGCGCCCACGGGATAGCCCGAAAGAGCGGCAAGCAGGGCGGCTCCTCCTCCCGCGCCCGAGAGGCGGAACAGCTTCCCCATCGGCGCAGAGAGTTTGCGCGAAAACGCCGCAAAGGTGGGAAGCCCCGTAATAAGCGCCGTGAGAAAGAGAAAGGGGAACACCGCGGGAAGGACGCTCGCCGCCCAGAGCGAAATGCCCTTTGAAACGCTCCCTGCATACCGCACGGGGTCGGAGAGGAAGAGCGCGGCAAAAAAGAGGAGAAGTGCGGTCAGACAGAGATAGAAGAGGGTGCGTTTTTTCGGCGTGGCAGGTGCGGACATACCTCAACCTATGAATGCCTTCTCAAAAATATAACTTCCCAAAACAATAGACTTTTTTTTCGGCGTATGGTATAATCGACCGCGGAGACCCACAAGGAGGGCGTTATGTTACAAGTAAACGGCGTAAGCCTGCAATACGGAAGCAAAAAACTGTTCGAGGACGTCAACTTAAAATTCACCGCGGGGAACTGCTACGGCATCATCGGCGCAAACGGCGCGGGCAAGTCCACCTTCCTCAAAGTGCTTTCGGGGGAGATCGAACCCAACAAGGGGGAGGTCATCCTCGGCAAGAACGAGCGCATGTCCGTGCTTGCCCAAAACCAGAATAAATACGACAGCGAAACGGTGTTGCGCACCGTCATGCTCGGGCACAAGCGGCTCGTGGAGATCATGGACGAGAAGGACGCCCTCTATGCCCATGCCGAATTCACCGAGGAGGACGGCGTGCGCGCCTCCGAACTCGAGAGCGAGTTTGCCGAGCTCGGCGGCTGGGAGGCGGAGAGCGAGGCGGAGACCCTTCTCAACGGCCTCGACATCGGCAGCGAATTCCACTACACCCTCATGGGGGAGATGGACGCCAAGCAGAAGGTGAAGGTGCTCCTCGCGCAGGCGCTCTTCGGCAATCCCGACGTCCTCCTTTTGGACGAGCCCACCAACAACCTCGACCTCAAAACGGTGCGCTGGCTGGAAAATTATCTCCTCGACTTCGAGAACACCATCATCATCGTCTCCCACAACCGCCACTTTTTGAACAAAGTCTGCACCCACATCTGCGACGTCGATTTCGGCAAGATCAACCTCTATCTCGGCAACTATGATTTTTGGTACCAGACTTCCCAGCTCATGGCGCGCCAGCAGAGGGACGCCAACAAGAAGGCCGAACAGCGCGCCGCCGAACTCAAAGAATTCATCGCGCGGTTCGCGGCGAACGCAAGCAAGTCGCGGCAGGCGACCTCCCGAAAAAAAGAACTCGAAAAACTTACCATCTCCGACTTCAAGCCCTCCCTCCGCAAATATCCCTTCATCGAGTTCAAGTACGAGCGGGAGATCGGCAACGACATCCTCATGGTGGAAAACCTCTCCAAGAAGGGGTACTTCGAAAACGTCTCCTTCACGGTGCAGAAGGGGGACAAGATCGGCATTCTGTGCGATAAGTCCACTTCGGTGACCATGCTCTACGATATTTTAACGGGCAAGCAGGAGCCCGACGCGGGCACGGTGAAGTGGGGCAAGACCATCAATTATTCCTACTATCCCCTCGACAACGGGGAGTTCTTCGACGGCTGTACGCTGACGCTGGTGCAGTGGCTGTCGCAGTTTTCCAAGGACCATTACGAGGAGTACCTGCGCGGCTGGCTGGGGCGGATGCTCTTCTCGGGGGAGGAGGCACTCAAAGAGGCGCGGGTGCTCTCGGGCGGGGAAAAGGTGCGCTGTATGCTGGCGAAAATGATGCTCGAAGGGGGGAATTTCCTCATTTTGGACGAGCCCACCAACCACCTCGACCTGGAGAGCATCACCTCGCTCAACAATGGCTTAACGGCGTTCAAGGGGTGCCTTCTCATGACCTCGCACGACCAGGAGCTGATGAACACGGTGTGCAACCGCATCATTGTTTTGAACGGCACCAAGACTTACGATAAGTCCATCACCTTCGACGAATATCTGGACACCATCAGCGGTTGAGTTTTCATGCCCCCTCCGGGGGAGGGGGCATGAAGAACCCAACGGAACCCCCTCCATTGGAGGGGGATCAAGGGGGTGGGTACCGTTCCCTAATGTCATGTCGAGCGAAGTCGAGACATCTCTACCGCATTATAATAAGGCGAGATTTCTCCACTTCGCTCGCGGTGCTCGCTTCGGTCGAAATGACATGATCAGAACACGCCCCACCCCCCTACCCCCCTCCCACGGAGGGGGCATGAGGAAACCAACGGAACCCCCTCCATTGGAGGGGGATCAAGGGGGTGGGCAACATTCACCTCCACGCTCCCACAAAAATTTTCCAAAAAATTTCCGAAAAACGCTTGACAAGGGTTTTTTGTTTGTGATAGGATGTAGGAGTTATGAAACATTCGAACTATCGCAACTACATGTACATGCGTCGGTCCCGGGCAGGAATGCGCGGGTTTTCGGCGATGTAAAAAACCGGAAACTTGTTCATCTCCGCTCGGGACGTTTTCCCCGGGCGGTTTTTTTGTGCCTTGGGGAGGCTTGGCGCCCATGCGTCATTCCGAGCCGTAAAGGAAATTACGAAGTCCGACATGGATAGTCCCCGAGGGAATCTTGCTACGTCCAAGTACGTTTTAACCCAACCCGAACGTACCAAGATGCCTTCGCGGACATGCTAAAACGGACTGCGTAAACACAAGACGGCTACTTCGTCGCAGGCTCCTCGTGCCGCCCTTAGGCAACATAGAACGTGCGGGCGGGGCAGCATGACGCGAACAAAGCACGATAGAACGTGCGGGCGGGGCAGCCAAGAGAAAGCCTTCCACCCAACCACCAACTCCAAAAGGAGAATTTATGATAGAACTCAAAAATCTGACCAAGATTTATCCCTCAAAGGCGGGGGAGACCGTCGCGCTCGAGGACATCAGCCTCGTCATTCCCGACGGCTCCGTGTTCGGCGTCATCGGGCTGTCGGGCGCGGGCAAGAGCACCTTGGTGCGCTGTCTCAACCTCCTCGAAAAGCCCACCCGCGGACAGGTGCTCATCGACGGGGAGGACATCACCGCCGTCTCCAAAAAACGGCTGGGACAGATCCGCCGCTCCATCGGCATGATCTTCCAAAACTTCAATTTGTTGGAACAGCGCACGGCGGCGGCGAACGTCCGCTTCCCCCTCGAACTTAGCAAGGTCCCCCGCGAGGAGGCAAAGAAGAGGGTGGAGGAACTTCTCTCCCTCGTCGGCCTCTCCGAAAAGGCGGACGCCTATCCCTCCCAACTCTCGGGCGGACAGAAACAGCGGGTCGCCATCGCAAGGGCTCTCGCCACCGACCCCAAATATCTTCTCTGCGATGAGGCGACGAGCGCGCTCGACCCCACCACCACCGAGAGCATTTTGGAACTTCTCAAAAAAATCAACCGCGAACTCGGGGTCACCATCGTCGTCATCACCCACGAAATGCGGGTGGTGGAGAGCATCTGCACCGACGTCGCCGTTCTCGACCAAAGCCACGTCGCCGAGGCGGGCAGGGTGGAGGAGGTGTTCTCCTTCCCGCAGTCGGAGATCGCAAAACAGCTCGTCATTCCAAACCTCATCCGCTCTCTTGCGGGGAGCGGCGCAAACAAACTCCGCCTCGTCTTTCACGGCGAAACGAGCGACACTCCCGTCATCTCGGGGCTGGCTATGGAGTGCGGCGTGCCCGCGAATATCCTCTTTGCCGACACCCGCAGGATCGACGGAAAGACGTTCGGGCACATGGTGATAGAACTTCCCCAAGACGAAAAGCAGATACAAGCCGCAAAGCAGTATTTAACGGCGCACAATGTTGTATTCAAGGAGGAAATTTAAGATGGGTGAAGTACTTATCTCTCTTTTTCGGGACAATACGATGTGGATCGGGGTTTGGGAGACGATCTATCTCACGCTGCTCTCCACCGCATTCGCCTACGTGATCGGTCTACCGCTCGGCATTTTACTCTGCACGACCGGAAGGAACGGGCTCACGCCTGTGATATGGTTAAATAAATTGCTCGGGATCGTCGTCAACATCTTCCGCAGTATTCCCTTCATCATCCTCATGGTCGCATTTTTGCCTGTGGCGAAGGTGATAGTGGGAAAAACGTATGGCCCCGCCGCAATGGTGGTCATGCTTGTGATCGCCGCCGCACCCTATATTGCGCGCATGGTGGAATCTTCCTTGAAGGAGGTGGACGCGGGGGTCGTGGAGGCGGCAAAATCGATGGGAGCGAGCACCCTGCAGATCATTTGGAAGGTGTATCTGCCCGAGGCGAAGCCCTCCCTGCTCGTGGGGGCGGTCATCAGCATGGTGACGGTACTCGGCTATTCGGCGATGGCTTCCACGATTCATGGCGGCGGGCTGGGAGAAATCGCTATCTTTTACGGATATAACAACTTCCAAGACGACGTGATCTGGATGTGCGTATTCTTTACGGTGATCATCGTGCAGTTCATACAGGAGGGGGGGATGTACTTCGCCACCCGCACGGACAAGCGCGTCCGCGTCAAGGGCCGCAAAAAGAAGGCAAAAGCGGAGTAAATGCATACGGAGGGGACAACTCCTTGGCTCCCCTTGTAGGGGAGCTGTCACCGCAGGTGACTGAGGGGTTTTTTGAAACCCTTTCGGCACTGCGTGCCACTTTCCCTAAAAGGGACAGCAAGTGGAATACAAAACGCTATTCCCAAGTGTCATGTCGTCCCGCCCGCACGTTCCCAAATGTCATGTCGAGCGCAGTCGTCCCGCCCGCACGTTCTATGTTGTCGAAGGGCGGCACGAGGAGCGCAAGCGACGAAGTAGACATCTCTACCGCATTATCATAAGGCGAGATTTCTCCACTCCGCCTGCGGCTTCGGTCGAAATGACATTATAACCCTTGGCGCCCCTGTAGGGGAGCTGTCACCGCAGGTGACTGAGGGGTTTTTTGAAACCCTTTCGGCACTGCGTGCCACTTTCCCTAAAAGGGACAGCAAGGGAAAACCCATAACCCTCAAACTCAAAACAAATAAAAAATATTTTTAAGGAGATATTGTTATGAAAAAGTTACTCGCTACTCTTGCCGCAGTTGCGGCATCCTGCATCCTCGCTTGCTCCCTCGTCGGGTGCGGGCAGACCAAAGACAAAGACAAAGTCATCACTGTCGGCGCGAGTTCCACGCCGCACGCCGAGATCCTCGAAGCCGTGAAGGACACCCTCGCCGCGGACGGTTGGGAACTTAAGATCGTCACTTACGGCGACTATGTTCTGCCCAACACCGCCCTCGAGGACGGCGAACTGGACGCAAACTATTTCCAGCACACTCCCTATCTCGATAATTTCAATAAGGAGCGCGGCACCCATCTTGTCTCCGTCGCAAAAGTCCACTACGAGCCCTTCGGCGTGTACGGCAATAACGTGACGAAGGACGAATTTTCCGCCACCAAGACGGGCAGAACGATCTATGTTCCGGACGACGGGACAAACTGCACCCGCGCGCTTCTTTTGCTTCAGGACGAGGGTTACATCACCTTAAAAGCGGGGGTCAGCGCCGCCGACTCGCTCACCGATAAGGATATTGTGGAAAAGAACGGAAACGAGATCGTGCCCGTGGCTGCCGAACAGGTGCCCGCACAACTTAGAAATTCCGATAAAGGCGATCTTGCGGTCGTAAACGGCAATTATGCGCTCGCTTCGGGGTTAGAGGTGAAGAATGCGCTTGCCGTTGAAAAAGCAGACGGTGACGCCGCACAACTGTATGCCAACATCGTTGCAGTGAAAGAAGGCAATGAGAACAGCGAAAAAACAAAAGCCCTTCTTTCCGCGTTGCTCTCGCAGAAAGTCATTGATTTCATCAATACCAAGTATGACGGCGCAGTGTTGCCCGTGTTCTCGGTATAAGGTCGGCAAAACGCTTTTATAAGCAGTAAAACGGGGCTCCCGCTGTGCAAAAATTGCGCGGCGGGGGCCTTTTTTTCATGGGACAAATTCTCTCCCGCATATAATGGGAAGAGGTGATAAAATGTTATCCATGATCTGCGCCATGCTATGCAGGCTGTTTTTTTTCACGGGCTCGGTGTCGGACGGCAGTTCCTATCCCAAGCCCCTCTCTCCCGAGGAGGAGGCGCGCTGTCTCGAACTTGCAAGGGAGGGGGACGCGAACGCCAAAGAGAAACTCATCCGCCACAACATGCGGCTGGTGGCGCACATCGTCAAAAAGTACAGCGGGGCGGCGGAGACGGACGACATGATCTCGGTGGGCTCCATCGGGCTCATCAAGGCAATCAACACCTATGAACCCGGGCACGGCACGCGGCTTGCAACGTACACGGCGCGGTGCGTGGAAAACGAAATTTTAATGCTCATCCGCGCGGGAAAGAAGCACAGGAACGACCTGTCTCTTTCCGACCCCGTGGGGACGGACAAGGACGGCAACGAACTTACCCTCATGGACCTTTTATTCGAGAAGGAGGACAAGGTATTCGGCGGGGTGGAGCGTTCGCTCATGCAGGAGAAGTTTTTGAGTAAGGTGAAGGAGCTTTTAACGGAGCGGGAGGCGGAGATCGTGTGTATGCGGTACGCCTTGACGGGCGGGGTCCCGATGGCGCAGAGGGAGGTAGCGGCGAAGATGAAAATTTCCCGTTCTTACGTCTCGCGGCTGGAAAAAAAGGCTTTGGAAAAACTCCGCCAGGGCCTCAACCGCGACGACTTTTTGGAGTGAAGAGGGCCTACCCCTTTTAGGGGGAGGCTCCCGCGTCAGCGGGTGGTGGGGGTTCCCCCTCCTATCCCCAATTCTGTCATTTCGCCCCACTGTTTTTGATTTGTCATTTCGCCCCACTGTTTTTGATTTGTCATTTCGACCAAGCCGCTTTGCGGCGCGTGGAGAAATCTCGCCTTATTATAAGCGGTAGAGATTCCTCGACTGCGCTCGGAATGACATTTGAGAAATGAGGTAGAGATTCCTCGACTGCGCTCGGAATGACATTTGAGAAATGAGGTAGAGATTCCTCGACTGCGCTCGGAATGACATTTGAGAAATGAGGTAGAGATTCCTCGCCTGCGCTCGGAATGACGTGTTTTGGAATGGTGTTTCGCTACTCTCGCTGTCCCTTTTAGGGAAAGCGGCATGAGCGAAGCGAGGGGGAAAGGGTTTTAACAAACTTTCGGAAACCCCCTCAGTCGCGCAAACGCGCCAGCTCCCCTACAGGGGCGCCAAGGGGACATGCCCCCTCCTTAGGAGGGGGGGTAGGGGGGGTGGTGTCCTTTGTTCCGCATATTCACCACCTCAGTCACTTCGTGACAGCTCCTCCTGAGGAGGCGCCTTTTTTGTCCGCCGCTTTGCAAATTCCCGACGGAGAAATTTCCCTTAAAATCACTTTACATTTGATTTTTCTTTTACTATAATATAGATATGATAAAACTCGCCGAAAATTGGAAGGAGTTTGCCGTCCTGAAAACGGGGGGAGGGTATAAACTCGAACGCTGGAAAGACGTCTATCTCCTCCGTCCCGACCCGCAGGTCATCTGGCCCGCGCAGTGCGATCTCTTCTCCTTCCCTCAGCTTTCCGCCGTCTACCGCCGCAGTGAAAAGGGGGGAGGCGCATGGGAATTCCGCAAACCCCTTCCCGAAAGCTGGAACATTTCTTACGGCGAACTTACCTTCAAAGTAAAGCCCATGGGGTTCAAGCATACGGGGCTTTTCCCCGAACAGGCGGTAAATTGGGAGCGCACCGCCGCCCTCATAGATGGTCGCGTAAAACAGGGCAAAAAACCCAAAATTCTCAACCTTTTTGCCTATACGGGCGGGGCGACCGTCGCCATGTGCAAGGCGGGAGCCGAAGTCGTGCACGTGGACGCCGCCAAGGGCATGGTGGAGCGGGCGGGCGAAAACGCGCGGCTCTCGGGGCTTACAAGCGGCATCCGCTACATCGTGGACGACTGCAAAAAGTTTGTCCTGCGCGAACTTCGCCGCGGCAACCGCTATGACGGGATCGTGATGGACCCTCCCTCATACGGAAGGGGACCGAGCGGCGAAATGTGGAAGATCGAGGAGGAAATTTTCCCGCTCGTCAAACTGTGCGGGGAACTTCTCTCCGACGACCCGCTCTTCTTTCTCATCAACAGCTACACCACGGGCCTGCAACCCACGGTGCTTAAAAATATCCTTACCCTCGCCCTCGGGGGGAGAAAAGGAAATTATGAGGCCTATGAGGTCGGGCTCCCCACAGAGGAGGGGATCGCCCTTCCCTGCGGCGCGGGAGGAATGTATATCCATGAGTGACGAATTGAACAGGGCGGAAGCGGAAGAACTTACCCTGCTTTACGAGGACAACCATATCATCGTCGTCTTAAAGCCGCAGAACGTCGCCTCCTGCCCCGACGAGAGCGGGGACGACAACATGCTCGACCGCGTGAAAAATTACATCAAGACGAGCGCGGGAAAGCCCGGCAACGTGTATGTGGGGCTCGTGCACCGTCTCGACCGCCCCACGGGCGGGGTGATGGTGTTCGCCAAGACGAGCAAGGCGGCGGGCAGGCTCTCTGCGCAGATGAAGACGGGGGACTTCGAAAAGAAGTACCTCGCCGTGCTCATGGGCGCCCCCCACGAGGAGAGCGGCACGCTTACCGGCTATCTCAAAAAGAACACCGTCAACAACATGGTGTACTTAACGCCGCAGGCGACGGACGGGGCGAAGTTCGCCTCGCTCGACTACCGCGTCCTCCAAAAGGAGGGGGAACTCGCCCTCGTGCAGATCAAGTTGCACACGGGCAGGAGCCACCAGATCAGGGTTCAGATGGCGGGCATCTCCCATCCCGTGTACGGCGACATGCGCTATGGCGGGGAGAAGGCGGTAAAGGGCAAACTTGCGCTCTGGGCGTACTCTCTGGGCTTCACCCATCCCGTCACCAAGGAGCGTCTCCTCTTTCTGTGCGAACCCCCCAAAACGGAGACGCCGTGGAAAAAATTCGACCTCTCTTCCGCCCTCAAACCTTGAGAAATGGGTGAAAATTTTCGATTTCTTTCAAAGAAAGCGAAATACCGCTTGACTTGCCTTGAAAATTTTAGTAAAATAGAACAGATAGTCGGGCAAAATGCCCGTTATGGAGCAACATACATGAATAAGACAAAGATCCGCTTAACGACAATTTTCGCGCTGCTTGCGGCGCTCGCTCTTGTTTTGAGCTTTGCATTCGGCTCCCTTTTCACGAGAAAGGGCGCTTTGGCGGCGGACTACCGCCCGAGTGAGATCTTCTCCGCAGGCACCGGCGGAAGCGTGGGCGCCTCGGACGCGGAAGGGGAGGCGGACAAGTTTGTGCAGCTCACCTTCGGCGAAGAGGACGGCAGCGTCTATTTCCGCCGCGACCTCGCCTTGAAGTGGCTCTCCCCTGCCGAAAAGGAAGAGACCCCCGGCGACGAGCCCGCCGAGCAGGCCGAAGAGGAAGCCCTTCCCTTTGAGACCAACTATTTCTCCATGACCTTCGCCTTCCCCACCTTCGATTTCTCCCGTTTCACCCTCGAGTTCGAGAGCGAGGAAGAGAACATCAGCAAAGACGGAACGGCAGTCAACAGCCTCGTGTTCTTCTATGAAGGGGACAAGCTGTCCGCCGCCGTGCGCGATTCCTCCGCCCAGCCCGACGAGGACGTGAAGAAAGAGGACGACAAGTGGTTCACCGATACGGCAGTCAAGACGGACCTTGAAGCCGAAGCGGGCGCGGACATCACCGTGTCCTTCTCCGAGGCGGGCGTCGGCGAGTTCGATGTGCTCGTGAATGGCGTCAAAGTCGGCACCTTCACCAACATCGGCGGCTACTTTATGGAATACCTCTCCTCCGCTTCCTCCACCCCCCGCGACCCCATCACTTTCCGTGCGGACGTTTTGCAGGAGGGCAAGAGCGAACAGAAGCTCCTCATGAAGGAACTCAACGGACAAAGTTTCAAACTCAACGACAACTCCCGCATCGACGACAACGCCGATCCCGCGCTCGTCATCAACGAAGAGGTGTACGCCTACACTCTCGGCAGAAAGTGGTCCCTCTCCTATGAGGCGATCGACGTGTGCGATACTTCGGTCACCATCACGAGAAGATACGCCATGGTGAACGCCGCAAACGAGGACGGCACCTATTCCAAGCCCACAAACGACGATTATTCTTCCCTCTCCACCTCTACCGTGTTCATGCCCACAAGCGACACGCAGGAAGAGGAGCAGTACGTCTCCATCTACTTCGAACTCGACGACGGCACCAACCTCTCGGGTCTCAGCGACGAGGAGAAGGAGGCAAAGCGGGTGTACCTTGCCTGGTATGCGGCGGAAGGACAGACCAAGAGCCTTTTGGACGGCACCGAAGGATTCACCTGCATCATCGTCAACCGCGGCGACACGGGCGACGTGCAGAGCGGCGAAAAGAGCGGCCCTTACTATGTGGGGGTGAAGCCCGACCACAACGAACTCAACAACAAGGGCGGCGACGCCGCACTTGCGAAGGAACTCGCCGAAAAGTATCAGGCGGCGGTCGATGAAGTCGTGTACGAGGAGAAGGACGGCGTCAAGAAACTTGCCCTCAGCGCGGGCGACGGGGCGTACTTCTATCTTCCCTCCCTCCGCGGACTCATCGCCAGCGACAATGCCGACTACCGCAACCTCCGCTTCAGCATCTACTACAAAAAGCAGAGCCTCGAAACGAGCGCAAGCGCGTCGTCTGCGACCTCTCTCCGCTACAACGCCCTCCGCTTCGAGATCGACGAAGAGGGCAAGTACGTGTTCAAAGTGCTCGCCTCCGACGCCGCAGGCAACGCCATGAAGTACTATGTCGACGGCAAGTACGTGGCAGTCTCTTCGAGCAACATCTGGGACATCGAGGAGATCCCCACCTTCACCATCGAAGTCAGCTACACGGGCGCGACCATCAAGAACCCCGGCACGCAGAGCCTCGGCTATTGCGCCAGCAGTTATTCCATCAGTTCGTTCGACATCGTCGCTCTCGACGGCTATAAGGCGAGTTACAAACTCTACCGCTATGACGCCTCCAAAGAAAAGGAAGGCCAGAACATGCCCTCCTACTCCGATTTCGTGGAGAACGTAAAGACCTATGTCAACGATTACAGCAACTGCCTTACGGAGATCAAGCAGTACAACAGCAGTATCACCGAGGACGACGCCCTTTGGGACAAGACGGACAACAAGTACCATTGGGACCCCGATAATTCTCTCAGCTTTGTGCCTCAGGAGCGCACCATTTACGTGGTTCAGATCGACGTGACGGAGGAGAACCGTCTGCCCGGCTCCAAGGTGACGGCATATCAGGTCATCGAGGCGCAGAACCCGCTCGACCCCCGTCCCAACAACACCGAGTGGTTGGAGAGCAACGTCACCGCCATCGTGCTGTTCTCTGTTTCGGCGGTCCTTCTCATCGTCATCATCGTGCTGTTCGTGGTGAAGCCTTCGGAGAAGAGCATCGAGGAAGTGGACGTAAGCACTCTCCGCGGCAGAAAAGCCAAGAAAGCGGCCAAGCCCGAAAAAACCGAACCTCTCGAAAAGAAGGACGATTCGGAAAGGTAAACATTAAGGAATTATATTTGAACTTTGACCCCCTCCCCCTCGGAGGGGGTTTAGCTTACATGCCCCCTCTTTAGGAGGGGGGTAGGGGGGCGTGTTCTATTGTCATTTCGCCCTGCGTCCTTAATTATGTCATTTCGCCCTGCGTCCTTAATTATGTCATTTCGACCCGCGCTCTCTCTATTGTCATTTCGAGTGGAGCGAAGCGGAATCGAGAAATCTCGCCTTATTATAATTAAGGTAGAGATGTCTCCACTTCGGTCGACATGACAATTTTAGAACGGCGTGCGGTAGAGATTCCTCGACTTCGCTACTTCGTCGCAGGCTCCTCGTGCCGCCCTTAGACAACATAGAACGTGCGGGCGGGGCGGAATGACATTTGAGAATGGCGTTCCGCATACATGCCCCTCCTTAGGAGGGGGGGTAGGGGGTGGTGTCCTTTGTTCTTCATCTTGATGCATAAAAATTTTATGGCCGTGCAAACTGCGGATAGGAGGCAAAGAATGGTTATTGCAAATCTCATTTCTTATATTCTCGTACTCACGGGCGCGTTGAATTGGGGGCTTTACGGCATTTTCAATTTCAACCTTGTATCCGCCATTTTCACGGGTCCGCGCACGATCGGCGCCATCGTTGTGTATTCGCTCATTGCGGTCGCGGCGATCTGGCTGATCATCTCTCCCATCATCACGAGCGGTGCACTCAAGCTGATGGGCAACAGAGAAGTTCGCAAAGAACATTCGTAAAATACGCTACAATTTCACGGAGAGCGCCACATCGGCGCTTTTTCCTTTTGTGCGATTTTATGCGCGTCATTCCGAGCGGCCATTCTCTAATAATGTCATTTCGCCCCGCGCTCTCTCTATTGTCATTTCGAGTGGAGCGAAGCGGAATCGAGAAATCTCGCCTTATTATAATGCGGTAGAGATTCCTCGACTTCGCTACTTCGTCGCAGGCTCCTCGTGCCGCCCTTAGACAACATAGAACGTGCGGG
>CANRHB010000008.1 GCA_947630325.1 uncultured Clostridia bacterium
AAACGGGTGCGAAGGTGTTACAATGCATTCGGAGGTGAAAAAATGGCAAAAGCCGAAAGTTTCGACAATTTGATAAGCTCTATCCAAGACGCGTTTCTGTCCGCAAACGAACTCAGCGAAAAACAGCATCTGCGACTGTTGGAAGAATATTTCGATGAAGAGAATAAACCCACGGTCATCAACGTGCAGTATCCATATTTCGGGGAGAGCGGGCAGATCGAGTACAAATCGCTGGATATCCCCAAACTTTGCCTCGTTCCCCTCTCTTCCCTGCAAGTGAAGGAGATCGACGTTGAATTCAAAGTAAAACTTGCAGGAAAAATACGGCTCGGCGGACAGAGACGTCCGGAAAACGCAGACGGTTTCATGAACTGCGAGGGCGGCGAAACGGACGACAAGCTCGGCTACGTTCCAGAGTACCGCAAGAGCAAAGACGGCAACTATGCCGACATCACATTGAAGTTCCGCGCGGACGAACCACCCGAAGGGTTGATGCGTATCCGCGATGAACTAATAAAAATTTTACCATAAAAGGAGTAAATTATGTCTGATCTTGTAAGAATGGGAGACCAATTCAGCGGTCTCGACATGGGCGTACTGATCGGCGGGCCGCTCAAAGCAGCTTGCGAAGCGCAATCCATGCTGGCGAACTCTCAATTAAACTTTATCCGCCAGATCGGTTTGCACACAGAGGGCGAGGTCGCCAAAGTGCGCACCGCCTCCTTTTCCTTCACCCGTTCGGCGGCGGCGGAAGCGAGCGAAGGCGAAGAGGAGAATGCCAAACTGCAGACGGAACTCGTCGAATTGAACGTTCCGCTGCTTGCCCTCGTCAACGTGCCGTCGCTTTCCATCGACAAAGTGAACATCACTTTCGATATGGAGGTGAAGTCCTCTACTTCGTCCGAATCGCAAAGCGACAAAAGCGCAGAAATTTCCGCCGGCGCAGGAGGAAAGTTCGGAGGATTCCACTTTGACGTGAGCATCAAGGGGTCGGTCTCCTGCCACGACAAAAACACCCGCAGCAGTGACAATTCGGCAAAATATCACGTGGAAGTGACGGCGAGCCAGCAACCCACGCCCGAAGGCCTGTCTCGGATGATAGACATTCTCAACACTGCCATTACCCCTACCAAGGTGGAGAAGGTAAAGCCCGCCGCATAACGTTATGCAATTTTCATTGAGCGATCTCAAATACGTCGAGCGGTACACGGTGGGAAACGTCAACGCCGAAAAGCTTCCCGATGAAGCTCAGATCATAAAGCAGACGGAGCGGCTGAATGCCGCTCTGTCTCACGGCGGCAAGATCATCGGGCAGGAAAAAAATTTTTTCTTACTCAATATCGGCGAACATCAAGTCGTTTCGCAATACATCGTGTATCACGTCGGTTTCGAGCGCAAACCCTACTTTTTGAAAGGATCCGCTCCCCTATGAACGTCCGTGCCACTTGATATGTCAAGCATTTTCCATGATCTAAGTGCGTTAGCGCTCAGCATGACGCTTAAAAGAGCCTTTTCGCCGCCCCATACCCCTACCCCTCTCCCGCGGAGAGGGTAATAGGAACTCCCTTCATCTGAGGGCAAAACGAAACCCCCTCCTGCGGAGGGGGACTAAGGGGGTGGGTGAAATTCTCAAATTGTCATTTCGAGCGAAGTTGAAACATCTCTACCACATTTTCTAATCTGTCATTTCGAGCTTGTCGAGAAATCTCTACCTTAGTTTCATAATGTGCGAGTTCTCCACATGCCGCAAAACGGCTTGGTGGCATATGCAATAGGCGGGGCGGGAGGGTTAAAGTTTGAACACCGCAAAAACTTCAATTAAAGCAAAAAGCACTCTCATTATTGAGGGTGCTTTTTTACGACAATGCCCGCAACGCCGTTGACGAAAATGTACCTCGCCTCGGCGGTGTTCAAACTTTGTCGCTCTTGGCGGAAGGTGAGGGATTCGAACCCCCGGATAGTTGCCCATCAACGGTTTTCAAGACCGCCGCGTTAAACCGCTCCGCCAACCTTCCATTTGCTTTTGTTATTCTATTTTCTAAATTCTATGCTCACCCAAACAATATGTTACCGCCACCACGGTTTGACGCGATCGGCAAAACTCCGTTTTGCAACGATCGCTATTCCGTCGCTTCGCTCCTTTCAAGACCGCCGCGTTAAACCGCTCCGCCAACCTTCCATTTGCTTTAATTCAATTATTCCCTAAACTCTATCTGCGCACAAGCGCATCGTTCAACTCTATAAAATCGGCGGTGCCGACGAAACGCCGGACCGCCGATTCGTCTTTTGCAAAATTATCTTCTCTTGCCGCGGAAGAACACCGCGAGCGTGCCCGCGCCCGAATGAGTGCCGATGACACTTCCGATTTGGTTGACGTAAATTTTTCTCTCGCCGAACGCCTCTTTGAGGAGAGAGATGAGGTAATTCACGTCCTCCTCGCAGTCGCCGTGACTGATGAAAATGGGGTCGTCGTGGTCGAGGATCTGCAGTTCCCGCATGTGCTCCACCAGCGCGGAGATGGACTTCTTCCTGCCCATCGCTTTCCCGATGGCGATCAAATGCCCCTCGCTGTCCACATGCAAAACGGGTTTGATCTTGAGCATCGTGCCGATGACCGCAGTGGTCGCGGAAACCCTTCCTCCCCTCTTCAAGTGGAACAGATTGTCCACGGTAAAGTAGTGGCAGATGTGCTGTTTGAGCGCTTCGGCGTATTCGAACGTCTCCTCGATACTTGCGCCCGTGTCCGCCTTTTTGACGATATAATCGACGAACAGCCCCTCGCCCAAGGAGGCGCAGAGGGAGTCCGTCACCATGATCTTGCGATTCGGATATTGCTTGCCGAGTTCCCGCGCCGCAAGCAAATAGCTGTTGTACGTTCCCGAAAGCCCCGAGGAAAAGGACGCAACGAGCACGTCGTTCCCCTCTGCCAAAATGGGCTCTAAGCCCCGCTTTGCCTGCTCGGGAGAGACTTGAAAGGTGGTGGGCATGGAGCCCTCTCTCAAACGGGCGTAAAAGTCCTTCACGTCCATGTGTTCGCCGTCCTCTCCCTCATAGAGAACGCCGTCCATGTTGAAGCCGAGACGGATGGGCACAACTTTATGTTCTACATAATATTCTTCCCAAAGATCGGAAGCGGTATCTGTGACAATGACAAACTTTCTCTGCATAATTTCCCCCCTTCTCATGCGGAGATCTGCGGTATTCTTTTGCTTATTATACACGAACGATTTTCGGTTGTCAATCTTTTTAGCGATTATTTTAGCGTGGTAAAATTTTTGACGTGCGCCGCGCGGAAGGAGACCGTGACGTCGGTGCACCCCTTCCCCTTTTTGATGTTGAGGGAGACGTTGTTCGTGTCGAAATATTCCTTGGCGATGTGGGTAAAATCGGCAAGGGCGGCGGCGCGGGTCGCGTCGTTGATTTCCTCCTTGTCGTCGCTGAGCATCTGTTTTAATCTCAATTTGGTGATCTCTCTTTTCATATTCCCCTCCCTTTATCTGTGCAATGCGCCGATGAGCCCGCCGAAGAAACCCTTCTTTTTCCCCTCTCCGCCCGCGATCCCGCCCGTGTAGAAGTTGGCGAGAATGCGGAAGGCGCGGAACCTGTCCGCAACGTTGTCCAAAAAGATCTTGTCCTCCTCTGGCACGACGACGGTAAGCGGCACGTGCAGGGCCTCGGAGATCTCCTCGGGGCGGAGCAGTTCTCCCTTCCGCACCAAGTCGCTCCGCACCATGTTCACAACGAGCCCCACCCGTTGCAGGTGGTAGCTTTTGAGCATTCCCGCAACGCGCGCGCCGTCGCGGATGGCGGAAATGTGCGGCGTGGTGACAAGGAGCGCTTCATCGGCACATGCCACTGCACGGTGAAAGCCCTCGTCGATCCCAGCGGGAGAATCGATCAGGATGAAGTCGAAGCGCGGTGCGAGGGCGTCGAGGATCAGCCTTACCGCCTGCGGGGACACGTACCGTTCCGAAATGCGGTTGCTCGCAAGAGAATAGAGGGTGGGATAGCGCGGATGCCGCACGAGCGCCTGTTTGGGGCGGCACCTCCCCTCCACCACATCCACGACGTCGAAGGTCGCAATATTTTCCACCCCCAACACGACGTCGATGTTGTTGAGCCCGAAATCCAGATCGCATACGATGACGCTGTACCCGTTTTTTGCGAGTTGGACGCCGAGGTTGGCCGTCACCGTCGTCTTACCGACGCCGCCCTTTCCCGAGGTGATCACGATTTTTCTTGCCATAGTTTCATCCCTCTGTCTGACGCTTTTCCAACATCATACCTCTTTCGCCGCGGCATATTACGGGAAGATTTGTCGGAAAAGCGTCTTTCGGAAAGAATCGGGAAGGTATCATAAAAGGCAAAGAGAGACAGAACCCCCTCCTCGGGATGAGTAAATGGAACCCCCTCCATTGGAGGGGGGACTAAGGGGGGTGGGGTGAAATGACAGTAATGCGTCATTCCGAGCCGTACAAGCAATTACGAAGTCCGAAATGGCAACTCTCCGAGGGAATCTTGTTACGTCCAAGTACGATTAAAACCAAACCCAAACGTACCAAGATGCCTTCGCGGACTTGCTAACGGGACTGCGTAAACACAATTCGGCTACTTCGTCGCAGGCTCCTCGTGCCGCCCTTAGGCAACATAGAACGTGCGGGCGGGGCAGCATGACGCTCTAACGCACTACTCGTTGCCTGCGTCATTCCGAGCCGTAACGGAAATTACAAAGTCCGGCATGGCAATTCCCCGAGGGAATCTTGCTACGTCCAAGTGCGCTTAAAACTACACTAAAACGTACCAGGATGCCTTCGCGGAGTTGCTTACGAGGACTACGTAAATACAATACAGCTACTTCGTCGCAGGCTCCTCGTGCCGCCCTTCGACAACATAGAACGTGCGGGCGGGGCAGCATGATGCTTTGGAAGGACTCAATCGCCACCCCCTACCCCCCTAAGAAGGGGGGCAAGACAGAACTTCCCTTGGCGCCCCTGTAGGGGAGCTGTCGCGCCCCGCGCGACTGAGGGGTTCTCCAAAAGTCTTGTAGAAACCCTTTCCCCCTCGCTTCGCTCGGGTACTGTCTCATGCGGGTAGAGCCCCGCATTCGGTCACCGTTCGCGCGGATAATGCGCTCACTCATGTCGCATTGCGCCAACAGTTATCAACTGTTGGCAGAATGCAATGCTCCACCTAAAAGGGACAGCAAGGGACAACAGAACGCCATTCTAAAATGTCATGTCGCCCCGCCCGCACGTTCTATGTTGTCGAAGGGCGGCACGAGGAGCCTGCGACGAAGTACCGAAGTGGAGACATCTCTACCGCATTATAATAAGGCGAGATTTCTCCACGCGCCGCATAGCGGCTTGGTCGAAATGACAGAAATAACAGCACGAGGAGGCGATTCCGCACACTTGCCCACCCCTTGAGTGGTGGCACGTGCTCTGCGCGTGACGGAAGGGGTGTAATCCCAAATCAGGTCATGTTGAGCACAGTCGCCCTGCGCGCTGTTCTGATTCTCTAAGCGCGGCACGAGCGTAGCGAAGTTAACATGTCCTTGTTTATAATGCGGACACCCATTCGAGTTCGCTCAGGGTGACGTATTTAGAACAACCCCCACCACCCGCTTCGCGGGAGCCTCCCCCTTGAAAAGGGGTAGGCCTTACCCCTAAAACTCATTCAAGCAGTTCCGCAATATCGGCGTTCAAACAGATCGAGCGGCTTGCGATCTCTTCGGGGCAGAAGGCCTCGCCGCGGTTGATACAGACGTAAGCCGCCCGTTTGTTCTGCGCGGTCAATTTCCAAAACGGATATTTGATGATGGCAGGCGTATTGTATCCCACGCCGAGTTCGAGATATAAAACCGTGCCTTTTTTGTGCGCATTGAGAAACTCTTCATACCGCCCGCAAGCCGCAAACCAACCCTCGTCCTCAACAAACGTATCGTCCGAACGCAAATTCATCGTCATCGGCTTGCCGCACACGGGACAGCGCGGAATAAGTTCGGTCGGAATGCGCATATCCCGTTGCTCCGCTACCATGCGGCGGACCTGCTCCTCGTTGTCATACGTCCTGTTGTGGCAGGGCGCGGAACATTGAAACAGCCCATAGTCCCCCTGCGTATAAAAGAGCCGCGTTTTGTCGAACCCCGCCTTTTGAAAACAGTGATCGACATTTGTGGTGATGACGAAATAGTCCTTGTCCTTCACGAGGCCGAAAAGCTGTTGATAAACGGGCTTGGGCGGATCCATATATCGGTTGACGAAAATATATCTCGACCAATACGCCCAATGTTCCTCGAGCGTTCGATAGGGATAAAACCCGCCCGCGTACATATTGCGGAAGCCGTATTTCTCCCCGAAATCGGAGAAGTATTTTTCAAAGCGTTCGCCCGAATAGGTGAACCCCGCCGCAGTGGAGAGCCCCGCCCCCGCGCCGATGATCACCGCCTCCGCGCCTTGAAGAGCCTCTTTCAACCTGTTTCTTTGCAATGAAATGTCCTGCGAAATCATTTCCGCCCCCTAAAAAATTACGTTTACAAAAGCGCAACCGCAGAACGGTTGCGCTTTTGAGGTAAAACAATTTAGCCGATGACTGCGTCCGACGCGGTGTAAGTTTCGAGCGAGTTCACCTTTACCTGGATGCAGACGTACTTGATGCCGCTCTTTTCTGCCGCGAAAAACCGACGCTTGGCGGCGGGAGCAACGCAGAGCCAATCGCCCGCGGCAAGAGGGACGGTCTCCCCGTCGATCACCGCCTTGCCCTCGCCCTGCAAAATGCCATAGATCTCCTCGTTTTGCTTGTGCGCGTGCACGAAGGGCACGCTTGCGCCCGCGGGAAGTTCGTTGACGCTCACCTCCGCGCCCGTAAGCCCGAGAAGGTCGTGTAATTCCACGCGCGCCTCCCCTTTCACCGTCGCCTTTTTGAAATTTGCCATTTGAAATACCTCCGAAAATAATTTTGCGATCCCTCGATCACGCACATAGTATAGCAAAAGGAAAAGAGAAATACAAGAACGTTACTTTTCTATTATCGGATAATAAATTTGTAACTAAGTTTCTTATTTGAACTATTGACAACCGTATGCGTTTTTGCTATAATCGAAGCAGAAATCATCAGGAGGAAAACCATGCTGACCAAGGAAGAACTACCCGATTGCCCCGTGGCAACGACCGTGCAACTCATCGGAAACAAGTGGAAACTGCTCCTCATCCGCAATTTGATATACGACGGAAAACAGCGGTTCACCGATTTTCTCAAGACCATTCCCTCCATCAGCAAAAAGGTGCTGACGGACAACCTGCGTGCGCTTGAGGAGGACGGGCTCATCGAGCGGGAAGTCTTTGCCGAAGTGCCGCCGCGTGTGGAGTACTCGCTGTCGCCCCTCGGCGCGTCGCTCAAGCCCGTCCTCGACGCCATGATGCATTGGGGAACCGAATATAAGAGTTGTTTGTAAACCCTTTTCGCACTTTCCCCAAAAGGGACAGCAAGAAAAAAAGCAAGGGTGTTTCCCTTGCCTTTTTGTTTTTTCTTAAATGTGGTTCCTGCTTATTTATCCTCTTCGCTTGTTTCGTTGCGGGAGGTCAGGAAGGCGTTCGTCTCGGCGTCGGTGACCTTGCGCTTGACAAGCCCTTTGTCGATGAGTTCCACGATCCCCTCGTAAGGAACATAATAATCGACTTCTTCCCGCTCCGTCAAGGCCGAGCCGAGCCGCCCCATGATCCCGTCGATGAGTTCGAGCGCATACTTCGCGCGGCGGTCGTTCTTGATGCGGTAGACGCTGGGCGTATCTTCGGCAGAGGCAAGCGAGGAGACGTCCTCGATCTTATACTTGCTCTCGGCATAGTCCGCCGCGTTGAGGGGAAGGTAGAGGCAGAGCGACTTGCCGCGGAAGGCGAGTTTTGCAACGATTTCCCGCCCATAGCGGTAGGTTTCGTGCTTCCAGCTGACGCGGTCCTTCACCTTTTCATAGGTGAGAAGTCTATTCTTGATCTGCCCGTACCACCGCTTGATGTCATCCTCCGATTGGATGAGTTTTGCGGTGAAACTCTTGTCATAGCGGAGCGTTCCGCCCTCGAAAGATTCCTCTTCCACGACGATGGGAGCGGTCGCAACGGCAACTTCTGCGCCGCTTCCATAGCCGCCGCGCACGATCTGCCGCTTGATGAGTCCCTTTTCGATGAGTTCGACCACCCCCTCATAGGGAAGATAATAGTCTACCGAATCGCGTTCGACACGCTCGCCGCCCAACTTCTCCATGACGGCCGCGATCAGTTCCTTTGCGTACTTCGCGCGGCGGTCGTTCTTGATGCGGTAGAGGCAGGGAGTATCCTCTGCGGAGGAGAGATCGGACACGTCCTCCACTTTATACTTGCTCTCGGCGTAATCTTTGGGATCGAGCGGAAGGAGCAGGCAGAGGGTCTTGCCGCGGAAGGTCATGATGGCGACGGGGTCCCGCCCGAAACGGTAACTCTCTTTCTTCCAACTCATGCGGTCGCGGACCTTCTTCCACGACAGCAATTCGTTCTTCAAGGAGGTGTACCAATGCTTGGTATCGTCGTCCGACTGGATGAGTTTTGCGGTAAAACTCTTATCGTACCGCACCGTCCCGCCCTCGAACGCCGCCGTCTCTTCCGCGGGAGCGGGCACGACAACAGGCGCAACGATGATGGGTTTGGGCTGGGGTTCCGGCTCGGGTTCGGGCTCGGGCTGAGGTTCGGGCTCCGGTTCCGGTTCTGGCTGAGGCAGAGATTCGGGCTCCGATTTCGGCGCACGGGTGCGGACGATGAGAACGGACACGACGACCAACGTGATGATGAGCATTGCCGCAACGACGATCAAGAGCCAAACCATAGTAGTGGCGGCGTCCCACTCATTCACATTGCCGAATAAATTGACGGCGAACAGCGACATTTTTTCTCTCCTTATCATTTTTTCAAAACGCACTTTCCCAAATTCGCACATGGGGTGCGTTTTTTCTCCACGGGGCAAGGAAAAAAACAGATTTTTCGGCTTTACCCCCGAATTCTATTTGATTATATCACCAAAGGTGAAAATTGTCAAAGGGTTTTCCGAAAATTTCTTTGCGAAAATGTGCAAAAACGCAATACGTTTTGATATTTCATGACATTTCGTCCCCTCTCGCGTGTTAAAATTTCGTTCGGTGCGTAAAAGTCCGTCTTGCGGGACATACTGCAAACGGAGGCAATCATGATTCAGCACGATACGATAGAACTCTTGCGCGAATGCGACGCGGGGATCCAAATGGGGATCTCGGCGATCGACGAAGTAAAAGACCACACAAAAGACGTTGATTTCGGCGCGATGCTCGACGATTATCAGCGGGAATACGCCGAACTTCAAAACGAAATACAGGGCGTTTTGCACGATTACCACGACGAGGGAAAGGACTCCAATCCCGTTGCCAAGGGGATGGCGTGGTTAAAGACAAACGTGATGATGGCGGTAAAGGAGACGGACGAGAAGATCGCCGATCTTTTGACGGACGGTTGCAATATGGGGATCAAATCGCTCAATAAATATCTCAACCAATACGCCGCGGCGGACGAGCGCGCCAAGGACTTTACCCGCCGCCTCATCGAACTGCAAGACAGACAACTCAAACACCTTTACCCCTATCTATAAAATAACTCTCCCTCGAAAGGGAGAGTTATTTTATAAGGAGAGAAATTCGTATATTTCCTTCTCTTAAACAGCTTGATCGTCTTAGACATCTTGAGCGTTCTCGGCGACTGCCTCCTCGCTTTCGGTTTCCGTCCCCTCTTGCTCGGCGCCATCGGGCGCAGAAGTTTCAAACGTTGAAGTTCCGGACGCCGAAGTCGCAGCTTCCTCTTTCTTCTTTGCTCTCAGTTTGGAAATGACCCAGATCGAAAGCACGACGATCCCGACAAAGCACGCCGCCGCAACGACGCTTACAGTGATCAAAACAGCGAATTCCGCTTTGCTTATCAACAACATACTTTATTCTCCTTTATTATTTTTCTTTTTATAAACCACCGCAAGCACGGCCGTTGCGATGAGCATCAGCACCAAGAGGCCCGATACGATACAGATAGCGGGAACAAGGGAGGTGTACGGATGGGTGAAGATGTACGTCGAGGTTCCATGCGCAGTGAACATGGCATATTGGCCGTCCTGCGTGAATTCCATCGCTTCGATCTTCCCGTCCCCCTCGCGGAACAGGTTGAATACCGTTTTCCGCAATTCTCTGGGGGCCCGCAGGCGCACCTTTACTTCCCCGTCAAAGGGCACTTCCACGCCGTTTTTGTAGAATTTCAAGGTGTATGCGGCGAGAACAACTTCCTTCTCTCCCACGCGGTCGTACTTTTGCACCGTTTGCGATTTCTCAATACGAACTTCCCAAGTGGGATCGATGCCGTCGGCAAATTCCACGATGAGGTCGGGGTTGGCGGGGTCGTAATCGAAACTGCCCTCTATCCGCCCATTGAACTGCGTTCTCAGAATGGTAAGCGTCGCCTGTTTTCTCGCAAACTCGCCATTGTTGTCGGAGAAGATCGCCGTTACCGTATAGACGCCGACATCCGTTTTCCCGTTGCCCTCATAGGTGACAGTGATCCCCTCTCCGAGCGTTCCCTTGATGGCGAGGCTATGCGTTTTGCCGTCGTACTTCACCGTCTCGCTCTCAAAGGTAATGCCTGCAAGGTCGTGTCCGCCCTCTTCGATGGTAAGGGTCGCCGTCATGGGCGCGATGGCTTCGTAATGTTCGGTATCTTCAAAGGTGAAGGTCGCCGTCACGGTGTAAACGCCCGCTTCGGTGCGCCCGTTGCCCGAATAGCTTACCTGCACGCCCGCGGGCAGGTTGCCTTGGATGAGGATCTCATGCGATTTGCCGTCATATTGGAAGGTCTTATCCTCGAACTTCACGCCCGACATATTGTAGGTCGCCTTGGTGATGGTAAGCATTGCGGTCATGGTGGCAAACGTTCCTGAGGCGTCGCTGAAGGAGGCGGTCACGAGGTAGGTCCCGGGCTCCGTTTTTCCGTTGCCTTCATAGGTGACCGAGACGCCGCTCTCGAGCGTTCCTTTGATGGCGAGGCTATGCGTTTTGCCGTCGTACTTCACCGTCTCGCTTTCAAAGGTAATGCCATGGAGCCGGTGTTCGCTCCCCTCGATGGTAAGGTTCGCCGTCATGGATGCGGGGACTTCGTAATGCGCCGTATCGTCCACGGTGAAGGTCGCCGTCACGGTATAGACGCCCGCTTCGGTGCGTCCGTTGCCCGAATAGCTTACATGCACGCCACTGGGCAGATTCCCTTCGATGAGAATTTCATGCGCCGCACCGTCGTATTGGAACGTCTTGTCCTCGAACTTCACGCCCGACATATCATACTTTTTCTTAGTGATGGTAAGCGTTGCCGTCTTTCTTGCGATCTCGGTGTTCTCGGCGTTCTTGAAGATCGCCGTGACCGAATAGACGCCAGGTTCGGTTTTTTGGTTGCCTTCGTAAGTCACGGTCACGCCCGAGGGAAGGTTTCCGTCGACGAGGATGCTGTGCTCTTCACCGTCGTATTCCACGGTAAGATCGGAGAACAAGATCAGTTCAAGGTTGTTATCATCGTCGTCATCGTCGCCGTCATCGCCGCCGTCATCGCCGCCGCCCGTGACGCCCTGCGTCAGTTTATAAACTGCGGTATTGTTCGCAAGCGTGTTGTTCTTCGCCGCGTCGCCCACGAGGGTGACGGTGATGGTGTACTCGCCCGCGACGGTCATGCTCTCCACGGCCACGCCGTTCAAGGAATAGGAAAGGGTGTAGTCGTTTGCGGCAAGGGCGACCGTCTCTCCGCTACTGTTCTTGAACACAGCTTTTACGAGCCCGCCCGTGCCCTCTGTGGGATCGAGGGAGAAGCTGAGTTCGCGCGGTATGATGGTGAGTTTTGCCGTCGCCGTTACGATGAAGGGATCGCTGTTCCCGTCGCCCATATAGACGACTGCCACGGTGACGAGGTACTCGCCGACATTTACGGGCGCATGAGTGGAAACGGGATAAACCGTGTCCCCTATCCCCTCATAGGTATAGAAGTAGTACACATTCCCGCGATCGGGCACGCCGCTGACAGTGGGGCGGAGCGCATCGCCCGTGTCGCCGTAAGTTGCCTCAACATCGGCCGCGGTAGCTATGAAGCCGCCGCTTCTATCGACAACCATGAACTTTAGATAAAGTTCGGTCTCGCCGCTCGTCCACTCATAGTTGCTATCGAGGGTGACTTTGACATAGTACGCGCCGGCGTCCTTGATCTCGGTAAGCGCGTCGCCCGTGCCGTCGTTTTGGGCATAGAACTCGACTTTCATTGCCTCGGCGACGTAATTGTCAAGGACGGCTTTCACGCTGTTTCTGAGATCGGCGCCCGTGTACAGGAAGGCGGTCTCTTTGAGGGAAGGCAAATCGAGCTGAGATTTGTTGATGGTGTACTCGAACGTCGCACCGCCTTGTTCGTCTGCAAATTGCACGTTATAATTCCCATTCGTCCACGTCGGGGTGACGGTATAGGTATCCGCGGGCGTCGTTGCATTCGGGTGGGGCGAAGTCAGCGCGCCACCCTTAGTGCCCTGCAAAGAATAAGATTGGACGAAAATATGGAAATCGGTCTCCCCATCCGCCTCATTTTGGGCATACCAAGTTCCCGTCGCGCCCTCTGTCGCGCGGGAGGCGGTCGCCGTCACCCAGTCTGTGTGGGCCTCCCCGTAGGTCGCCCTTTGCTCAAAGCTCAGCGTGACTTTTATTTCTCTTTTCGAAACGGTGAAACTCGGCCTTCCGCCCGACCACTCAAGCTTGAGATATTTTGAAGCATCTTGGTCCTTTGCGGCAACGTCGAGGTAATAGGTGCCAAGCGGCAGGTTGTCTACCTTTTCCGAGCTGTTTTTGTGGATGCCGTCCTCTTCAACAGTGTAAACATCGCCGCTTGCTTCAACGGGATTGTTCTGAAGATAGAACGTAAAGTTTTTGATGTTGTCTTTGAATTCTTTCGTTCTGTCTATATTGAGTTGCCCTGTTACTGTTTGGATGCCGCTGAGGATCTCTTTTTCAAAGGCATCTTTCGTATGGGCGACGTCGCCGTACTCCACGCCCTTTCCAAAGCCCGTTTTTGCCGCATCGGTCAGAGTGATGTTCAGCTTTTCTTCCAAAATGTGGATCTCGAAATAGTCGTAGTCCGTTTTGTGGTTGCCCTCGGTGTCCTCCGCCTTGAAATACACGACGTAGTGCATCGGCTCTTGGGCGGTCTTATCGGTGAGTTTATCGTAATCCTGCCACTCTGTGGAATCCTGCCCGCTTTTTAGGTCTGTAAGATATTTATCTATCGTTTGTTGATTGTAGTTCTCTTCCTCGTACTTTTTTACGATATACTGTATCTTGAGTTTGGCTATGGTTTCATCGTACCACGAGACATCCTTCCAACTGATAGGGAATTTTTTATCGGTCGGGTCGGGCAGTTTGAGCGCGATCGGCTCCATACTCAAGCTGTAAACGATGTCCTGCCGCTTTTCGAGTTTCCCGTTATTGAACGGCTCCGGCAACCCGTTGTTGAAAATCACCCTCATATTGTCGGGCACGACTTTATATGTAACGGTGATCTCATCAGCGCCGCCCTCCTTCCATGTGAGGGCCGAATTCGGCTTGACCTTCAGTTGGTAATCGCCAACCCGGTCCGCGGTGATCGTTTTTTTATCTGCGTCCCACCAACTTGTGTCGCCGCTTTCATTGGCGGGGGCGACGTCCACCATGTCGGTATCTACGATCTCCCAAGTCACACCCTTGGGGGAGTAAGTCTTTGTGTCGCCCTTCCAACTTTCTTTATCGAGTATCGCAGTGCGCAAGGCGGCAGACAGATTGAAGTGTATCGCAGGGCGCACCCCGCAGCTGTCTTTGTCCGACGAGCCGTTGCTCACAGAAACATAATTGTGATTGCCGGAAGCGTCGAGGAAGTACGCACGATCCGCACGGTAGGCGTCGCCGGAGCGGAGCCAGCAATAGCCCTTCCCGACGCCGCTATTTGCGCTTCTGAGAGGCGCATCGGTATCCCACATGCCGTCGCCGTTCCCCTTTACGCTACCATTGGTCATGCCCGTTTCCGTCAGAGAAGGAAGCCAGAGGTAGTCGTCTTTCCACGCATCGTATGCCGTTTCGCCGTTTCCCTTATTGCTGTAGTCCATGTTTTCGTACCACTGGCTCTCTTTCTTTCCACTGCTGTCGCCGCCGCTGTTCGGCTTTGACGGTTCAGAGGAAAAATCGCTTCCGCTCGGCGTACCGTATGCGTCGTTAGGGAAATAATAGAAATAATTAGCTGTATAGCCTGATTCTTGTTGTTGCGGCTCTCCGTAGATCGACAGCATCGTGTCCCTGTCGTATTCTGTTTCCTGATACCCGACTTCGGAGGGCTTGGCGAGATATGACGTCAAACTATTATCCACGCTATCTATCGTAAAGCGGGCATATTGATTGCCGCCGTCTTGGCTGTGTTTTTTCAGTTCCACCCTCTGGGTGAGGACGTCTATTTCGGTACACTTCCCGCCCGCGTTCAAAGTCTTCACGCGAATCTTGCTCGTGGAATACATGTTCGAGGGATAGTCCTCCTTATCGGGATCTTTGTCGGACCAAAAGCCCGAATAGGTTGCGGCATCACCCGCCGTAAGCGTATCCGCCGAACGCCACAAATCGAGGATGATATCGCCCGCCGTTGTGTTCCCTGCGGTCGTTTTCGCCGTTGTAAGGTACACGGCGTCCCACTTCATGCCGCCGAAATACACCGAAACGTTTTTTCCGTCGTTCTGAGAGCGAAAATCTGCGGAAGTCCTTTTACTTTGCGCCGCTGTCGTCAGGGCGCTATACGACGATTCTCCCGTGAGAGCTTTGATGAGGGCCATGATGTTGTCGCCGTTAAACGATTTGGCTTCATCGATGTAGAGCTCCTCGACCGTCACCCATTGATCGTCTCCGCCGCGCGCCGCGTCTGCCTCCCTGTTCGGCAACAGAGCTGTAGCCGCGCCGGCGGCAAAAATCATCGCCGCCGCAAGCGCAAGCCCTGCGGTGAGTTTTTTCCTACCAATTCTCATCGTCTTTGATACTCCCTTCTTGTAAATTTTTGAATGCGCCCGAACGGCTTTTGTCCGTATGATCCACCAAAAATGGACATAATCACGCATTTTTAGCAATTATAGCACCCCCCCCCCCCGTCTGTCAAGTACTTAAAATGAATTTTATCAAATCTTAACAAATCCTAACAACTTCCTAATAACTTCTAACATTTCCAATCAATTTTGTGCCCCCGTGGAAGGGAAAAAGGACATAACAAAACCCCCTCCGTGGGAGGGGCAAAGACCATAACAAAACCCCCTCCGTGGCAGGGGCAAAGACCATAACAAAACCCCCTCCGTGGGAGGGGGGTAGGGGGGTGGGTGCGTTCTAAATTACGTCACCCTGAGCTTGTCGAAGGGTGTCCGCATTATAATAAGGACATTCCTCGACTGCGCTCGGAATGACGTAATTTTAATGCGGTAGAGATTTCTCGACAAGCTCGGAATGACAGTTTAGAATGGTGCCCACCCCCTTGATCCCCCTCCAATGGAGGGGGTTGAAATAAGGTAGAGATGTCTCCACTTCGCTCGACATGACATTTTAGGAATGGCGTTTCGCATATGACCTGCCCCCTTTGAAGGGGGCGGGTGGCGAGCGAAGCGAGACAGGTGGGGGTTCTAATTCTATGAGGGTTCTTATTCTATGGCGGTCCTTATTCCGATCTGTCACTCCTCGTCAAAGCGGTGCCTGACGCCGTTTTTGTCTTTGTAGGCGATGACGGTCGCAAGGGTCACGTTTTCCACGCTCTTAAAAATGTTCTGTTCGATCTGCGGGTCCTCCGCTTTGAGGGTGCGGATGAGTTCTTTCACCTTCTGCCGCTTTCCGTCCACTTCCCCCTCGGCAAGATCGGCGGTAAATTTACAGGCACAGCGCAAAAATTCGAGCCCGTACTCCTCCCGCCACGCGATGATGTCCTTCTCCCGCACAAAATACATGGGACGGATGAGTTCCATCCCCTCGAAATTTGCGCTCTTGAGTTTGGGAAGCATCGTCTGCACCTGCCCGCCGTAAAGCATTCCCATGAGGATCGTCTCGATCACGTCGTCATAGTGGTGCCCGAGCGCGATCTTGTTGCACCCGAGTTCCTTCGCCTTGGCATAGAGGTGCCCCCGCCGCATCCGCGCGCACAGGTAGCAGGGCGACTTTTCGATTTCGAACACGTTCTCGAAAATATCCGTCTCGAAAATCGTGATGGGAATGTTGAGGAGGCGGGCGTTCTCCTCGATCTTTGCGCGGTTTGCGGGGCTGTACCCGGGGTCCATGACGAGAAAGACGAGTTCAAACGGAAACTTGTTGTGCCGCTTGAGTTCCTGGAAGAGTTTTGCCATGAGCGCAGAATCCTTCCCGCCCGACATGCACACCGCGATCTTGTCGTTGGGTTTTACGAGCCCGTATTCGACGATCGCCTTTGCAAAGGGCTTAAAGAGCCGCCTCGCATAGCTCTTTCGGATCCCCTCCTCTACCCTTTCGTAAAATTCACTCATTTTTTTCGCCCCCATGTTCCGCGCCGATGCCGATAAGGTCTTTCACCACTTCTCCCGCTAAAATCAGCCCCGCGACAGAGGGCACAAAGGAGACGCTCCCGGGGGTCTCGCGCTTGCCGCTCTCCTCGTCGGAGGGAAGGGGTCGGATGGGCTCCTCTTTGGAATAGACGACCTTCAAATGCTCGATCCCCCGCTTTTTGAGTTCGCGCCGCATGGTGCGCGCAAGCGGGCAGACGGAGGTTTTGGAAAGGTCCGCAACTTCGAACTTCGTGGGGTCGAGTTTGTTCCCCGCCCCCATCGCGCTGATGATGGGCGTATGGACGGCTTGAGCGTTCACCGCAAGGGCGATTTTCCCCGCCACCGTGTCGATCGCGTCCACGATGTAATCGTATCCCCGAAAGTCGAACTCCCCCGCCGTCTCGGGCAAGTAGAACGTCTTGAAGGTGCGAACGACGCAGTCGGGGTTGATCTCTTTGACGCGCTCGGCCACAACGTCGACTTTGTATTTGCCGAGCGTTTTATAGGTCGCATGGAGCTGGCGGTTGAGGTTGGTGAGGGAGAAAACGTCATTGTCGATGAGGTCGAGCGCGCCGATCCCCGCGCGGGCGAGCGCCTCCACGCAGTATCCCCCCACGCCGCCGACCCCGAACACCGCCACGCGGCTTGCGGCAAGTTTTTTGACCCCTTCTTCTCCGATGAGGAGTTCGGTCCTTGAAAAGGCATTCAACATACGGATATTATAATCCGTCCCGCATGGAAAGTCAACCATTTCATGGAGGACGGAACAGCCCCCTGCTCTCCTCCCGTGGGAGGGGTAAAGTGCCCTATCGTATCCCAAAACTTAGGGAAATAATCCCTGTTTTTTCTTTCAAAACCATACGGAAATCGTAAAATTGTAGTATAATCATATGTGCCACTTCGACAGGCAAGATGAAGAATGAGCAACCAAAAGATTGGTCCACGGGAGTAGTAAGAGAAAATTTCGATATTACTACCCATTCCCGAAAATGAACGAAAATCAATAATTTTTTTGCATATGAGGTGAAACATGAAACTCAAAGTGATATGCGGCGACATCACGACTTTTCACGGAGACGCTATCGTAAATGCCGCCAATCGGTCCTTATTGGGCGGTGGCGGTGTGGACGGGGCGATCCATAGAGCGGCGGGTCCCGAGCTTTTAAGGGAGTGCAGGACCCTCGGTGGGTGCAAAACGGGAGAGGCGAAAATCACCAAGGGGTATCGTCTCCCCGCAAAATATGTCATTCACACCGTCGGACCAATATGGGAGGACGGCAATCACGGGGAGAAGGAACTTCTCGAAAGCTGTTACAGGAACTCCATGAACCTTGCCCGTGAACATGGACTCACGACGATTGCCTTTCCTCTCATCTCTGCGGGAGTTTATGGTTATCCCGTCAAAGAGGCGATAAAGGTTGCTCTTACTGTCCTTATGGAATATGCGGACACCGAATCCGAGCCGTCCCTTGTACTCTATGACATGGATACCTACTCCACGGCATTGGAAGTTCTCCGAAAGCTGACATAAATCCGAGGACATGACAAACAGGGAAAACGGAAATCCCGGCACACGGAAAAGGGACGGCTTTGAAGTACTTCCCATTTTCAAAAACTGCCGCGAGGCAAAACCTCGCGGCAGTTTTTGGAGCTACTGGCCGGACTTGAACCGGCGACCTATTGTCACCCCCAAAAATGATTGCTCTCCGTTTTTTATCAGCCGTCTATACTATCCAATCATTTTTCGGGGACCCCATGAATTTAATCAGCAGGCCTTACGGTTCAAGTACCAACAACAGCAAAAAATGAGACGGGCGAAACCCGTCTCATTTTTTGGAGCTACTGGCCGGACTTGAACCGGCGACCTGCTGATTACGAATCAGCTGCTCTACCGACTGAGCCACAGTAGCATATAAACAAAATATCTTCTTGCCGGTTACACCGACGACCGTTGATTTACGAATCACCTGCTCTGTAGCCCGAGCCACAGTAGCATATAAACAAATATCTTCTAACACCGAACGCCGAAACTCAACAACGCTTTCATTATATGGGAAACGCAAAAAAAAGGCAAGCGTTTTTGCAATAAAATTTAGAACTTTTTATTTTCCTTTTTACGTGTAAAAAGGCTCCCGCTGTTTCACGGGAGCCTCTTTGCTTATTTGCCGTTTTCGGCTTTTGCTTCTTTTTTCTTTCTTCTTCCCTTAAAGCCGTCCGTATAGAACCCCACAAAGACGAGCGCAATGAGGAAGAGCCCCGAGAGCACGACGACCGCGATAAACCCGCCTTCGAACACCTCGCCGCTCTCTGCCGCAGACACGCCTTCGACGCGGAAAGAGAGGTTGGTTTTGAGCTCTTTGCCGTTCACCGTGTAGGTGATCTCGCGCACCGTGTTGCTCCGTGTGAAGGGCGAACTGTCTATCGTGTAATTCTTTATCTCCGCCGTGCGGCCGTCTTTATAGGTGACCTTTACCACCATTCCCGTAAGATCGGGGGTGTCGCTCAGGGCATAGTCGAGTTTTTCGGGCATCTTTTCGATGAAGATCCCCGTCGCTTCGAGAATGCCGATGGAAAGATCGCCGTTTTCCACAAAGATCTCATAGCCCTCGTCGTCTGCGGTGATGCCCGAGGCGCTTCCCTTATAGCCCTTTCCGATCACGCCGTAAGAGGAGCAGTTAAAGCCGATCTCCCCCTTGAAATCGTCCTGTAAAGATAAGAGGCAACCGCCGTAAAAGCGGACGTTATCTGTCTTTCCCTTGGCGGTATTTTGTTTGACGACTGCCGTGCCGCCGAAGACCGCCTCCGCGCCGCTGTCGATGGAGACACCGCCGCCGCCCTGTTGGGAGGTATTTTCGCCGACGGTCCCCGCGGTCATTTGGAAGGACCCGCCCTTTCCGACTTTCACGCCGCCGCCGAGCGAATTCCCGCCCACGTTGGAAACGATCTTCCCGCCCGTCATCGTGAAACGGCTGTCCCGTGTGCCGACGTTCTCCTCATCTCCGAAGAGGTACACCCCCGCGCCGCCCTGCGCATGGTTGCCGACGATCTCCGCGCTTCCGCTGAGCTCCATCGCCACGCCCCGCCAGAGGGTCGCACCGCCGCCGATCACCGCGGTATTGCCGCTCAGTTTGCCGCCGCTCAATAAGAGCGAGGAAGAGAGGTCCCCCTTTCCATAGGCGTAAATTCCCCCGCCCATGATCGCGGCTTCGTTCCCCTCGACGAGGGAGGAGCTTCCCGACATATTCAACGTACTTCCGAGGAGGTAGATGCCCCCGCCGAAGTCGGCTTTATTTCCCGTTACCGCGCCGCCGTTGAGATTGACGGTGCCCTCGTTGGCGTAAATTCCCCCGCCGCTGACGCCCGTGTTGTCCGCGATGGCGCCGCCCTGGAAGTTGAGCGTGGCGCCCGAGAGGTTGATCCCCCCGCCGAATACGGAGGAGCCGCCCGTGATCTTTCCGCTCTTTGAAGAGGAGGTGTCGGTAAGGGTAAAGGCGACCCCTTCGCCCGCGACATAGATGACAGAACCCGTCTGAGCGCCCGTAAGCGTTTTCCCGTTGAGGTCGAGCGTCTTGCTCTCCGTGACGGTAAGATGGTCGAGCCCGAGAGCCTCCGAAGAGGAGGACTTGAGATCCGAAAGGGTGCAATTCTCCAACAGTTTCATTGTCGTGCCCTGCCCCCACGCCGAAAGCGCCTCGTCGAAATAGCGGTAGGAGACGCCGTTCACTTCGCATAACGCAGGCGAGACCTCCGCGCGGGCCGAAAGCACGGCGGGAGAGAGCGCGACCCCGAGGAAGGCGGCCGCCGCAGTGCACAGAAGTGTTTTCCCGATTTTCATGATTTTCACAATGGCACCTCACAAACGAAACAAAATTTGCAAAGATATTATAACACAAAAGAGAAAAAATTGCAACGGTCCGCGGAAAATATGCCCAAATTTTTCAAAAAAATCAGGCTCTGTTTTCCTTGTACCAATCGGTATCCTTCAATTTTATCGAATTGTTGCTCCCCGTCAGCGAAAAATCGACGCCGTTCGACTTGACGACGATGTTGCCGTTCATAGAGGTATAGTTCCACTTTTCCTTGGCAAGATCGACGTCCGTCGCCAAAGTGGTCACATAAATGTTGTCCGTATACTTCATAATGCGCTGTAATGCAGCGAGCGTAGGGAAGGTGTTGTTATTGTTCGAGGTATATTCGGGCGAACCCGCGCAACAGCACACGCACACATACTCGGGCTTGATGACGCTGAGAAGCGCGTCGGAGGAAGAAGTTTTACTGCCGTGGTGCCCCGCCTTATACAGCTTGCACTGCGGGAGTTCGTTGTACTGCACGAGGTAGTCCTCCCCTTCTCCTTCGAGATCGCCCGTAAAGAGGTAGTTATAATCCCCCTGTTGAATATACATGCAGACCGAATAATTATTCTCGTTGGTCGTCTTGTGGTCGTAATAATAATTGTAGAGGAAGTTCATGCTCACCCCCTCGCCGAGGGAGTAGGAGCGCTTCGCCCCGTCCTCATTGTTGTAGCATTGCAGGGCGGTATAGTGCACCGCGCCCGCCTCCACCTCCGCGTCCCGCGCCGCAACATAGCGGCCGTAAGTCTTGGAAGTGCTGTTCGTCAGCGGGAAATCGATGATCGTCTCGCACTCGTACCGCTCAAAGAGGCTCTTATATGTGGTATTCCCCGCAAATGCCGCGATATGGTCCTGATGCCCGTGGGTAACGATGACGTATTCGAGCACGCCGTCGGTGCAATAGGTATTCACGTATTTTTCGATGGTGTCGGCGGAGTTTTCGCGCGAACCGCCGTCGATGAGCACATCCACGTCGCCGTATTGAATATATATGCAGTCTCCTGCATATTTGTTGCCGAGTTCGAGGAAGTGGATGGAGAGCTCGTCCTTTGTCGCCGTGCCGCCCGAGGAGCCGCTGCTTGACGAACCGCCCGAGGGGTCGCTACTTGAAGTGCCGCCGTTTAATTCCCCGTTCTTCTTCGGGCGGTACACAAAGAAGTACCAATACGCCGCAGCGGCAAGCGCAAGCACGAGCAAGACAATAATAATTGTAAGGAAGATCGATTTTCTTTTGCTTTTTCTTTTTGCCATAGTTTTTATATTTTATACGATAGTGTTAAGCGGAGAACTTCAAAAAACTCCAGCTCATGGGGGGAAGTTCGAGAAAGACGCGCGAACCGTCCTTGACGCTCGGCAGTTCTCTTTCGTGCGGGCGCACGTTTTCCTTTTCAAAGGTGTTGACGGCGGAAAGGTCGCTCGACGTCATCTCGATATATTCGGTCGGTTTGAGGTCTCCGAAGGAGCGCAATTCGAGTTCCACACTCCTCTTCTCCTGCGCATAGTTGCAGAGGGAGACGACGACGGTGCGGGTAGCGGGGTCGAAGTTGACCGCCTCGTTGATATAGCGCGCCTTTCCGTACATATTTTCAAAGGCGTCGCTGTTTGAGAAGGTGCGCACCGTCTCGCCGCGGGCATTGTTCGAAAGATATTTGAAGGGATAGAAGGTGGTCTGGCGGAAGGTCCCTCCCCCCTTCTTCGTCATGATGGGCGCGATGACATTGACAAGCTGTGCAAGGCACCCGATGTGCACGATGTCGCAGTTGTTGAGGAGGGTGTTCATGAGCCCCGCAAAGACGAGCATGTCGCGGAAGGTGTACACGTCCTCGAGGATGTGCGGCGCCTTTTTCCAGAGCGGCTCGGTGCGCTCTGCCGACTGCGCCCAGATGTTCCACTCGTCAAAGGAGATGTGCACCTGCTTTTTGGAGCGCACCTTTGCGCGGACGTACTCGATGGTCGCCTTCAAGGTGTTGATGTACTCGTTCATGTCGTCCGCCGCGCCGAGGAAATCTTCGAGCGGGTTCTCGTTCTCCTCGCTGTACTCATAGTAGCGGTGCATGGAGAGGTAGTCGACGTGCTTATAGGTATGCTCGAGCACGACCCTGTCCCACTCGGGGAAGGTTTTCATCTCGTGGTTGGAAGAGCCCGAGACGATGAGTTTGAGCCTGCCGTTTTGCGCCTCTTTCTCCGTTTCCCCGTTCGTCCAACGCATGACTTTGGCGGCTTCGAGCGCCTTTTTGCCGTACTCGTCCGCCGTAAGGTGCCCGATCTGCCAAGGGCCGTCCATCTCGTTGCCGATACACCAATATTTTACGTTGTAGGGCTCCTCCGCGCCGTTTGCGCGGCGGTAGTCGGAGATGGCCGTGCCGCCCGCGTGGTTGCAGTATTCCACGAGCTGCGCCGCGTCCTTGATGGTGCCCGTGCCCATATTCACCGCCATCATGGGGGTGATGCCCGTCTTTTTGCACCACTTCATGAACTCGTCCGTGCCGAATTCGTTTGTCTCCGTGGTGTGCCACGCAAGGTCGAGGCGGGTGGGACGTTTCTCCTTGGGTCCCACGCCGTCCCGCCAATCGTACCCCGAGACGAAATTCCCGCCCGGGTAGCGCACAATGGGCACGTTGAGTTCCTTGATGAGTTCGATGACGTCGCCGCGGAATCCGTTTTCATCCGCAGTTTTGTGGGTCGGCTCGTAAATGCCCTCATACACCGCTCTTCCGAGGTGTTCGAGAAAGGAGCCGTACAACGTGGGCTGTACCTTTCCGATGACGAGGTTTGCGTCCGCAAAAATTTTGGTCGTTTTCATCTTTCCTCCTTATGCCAAGCCGAAGAGCATGACGATGTTTCCCGCCGCCTCGGTGATATTGCGCAAAAATTTGTTGACCGCCGTCTGCGCGCCCTTGTCCACTTCCCCGTTCTCGGTGGTGCGTAAGACTGCGACGATCATGTCGAAATTGCGGTAGATGACCTCGCAGTCGGGGTCGATCGTCTTGAACGCGTCGTCCTCGCTCCCGTGCTGGAGGCGGTACATCTCCTTTATGGTTGCGTTCATATCGGTGAACGTCTCCGTATTTCCCGTGTCGAACAGGGTTTTGAGCTGTTTGCTCAGCTGGGCGAGCAGGTCCACGAATTGCACGAGTTGCTCATTGTTTTCTTCCATTACAGTTCCACCCCATTTTGCTTTAAGAGTTCGCGCGCGCTGTCCACGCTGTCCACCCCCGTCTTGTTCTTGACGGGCGCAAATTCGTGTTCGCGCACCACTTCATAGGGGAGACAACTCCCCATGAGTTTGATCATATCGAGAATGAGGGTCTCGAACTTATATCCGTTGACCTCCTCGGGGCGGACAAGTTCTCCCGCTTCATTCAAGTGCGGCACCTTCTTTTTGACGACGTGCACGGGAATGCGCTTTCCCGCGATCTCTTCGAGTTTCTTCGCCTCGAAGAGATAGTTGAGAATGACCCCGTGGCGATATAAAAGCCTCCCCTCTTTGTCCCGCGCCATTGCCATGTCCTCGGAGAGTTCATAGTATTCGACGACGGCGGGGAGCCCGTTTTCGAGGCAAAGCACCCCCACCTTCTCGTGCGGTTCCGCCTTGGAGACGACCTTCGCCCCGCTCTTCTTTCCGCTTAAAATGGTCGCGCCGACAAAGGCGGGGTCGGCGATGCGTTGCAGGACGTTGTCCACCGCGAACACGTTGATCCACTCCACCGCGGGGAATTCCTTCATTATCCCCGTGCGCGCGAGGGAGGAGTACCACCCCCCGTTGCCGTTGGGAGAGAGCGCCAGCCTGCCCTTCTCTTCGAGGAAGAGTTTGCCCTCAAAGTCCACGGCGGGCGCCATATCCTGCGTAAAGAAGCGCACGAATTCGCGCGGATAGCCGAAAAAGCCGTGCTCCTCCAAAAAATCCTTGGTCTCGGCGTCGTTTTTGTCGCTCGTCATGATGAAAAGCGGCACAAACGCCCCCGCATGGCTTGTCACTTCCAAGAGGTTTTTGATGAGGCATTCGAAGATATATAGGGGGTGGGTAAGCCCGATGTTGTATGCTCCCTTGGGCGCGTCCGAGCCGAGCCGCGTCCCCTGCCCGCCTGCAAGCAGTACCGCCGCGACCTTGCCCTCCTTGATCGCCTCTTCCCCTACTTTACGGAAAATCTCGCGGTCGCGCGCGATCTCCGAAAGGGAAATCCCCTCAATAGGCTCGATCTTCCCCTTTCCGCTCAGATCCTCTGGGTGTTCCCAAAGCCCGAGCTGTTCCCAATCGACCGCTTCGGCCTGTGCGGCGAGAGAATGTTTCTCCTCCTCGCCAAGTTCTCCCCAGAAGCGGAGAACGTGTTCCTGTCCGTGTTTGCGCAAGGTGCGCGCCAATTCCTCATATGTCATGTCTCTTCTCCAAGAGAAACGCCCCCGCCGTGTACGGCTTCCCCGCAATGCGGAGGGTCTCGTTTCGTATCGTATAAGAAAGATCGGTATAGACGTCGGAAAGCCCGTATTCGCCGAGCGGGAGTTTCACCGCCCCCTCGCATTCGAGGAAATGCACGATGAGAAGCCGCTTTTCGCCGAAGTCCTTGATGTAGACCTGCCTGCCCGTGGGCGCGCGGTAATATTCGACGGTGCTGTCCAACACACGCACGTCGCCATAGCGCACCACGTCCTTGATTTTTTCGTAAAATTTCAACCCCTCGCCGATGAGGGCGATCTTTTCGGGCGGAACTTTGTGGATGTCCCCCGAGAGGCAAATTCTTCCCATCATCGCGGCGCAGAGGGAGTAGACGGTGCGGGAATCGCTCTCCCCCTCCCGAATGACCGCCCAGATCTGCGACTGCCGCGCGGGAACGGTAAGCGAGACATTCGCCGCCACGAGGGGAATTTCGGCGCACTCGTGCGCGTCCGAAAAGGAGCACATCGAAACTTTGCTCATGCGGAGCGGCTCGATGCGGCTCCCGCCCGAGGCGCAGTTTTCGATGATGAGATCGGGCACGGCCTCTTTGAGCCTGTCGAGATAGTTGATGCTCTCCTCGGCGACCAGCCTTCCCCCCTCGCCGAGGGACTCTGCGCCGTCACAGCCGAGCCCAAAGGTGTCGTTGTAGTCGATCTTGATGTATCCGAACCCGTTTTCGCGCAAGAAGTCGAGCATCTTTGCGCGGAGATAGCTCTGCACCTCGGGAAGGCGCAAATCGAGGAACCGCCTGTTTTTGGAGGTGATGACCTTTCCGTCCTTTTTGAGGAGGGCCGCTTCGCAGGAAAAGCTCTCGCTGTCCCGCCCGACGTTTTCGAACTCGAACCAGACGCCCGCGCGCTTTCCCGCGGCGCCTATCTTTTCCACGACCTTTTTGATACCGTCGGGGAAGAGTTTTTTGCTCTCGTTCCAATCGCCGATGGCGTTGCCCCACGCCTTGTTGTCGGGCTTGTACCAGCCGCAGTCGATGACGAATTCCTCAATGGGCAAATCTTTTATGGCTTTGAGAATGCGGGTGATGTTGCGCTCGGAGGGGTTTCCCCACGTCGTGCAGTACTCGTTGAACAAAACGGGCATTCCCTCTTCCCGTTTGGGAACCGAAAGTCGGCTGTCCGCCTCGTGCACGAGGGCATTGCAGACGCCGAGTAGCGTCTTTCCCACCGTGAAGCGCGCCGCATGGGTCGTAAAACTCCCGCCCGCGGGGATATTCTTGCGCCAATGGGCGAACTCGAAGTCGCCGAGGCCCCCCGAGAGCGCGCACGTTTCCTTTTCCTGATACACTTCGAGCTGCCACGAGAAGGGAGCCTCGATCTGCACCCCCCAGCACACTCCCCTCTCGCCATCCTCGATGGCCGCAAAGGGGAAATAGCCGCGGTTGGGCATGGAACCGACCTGCCCCCACTTCTCGACTTTCACGCCATAGCGCGCCCAACTCATATCCAGCCCGAGGCGGGAAAAGGGCTCGCTTTTGAGGCGGCATTCCCGCGACCATGCGCTCGTCATGCGGTGGAGGGTAAGCCCCGCCGTATTCCCGCCGCCGCCCGCGATCCCGCTCAGAGAAAAACTCGAAAGATGCTCGAGAAGTTTGGGACCGTGGGTGTGGTTTTCATAGCGGACGCTCGTCGTGAACACCCCCGTCGCGCGGTCATAGCTTAAACGGTGGACATAGTCGTTTCCCTCGCCATCCGTAAGGTAGGTGTTGAGGGCGCCGCCCATAAATTGGGTCTGCCGCACGATTTTGAGGAGGGTCGAGCGGCTGTTGCGCATGGTAACGCCCCGCGTGTAGTCCACGAGGCTCTCGTCTCCCGAAAAGGCGACCTGCACCAAGCTGTCCAAATGCAGGTCCTTGGGGTCTACCTCCGCGCTTGCGGGATAGACGGCAAAGCCCACCGTCGTCTGCTTGGGGTGCCCCTCCACGGGAGTTTCGGCAAAGTAAACGGCGGTATCACCGTAATCGTACCGTTTGAAAAACATTTTAATCCTTTGTTGCGAGGCGCTCGATGGTGATGGTCGCCGCCGCAAATTTGTCGCAAAAGTCGGAGAGGGTAATATCTCTTCTGCCGATCACATCGAGGATCTTTCGGAACTCTTCGTTGACCGCGACGGAGCGTTGGTCCAAAAAGTTGCGGTTAAGGCTCACTTCCTGCCCATGCAGGAGGGCGTCGGCATAATCGTACACCTCTTGATAGCTATAGTTGAAATCGAATTTTGTGTTTCCCGCGGCGTCCAGCCGATAATATTTAGCGGGAACGGGGCAAGCGAGAAAGTCCCGCAAAGCCGTTTTGTCCCGCTCGGAGAGGGAAACGACCTTTTTATACGCCATATTTTCCTCCTATCAAAAGGGGCGGCAAGAAACGCCGCCCCCGCCGTACCATGTTAAAGTTTGGACTTCCAGACTTGGTCCGCCCACATGAGCTGTTTCTTGAATTCGTTGATCTCGGTGTGCTCGTCGATGACGACGACTTCCACGCCCCACATGTTGCCGAGGTCCACCATATCCTGCACGGAGAGTTTGGAGGAGACGACGGTATGGTGCGCGCCGCCCGCATAGATCCACGCCGCGACCCCTTCCTTGAAGTTGGGCTTATACTTCCACATCAAACCGCCGACGGGAAGGTTGGGCATCTTGTGCGGATATTTTACGAGTTCGATCTTCTGCACGATGAGGCGAAGTCTGTCCCCCATGTCGATCATGGAGACAGCCACCGCTTCGGGAGCCGAAATTCCCTCGAACACGAGGCGGGCGGGATCGCTCTTGCCGCCGATGCCGAGCGGGTGCACCTGGATCTCGGGCTTGGTCGCCGCAAACTGCGGGGAGACTTCGAGCATGTGCGCGCCGAGGCAGAGCCCGTCTTTGAGGTCATAGGTGTAGTCCTCCATGAGGCCGGTCCCCTCTTGCCCCGCCATGTACTGCATGACGGCCCCGAGCGCCGCGATCTTCCAATCGCCTTCGGCGCCAAAGCCATAGCCCTTGCTCTGCAGATCCTGGATGGCAAGCCCGGGGAGCTGGTTCATGCCGTGAAGGGAGCCGAAGTGGTCGACAATGCCGATATAGCCGCCGTTTTCCTTGCAGAACTTGTCGATGGCGATCTCATACTTCGCCTGTTCGCGCACGACGTCGATACGGTCGGTGCCCATGGTGTACTTCTTGGCGTACTCTGCCATGAGTTCGTCCACTTCCTTCTCGGTCACTTCGTTGATGACGTCCACAAGGTCGCCCACGGGATAGTAGTCCACTTCCCAGCCGAGCCCGATGTGCGCCTCCACCTTGTCGCCCTCGGTGACGGCAACGTTTCTCATGTTGTCGGAGAAGCGGCAAACTTTGACGTTCTTGGAGAAAGCGAGCCCCGCCGCCGCTTTGCACCATGCGGCGAGTTCCTTGAGCGCCTCTTTGTCCTTATAGTAGCCGACGATGACCTTGTTGTCAAGTCTCATGCGGGAGACGATGTAGCCGAACTCTCTGTCGCCGTGCGCCGCCTGGTTCTCGTTCATGAAGTCCATGTCGATGGTGTCGTAAGGAAGGCGTTCGTTGTACTGCGTTGCGAAGTGGCACATGGGCTTTGTAAGCAGTTTGAGCCCCTTGATCCACATTTTTGCGGGCGAGAAGGTGTGGCACCAGGTGATGATACCCACGCAGTCGTCGTCCTCGTTGACCTTGCGGACCGCCGCGACGATCTCTTCGGAGCTCTTGCAGGTGGTGAGATATTTCACCGTGACGGGCATGAACTCATTGACATAGTTTGCCATTTCTTCGGAGTGCTGTGCAACATGCGCGAGCACGTCGTCGCCGTAAAGCGTCTGCGAACCTGTCAGCCAATAAACAACTTTTTCTTTCATATGATAAATACCCCCAATAATTTTAGATTTTTTGGTTTTTTGATTTTATTTTTTCGCGTCATGCTACCCCGCCCGCACGTTCGGGTTGGTTTTAAGCGTCATGCTGAGCCGTAATATATTTACGCAGTCCCGTTAGCAAGTCCGCGAAGGCATCTTGTTGCGTTCAGGTTGGTTTATAGCGTCATGCTGAGCCGTAATTTACTTACGCAGTCCGCAATAGCAAGTCCGCGAAGGCATCTTGTTGCGTTCGGGCTCGTTCTACCGTACTTGGACGTAGCAAGATTCCCTCGGGAACTCACCATGTCGAACTTCGTTATTTCCTTTTCGGCTCGGAATGACGCGTTTGCACGCGGGTGTTTGCCCACCCCCTTAGTCCCCCTCCTAAGGAGGGGGTTCCGTTGACGCGGGGTTCACTCCCCTCCGTGGAGGCTCCTCCTTCTCTTACCCCCTCCGTGGGAGGGGGGTAGGGGGGTGGGGCGTTTCCAAAATCACTGCGCGGAGCAGGGTCCCCCTGCGGCAGCGCCCCCAATTTGCCGCACTCTTACGGCTTATTGTGAAAGCCGAGCGGCTGAGAGAGCAATTCGGTTGATGCACAAAAAAGGTTTCCTCGCACAATTATTTTCGACGAGCCCACCCCCACCCGTCACCTGCGGTGCCACCCTCCCCCTCGCAAGCGAAGGGTAGGGCTTAACGGGCGAGGAAGAAAAGAATTGTGCGAAACCCTATTTCTTCTGTCCGTAATAGGCGTTCTTGCCGTGCTTGCGGAGATAGTGTTTATCCATCATAAAGCGGTCGGCGCGGGTGACGGTGGGATTGATCTGTTCGGTAAGGAACGCCATTTTTGCGACCTCTTCGATGACCGTTGCGTTATACACCGAGCCGTCGGCGTCCTTGCCGAAGGCGAACACCCCGTGGCTCTTGATGAGCACGCCGGGCACTTCGATGGGATCGAGGCGGTCCTCCTTGAACTTCTCAATGATCGCAAGCCCCGTGTTCTTCTCGTATTCCCCTTCGATCTCCTCTTTGGTAAGGGAGCGCGCGCAGGGAATGTCGCCGTAAAAATAGTCCGCGTGGGTCGTTCCATAGAAGGGAATGCTCCTGCCCGCCTGCGCCCACGCCGTTGCAAAGGTGGAATGGGTATGCGTCACGCCGCCGATGTTCGGAAACGCCTTGTAAAATTCGATGTGGGTGGGCGTATCGGAGGAGGGACGAAGTTTCCCCTCCACCACTTTGCCGTTGAGGTCCACGACGACCATGTCCTCCGCCGTCATTTCGTCATAGCTTACGCCCGACGGCTTGATGACGATAAGTCCGCTTTTCTTGTCGATCTCGGACACGTTCCCCCACGTAAAGAGCACCAGCTTGTGCTTTACGAGGTCGAGATTTGCCTTTAATACCTTTTGTTTCAATTCTTCCAGCATGATTTCACTCCTTATTTCAAACTATGGACGGCCTCTCTTACAATGGGAAGCCCCGCGACATAGCGGTCCGCAAACTCCTCAAACCCCGCCATATCCGCGGGATCGGGCGCGATCGTGATCCCCTCCTGCCCCGCGAACACGCGGTTTTCGAGGTAATCTTCGAGCGATTCGCCCTTGCGCTTTGTCAGCATGTAGTTGGCGAGCACCGCCATGCCCCATGCGCCGCCCTCGCCCGCCGTTTTCATCACGGTGACGGGCGCGCCGATCGCTGCGGCGAGGAAGCTCTGCCCCACCCGCTCCGTCTTGAAGATGCCGCCGTGCCCCGTAATGCGGTCGAGCCCGACGCCCTCCTCCTTGAGCATGATGTCGCACCCCACTTTGAGCGCGCCGAATGCCGAATAGAGATGACAGCGCATGAAGTTGGCAAGATCGAACTTGCTGTCCGCCTTGCGCACAAAGAGCGGCCTGCCGTGATCGACGTTGGTGACATGCTCGTTGGAGATGTAGTTATAGGAGAGCAGTCCGCCGCAGTCCTTGTCCCCCTCGAGCGCCTTGAAATAGAGGGTATCATAGAGTTTCCAGCGGGGAATGTCCACGCCGAGCATTGCCGCGAATTCGCCGAACATATTCACCCAGCCGTTGAGGTCGGAGGTGCAGTTGTTGCAGTGCACCATGCCGACGAGGTCGCCGACGGGGGTGGTGACAAGGTCGATTTCGGGATAGGCCTTGGAGAGTTCCTTTTCGAGCACGATCATCGCAAACACGGAAGTGCCCGCCGAGACGTTGCCCGTGCGCTTCTTCACCGAATTGGTGGCGACCATGCCCGTGCCTGCATCGCCCTCGGGCGGGCAGAGCGGAATGCCGTGCTTCAAATTGCCCGTGGGGTCGAGGAAGCGCGCCCCCTCTTCGGTGAGCCGCCCCGCCTCTTCGCCCGCAAGCAGAATCTCGGGCAGAATGTCCTCCACTTTGAAGGGAAGGTTCCTGTCCTTCACAAGGTCGTTGAACTGTTTGAGCATGACGGGGTTATACTGCTTGGTGACGGGGTCCACGGGGAACATGCCCGACGCCTCGCCGATGCCGATCACCTTTCTGCCCGTCAGTTTCCAATGGATGTAGCCCTCGAGCGTCGTCTGGAATTTGATCTTCGGAACGTGTTCCTCTTTGTCAAGGATCGCCTGGTAGAGGTGGGCGATCGACCAGCGCGCGGGGATGTGGTAGCCGAAGAGTTCGGTGAGGCGGTCTCCCGCATATGCCGCCGTGTTGTTCCGCCACGTGCGGAAGGGAACGAGCAGTTCGTCGTTCTCGTCGAACACCATATAGCCGTGCATCATCGCCGAAAAACCGATCGCGCCGATGACGGTAAGCGTTTCATCGTACTTTTCCTTGACGTCCCTTGCCATGTTGGCGTAGGCGTCCTGCACGCCGATGCGGATATCCTCGAGAGAATACGACCAGATGTTGCCGATGTGGCGGTTCTCCCATTCGTGACTGCCCGTTGCGATGACGTTGTTTTCCTCATCGACGAGCACCGCTTTGATGCGCGTGGAGCCGAACTCGATCCCGAGGGCGGTCTTGCCGCACGCAACGGCGTGTTTTGCATGATTGTCCATTTTGATTTCCCCCTTTTGGCATGTACAGACTGTGCGATAACATTATAAGATATAATCGCAAAAATTTCAAGAGTGTAGCCGAAAATATTTCGGAAAAAATTTACGGGAAGGCCCCTCCATTGGAGGGGGACTAAGGGGGTGGGCATTCTCGCCTCCCCCCAACTTATTGGGGGGAGGATAGGGAAGGGGGCACCTTATTTCTCGGCGCCCCTTTTAGGGGAGCTGTCGCGCCTGCGCGACTGAGGGGTTCTCAGAAACCACCCTCGCTTTGCTCTGATACTTCCCCTAAAAGGGACAGCAAGGACTTGCCCACCTCTTGAGGGGTGGGTGTCACGCGCTCTGCGCGTGACGGAAGGGGTGTCTGCTCCAAATCACGTCATTCCGCCCCGCCCGCACGTTCTATTTGTCTAAGGGCGGCACGAGGAGCGCCAGCGACGAAGTAGCCGTAACGGAAAGAACGAAGTCTGACGCGGCAATTCCCCGAGGGAATCTTGCCATGTCGAGGCTTGTTCAAATCAATATTTTAATGATAAATATTCAAAATCTTTTTCTTTTTTCGCGTTGCATAGGCAAAAGCAATAGATGTCCCGCTCTTTGGCTGATAATCGAAAACACTTCTTTTCGCCTGTTTTCTTTTCGGAGGCAGATAGTCTTTGTTATAATAGAATACGCACACATCGCTATGTTTCGCTCCTGCTACCGAAGAGAAAGGTATCCGCGCCATTTTCAATAAGCGTCGGGATCATGTCGAGCAGTTCGGCTCTGACTTGCTTAGGGTTTGTTACCGTTCTATGCCCGATAAAACATACTGTCATAATTTTTCGCCTCCTCTCCAAAAAATCGTGGAACTCCGCGAAAATATTATAGTAAATTGTCATCAAGAAGTCAATTTCGTGGAACTCCACGAGAGAAAATTTCACTGATTTCATATAATAAAATCGTGGAATACCGATATGGCACTCCACGATAAAGTTTATGAAAACCAGCGAAGCGATCTTAAAGCGTATAGAAGAAATATGTGCCGAAAAAGGTAAAAATATCTGTAAGGCGTGTTTAAGCGGAGGAAAATCCCCTTCGGCTCTTTATGATTTGGTGAAGGGAAGGACGAAGTGCCCGAAAGTGACCACGGTCAAAAGTTTTTGCGAGGGAGCGGGTATCACTTTGTCCGAGTTCTTCGATCGGGAATACTTCAACGATTTAGAGGACGATGATTAACAGTAAAAGCCCGATAGCCGCAAGGACTTCGGGCTTTGTTTGTAAAAGAGGGAAGGCTGTCCCCTCCCCTCTTTTTTGTGCTTTCGTTTTATTCGTTGTTCGCCTCGTGCAGAACGATCTGCGGGAAGGGAACGCAGATGCCGTTCTCTTCGAACACCGTCTTGATCGCCCCCCGCATCTGCCGCTGTGCCGCAAAGAAGTCGCCCTCCTTGCACTTTGCGCCGAAGTGCAGATTCACGCTCGAATCGGCAAGCTCGTCCACGCCGTTGAAATCGATGTCGCTCAAGAGGCAGGGGCAGAGTTCCTTGATCTTCGCCTTGTTCGCCTCAAACACCTCTTTGACGTGCTGCAAATTCTCCTCGTAAGGAATGCCGACGATGACGGTGGGATAGGAGTCCTCGCGGCTTTGGTTGATGAACACCTTGATGGTGCTGTTGTTGGCAACGCGGATATCCCCGCTGTAATTGATGAGTTTGGTATTGCGGATGCCGATCTCCTGCACTGTGCCGCGCCAGCCGTCGATGGTGACGATGTCCCCCACCTGCAAAGTGCCGTCGCAGACGAGGAAGATCCCCGCGACGACGTCGGCGATGAGGCTCTGCATTCCGAGGCCTATGATGAGCGTTAAAATACCTGCGCTTGCGATGAGCGCGCCCACGTTGAATCCCCAAACGGCAAGGACGGCGATGACGCACGCGACCCAGATAACGACCTTTACGATACTGATGACGAGTTTACCGATGGTGATACGGCGGGGAGTGTTCCGAAATACTTTGCGCAAGATCGCGCAGAGGATGTAAAGAACGAGCAAGGTGACAAAGAGCACCTGCGCCGTGTTGATGAGTTTGGGTGCGATCCCAAACAGAAAGTTGACGAATACGCTGTTCGAATCGGACTGCGCGAACCAACCGTTTTCGGTGTCGTTGATCTGGTTATAAAAAACAAAACTCAAAACGGTGACCGCCGCAAAGATGAGGAGCAAAACAAGCCCCGCATAAGTTAAACCTCTTCCTTTTTTCTCTTTTTCCGCCATAATGGCACCTCCTATGGCAGATTATATCATTCGGCCTTTCGATTGTCAAGAACTTTGCGAAAAAATTTCCCGCATACGAAATGGGCGCCGCGCGGCCCAAAAGGCCGCGCGGCGACAACGACACCATAAACAACATCATATTTATTTACAGCAGAATGCAAATGACGCCGCCCTTGCCCTCGTTGACGATGCGGGTGACCGTCTTGCGCATCTTCTTTTGCAGTTTTTCCTCCATGGAGCGGTTCTTGTGGTAGAGTTCCTCCCCGAGCGTCTCTTTGAGCGTCTTGCCGAACATGTTGGTGTTCCACGCCTTTTCGGGCTCCTGCGTCATGCCCTCGGAGAGTTCCTTTACGAACGCCTCGCTCCGTTCTGCGTCGCCGAGCGCGGGGCTGACTTCGCCCGCCACGTCCACTCTTATGATGTGGTAACTCGGTGCGGCGGCGTGCAGGTTCACCCCCACCCGTCCGCTCTTTTTTATGACCTTCGGCTCGTCGAGGCTCATCTCGTCGCCGTCGGGCGGCACGATGCCATAGCCGTTTTCCTCCGCCTCGGCAAACGCCTGCCCCACCCGATCGTACAGTTTTTTCGCCTTGCCGAGGGAGGCGACATAACTCATGAGGGCAAAGTCGTTTCCGATCTCCACCCCGCACTGTTCGCCCAAAATGCGGTAGAACGTCCCCTCTTTTGCGGCGATCTGCACGCACGCCTTGCCCGTTGCGGGCTCGAGTTTCATGGAGACGGGAGGAAGCAGCAATTCGCTCTCCGCATACAGCCCGTCGAGGAGGGCGCAGTCGCTCATTTTATTGATCTTCGGCGCGAGGGTGCGCAGTCCCGAGAGCACCTCGGAGATGAGCGCGCTGTCCGCGTCGAGCACTCTTGCCCAATCGGGCAGGTCGACGTCGATGGAGAGAACGGGAAACTCATAGAGCACCCGTTCGAGCACCCCGCCGATCTCCTCCGCCGTGAGCTTTTCCGCATTGGCGGCGACGACGGGCGCTCCGTATTTTTCCTCGAGCGCACAGCGGAGTTCTTCCGCCCCGCTCGGCTCGATGCAGTTGAGCAGAATGACAAAGGGCTTGCCGATGTTTTTGAGTTCCTCCGCCGCAAGTTCCTCCGCCGCCTCATAGGAAGCGCGGGGAATGCCCGTGACGGAGCCGTCGGTGGTGACGAGCACACCGATGGTGGAATGGTCGCGGATGACCTTCCGCGTCCCCTCCGCCGCCGCCGTTTCGAAGGGCACGGGAGTTTCGCTCCACGGCGTCTTTACGAGGCGGGGGCTCCCCTCCTCTTCGAACCCCGCCGCCCCCTCCACGGGGAAGCCGACGCAGTCGATGAGCCGCACTTTGGCGGTCGCCTGCTTGAAGGCGATCTCCGCCGCCTCTTCGGGAACAAACTTCGGCTCGGTGGTCATCACCGTCTTTCCCGAGCCCGATTGGGGAAGTTCGTCCGTCATGCGCTGTTTTTTCGCGCCGCTTGCCGCGGGAAGAACAAGTTCTTCCATGAATTTTTTGATGAAGGTGGATTTGCCCGTGCGGACGGGTCCCACCACACCGAGATAGATCTCTCCGCCGCAACGGGCGGCAATATCTTCGTAAACGCTGTTATTTTCCATAAAATAAACGCCTCCGCCAAAGTCCTTGCTTGAATAACTTATGGCATGAGGCGCCCGATTATGACCGTTTTTTCGGAATTGTCCTTACTTGCGCTTGACGATCTTCGCATTGCAGGGGTACTTGGAACCGCTCAAGATGATCTCTCCGAAGCTGTCTGCGGCGATCGTGCCCGAGAGCGGGTTCTTTACGGAGAGGATGTCCCCTCTGATGTCCGCTTCCGCGTCGCTGTATTCGAAGGAGAGATCGCAGTCCTCCGTGGTACAGTTGACAAGGCGCAGATGTTTGCAGTAGCAGAAGGGCTGGGTCCCCTTGATATGGCAGTTGATGAGGGTGAGCCCCTCCGAGTACCAGCCGATGTATTCCCCATCGAGCAGGCTGTCGCGCACCGTGACGTTTTTGGAGTGCCAGAAGGCGTCCTTCGTCTTGCACTTGGCGTTTGCGATCTCGACGTTCTCGGTGTATTGGAAGGAATATTTCCCCGAGAACTCCGTCCCCTCGAGTCTGATGTTTTTGCTCTCGAAAAAGGCGTATTCGGAGGCGATCGTTCCCCCCTTCACCGCAATATTTTCGCACCGCCACCCGAATTCGGGGGAATTGACGCCGCACTGTTCGAGGGCGACGTTTTTGCACTCCCGCACCGCCTTGATGCCGTTCATTTTGCAATTTTTGAGGACGAGGTCTTTATCGTACCAGAGGGCGGCGCGGCAGTTTGCGGTCATCTCGCAGTCCTCCACGGTAAGGCCGTCGCAGTGCCACATGGGATAGCGAAGGTCCATGAAGCAATTCTTTACGAGAAGTTCCGCGCTCTCTTTGAGGAAGGACTCGCCGTCCTCCTCCCCCTCGAAGCGGCAGTTTTCCACCACCGCGCCGCGGGTGTTGTAGAGCGCGCGCTCCTGTCCGAACCGTTTGTTTCTTATATACTGCATATCAATCTTTTTTCTCTTCGGGCGAGACGGGAGCCTGGGACTGCTCCATGATCTCGATATAGTAAGGGTCGTTCGAAAAATCGCGGATGCGGGTATATTCCCCGCCGAGCGCTTCGATGGCATACTTTAATTCCTGGTATTCGAGGTAGTTGGTCTCGTCGCGGTCGATGAAGTCGAGAAGCACGGGAAGCGCGCGCTCGTCGCCGTAACTTGCGAGATAGCTTGCGTGCATGGGCAGTTCGTCGGGCGAGGTGCGGAACGCCGTCATGAGGATGTCGAACACGCGGTCGTCCCTCTGTCTGCATCGGGAGAGAATTTCGAGCATGTATTCCCGCTCCACGTGCTTTTGGTAGAGTTCGATCGCTCTTTCTTTTGCGCTGTCCGCGTCCCCTTTGAGCCGCTCGACGACGGTGTCCTTCACCTCCCCGTCCAAATCGCCCGTTAAAAGGTCGAAATAGACGTCGAACGCCTTCACGCTGTCCCCCGCCAAATTGACGGCGAAGGCGACGAGTTCCTCCTCCCCGCTTCTCATGAGGGCGAGAAGGCCGTCGGGGCAGTTGCGCGCCTCGAGTTCGTTGCAGAGGAAGTCGGACACGGGCGCCCCCTCGCGCACATGGGCGGCAAGAGTGTCCACGAGTTCTTCGTCCCCCATCTCGGCATAGTAGCCCTTGGGGGTGTTCCCCGCGGAGGGGATAAAGGTGTCGCCGAAACTCTTATAAAGTTTCGGAATGATGCTCTCCCACTGTTTTTCGGTGTATTTGCCGAAATTTTCTTCCATGAAGGAGGAGAGTTTTTTGTCGAACAGCCCGTCGAAATCAATGAGTTTTTTCATGTTCGTCCCTTGATCGCTTTATATGATGTAATTGAGAATTTCCTTGACCACCGAAAGATTGGCTTCGAAGAATCGGGCGATCTCCCCGATGGAGCGCACGCCGTCCGCAAGGCGCGCCTCGCGGTAGATGACGGCGGACATCGCCTCCCGCTCCTCCGCATAGTCGAGCACGTCCGCCTCTTCGAGCGTGCGGTAAATATCTTCCGCGGCGGCGACGAGTTTCTCCTCGTTCTCCTCGCTGATGAGGGCGTATTTTACGTACACATCCGAAAAGGCGTCCAGAAACGCCGAATGTTTGCGGTTGCCGATGCGGATCTTGTGGGTGAAGAATTCGCGGTACAAACTGCACATGACGACGCCGAAGGAGTTCTCCTCGTTGCGGTGGATAAGTTCGCTCAAAATGGAGAACTTGATGCTCTCCGACACGTTGTAGTCGAGCAAAACTTCCCGCAAAAGGGCGTCGGCGCGGCACTTTACGGCAACGCTCCCCGCAAGCGCCTGCAATTTATCGTCCCGCCCGTCGAGTTGGTCGAACGCAAGGCGGAAATATTCCCCCGCGACGGAGAGTTCGCCAAGCTGTTCCGCCTCCGCCCGCCGCGCCTTGCTTGCGGTCAGAAAGAAGGAGACGACGGTGCGGTATTCCTCCTCGGGCAGGCGGTAGAAATAGTTCATTTCAAAGGGCTCCTCCCCGTCCTCGAGGGAGCGGAGCCGCACGAGATAATATTTGGCGATCGCCTTGCGGGGATAGACGGTGGTGAGAAGGTCCAAAGAGTCGATGGCTTCCTCCACTCTTCCCGTGCGCACGGCGGCGACCGCATGGAACCACAGGGTATCGTCGCTGTAGGGGGTTTTCTGTTTGAGGAGGGTGAGTTTTTGGTACGCCTCCTCGTCGAGCCCCGTCTCGCAGAGGGCGGTCGCCACGCGGAAGAGGTCCTCCGCCGAATCGGTCTCGATCCCGGCAAGCCGCTTGCCCACCTCCCGTGCGCCCTCCGTATCCCCCTTCGCGCCGAGCACAGCACAATAGGTGGTGAGCGCGTGCACGTTGTCGGGATAGAAGTTGAGAAGTTTTGCGCACTCCTGAGCCGCCCCGTCGATGTTGCCCTCGAGCAGAAGGCACATCGCGGTCAGCCCCGAAGCGGAAGGGAAGTCTGCGCTCTCGGGAGAGATTTCGGAAAGAGCCTCCCGCGCCCCGTTGAGGTCCCCCTCCTTGATACATTCGATGCCGCGGAAGAGAAACTCGGGGTCCACCCCGCCGTCCGCCGAATGCACCAGCCTGAGCGGCGGGCGGGGCTCTTCCTCCTCGATCGCCTCATCCCCATAGACGTGGCGGAAATAGAGGTCCGATTGGAAGGTGTCCCCCATGTTCATAAAGGCATAGGAGAGCCCCTCATACCCCTCGGGGAAGTCGGCCTCGTTGCAGGTGTCGAGAAAGCGGAACCACGCGTCGGCGCAGAGACCCCAGAGCCCGAGTTCTTCGTACACCGCGGCATAGAGGGCGGAGGCGTCCGCGGAGGGGTCGTACATCTCCCCCCGCTTGTTTAGCATTTTGAGCGCGCCGAGATAGTCCCCCTCGCCGAGCCGCTTTTCCGCGCTCTCGAGGAGAACCTCGTCGTCAAAGGTAAGTTGTTTCACCTTGTCGTCGCTCATTTTGTATCCTTTTTTGTATCTTTTTTGCCGAACAGCGCGGCGATGTCCTCCGCGCCGAAGAGATAGTCCGTATTGCAGTCGTGGCAATGCACGGCGATCTCCCCCGCCTCTTCAAGCAGTTTCTCGGCGTCCTCTCTTCCCATGGAGAGCACGGCGGACGCCGCTTTCTCCCGCGAACAGCGGCAGCGGAAGGAAATTTCCCGCGCCTCTGCACTTTCAACTCCGAAATATTCCTTCAAAATGCCCTCCGCGCCCTTTTCGGCGATGAGCGAAGAGAGATTGGAAAAGTTTGTGATCTTTTGCTCCGCGAACGCGATCGCCTCCTCGCTGGCCGCGGGCATGGGCTGTAAAAACACGCCGCCTGCGCCGAGGCATTCCCCCTCTCGGGAGACGAGCACTCCGAGCGCGATCGCCGTGGGACGCTGTTCGCTCGTGAGGAAGTAGGCGGAAAAGTCCTCCGCGATCTCCCCCGTCAGAAGTTCGCTCGTGCCCACGAACGGGATCCCCTCCCCGTCGTCGCGGACGACGGTCAAGGTCCCCTTTCTTCCCACACAGCCGCCGACGTCGAGTTTCCCGTCCGCGCGCGGGGGAAGGACAAGGTCGGGCACGGCGATGTTGCCGCGGAGGTGAAGCGCGCCGTCCCCCGAAACGGAGATCTTTCCGCCCGCGCCGTCCCCCGAAACGGTGACATAGAGACTGCTCTCCTCCCCTTTGAGCCAACTGCAGAGGTAGGCGGTCGCCGTCATGGTGCGCCCGAGTGCCGCCATGGAGACGGGAGAGAGCCCGTGCCGCCTTGCGGTCTCTTTGACGAGGGCGGTGGTGTCGAGCACGGCGAGGGAAACCTCCCCTTCCGCCACGAGCGTTTTATAAATTTTGCTTACTTCTTTCTGCATAGAAAATTGATCCTGTCGCTCCCCTCTTTTTGTTCGCCGAGGTGCCCTTCGAGGCGCAAAACTTCGAATCCCGCCTCCGAAAGGGCGGCGGCAACATGCCCCTCTTCGTGGATATATTGGGTGTGCGTCTCGTCCAGCCGGTCGAACGCGCCGTCCTCCCTCTTCACAAAGAGGGTGACGTCCATCACGATGCGGTTTCCCCCCCTGCGGTTGAAGGAGAGATAGGTGACCTCCTCCCTGTCGTCCGCCGAGATAGTATCTGCAACCTTTTCGCAAAGTTTGTAAGAAGAACTCATGTCGAACCAAAAAATCCCCCCCTTTTCAAGGGCCTTTTGGGCGTGTTTGAAGGACGTGGCGAGTTTTTCGGGCGGCAGATAGTTGAAAACGTCGTTGGGCGCGAGGATGAAATCGTACTTTTGGGGCGCGCGGAGAAAGGCCGCATCCGCTTGGAAGAAGGAAATTTTAAGCCCCGCCTCCCGCGCGAGATGTTCGGCTTTAGCGAGCATTTCGGGGGAACTGTCCGCCCCGCTCATTTCAAAGCCCGCCTCTTGTAGGCTTCTACAAAACGCGCCGCTCCCGCAACCGAGTTCGAGCCCTCTTTTTCCCGCGCCGAGTTCCTTCAATCCCTCTATGAAATACTGCGACCATTTCGGATAGTCGCAGTCGTCGTTGAGATATTCGAACCATTCGGCAAGATGGGTATATGCCTTTGCCATAGATCAACGCTTGTTGAGCATCTTCGGCGGACGCTTTCTCTTCTTCTTTTTCTTTTCGTCCTCTTCGCGGAGGGCACGTTCGCGCTCCTCGAATTGGCGGTTGTATTCCACATACTGCTCGTCGGACTTGTGCTCTTCGGCGTACTTTTTCACGTCGTCCTCCATTGCCTGCTTGCTCTCTTTGAGTTTTTGCAGGTCCTCGCGGCTGAAGGAGTCGGGAAGCTGATAGAGGTCGACGTCGTCGTCGATGGGCTTGATGGGACGGGAGACGAGTTTGCTCTTGCCCTGCGCCACGATCATGCGGCGGTACTCGCGCATCGCTTCGCTGTCTGCGGCGGGCTTGTCCTGCCGGCCGTTGTTGAGCGTCTTTGTCTCTTTGTTGTAGAGCCCGCGCCCCGTCGAAACGCCGAGGTTGGGGTTGACGAACTTATCGAACGCCCACTGGCTGTAATCCATCCAGACGAGCAGGGCAAAGGAAAAGCCGATGAGGAGGTAGAAAATGAGCCCGATCGCCGTCAGAATGGTGATGTTGAAGAAGAAAAAGATGACGGGCAGGAGCGCAACGACGGCAAACACCACCGTCTGGGGGAAGGTGCCGATCGTCATCACGAGCGCGTTGCGGAAGAGCGCCCAGACGCCCTGCTTATAGTTGATGCCGAGGGAGATCATCCACAGGCAGATCAGAACGGCAAGGGCAAGCAGGATATACCCGATCACTTTGGAGGCGATGAGCCAGCCCGAAAGGTCGCTCCCGAGCGCGACTTGAACGTCGGCGAGGTTACTGCTCGTCTGCGCAAGAAAGACGAAGAGCACGAGGAAGAGGATCGCCTCGAGCACGTTCCAATAGTTGCGGCGGATGCCCCGTACGAAGTCGTTTGCGACGAACACGCCCTCCGTCCAGATGAGGTTGCGGATGATGTACATGCCGCCCGAGATCCCCACCGCCGCGATCGCGCCCGCGGGGAAGAGAAGTCCGAAGAACAAAAGGTCCTGGTTGAGCCGCACATATTCCATGAGCCCCGTCGCGTCGGGCACGGCGGGATAGCCCAAGAGAAAGCTCGAATCATAGGGTCCGACGATGAGATCGGTATTGATCGCAAGGAATCTCCACACGAAGATTGCGATCGCGGGGAGAAAGGTGAGAAGCACAAGAAGGTTTACGAGCATGAGCCGTCCGAATCTCCCCTTGAGAATATCCCAAAAGAGGGAAACGCGGTTGGTGGGAAGGGTGCTCCGCGCATAATCCTCGCTCCGCTCCTTTCCCTCTAACCAACGGGCGACCAAGCCCTTACGTTCTCTGTCTGCCATAGATAAACTCCGTAAATAATTTGCGTTCTCGGCAAACGCCGAAAAAACCAAGATACTGTCATTGTACTACAAAACAAAAAATAATTCAATAAAAAACAGGTAAATTCTTTGACTTTTCCTCCTCTATATGGTAAAATAAATGCGTTATGGGCGGCGACGCGGTCGTTGCCCTTTTGTTTTCCGTAAGAGAGGTGCGCCATGAGAACATACAAAGTCGGCATTGTGGGCGCGACCGGCATGGTCGGCCAGCGGTTTGCGGGCATCCTGTCCCGTCATCCTTACTTTACCCCCGTCTGTCTGCTTGCAAGCGCAAAAAGCGCGGGATTGCGCTATGAAGAGGCCGTCGCGGGCAGATGGGCGATGCCCTTCCCCATTCCCGAAAATTTGAAGGACCTCGTCGTGCTCGACGCCGAAAGGGACGCCGAAACGCTCGTCGGAAAGGTCGATTTTATCTTCTGCGCCGTCAATATGAAGAAGGAGGAGATCCGCGCGCTCGAGGAAAAGTACGCTCGGCTCGAAATTCCCGTCGTCTCCAACAACTCGGCGCACCGCTTCACCCCCGACGTCCCCATGGTGATCCCCGAGATCAACCCCGAGCACCTCGAAGTCATTCCCTCCCAACGCAAACGCCTCGGCACAAAACGCGGGTTCATCGCGGTCAAGAGCAACTGCTCCCTCCAATCGTATGTCCCCCTTCTGCACCCCTTGCGCGGCTTCGGAATCAAGAACGTCGCCGTGTGCACCTACCAGGCGATCTCGGGCGCGGGCAAGACCTTTGAACGGATGCCCGAAATTCTCGATAATATCATTCCTTTCATCGGCGGCGAGGAGGAAAAGAGCGAAAAGGAGCCCCTCAAAATTTGGGGAACGCTTAAAGGAGGAGAAATTCTTCCCGCAACTTCTCCCGCGATCACGGCGCAGTGCCTGCGGGTCCCCGTCTCGGACGGACACACCGCGGCAGTATTCGTCGCCTTTGAAAAAAAGCCGGCAAAAGAGGAAATTCTTGCGACGTGGAAAAATTACCGCGGACTGCCGCAGGAACTCGCCCTCCCCTCCGCGCCCAAGCAGTTTATACATTATTTTGAGGAGGATGACCGTCCGCAGGCGAAGCTCGACCGCGACCTTGAGGGCGGCATGGCGATCTCGGCGGGGCGGCTCCGCGAGGACGGCCTGTTTGACTATCGTTTTATCGGGCTTTCGCACAACACGTTGCGCGGTGCGGCGGGCGGCGCAGTGCTTCTTGCCGAACTCCTCGCTGAAAAGGGATACATGGAATAGGTTTCGATGAATTTCTCGTTTCGAGAAATTCATCGAGGAAATATGTATTTGCGCCTTAACCTGCTTGTCCTCTCATTCGTTTCATCGGACAATAAGTTGCAAGAGTGCAACAAATGTTGTCGCGCAGCGCAAAAGCGTGGTTTTGCTCGCGCAAATGATTTTAGTTTCGCACAACTCTTTGCTTCTTCTCCCCCCACGGAGGGGCAAAAGGAACCCCCTCCATTGGAGGGGGACTAAGGAGGTGGGCAAACCCCCTGTAGGGGAGCTGTCACGAAGTGACTGAGGGGTTTTTGAGAACCCTTTCGGCATTCGCTCCGCTCATGCCACTTTCCCTAAAAGGGACAGCAAGAGGTTCTTCTCACCAACAAAAGCAAAACATCATACAAAGATACAGGGAGAAAACTTATGACAGGATTTTTGAAAGGCTCGGCAACGGCGATGATCACCCCCTTTACCGCAGACGGGGTGAATTTCGACGCATTCGGCAAAATGATCGACTACCAGCTCGAAAACGGCACGGACGCGCTCGTCATCTTGGGCACGACGGGCGAACCCGCCACCATGACGGAGGAGGAAAAGATCGCCGTCATGCAATTTGCCGTAAAACACGCAAAGGGCCGCACAAAACTCATCTTCGGCACGGGAAGCAACTGCACGAAAAAGGCGGTGGAAGCAAGCAAGCGGGCGGAAGAGTTCGGCGCGGACGGCATTCTCGCCGTCACCCCCTACTACAACAAGTGCACGCAGGGCGGGCTTGTCGCCTATTACCGCGAAATTTGTTCGGCCGTACATATCCCCGTCATCGCCTACAACGTCCCCGGGCGCACGGGGGTGAACATTCTGCCCGAAACAATGGCAAAGATCGCCGAAATTCCCAACATGGCGGGCATCAAGGAGGCAAGCGGCAACATGGCGCAGGTGATGGAAACGGCGCGCCTCATCCGCGGCAAGTGCGACCTCTATTCGGGCGAGGACGCCCTCAACCTGCCCATTCTTGCGGCGGGCGGCACGGCGGTCATCTCCGTCGTCTCCAACCTCGCTCCCAAACTCGAAAAACAGCTTACGTCTGCAATTTTGGGCGGAGATCTCGCCGAGGCGAACAGGCTCAATGACTTGCTCCTTCCCCTCTCCAAGGCGTGCTTTACAGAGGTCAACCCCATCCCCGTGAAGGCGGGCATGGACCTTCTCGGCTTCGAGGCGGGCGTTCCCCGCGCTCCCCTCACCCCTATGGAAGAGGGACATCTCCCTCAGCTTCTCGCCGCCATAGAACTTTGCGGCTTGGAGGTGAAGGAATGAACATTCTCCTTTGCGGCTGTTGCGGCAGAATGGGGCGCATGGTGACCGAACTTGCCGCGGCGCAGGGCGAAACCGTCGTCTGCGGCGTGGACGTTGCTCCCTCCCCCATGCCCTATCCTGTCCACGATAGCTTGACGAAAGTACATGAAAAGTTTGATATTATCATCGATTTTTCCTCCGCGCAGGGGCTCAATGAATTGTTGAAATTTGCAGAGGAGCACAGCGTTCCCGTTCTGCTTGCGGCGACGGGCTACACGGACGGCGACCTTGCGCGCATTCAAGACAGCGCAAAAAAAATTCCCGTTTTCAAGACGGGGAATCTGTCTCTCGGCGTAAATCTCTTGCAGATGCTCGTGGAAAAGGCGGCGAAAGTGCTGGGCGACGGCTTCGATGTGGAGATCATCGAGCGGCACCACAATCAAAAGAAGGACGCCCCCTCTGGCACCGCGCTGATGCTTGCGGAGAGCGTGAAAAAGGCGGGCGAAAAGGAGAACGTGTACGGAAGGCACGGCATGGTGGGCGCGCGGGAAAAGAGCGAGATCGGCATTCACGCCGTGCGCGGCGGGACGATCGTGGGCGAACACGAGGTGATGTTTGCGGGCGAGGACGAGATCGTGACCCTATCCCACTCGGCGCGGAGCCGCAAAGTTTTTGCCGCAGGCGCATTGAAAGCGGCCTCCTGGCTCCTATCTCAATCCGCCGGCCTCTACAACATGAGCGACCTTCTCAAAGGCATTGTTTGAGGGTTTTCGATTAAAATTAAAACTCTTGGCGCCCCTGTAGGGGAGCTGTCGCGCTCCGCGCGACTGAGGGGTTTTTCGAGAGCTTGTCAAAACCCTTTCCCCCGCTTCGCGGGTACTTTCCCTTTCAGGGACAGCAGGGGAAGACGCAACCGCGCTCACGGAACCCCCTCCATCGGAGGGGGACTAAGGGGGTGGGTGGCACGTGCTCTGCGCGTGACGGAAGGGGTGTGAAAAGACCTGCTCCCATTTATGGGGGCGGGTGGCGAGCGAAGCGAGACAGGTGGGGGTTACTTTCCTAAAATGTCATTTCGAGCGAAGTCGCCCCGCCCGCACGTTCTATGTTGTCTAAGGGCTGCACGAGGAGCCTGCGACGAAGTTGAAATCTCTACCGTATTTTCTTAATCACGTCATTCCGCCCCGCCCGCACGTTCTATGTTGCCTAAGGGCGGCACGAGGAGCTTGCGACGAAGTAGCGCAGTCGAGGAATATCCCTATTATGATGCGGTTACCCTTCGACTACGCTCAGGGTGACTAATTGGAATGAGATTTCTCCACGCGCCGCAAAGCGGCTTGGTCGAAATGACATTATTTAGGACACGCAAAAAGGGAATGCTTTTGCATTCCCTTTTTTAATGGAGCTGATGAGCAGACTCGGACTGCCGACCTCGTCCTTACCAAGGACGCGCTCTACCTGCTGAGCTACACCAGCATTTTAAATTCACTGTTGGACGCGCAACACATAGCATGCACCAACAACGTTTGTTAGCATAACAAAATATGCGCCAAAAGTCAAGCGATATTCAAAAGAAATTTCAAAATTCCGCAAGAAAATTTATACGCGACTATAACAGCGCCTGCATGAGCAAAGTTTCCTCCTCGGGCGGAGCGAGAAAATCGCGCGGAAATGGCGCGCCGATTTGCACATCGAGGGCGATCTCACCATGCTTTAACACGATGGCACGGTGGGCAAGCAGAGCCGCCTCCCGCACGTCGTGGGTGACAAATACGATGGTGCTGTTTTTCTCTCTCCACAGTTCAAACACCAGGTCGATGAGCGAGCGTTTGATGGCAAGGTCGAGGGAAGAAAAGGGCTCGTCCATGAGGAGCAGATCGTGCGGGAACAGAAAGGCGCGCGCAATGGCGACCCGCTGTTTCTCCCCTCCCGAGAGCTCGTGCGGCAGGGCGTTTTCACGTCCCCCGAGCCCAACGCGGACGAGCATTTCACCGATCTTGCCCCACTCCTCTTTGGGCAGAACGAATTTGCAGTTCCCCTCCGCCGTAAGGTTGGGAAGTAGCATACAGTCCTGGAAGAGGTAACTGCACCCCTCTCTGCGTTTGGGATTTTTGCCGCCGACTCCGTCCACTTCCCCCTCGAAGGGGAGGATTCCCGCCAAAATGCGCAAAAGGGTGGTCTTTCCCGCGCCGCTCTCGCCGAGCACCGCCGTGATCTTCCCCTCTTCAAATGTAAGGTCGATATTCTTCAACGCGGACTTTTCGCCGTAAGATTTCCCGACATTCGATAAGATCATGTCCGCCACCTCACGATGAGTTTATAAGAGAGAAGGCAGAGCCCCTCGAGCAAAAATCCCGCAACGATGCTAAACAGGGTAAGCGCCATGAGGGTTGGCATCTGCGTGAACATCTTCGCCTCCTGCATGAGCCCGCCGAGGCTCCTGTACGTATTGGCAAGCACTTCGCCCGAAATGGTAATTTTAAGGCCCATGGAGAAGATCCCGCCCGCCTGTTTGAGCACGGGGGGCGAAACGAGCGGAAGATACATTTTGACGAGTTTTCTGCCCGCGCCCACACCGAACGCCCGCGCAAGTTCCCCATAGCCCGCCTCCACCTCGTCGAGCGCGGCAAGGGTCGCCGCATAAAAGGAGGGAAAGAGCACCAAAAGCGAGACGATGACGGGCGCAACGCGGGGGTTGGTCCAGATGAGCAAAATCAAAATGATCGCCATCGTCGGCACGGTGCGAAGGACGGAGACGATGGGTGCAAAAAACGCCCGCACCGCCCTGTGGAGGTTGGCAAGAAGCGCCAACCCCACGCCGAGCAGAAGAGAAAACAAAAAGGCGAGAAAGGTGCGAAGCATTGTGTTTCCGAGCGCGCGCCAAAAGGCGGCGTCTATGAAGAGCCGCCCCATTTCACGACATGCGTCCCAAAAGGAGGGAAGCAAATATTCGTTGCGCACGACCGCCGCGGCGATCAGCCACGCCGCCCACAAAAAGAGGAGCGCAAGCGCCGAAAACAACAGTTCCTTTTTCAAAACTTAACCCATGTAGAAGAAATCGTCCGCAGGTTTTGCGGTGGAGTTGGGGTTGACGGCAATGAGTTTATCGAGGAAAGCCACCACTTTCTCCTTGCAGGTTTTGCTCGCCGTAAAGCAGACGGAGCAGCGGGCGACGACCTCTTTCGTCAGATTTTTGTCGCTGAACGAGGGAGTGACGCCGTCCTCGCGTTCCTCCTCGAGAAGGCGCAAAATATCCTGCACGGACGCGCTTTCGAGGAATTCCGCGCTCTTTTCAAGGTAGCCGAGGAAGGTCTTTACGTCGCTCAAGCGGTTTTCGATGACGCTCTTTTTGGCAACGACCGCCGCCTGCGGGTATCCCCCCTCTTCGCCGTAAAGAGCTTGCAGATTGCCCGCCATATTGAATGGTTTTTGCGCGGTCGCGGTGCCCTTTATTTTTGCGCTTGCGGCGGGTTCGGGGCAGAGATAGTAGTCGCACCCGCCCGCGGGGGTCACGTTTTCGGGGGTGAAGGCAACGAGGTTGACCTTGGTAGCGTCCCCTTCGGCCTGCGCGCTCTCGATCGTCTGATAGGGAATGTCATACTTGCTCAAAACGACCTGCAGGGTAAGACCGGGAACCTTGGGAAGTTGCACCACGCCCACCTTTTTGCCGACAAGGGTGGTTTTTAGGTTCTCCGCGGTAAGGACGGCGTTGTCTCCCGTCGTCAGGAAGTAGAGATTGCCGTTCGTGACGGTGCCGAGCATCTGATAGACGGAGCCCGTGCCGAGTATTTTTGCCGCGTCATTGACGGGGAGCACGCAGATGTCCGCCTTGGGGTTTGCGCCCGTGACGTAGGTCGTGATGGTGTCCGCGTTCACGATGTCGAAGTCGAAGAGTTCGTCCTTTTTCTTGTCCTCTTCGGAGATCGCATAGCAGAGCGAGAGCGCGGGCGCGCCGTCGGGAGAGTAAACTTCGAGGTCGGCAAGCGGAACGCCGTTATTTCCCCCGCCGCCGTTGTTGCCGCTGTTTTTGTCGTCGTCGCAAGCCGCGAAGCCGAACGTTGCGCCCGCAAGGAGCGCAGTTGCCAAAATTCCCGCAAATAATTTTTTCATATCGGTACTCCTAAAAAGATTTTTTATTGATTTGATGAAGGGCTCTGTATGTTCCTCGAGAGGCTCTTCCCGCGTCATGCTGAGCCGAAATGTGTTTACGCAGTCCCGTTAGCAAGTCCGCGAAGGCATCTTGGTACGTTCGGGTTTGGTTGTAAACGTACTTAGCTTGCGTCATGCTGAGCCGAAATGTGTTTACGCAGTCCGCATAAGCAAGTCCGCGAAGGCATCTTGGTACGTTCGGGTTTGGTTCTATCGTACCTCGACGTAGCAAGATTCCCTCGGAGAATAGCCGCGATGGACTTCGTTATTTCTTTATCGGCTCGGAATGACGCGCTAGCGCGCGGGTGTTTGCCCACCCCCTTAGTCCCCCTCCGATGGAGGAGGTTCCTCTTACCCCCTCCGTGGGAGGGGGGTGGGGGGTGGGGCGTGTTCTAAAAATACGTCACCCTGCCCCGCCCGCAGTTCTGATTCTCCAAGGGCGGCACGAGGAGCTTGCGACGAAGTAGCCTGTCGAAGGGTGTCCGCATTATAATATGGACATGCTTCGACTACGGCTTACGCCTTCGCTCAACATGACGTGATTTGGAAATGGCGCATTGTGTTCTAAATTACTGCGCGTTGGAAAATCGCTATTTTCCATAAGCGCACCCAATTTGCCGTATGCTTACGGCTTAGTGCACATGCCGAGCGCATGAGAGAACAACTTAGTTGATGCAGGAGGAAGGTTTCCTCGCACAATTATTTTCGACGAGCCCCACCCCCACCCGTCATGGCGGGGTCATGCCACCCTCCCCCTCGCAAGCGGAGGGTAGGGCTTACAGGCGAGGAGCAAAGAATTGTGCGAACTCAGTACTTACTAAACAGCGTTTTCGCCGTCACGCCGTCGAGTTGGCCGATCTTGCCCGTTAAGGCGTTGATCGCGCCCGCGGGAGCGTCCATCACGACGCAGATGACGGAGACCTCTTTCTCGTGATAAGGTATCCCCATTCTGCCGACGATGTATTCGCCGTATTCCGAAAGAAGGGCGTTGAGTTTTGCCGCCTCCTCCCGCTTTTCCAGAATGACGGAGAGCACTGCGATGCGCTTTTCTTCCATAAAAAAATCCCCCTTTGTGGCGAGGGCAAAAGGAGAACGGCGCACACGGGTACGCAAAAATTCTTGACTTTTCACCCCTTCGCCGTCAGACAACTCTTTCCGCTCAGGAACAAACCCATTATAGCATACGTTTTACAAAAAAGCAAGAGAATATTTCCAAAAACTTTCCGCATACTGCGGTCATGAAAAAGAAAATTTTGACAGTGACGTTATCCCTCCTTCTCCTCTGCGGTGCGGCGGCGTGCAAGCCCGATCCCGCTCCCAAGACTGCTCCCGAGCAACAGCAAACGACGAGCGACAGCTGTCCCGACAACAACTGTCCCGACAAAAACAACGACTGTCCCGACGGAAATTTCCCCGACGAAAACAACGACTGCCCCGACGGAAATTGTCCCGACGAAAAAGAGAAAAACCCTCCCATCCGCGGCGTCCGTCCGAGAAAGCGCGGGGGGCATTTGGCGCCGCCGAGGTTCCCCGTCCGTCCCGTACAGCCCGTTCCCGAGCCCACCCTTTAAGCGCGCAACATTCTATGAGTTCCCCGCTTGACAACCCATTTGTAATATGATAAAATGACAAAAAACAAATGAGGAGCAGCCGTGGAAATTGTTGCGCAGAGGGTATTCAACCCCCTCTATATCTATCTCGACATCGTCTTTTTGGTGGTTCTGTGCGCTTTACTCGCCATAAAGAAGAAATATCTTACCTTGATTTGGGGCATTTTCGGCGGTGTGCTCTATATGATCGTCGATTACGGCATCTTTCACCTGCTTACCCATTCCCGCTCCATTGAGGGAGGAAACCTCTTTTGGGTGCTCCTCTGGATGAGTATGAGTTACGGCATCACCAACTTCGTGTGGATATGGCTGTGGTACGCAAAGGACAAACATCTTTTGGAATGGTCTCTTCTCATCGTGACCTGGTGGATCGCCGCCCCGCTCATTGCGAATACCTTCGGGCAGGATCTTCCGCCCATCAAAATACAGCGCACAACGGGCGCCTACCACGGCTATATGGCGCTCATTCTCGTTGCGGGGTACGGCGCGGCGATCGTCTATAACCTCTTCCAAAAGGACAAGACAAAGCGTTTTCCCCTCCTTTGGATGCTTTTGATCGGCATTTTGGTGCAGTTCGCGTGGGAATTCTCCCTTCTTCTCGGTGGCATCAGGAGCGCGGAGATCGCCGATTGGGGGCAAAAGATCACCACCCTCGTCGTCAATTCCCTGCTCGAGACAAACCTCGGCGCGGTGCCCATCTTCTGCATCTATGCGTTCGTCACGGCGAAATTCACCGAGACGCTCAAAGCGAGGGAGACGCCCGTGAAATTCACCGAGCGCATCGCCGAACTCAACGCCTTACGGGTAAGAGGGTAAATCTTCTCGCCTCCCCTCAACTTATTGGGAGAAGGCAAACACTTGGCGCCCCTCAAATTGTTGGGGAAGGCAAACACTTGGCGCCCCTTTAGGGGAGCTGTCGCGCCTGCGCGACTGAGGGGTTTAGAGAACCGTGTAGAAACCCTTTCCCCCTCGCGTTGCTCGGGGACTGTCTCATGCGGGTAGAGCCCCGCATTCGGTCACCGTTCGCGCCTCTGATGCGCTCACTCCTGTCGCATTGCGCCAACAGTTATCAACTGTTGGCAGAATGCAATGCTCCACCTAAAAGGGACAGCAAGGGACAACAGAACGCCATTCTAAAATGTCATGTCGCCCCGCCCGCACGTTCTATGTTGTCGAAGGGCGGCACGAGGAGCCTGCGACGAAGTACCGAAGTGGAGACATCTCTACCGCATTATAATAAGGCGAGATTTCTCCACGCGCCGCATAGCGGCTTGGTCGAAATGACAGAAATAACAGCACGAGGAGGCGATTCCGCACACTTGCCCACCCCTTGAGGGGTGGGTGTCACGCGCTCTGCGCGTGACGGAAGGGGTGTAATTCCAAATCACGTTATGTTAAGTTTGTCGCCCCGCCCGCACGTTCTATGTTGTCTAAGGGCGGCACGAGGAGCCTGCGACGAAGTAGCGCAGTCGAGAAATGTCCTTATTACAATGCGGACACCCTTCGACTTCGCTCAGGGTGACGTATTTCAGAATTCGCCCCCTCCCCTTCCACGGAGGCAATAATAAGAAAAAAACAGCCTGCTTTTCCGCAGACTGTTTTTTATCAACCTTTCCGAAGTTCCCGCTCCCCACAGCGCGACCCTCGTTTACACAAATTCAGTATTCACATTATAAACGAAACGGAGCCGCTTGTCAAGGGGCAAATCGTAAATTTTTTCCTTTTTTTGTAACATTTTCACGGTTTTTAAGCCGTTTCATCGGGCGGAAGAGGGAAATCCACCCAAAAACAACTCCCCTTCCCCTCTTCGGACAGCACGCCGAAGGGGATATTATATTTCAGAAGCACGTTCTTTACGATGGAGAGCCCCAGCCCCGTCCCCTGCACGGGACGCTTGTGCATCTCGGAGGAGCGGTAGTAACGCTCCCAAATGGTGTCGATCTCCTCGGGCGGGATCCCCTTTCCGCTGTCCTGCACTTCGAACCGTGCGCTCTTTTCCCCTTTTTTGAGGCGGACGATCACCCGCTTGTCCTCGCCCGTATAGTTGAAGGCGTTCCCGATGAGGTTGTAGAGCACCTGCTCCACTCTCCCCTTGCCCGCATAGGTGTAGACGTCCTCGTCTATCTCCGTCTCAAGGGTAAATCCCTGCGTCTCGGTAAGGTAGCCGAACCTGCCCGCCACGGCATACACGTCCTCGGTTAAGTTGAACACGGTGCGCTCCGTCTCGTCCATCCCCGCCTGCAAGCGGGAGAGGTCGAGCACATCCCCCACGAGGGCGGCGAGCCTGTCCGTCTCCTCGATGATGATGCGGGTGTGCTTTTCCCGTTTTTCGGGGTCGTCGCCCGAGATCTCGCGGATCATGGCGGCATACGCCTTGATCATGGTAAGCGGCGTCTTGAAATCGTGCGAAACGTTGGCGATGAGTTCCTTTTGCATACGGTCGGTCTTGCCGATCTCACTGCCCGCATAGTCGATGGAGCTGCTCAGTTCGTTGAGTTCGGTGCAGAAGTAGGTTTTCCCCTTTCCGCTCTCATAGTTCCCCCGCGCGAGTTCCTTTGCCCGCTCGGTGACTTCGGTAACGGGTTTTGTGATGAGCATGGACACAAATCCGCTTACCACGAAGGAGAGCGCCACCGCAAACAGCGCGGTGATGAGGGTGTACCACGTCATATCGGAGGAGAGGCGGTGCAACAGTTCGAAGGAACTCGTAAGGTACACATAGTGCTCCTTCTCCCAAAGGGTAAGGATGAAGGAATAGCCCACGGAGTTGTCCGTCTCGATCTCCGCGTGGATGTTCGCGGTGTCCACCTCCTTGCCGTTCTCCTCGCATTCCTTGATGAAGCCGTCGAAACTCTCGCGGATCTTGGCGATGACCGAAGGGAAGTCCTCCTCCCCCTCGGGAAGGTTGGGAAAGACGATCTCCCCCTCCTCCGAAAAGAGATAGACGCTTACGTTGTACTTGTTGGTGACGGAGAGCAGAATTTTACTTACTTCGGCAATGGGAGGTTTGCTCTCGCCGAGCCGTTCGCCGAGGCTCTGCGCCGCCTCCTGCAAATTCTTTTTGATCTGCTCGGAGTATCTGCGGTTGAGCTGGATATTCTGCACGAGGGCAAACAGCCCGATAAACAGAATGGCGAAGATGAGAAAACTCAGCCATAAGATGAGATTGAGGTTGAGCGCGCGGACCTTCTTTGCGCCCTTCTTTTTTGTTTGCTTCAATTCCTTTTTCATATCAGGCTTCGAATTTATAGCCGAGCCCCCGCAGGGTGACGATGAATTTGCGGTATTCCTTCAAGTTGCCGCGGAGCATTTTCACATGGGTGTCCACCGTGCGGTCGTCGCCGTAAAAATCGTACCCCCACACCTGGTTCAAAAGCCGCTCCCGCGTAAGCGCGACCCCCGCGTTCTCCACAAAATAGAAGAGAAGTTCGTATTCTTTGGGGGTAAGTTCGGCGCGCTTGCCGTCCACATAGACGTTTCTGCCCACCATGTCTATTTTCAACCCCTCGAACTCGTACACGTCATGCGCTTTCTTCTCCTGCCCCGTGCGCTTTGTTACGGCGTGGATGCGCGCCATCACCTCTTTGGGGGAGAAGGGCTTGGTCACATAGTCGTCCGAGCCGAGTTCGAACCCGAAGAGTTTGTCGTATTCCTCCCCTCTCGCGGAGAGCATGATGACGGGAATATCGCTGAATTTGCGGATCTCCTTTACGGCGGAAAAACCGTCGAGTTTGGGCATCATCACGTCCATCAAAACGACGTCATAGTTGTTGTCGCGGCACTTTTTCACCGCCTCCATGCCGTCCTGCGCCTCGTCCGTCTCCCCGCCTTCGAATTCGATATATTCCCGAAGGACCGCGCGGATCATCTCTTCGTCGTCAACGATTAAAACTTTCATGATAACCTCCCGAACAGGTCCATTTTACCCGCCCTATTTCATCGCCGTTTCATGATTTCGTGAAATTTCAGTGAAATTATTATACCATACCCGCCGCCCGAGTGCAAGAAAAAAATTTCGAATTTTTTCAAACAAACGTTTGACTTATGCGAACATTTGTGCTAAAATAGAGACATGATCGACGAAAGGCGTTTGAAGATCCTAACCGAGGGGGCGAAATACGACGTTTCGTGCTCCTCTTCGGGGAGCAAGCGGAAGAACACGGGCGGCATGGGCAACGGGTACGTTGCGGGGTGCTGTCATTCCTTCACGCCCGACGGAAGGTGCATTTCCCTGCTCAAAATTCTCATGAGCAACAACTGCGTATATAATTGCCGTTATTGCCCCAACCGCCTCGACGCAGACGTCCCCCGCGTCAGCGCAACGCCCGAGGAGATCGCCGAACTTACCATCGACTTTTACAAGCGCAACTACATCGAGGGGCTCTTTCTCTCCTCCGCGGTGGACGGGAGCCCCAACGCCACGATGGAAAAGCTCGTCCGCACCGTAAAACTGTTGCGCACGGAGTACCGTTTCCACGGCTATATCCACTTGAAGGGGATCCCGCGCGCGGACGCCCTTCTCATCCACGAGGCGGCAAAGTACGCCGACCGCATGAGTTACAACATCGAACTCCCCTCCGAGCGCAGCTTAAAACTCCTCGCCCCGCAAAAGAGCAAGGAAAGCCTGCTCCTCCCCATGCGGCAACTCTATGAGGAGAAGCGGGAATTCGGGGCGGAGAAGCGCAAAGGGCTCTTTTTGCCCGCGGGACAGACGACGCAGATGATCGTGGGCGCCTCTCCCGAAAAGGACGGGCAGATCGTCCGCCTTACCCAGAGCCTGTACCGCAATATGGGGCTCAAGCGGGTGTATTATTCTTCCTATGTTCCCGTCGTGCACGACAGTCTCCTGCCCGACCGCCCGACGGGACAGCTTCGGGAGCACCGCCTCTACCAGGCCGATTGGCTCCTCCGCTTTTACGGTTTCACCGCCGAGGAGATCGCGCCCGAAGACGAAGATCTTCCCCTCGACCTCGACCCGAAGTGCGCATGGGCTCTCCGCAATCCGCAGTTCTTTCCCGTGGAAGTCAACCGCGCTCCCCTCGAAATGCTCCTGCGGGTGCCGGGGATCGGCGGCAGAAGCGCGCAGAAAATTTTGCAGGCGCGCAGATACACCAACCTCTCATTCGAACATTTGCAGAAGATGCGCGTCGTGTTGAAGCGGGCGCGGCACTTTATTACGGCAAGCGGAAAATTTTACGGCGCGGAGAACGAGACGGCCGTGCGCAGACTGCTTGCGGCAAGCGAGAGCATGGAAAACGCGGCCCAGCTGAGCCTCTTTTCCACGCCCGAGACGGCGCTCAGCGCGCTTACGGGGGAATTATGACCTATTTGACAGACGGAACAAAAGAATGCTTCCTTACCGCCTTTTTACTCGCCTTTTCGGACGAAAACGCCGTTGTCACTTCGGCGCAGGCACAGCTTTCGCTCGGGCAGAAAACGGTGTTCGTCACCGCCGATCCCGACAGGGCGGCGCGCGCCGAAAAGCGGCTCCTCTCCTTCGACAAAAGTTGCATGGAGGACCTTGACTACCTTCTGCGGAGCGGAATGGACGGACGCGAACAGACGGCGTTTCACTATTTCAAGTTGCTTGCCGAAAAGAAGGAGCCCGTGCGCGACATGCTTGCGGAGGAGGCGGTTCTTTTGGCAAGCGAGTGCATCCGCAAAGTCACTTACGAGATCCACCGTATGCACGGTTTTGTGCGCTTTCTCGAGAGCGCAAGCGGCGCGCTGTATTCCCCCATCTCCCCCGACAACGACATCGTCGATCTGCTCGTGCCCCACTTCCGCGCCCGTCTGCCCGAGTTCCCCTTTGTGCTCCACGACGTAAAGCGCAAAAAAGCGGCGGTGTACGACGGGAAGAACACCTTCCTCGCCCCCTTGGAGCGGGCGGATGTGATGCTCTCCGCCGACGAACAGGCGTGGCAGTCGCTCTGGCAGAGGTATTATAGAAGCGTCAACATCCCCCAGCGGGAGCGTTTGAAGCAGATGAAGGGCTACATGCCCGTGCGCTATTGGAAGTTTATGCCCGAGTTTAGTTCACGCGACCCCTTCCTTACGTAAACATTCGGCATCCGAAAAGCGTTTTACAATTTCATCAAGAGTTCGTTGAAGGTTTTTAGGTGCTCCTTCTCCTCCTCGAGGATGTGGGATATGACCGCCGCGACGGGCGGGTTTTTCATGCGGCAGAGGATGTTTTCATAGGAGGAGATGGCGTTCTCCTCCGCGCAGATGTCGGCGCAGAGCATCTGCCGCGGGTTGCGGGTGTAGTTGACGCAGGACGCCGAGTAATAGCCCACGGGATAGGGCGGACAGGCGGTAAATACGGGCGGCGCGCCGAGTTTTGTGATGACCGTTGCAAGCAATTCGAGGTGGTGCATCTCATTCACGGCGATCTCCACCAGCTTGTGCGCAAAGTCCTCCTTGCCCATTTCCGAAAAGATGACCGACTGATACACATACTGCAAAACGGCAGTCAGTTCTCCGTCTCTTCCCGCATAGGCGGGAGAGATGATACGCAGTGCGCCGAAGTCCTCCTTGATCTCCTCCAAAGACGGTTTTTGTCCCGTGACCATATTCACCCCCGAACTCTTTTTTCCCAGCATATGCGCGGGCGAAAATTTCGGTGACGGTTTTCAAACGCTTGCATTCGAGGCCCGTTCATGATATACTCATAGCGAACGAGGAACACAAAATGGACGAAGAATTATTCAAAAATTTATTAAAGAACAAGGAACGCATTCCCGACCCCATGCGCTATAAAAAGGAGACGATGCACTATCGCCGCGCGGGGAAGAGCGGGCTCAAACTCCCCGAGATCTCGTTGGGGCTCTGGCAGAATTTCGGCACCTTCGACAATTTCGAGATCATGCGGGACATGATCTTTACGGCGTTCGACAACGGCGTCTGCCACTTCGATCTCGCCAACAATTACGGCCCCCGCATCGGCTCTGCGGAGGAGAACTTCGGCAAAATTCTGCGCGAAAACTTCCGCGGCTACCGCGACGAGATGGCGATCTCCACAAAAGCGGGTTTCCCGATGTGGAAGGGTCCTTACGGCGACGGCGGGAGCAAAAAATATCTGACCGCCTCCCTCGACCAAAGCCTTTCGCGGCTCGGGCTCGACTATGTGGACATCTTCTACCACCACCGCCCCGCGCCCGAAACCCCCATCGAGGAGACTTGCTATGCCCTCCACCGCCTCGTGGAGCAGGGCAAGACGCTGTATGTGGGCGTCTCCAATTACAGCCGCGAACAGACGGAGGCGGCAGTCAACATCTTCCGCGAACTCAAAACCCCCTTCATTCTCAACCAATCCTGCTATAACCTCCTCGACCGCCGCGTCGAAGAGGACGGTTTGAAGGAATACGCCCTCCAACAGGGGTTCGGGCTCATCGTCTACTCCCCTCTCGCGCAGGGACTTCTTACGGATAAATATAAAGACGGCATTCCCGAGGACAGCCGCATCCGCAAGAGCGGCACCTTGAAGGAAGAAAAACTCCACGCCGTGCTCGGAAAACTCAACCTCCTTCGCGCCTTTGCAAAGGAGCGCGGGCAGACCCTCTCCGAACTCGCCCTCTCGTGGGTTTTGAAAGACAAAGCGGTCTCCTCCGTCATCATCGGCGCCTCCTCCTCCGCGCAGATCCTCGAAAATATCAAGATAAACCCCTCTTTCACCGAAGAGGAACTCGAAAGGATCGAAAAAATTTGCAAATAAATAATAAATATTATGGAAAAGAGCGGATCCGAAGATCCGCTCTTTTTTACTCAGTTGTCCCACTCATAGTGGCAGTTTGCGTACTGTGTGGGAGGCATCGTTTCGCCCTCGCCCACATAGATCGTATTCACGGTTTTGCCGTCCTCGTTGACCACCTTATATGCGCCGGTCTTGGGGCAGACGTCTCCGCAGTTCAATCTCATGATTTCACCTCCGATACTCTTAATATGGCACGGAGAGGAAAATCTATGCGCTTTACAGCACGCCCGCGATGTCGAGGGAGAGACAGCACAACGACAGAAGCGCCAGATAGAGGGAGAACCACTTATAGTCCGCCTTCTTTATGACGTTGAGCATGACTTTCACGGCAAAGAAGCCCGCGGCCGCCGCAAACACGACGCCGAAGATCATGCCCACGATCTCCGCGCCCGCCATCGTGATCGTCACCCCCTCGTCGGGAAAGACGATGTCTTTGAGTTCGACGGCGACGCTCCCCAAGATGACGGGAATGCTCATCAGAAAGGAGAACTTTGCAACGTCCCCGCGGTCTGCCCCGCTCACGGTGCCGGCAAAGATGGTGGAGCCGCTCCGCGAAATGCCGGGGAAGAGCGCCACCGCCTGCATACACCCCATCGTCACCGAATGCTGCCAGCCTAAGGGTTCGAACTTCTTCCGCCTGCGCGCAAAATACTCCGTCACGAGGAGCAGGAGCGCGGTGAAAGCAAAGCAGACGGCAAGCAAAGGAATGCCCATCTCCCCTTTGAAAAGTTCGTCGATGTCATGGTTGAAGAGCAGTCCCACGACCCCTGCGGGGATGGTGGCAACGATGAGCATCGCCAAAGTTTTGAAGGGTTTTTTGAAGAGAGCGAGAATGTCCCTGCGAAACACCCACACCACCGCAAAGAGGGTGCCGAGGTGGAGCATGACGTTGACGAACATCATTCCCGCGGTACCCGCTTGGTAATTCAAAACGCGCTGTAAAAGGGATAAATGTCCGCTTGAAGAAACGGGCAGGAACTCCGTGAGTCCCTGCACCGTTCCGAGTATGATCGATTTCCAGATCGCTTCAAAATAACCCATATCCGCTCCTTGCGGGTCTTATGCCTCGTAAAGGTCCTTATAGCGATCTTCGTACACGACCACGCAAGTATCGTTATTGTACTTGTTGAGCACCGAGGTTTGAAGTTCGCTCGAATAGGAGGAGAAGTTCTCCGCGGTCAGCGCCTCATAGTAGAGATTGGAGAAGGTGCCCTCCACCTCGATCTCATCCCAATTGAACTCATTTCCGTAGGGAGTGGGATTTTCCTTGGAATAAGCGAAGGTGCAGTACATGATGTGCCAGCCGTAATCGGAGGGAGCCACCGTAATGGTGCCGGGGCCGCCGCGGACCGCTTCCTGCGCCGCATATTCGAATTCCTTCACGAAGTCGGTATTGTTGGGGGAGACCACATAGCCGAGGTAGGTGTTGAGACCCGCCGTATCGGTATTGTATGCGAAGGAGAGTTCGTTGATGACGGAGAGCGCGCGGTTTTCCTGCGAACCGTCCTGAAAGATGTGGCAGGCGTTGAAGTGCTCCGTAAAGTCTACCTGTGCCTCATAGTAGAGGAACTTCGAATAATCGACGGTGCCGTCCTCCGCATAATAGCTCTCCTGGGCATAGTAGGCGTCCTCGGTGCCGTTGGGATAGTACGCCTTGCCGCCGACCTGCTTGAGAGAGAATCCCGCGTATTTGAGGTAGCCCTTCATTTCGGAAAGGAAGCCCTCGATGGAGAGTTTTGCGGGCTGGAAGTTATAAACCTTGTCGCCGTCCTCGTCCGTGCTCTCGAACACTTTGCCGTTGTAGGTGTACTGCCCGAGGTAGTTGGGGATCTTCTCGTACTGCGCGGGCGCGCTTGCCGTCCCCACCGTCTTTTTCATGCTGTCTTCGAAGAAGAGGTACTTTCTGTCCGCATTGTCCGCGGTGTAGGCGTTATCCGTTCCCGCCTCATAGGAATAGTCCTCGTGCCCCGTGAACCACGTGTTGCGCTGGTCGGTGGCGACGAGCCCCTTCAAGAGGGAGGCGCGCTTGACGAATTTATTGCCCTTCACGTCGCCGAAGTCCGCCTCGGAGTCGTTGAGTTCCTGCGTCTGGCGGGAGCTGAAGGGAAGGAGGATGTTGATGACAAAGCCGTAATTATCGGGCGCATAGAGCACAAAACTCGTGTCGCTTACGCCGTCGAGCGCGCTCTCGAGCGCGGAGGCGTCCGAGCCGCCGAACTGCTCTTTCTGGGAGGCGAGGGTGGTCTGATACTTCTCTTCTTTCACCCATTCCTCTCTGACCTTTTCCTTGGCCTGCTCTTCGAACACTTCGCCGAGCTTGTTGATGAGTTGCGTCTCGTATTGGGACTTCCGTTCGCTGTTGTAGTAGGCGAGTTTGGTGATGTCGCTCGTGTCCTCTCCTTTGGAAACGAGCCCGTAATAGTGGAGGTTGGAAAGAAGGGTCTTATACGCCTTCATGCGCGTGGTGGGCGTGGAACCTTCCTGCGCCTCGTAAGTGCCGCAGTCCGAAGCGGCGTTGTAGCCCGTGTAAATTTTGTACGCGGGGTCGTAATAGCCCTCTTTCACGGTGTCGAGGCCGTTGGGCGTGGTGCGCGCGGTGTCGTGGTCGTGCTCGTCCTCTTCGGTTTCGATATATTGGAGTTCCTGCGAGTCGAGGGTGGCGTTCATGCTCGATTTCACGGTATATTCGGCCGTCTCGATCTCGTCCTTATCGAGGAAATAGGCGAGCGCGGCGATCTCCTTTTCGGACTCGTCCGCCTCGGCGATCTTCTTGTCCCATTCGGACTTTGTCTTGGTGCTGTCCGTATCGAGGAAGTAAGCCTGCGCATACTGCACATAGAGCTGGCGGTTGACAAGCTGGTTCTTCAACATTTCGTATACGGTGGAGGCCTCCATGCCGTAAGAATTCACATAGGTGCTCCCGACGCTCGCATAGCTTGCCACAAGGTCGCGTTTCAAAACGTCGCTCGGCTTGATCGTCCCTTTGAGGGAGGAATAGTCCTCGCTCTTGGTGAGATCGACGGACGCCACGACCTGCTCGAGATCTTTTTTGAGGTTGTTCGTCACGAGCGCGCACCCCGAGAAACTGCCTGCGGCGAGAAGGGACGCAAGCGCAAGCGCGGCGAACTTTGTCTTTTTGAATTTCATAAATTTTATCACTCCGGACCGTTGTTCTTTTTCCGCGGAAAAACTTTCCCGCAGTTTCATACCAAACTATTATAACGCATTTTCAAAATTAGTGCAAATGTTTCTCGGTGAAAATCACGCAAAAGTTGAAGCAAATTTCAGAAATTTCGTCATTTGCACCATGGTTTTGCCGCCGTCCCCTTTGGGGGGGAAGCAAAGGGCGGGCGCGATCGTCATGTCGAGCCCCACGAGCCCGCGGTATTTTTCCATCGCCGCCTGCAACCTCTCGTCGCTCAGCGCGCTCAGTTCGGCAAACTCGAGGGTCCCCCCTCTGGGTCCGACCGCGATCTTTCTTACCCCGAACTTCGCGGCATAACTCTTCAAAACGGCGATCACGAGCAGATTGAGCGTCTCGGGCGGGAGAGGCCCATAGGTCTCCTCCATCGAGAGGCACACCCGCTTGTAGTCCGCGGTGCTCCTGATCTCGGCAATTTGTTTGTAGCAGTCGAGCCGCCCCGCGTTGGACTCGATATACCGCTCGGGAATGAACGCCGTCGTCTTGATGTCGAGATCGACCGCCTCCTGCCGCACTCCCGTCAGTTCCTCTTTGAGGATCTTCGCGTAAAGTTCATAGCCGACCTTATCCATGTGCCCGTGCTGTTCCGCGCCGAGCACGTTGCCCGCGCCCCTTATCTCGAGGTCGCGCATGGCGATCTTGAACCCGCTCCCGAGTTCGGTGAACTGCATGAGCGCCTTCAAGCGTTCGGCGGCGTTTGCGCTCATCACCCGCTCGGGCTTATAGGTGAAATAGGCGTGGGCGAGGCGGGAACTTCTGCCCACCCTTCCCCTGAGCTGATAGAGCTGGGAGACGCCCAACCTGTCCGCGTCGATGACGATGAGGGTGTTGGCGTTGGGGAGGTCCACCCCGTTTTCGATGATGGTGGTCGTCACGAGGATGTCGTACTCCCCGCGGTAAAAGCCGAACACATTCTTTTCGAGGACCGACTTGTCCATTCTCCCGTGGGCGAGGGTGACCCGCGCCTCGGGCACGATCTCCCGCACCCGCTTTGCGAAAGAGTGGATGCTCTCCACGCGGTTATAGAGCAAAAAGATCTGCCCGCCGCGGGCGATCTCCCTGATACATGCGTCGCGGATGAGGGTCTCCGTCTCCTCGGCGACATAAGTCTGCACGGGGAGGCGGGCATGAGGGGGGGTCTGGATGGTGGAAATATCGCGGATCCCCGAGAGGGAGAGATGCAGGGTGCGCGGAATGGGGGTCGCCGTCATGGTGAGGCAGTCCACGTCCCGCTTGACGTTCTTGATCTTTTCCTTGTGCTCCACCCCGAACCGCTGTTCCTCGTCGAGGATGAGGAGGCCCAAATCGTGGAATTTCACGTCCTTGGAGAGGAGCCTGTGGGTGCCGATGACAAGGTCGATCTCCCCCTTTTCGAGGGCGGAGAGAATGGCCGTCTGCTCTTTTTCGGTGCGGAAGCGGTTGAGGCAGGCGATGCGCACGCCGAACTCCTTCATCCGCTCCTCTGCGGTGCGCAGGTGCTGTTCGGAGAGGACGGTGGAGGGGCACATGAGCGCTGCCTGCCGCCCGTCGAGAATGCAAAGGTAGGCGGCGCGGAGGGCAACTTCGGTCTTTCCGAACCCCACGTCCCCGCAAAGGAGGCGGTCCATCACTTTCTCGGAGCACATGTCCGCCAAGATCTCGTTGGTGGAGACGGTTTGGTCGGGGGTGTCCTCATAGGGGAACGCCGCCTCGAACTCCTCCATCTCCTCGCGGAATTCGGGGAACACGTATCCCCTCTTCTCCTGCCGCTCGGCATAGAGCACTTTGAGGTCGAACGCCATCTTTTTGAGGGAGGCGCGCACCCGCGCCTTCACCCGTTCGAACTCCCCGCCGCCGATCTTGGAGAGGGAGGGGTTCTCCCCGCCCATGTATTTGGAGAGCACGTCCATCTGCTCGACGGGCACATAGAGGGTGTCGCCGTCCTTGTATTCGAGGGCGATGTACTCCTTGGTGCCGTCCGTCGTCTCGATTTTTTTGGTGCCCGTGATGCGTCCGATGCCGTAAGTCTCGTGCACGGCAAAGTCCCCCACCTCGGGCGCGAGGAAGAGATCTCCCCTCCTCTTTTTCACCCGCCGCTCGTTCGGCGCTTTGAGGAAGAGGTCCCCCGTGCCCACCACGGCAAGTTTGCATTCGTGCAGGATGAACCCTCCCGAAAGAGTTTCGGGGAGCACCGAAATGCCCGAAAATTCCTCGAGCTTTTGGGGAAGGGGCGAAACGGGAAATCCCCCCTCATAGAGCGCGTTTTTGAGTTTTTCGGCGCGCTCCTCCCCGCCGCACCAGAGCATGATGCGGTACCCCGTCTTTCTCCACGCCCCGACGTCGACGAGGAGGTCGGGGAAGGAGTTGAGGTACTTCCGCGCGGGGGTCGATTTGAAGTTGAAAATTTTGAGGGGCTCGAAGAAAAAGACGGAGCCCGTGAACGTCTGCAGGGCGAGTTTGCGGTAATTCCCGATGTTGGAGAGAAAATCTTCCCTGTCCACATATTGGTTTTTGGAAAAGCGCATGACCTCTCCCCCCTCCAAGAGGCGGGAAAAGCGCTCCTCGTGCTCCTTGTAGAGTCCGTCCAATTTGTCGCGGATGAGTTTGCACTCGTCGAAGATGAGAAGGGTATCTTCTTTGAGCAAAGAAAAGAGGTCGCAGCTGTTTTCGCAGAGGGGCAACACGAAGTCGTTATAGTTCCCCGCGGAAATCTCCTCGGCGATCGCGCTCATGCGGGAATAGGCCGCGGCGCTCGGCGCCTTTTTGAGTTCGGAGGAGAGAACGGCGGCGATCTCCCGCTCGTCCTCCTCTGTGGGAACGACGTCGCTTGCCGCAACGATCTCGAGCGCGGAAAGCTGAGGGAGCCGCTCCGCCGTGATCTCGTCGTATGGCTTGATGGCCTCCACCTCGTCCCCGAAGAAGTCGACGCGGGCGGGGTGTTCGCAGTTGATGGGATAGATGTCGAGAATGTCGCCGCGCAGGGCGAACGTCCCCTTTGCCTCCACCTCGTATTCGCGGGAATAGCCCATTTTCACGAGTTTTTCAAGGAGAGCCGAAAGTTCGGTCTCCCTGCCCGTCTCGAGCCGCACGCACTCTACGCGGGAGGGCATGAGCTGGACGACCGCCTCGATATCCGCAACGAGCGCCTCCCCGCCGTTTTGGAACTCGTGAAGGGCGTTGAGACGGCGGTAGAGGGCGTCCTTGCTCCCCGCCTTGCGGTAGGTGAGCACCTCGTCCTTGGCATTCAACAGGACGCACTTTTTTGCGGAGAGCGCGGAAATAGCCTCATACGCCTTCTTTGCCGAGAGCGCGTCCGCCGTAAGATAGACGACGGGACGGCCGAAAAGAGAAGCGACGAGGTATTTTTGCGCGTCCGAGAGCCCGAACGCCGCGGTGGGGACCCCGTTCTCGACATTCGCGCCGAGCAGGGGGTGATCTCCGCCCAAGTTTTCAAAGGTAAAAAAGCTCATCCGTTATATTTGGTCATCACAAGGTCGAAATTTTCCCCCTTTGCGAGGGCGAGAGCCGCTTCCGCCGCCCGCTTGCACGCGGAGACGAACAGGTCGTAATCCTCCCTCCTTACCTCAGAGAGAACATAGTCGATAAGGGGCGCCTCGACCTCGGGGTCGCGGATGCCGATGCGCACCCGCGCGAAGTCCGAAAAGCCGAGTTCGGCGATCACCGAACGCATCCCGTTGTGGGTGCCCGCGCTCCCGCCGGGGCGGACGCGGACGTGCCCCTTGGGGAGGTCGTAATCGTCATAGATGACGACGAGTTCCCCGGGAGAAATTTTATACTTTGCAACAAGCTGTTTCACCGCCCTGCCCGAGGCGTTCATATAGGTGACGGGGCGGGCGAGGATGATTTTCTCCCCGCCGAGGTACCCCTCCGCGACGCTCGCCTCGCACTCTTTTTTCTTGAACTTGGCGCCGAGGAGTTCGGCGCAGTCGCCCGCGGCGAGAAAGCCCATATTGTGAAAGGTTTTTTCGTATTTTTTCTCGGGGTTGCCGAGTCCGACGATCAAAAACATAGCCCTTTTTCCATTTCCTTTTGCGTTTGAAAAGAGCCGCTTATTTCAAGCGGCTCCCTCTTTAGTCGTAGATCTTGCTCATCGGCTTGTCGAGATAGACGTTCTCGATCGCCGCCGCCCAGATGTCCGCCGTCGACAAAATTTTCATCTTCGGCAGTCTCTTCTCCTCGGGGAGGAGGATGGTGTCGAGCATCACGAGCTCGTCGATCGGCGATCTTTCGAGCCGTTCGATCGCGGGTCCCGAGAGCACCGCGTGGGTACAGCAGGCCTTGATCTCCTTCGCCCCCGCGCTGACGAGCGCCTCTGCGCCCTGTACGATGGTGCCCGCGGTGTCGATCATGTCGTCCACGAGGAGGCACCGCTTGCCCTCCACGTTGCCGATGATATTCATCACTTCCATGACGTTCGCGCGCGGACGGCGCTTATCGATGATCGCCATGGGACAGCCGAGCCGCTCCGCCACCTTGCGGGAACGGGTGACCGAACCGATGTCGGGAGAGACGACGATGAAGTCGTCCCCGAGTTTGTCCGCATAATAATTATAGAGCGTGGGCCCGCCGAGCAGGTTATCCACGGGAATATCGAAGAAACCCTGTATCTGCGCCGCGTGCAGGTCCATCGTCAGCACACGGTCCGCGCCTGCGGAGGAGAGAAGGTCGGCCACGAGTTTTGCCGTGATCGGGTCGCGCGAACGGGCCTTTCTGTCCTGGCGGGCATAGCCGAAATAGGGCATTACGGCGGTGACGCGCCCTGCGGAGGCCCGCTTGGCGGCGTCTATCATGATGAGCAGTTCCATGAGATTGTCGTTGACGGGAGCGGAAGTCGATTGGATGATGAAAAGGTCTCTTCCCCGCACGGTCTCGGCGATGTGGACGCTCGTTTCGCCGTCCGAGAACTTGCTCACCTCCACCTCTCCGAGCGCCGTGTTGAGTTTTCTTGCGATCGCCTCGGCGAGAGGTCTGTTGGAATTGCCTGCAAACAACTTGATTTCGTTTCCGTGTGTGATCATGAAAATTTCCTCGATTGTTTTTGCCTTACCTATTGTATTCTTTTTTGCGCGCAAAGTCAAATGTTTCGCCCACGATTTTCTTTTATATGAAAAATTTTTCGGGTTGGCAAAAACTGTTTGATAATTTCACCGAAAAAACATTTTTATTCGTGGACTTTATTTGGCGGATATGATATAATCAATGTGTTTATTGACTGAAAACGGAGAAATTTATGAAGTTTCCTATCTTCAAAACGCTTGCCGCGTGTTCGGTACTCGCGGCGGGGGCGGGGCTCTCCCTTCTGTTCGGCGGGGGGACGCAGACTGTCTTTGCCGCGGAGGAGTTGCCGCAGGGGGACATGGTGTCCTCCGTCCAGACGGACGCGCTCGGCAACGAGGTGGAGCTGGACATCCTCAAAACTGCGGACGGGAAATACGCCCTCGCAGACGCCGGGCGGCAGATCTATGTTTACAACATGAAGAACAACACTTCGACCGAGCTCAAAGAACTCTACACGAGCGACACGGGCGTCTTTGACGACCCCTATGCCGTGAGCGCCTTCAAAACGGTCGTCGCCTCTTATGATTTCTATGCGGACGAGGAGAACCTCGGCGTCTCCATCCGCGGGATCGAGGGCGAAAACGGGCAGATCCCCATACAGGTGCTCCTCCACTATGATTACGGCCTCGCCAACGCGAGTTATTTCTTCGACGAAGAGCAGGAGATCGCCTTCTTCCGCATCGGCGACGGCAACCCGTTCGGCTCCGTCTACCGCACCGCGGCGGCAACGGACGTGCTTGCGCATGAGTACCAGCACGCGATCACCGAACGGTGCGGCGGGCTCGTCTATCTCAACCAGTCGGGGGCGATCAGCGAAGCGATCTCCGACATTTTCGGCGCGCTCATCGAGGGGCACGAGCCCACCGAGGCGGCGTTCTGGCAGACGGGCGAGGACGCGGCTCCCGCAGGACAGGCTCCCATGCGCTCGGCGATCATGCCGGGGGAGAACTACCGCCTGAATGCGACCAATCTCTATCCCGCCTGCGAACGGAACCACATCCACGAATCGTGCGACTATGGCGGCGTGCACTACAACAGCACCGTGCTGACCCACATGCAGTACAATCTTTGGCGCAAACTCCCCTCTTATTTCACCCGTGAACGCATCGGAAGGCTTTGGTATGCGACGCTCTGCAAACTTACCCCCAAGGCGACCATGAGGGAATTCGCCGCATGTTTCGAAGCCGCCGCAGAGGAGCTCGGCTTCGACGAGACGGCGCTCGGCGCGATCTCGGATACCCTCTTTGAGAGTGGCATCACGGCAGAGGGGAATTATCACATGGTGACGTTCTACCAATACGCCTACAACGGGCGGCTCTCCTATGTTGCGGCGGACGAACTCAGCGTACGCCACGGCGGGAGCGCGCCCGCGCCCGAAGATCCCCCCGAAGTCGTCACCGAGAGCGCAATTTACACCTTTGCGCGCTGGCTCGGGAACATCGAGGTCGTCACGCAGGACGTCCTCGCCCGCGCCGATTACAGCAAGACCGACCGCATTTTCACCGTGCGTTTCGAGGACGAAAACGGCAACTTCCTCGCGGAGGAGCAACATCTTTACGGCGAAGCCGCCACTCCTCCCGCTCTCCCGCCCAAGGAGGAGAGCAAGGTATATCTCTATCCCTTCCTCGGGTGGGACCATCCCCTCGATTTCGTAACGGGCGACTTTACCGCCCGCCCCGTTTACGGGCAGGAGTACCGCCTGTATGAGGCGACCTACCTCTCGGACGGCAAACTGCTTGCCCGCGTGCTCGTGCATTACGAGACCGAACTCGACCTTCCCGACCTCTCAGAGCAGTCGAGAAACGAAACGGAGCGGTTCGCGGGCTGGTATCTCGACGAAGATTGCACCGTCGCCGCGAGCAGCGTCAAAGTGACCGCCCCCATCACCCTCTATGCAAAATGGGTGGAAAACGAGGAGCGCGATTCCCCCTCCGTTGCGGGGATCGTCGTTCCCGTCGTCTGCGTGTGCGCCGTCCCGCTCGGGTTCCTCCTCGCGTGGTTCATCACCAAAAAGAAGAAAAAGAAATGAAAAAGACGATCGCCTTTCTCGCCGCCGCCTCGGTCGCGGCGGCGCTCTTTCCCATCGCCCCCGCAAAGGACGCGAAACTCGTGCAGACGGTGGAGGTCGCTTACGGCAAAGTCTGCCGCTATGAGCGCGCGGACGGCACGGCATACGCCCTCTCTTTCGGCAAGGACGGGGAACTTCTCTCCGCCCTCCCCTACCGCGCCTCCACTTCTTCCTCTTCCCCCTCTTCCTTTACGGAAGAAAAGGAACAGACGGACGTTTACGGCAACAAGGTAAAAGTGCCCACGGAGGTTTCGGACGGCATTTATACCCTCGGCGACCCGCTGAGGAACATTTACGTCTACCATGCGCACAACGGAACGGGGCAGTTTTTGACGGACGACCTGCGCTACCGCAACGAAACGGGCGTATTCTCCGAGCCCATCGCCATCACCTCCTACCTCAACCTCATCAATGTGTACGACTTCTATGCAAACGGCGGCGCAGGCGTCATTTTGCGCGGCGCGGACGGAAGCCACGACACGGTCGCGGGGAACGCCAAGGAAAAGGGCGAGAGCGAGATCCGCCTTCTCATCCACTATGGCGTGAACGAACAGAACGCGCACGGCTGGTTCGACGACAGCTACAATGCGGCGTTCGTGGGCGTGGGCGACGGAAGAGCGGACGGTTATTTCTATCAACTCGGCCGCGCCGCGGACATCATGGCGCACGAATACCAGCACACGATCACCCACTTCAACGTCGACTTTTTCCAAATGAACGAATCGGGGGCGATCGACGAGGCGATCTCCGACATCTTCGGCGCGCTTGCCGAGGGGCACGAACTGACCGACGAGAAGTTCTGGGCGATGGGCGAGGACGCCGCCGCAGAAAAGGTAGGCGGCGTGCGTTCGATGAAGGACCCCCAAAACGGCTATGCCTCCTCCTTCGACGACCCCTTCCCTTCTTGCACCGAAAAACACGACCATAACACGGCGGGGTGCGACTTCGGCGGCGTGCACTACAACAGCACCATCCTTACCCATGCGCAATATAAAATGTGGGAGGAGATGCCCTCCTACTTCACAAGGGAGCGCATCGGCGCATTGTGGTACTCCCTCATTCCCCTCTTGGGAGAGAGGGCGACCTTCGACGATTTCAAACTTGCCTTTTTGCAGTCAGCCGAAAATCTCGGCTTCGAAAAGCGCGCGCTCTCCGTCATCCGCAAGCACCTTGGGCTTCCCCCGCTCGAATACACGGTGACCTTTTTGAACGCCGACGGCACGGAGCTGTATCAAACGTCCGTTCCCGAGGGCGGCACGGCGGCGTATCACGGAGAAACGCCCGCTCTCCCCTCCACCGTGCAATATGATTACGCATTCGACGGTTGGGAGGGCGACCTTTCGGACGTCGACAACGACCGCACCGTGAAGGCGAAATATAAAGAGGTCCTCCGCTCCTATCCCGTCAAATACTATTCGGAGGGGTTCCTCTATCAAGAGGCGCAAACAGCTTATGGGGAAAAGGTCGCCCTGCCCACGCCCGAGCGGGAGGGCTACACGTTCGCGGGTTGGTATCTCGACGAAGGACTTTCGGAAAGCGCCGAAAACAAAGCGGTGGACGGCGAAGTGCGCCTCTATGCCAAGTGGGAGAAAAAATCGTCTCTCGGCATCGGCGGGATCGTCGCCATCGTCGCCGCCTCCCTTCTCCTCCCCGCATTGATCGTTTTATTACTCCTCTTCCTCCGCAAAAAGAAGAAATAAAGAAAAACGATCCCCGCACCCGCGGGGATATTTTATAAGGATATGTGCGGAACTCTTCCCGCCCGAGCGTCATTCCGCCCCGCGCGTAAATGCGTCATTCCGAGGCGTAACGGAAATAACGCAGTCCGACATGGCAATTCTCCGAGGGAATCTTTCTACGTCCAAGTACGTTCAAAACCAAGCCCAAACGTACCAAGATGCCTTCGCGGACTTGCTAACGGGACTGCGTAAGCACATTAACGGCTCAGCATGACGCCCCTACCTCCACGAAAGGGGCAAGAGAAACCCCCTCCATCGGAGGGGGACTAAGGGGGTGGGCATACTCCTCAATCGGCGATGTTGATGGACCCGACGAACATTTCGGCGATCTCATCCGCCGAGCCGTTGCACCCGTTATCCAGCCACGCCATGGAGACGTTGAACAGCATCCCCGCAAACAAGTAGGGCTGGTACGGGCTGTTGTTCGGATACTCGTTTTGAAAAGTTTCGAGCATCATCTTGTTGAGAAAATCGAGATAGAGATACTCGAGCCGCGCCCTTCGGATGAGTTTGAAACACTCCTTGTTCTTTTGAAATTTCGCAAACACATCGCGGGCGACCATGAGATAGTCGGCTCTGCACCGCGGATAGTACCGCCGCTCGGAGAGAAATTCCCTCGTGTTGTGGGTAAAGTAGTACTCGATGACGTCCTCTTTGCGCTTGAAGTAGCGGTAAAAGGTCGCCCTGCCCACGCCCGCCTTTTCGGCAATGTCGGTAACGCCGATCTTTTGGAACTCGTACTCGTTCATGAGTTTGAAAAGAGCCTGCACGATGTAATACCGCGTGTACTCCTCGGGGGCATATTCCACGATACAAAACCTCCCATTTTGTTTCATTTCGGCGGACGCTTCCCAAGGCTTTGTTTCAACGCCCCTTTCCGCGCTTGCATTTGCGCCGATGATAGTATATGATACACTTGTCTTACGAAAAAGTCAACCGAAACGCGCGTCGGCAGACAAACGCAAGGCAAATTTCTATCGGAGGTATTATCATGATACAGGAAAAAGATTTTGTCGCTTACGAGTACAAAACCGTCTCGGTGAAGGCGAAAGAACAGGCAAAGGCAATGGATATGTACGAGGCGTTCGGCTGGGAAGTTACGGGAACGGCGGCATCCCCCGCGGGCGGGGTCACCCTCTCTTTCAAGCGGGACAGAAAGCAAAAACACAGACAGGAACTCAACAAACTCGAGCGGCAGGCGGAGGAAACGCTTGAAACGCTGAATGGGCTCGAACGCTCCAAAACGACGGGCGCAAGCGTCTTTGCCTACCTCTTCGGCATTGTAGGGGCGCTCCTTCTCGGCGGCGGGATGAGCCTTGTCATGCTGATCGAAAACAGCATCCCCGCCCTCGTCGGCGGCATCGTTCTCGGCATTGTCGGGCTTTTCCTGTGCGGCGTGAACTATGTCATTTATCAAAAACTCGCCGCAAAGAAGACGAAGGAAGTTCTGCCCGTCATCGACCAAACGGAGGAAAAGCTCGCAAACATTCTCGAAAAAGGGAACGACCTGCTCCGCGCAGAACTCATCTGAAATATTAAAAAGGGAGATCCGATCATGAGCGATCTTATCCGCAAATACAGGGCGCTTTCATTTGAACAGAGAACGGTGGTCAATACGATGATTGGGCTCTTCTTTTCCTTCGCCCTTGCCTGCGGGAAGCTCGTGATCGGATTTTTCACCGACTACAACCTCATCAGCGTCGCCGTCTACACCTTCGCTCTGCTCCTTGCAAAACTCGAATGCGTGCTCGGCGTCAAGACGGAGCGGCGCACCTTTGAGCAGCGCAACGCTTTGACGGCGGTCTTTCTCCTCTTGTCGAGCCTCGTTTATATCGGCTTTATGAGCCGCATGTTCTTTATCGAACGCAAGATCAAAAACAATGGCATGGTGCCCGTATTGCTCCTCGCCTTCCTCTCCTTTTGCGAACTCGGGTTTGCGATCGCGGGGCTCCTCCGCACCAAGAACAGGGGGCACTACTACCGAAACATTAAAATCATCAACTTCTGCGTCGCCCTGATCGCAATTCTGACCACGCAGATGGCGATTTTGAACATGCAGTCTCAAACGGGGATCGTAAGCGTCGTAAACGCCTACACGGGGATCGGCGTGGGGTGTTTTATCGCCCTTTGCGCCGTGTACATTCTCATCGCGCCCAAAGTCAGCGTCGTGGGCCGCGAACACAACGTATTTCTTTTGCGGGAGAAAAAGAAGAACGGTCTGCTCGACATGAACAAGAAAACCGCCGAACTTCTCCTCTGCAAGAGTTTCGTTTACGGCAGTTATCTCTATCTGGCAAACATTCAAGGGGAGAAGGTCGACGGCAAAATCAAACGCGGCCCCTCTCTTTGGAACCGCATCAACATTTTGCTTAAAATTTTATGCTGTATCCTCTCCGAAATTCTGCTCTTCGTGTGGCTGTTCGGAAGGGGAATTCTCTTTCTCCGCTCCGCCTGCCTGCCGCAACGGCTCGAAAAACTCATGCGGGAAAACGGCTTCGAGCGGATCAACGGGACGGATTGAGCGGCCCGTTTTTTTATTTCTTTCCCCTCTCGCGGGCGCGCATCTCGGTGAAGAAGGAGGTGAGCACTTCGGCGCACTCCTTTTTGAGCACCCCGCCCACCACTTCCACCTTGTGGTTGAGAAGATTCGCCTGCGCAAGTTCGTCCGTAAGGCTCCTCCCCTTCTGCTCATATGCGCCGAAGTAAACGCGGTCGATGCGGGCGTTCAAGATCGCACCCATGCACATGGGGCAGGGCTCCAAGGTGACGTAAATTTCCGCCTCGGGAAGCCGCCAAGAATGCAGTTTTTTGCACGCCCTGTCGATCGCGCGGATCTCGGCGTGCGCGGTCGCCATTTGAAGGCGCGTGCGGAGATTGTACCCCCTGCCGATGATCTTCCCCTGATAGACGACCACAGCGCCGATGGGCACTTCCCCCTTTTTTTTGGCTTTCTTTGCGAGGGCGATCGCCTCGCGCATAAATTTTTCTTCCATGGTTTACAGCCCTTCGGAGAGCGCGCACAGTGCCCCGCCGCATTTTTGTACGATCTCTTCCGCCTCTCCGTACCCGAGCGGATGGGGAAGTTCCTCTCTCCCGCACTCCACCGTGAAGGCGGGAATTTTTAATTTTTCGATGCACATGTCCTTATATCCGCCCGCGGAGCCCTTCGCCTCGCGCAAGGGATAGCCCGTGCTCTCGCTCAAAACGGTTGCAAGTTTTTTGTTCCGCATGGCGCGCAGGGGCGGCTCGTGGAACCGCCAATAAATTTCCTCCCCCTTGGTGTGCCAACTTACCGTATAGTCAGGCGAAACTTCGAGGGTGAACTTCCACAGCGCGCTGCTCTCGGGGGCAGAAAGAGGCGCTTTGCCGACGTAATTTTCGGGCGCGGGAGAAAAGACGTTTTGCGTTCCCGTCCCCCACCGCGCGCCGAAATTGACGTTGAGGTCCACCCCCTCGGCATTCGCCTTCCAGAGGGAGAAATCGGTGCTACCCTTGTTGAGTTTTAACGCTGTCGCCCTTCTATTTTCGGACAAAGACGAGGCTCCGAGCTGGGATAAGAGCGCGCCGTCGGGGTTGGTAAGGGGCAAGAGCCACACGCCGCCGCGGGTTATTCCTCGCTCTAAGTGGGCAAATGCCAAGAGCGTTGTGACCCACTCTCTTGCATGGATCGCGTACTGCGAAATGCCGATGGGGAACTCATGCTTGCCGAGAAAGATCGCAAAGAGCGGCCGTCCCTCCGCGCTCCTGCCGTAAATTTTCTTCTCCCCCCGATACCGCCGATAAACACTTTCCGTCTCTTCAAAGATATTCATAAAATATCTTATGCGGTTTTCTCCCTTCTCGGCAAATTCGACATAACATTTTGGGAATGGTGCCCACCCCCTCTTATCCCCTCCATTGGAGGGGGTTCTTTTGGCGCGGGGTTCACGCCCCTCCGTGGAGGTTCCGCTTTCTTACCCCATCCGTTGGAGGGGGTTCTTTTGGCGCGGGGTTCACGCCCCTCCGTGGAGGTCCCGCTTTCTTGCCCCCTCCGTGGGAGGGG
>CANRHB010000009.1 GCA_947630325.1 uncultured Clostridia bacterium
TTGAAGAAAATGATAAATCCGAACCCGTCGCCAACAGGCACTACAAGGTTCGGATTATTATCATTTGGTACACCAAGACGCCCCCTGTGCAGTAAGCGCAGGGGGCGTCTTGGTGTATTTGTCTACGGAAAAACCCGCGGTTCGCCCCGCCCGAGGTTTCTATTTGTGCTACTAAGGGCGGCACGAGCCGCTCCGCGGCGAAGTAACCCCGGCGGGAAGAGGAGGGGAGGATGGGGGGGCGTGTTCTAATTACGTCACCCTGAGCGTAGTCGAAGGGTGTCCAAATTAAAAACAAGGACATGTTTCGACTTCGCTCAACATGACGTGATTAAAAAAATGCTGTAGAGATTTCTCCACTTCGCCTGCGGCTTCGGTCGAAATGACAAAATCGGAACGGCGAGAGGATTTACTTTTGCTTTTTTATCGTATATTCATGGGAGAAACCGCAGTTGCGGCAATGGAATTGAGCCTTTTTCTTGCCCAAAACTCCCGCTACAAGACCGACAGGGCCCAATAAAATTCCTCCCACAAGCGCCTTGCCTCCGCTAAAACCCATGTTCCCCTCATCCACTTTGACCCAGCCGTCTTTTTCTCCGCACATCGGGCAGCTATCGGGAGCCTCCATCTTAGTCCTCCGTCATATATTCTGCATTTACGGTTATAAAACTGCCATTCCCTTGACTTTTATGGTTCGTGACGATCCCCGCCCATGCGAGAATGCCCGAATAATAAGTGGAACGGCGCGTTACCGTATCTCCGACTTTCGCCCCGAAAAATTCGGTGGAAACAAATGCGTCGATTGTTGTCAGCGGCAGCTCTTTGCTCCCTACTCTTGCGCCGCTTTGCGCTGCAACATCACCGCGATACATCATACCGCCGAGCGATCTCGCTTTTTTTACGATCGCGTCAAACACTTTCCACTCCAAAACCACGCCGCGCAGTCCTTGCGATTCAAAACCGTTTTGCGATGAAGAAAGCCAAAACGGAACGGGTTCGCCCTTCAAAACGGGCATGTAAGACTTGCCGCCGCATTCGACGATCTTTTCTTTTAGCCGTCTTACGACTTTACTGTCCTCTTCCCCGCTCGAAAAATTTTCGATAACATTGTTATTCATACGATTTCCCTCCAATTTTTGATTGATTAGATTTAACATAGTTTTTATCTCGAAATAAGATTCGTTCCGAAGTAACTGCATTTTGGAAAGGTTTCCTTCCGTGCGCAAAAACATTTTGATGAATTCCCAATCCTCCTGGTCCAATTCGGAAGTTTCAGCAACAAAATCCCCTTGAATTTTGATCCCGCATTCCGCGCAGGATAATTCAGAAATATGCAGCTTGTTTCCGCAGACGGGACAGATTTTAAGTAACGCGCTCATTTGAAGCACCTCCGTTTTTCTTTATGATAGCACACGTGAAAAGAATTGTCAACAGTTTTTCAGCACAATTTTTACTTGTGAAGAAAAATTTTTAATCATAAGTGGAATATGATAAATTTATTTTTCTATATGGGGAAACTAAGAAACAAGGTGCCCCCTCCTCTACCCCTCCCCCGCGCGTTCCGCGCGGGGGAGGGCGAGAACGGCGCACACTGTTTGAAATGTCATGTCGAGCGCAGGCGTTAGCCGTAGTCGAGACATCTCTACCGCATTATAATAAGGTGAGATTTCTCCACTTCGCCTGCGGCTTCGTCGAAATGACAAATTGGGAACAAACCCCCACCACCCGCTCCGCGGGAGCCTCCCCCTTACAAAGGGGGAGGCCTTACCCCCTCCATCGGAGGGGGACTAAGGGGGTGGGCAGAAATATGCGTCTAAAAAAGCACGAAAAAAGGAACGGCAAGCCGTTCCTTTTTTCGTGCAAAATATCGCTTATTCCTTCAAAAATTCTCTTATTCTTTTTCCGCGGGCTGTTCGGGCTGTTCTGTCTTTTCCTGCTTCTTCCCTTCGAGGAATTTATACAGCACCGCCGCAAGCACCGCGCCCAAAATGGGTCCGACAATGAAGATCCAAATTTGCGAAATTGCCGTAAAGTTTCCGCCGATCATCTGCAAAAGCGCGGGACCGATGGAACGGGCGGGGTTGACGGACGTGCCCGTAAGACGGATGCCGAGCAGGTGCACGAGGGTAAGCGCAAGCCCGATGACAACGCCCGTGACCGCCTTATTCTCCGTTTTGCTCGTGACGCCCAAAATGGCAAGCACGAACGCAAACGTCAAGACAATTTCCACAACGAGCCCGACAAACAGCGAAGGTGTGCTCCCGTAAGCGTTTATAAGCGTCTCCTGCACGGCGTTCCCGCCCAAATTTTCAAAACTGCCGAAAAAGAGCCCGACGACCGCCGCACCCGCAAGCGCGCCGAGAATTTGGCTCAAAACATAGCCGACATACTCCTTTACGGTCATTTTGCCGCTCACAAGCATTGCGGTGGACACGGCGGGGTTGATGTGACAGCCCGAGATATTTCCGATGGAATACGCCATGGCGACGATGACGAGCCCGAACGCAAGCGCGGTGGCGACAATGCCGTCGTTGCCCGTGCAACCTGTGGCGACCGCCACGCCGCAACCGAACACGACGAGCACAAAGGTGCCGATACATTCGGCAATACATTTTTTCAACATAAAAAGCCTCCTTTTTTTCTTTCTGCATTGTAGCACTTTTGCGCCCCTCTGTCAAATGCCGAACCCCGTTTTTTGGGAAATGAGGAAAGTTCTGTGAAAATTTTTTCGGCATATTGACTTATTTTCCGTTTTATGGTACACTATTTGTGGTATAAAAGAAAAAAATAAAAAGCGAGGTTTACATCCATGATCCAATACTCCCTCAAGGCGCTTTCGGCGGACGAACTTTCCTTTAAGGTCAATCCCATGAAAGCGGCGCCCGACACCAAGTTCGAGATCAAGCCCTTCTTTTCCCGCCAGATCCGTCAGGCAAACGAGAACCCCAAGATCAACATCGTCATTCTCGAATGCAAGATCGAGAGCACCGAGGAATCTCCCAAGCCCTTCAACCTTCTCGCGCGCTTTGTGGGCGTGTTCGAAGTCACCAATATGACGACCGACGAGGACAGACGCATTTTTGCGATCAATGCGACGGAGACGATGTTCCCCTATCTCCGTGCGGCGGTGACGAACCTTACGGCGGACGCGCTCATCAATCCGCTTACTCTTCCCGTCGTCCCCGGCGCGACCCTCTTTCCCGACGACCGCGGCCCCAACCAATACACCCTCAATTTCGACCCGACGGTGCTCAACTAAAGCACCCCTATGATCATTAAAACGGCTCGTTTGAGAGCTTAGGTAGAGAGCAACGGAAAAACCGTTGCTCTTTTTACAAAAAATTGTATAATAGAATTAAGAATACGGCGCGCGTATGATTATTGAGGAAAATTATGAGCAAGAAAAATCCATACAAAGAAGATAAACCCGGCATCTGCACAGTCTGCGGAAAGATCGCCTTTTTCGACGAATTCGGAAACGGAACATGCCCGCACTGCGGCTGGGAAATGTGCAAGGATGAGGAAAAAATGGGACAAGAGCAGGGGATCAGCTATCCCATGCTTGTTCCTGTATGGCGGGCGAGAGAACAATACAGGCAGGGAAAGCCTTTCAAGGCGACCTTTGAAGATTTCGTCAACGGACTGTATTTTTACAGCGAGATGTCCTTTCTCCATAAAGGGATTCATTACTACGTCATGTCTTCAAACGGGAAAATATGCGTCGGGCATGGCGATGTCTATCAATTATATGATACCCGCGAAGAATTTACGGAAAAAGCAAACATTGACGGACGACTCTTGAAGGACATCTGGGACGAAGTGGAAAATCCGAGCTATATGTTCGATTAAGGGAGAGGTATGCAGGAAAGACTTACGGAATACGATAAACAGAAAGCACAAAAGAAGCGCGAATAGCGTAAGTTGCTTTGAATATAAATTTAAGGGAGACAATCGTCTCCCTTGTTTTTCAGATGGCTCCCGAAAAAGGAGCCTTTTTGCATAAACGTATGAAGTTTTACCTCGTTATACTTTTTCGTCAAACACTTTGTCGAAGAAGGAGAGGACGGTCCCCCACTTCTCCTCTCTGCCGTCGCGCTCGTTCAAGAATTCGTGGCGGGACTTTTCAAAGAGCACCATGCGCAGATTCTTCATGCCCTGTTCGCGGTAGTACGACGCGAGTTTTTTTACGCCCTTCCCCATGTCTCCCACGGGGTCGTCCGCGCCCGAGATGAGGAGCACGGGCAATTCGCGGGGCAGGCCCATGGCGTACTTTTTGGTGTAGAGCCCGCGCAAGCCCTTGAAAAAGTCCTTGTAAAAGCGGTTGGAGCAGGTAAAGCCCGAGAGCGGATCCTGGTCATAGCCGAGATTGTTGGAGAGGTCGTTGCTCAGCCACTGCCCGTTTTCGAACTTCTTGGCATACGCGCCGAAGGAGAGCTTTTCGATGAGTTTGGAGGGTTTCTTCGCGCCGAAAATGCAACCCATTCCCGCAACAAAGGAGCCGAGGTACACCTCGAAGTCCTTTTTGTGATTGCTCCCGCCGATGACGATGCCGTCCAGCTTGTCGCCGTATTGCCCGAGATAGGCTTGCGCGATAAAAGAGCCGTAGGAAAAGCCGAACAAAAAGTAAGGGAGCCCCGCATATTTGCGGCGGTAAAAATCGGTAAGCGACGCCTCGTCTTTGAGGGTGTCGGCGAACATATTCCCCTTGCAGTAGCCGAGCGTCTCGCGGTCGGTAAGCCCGTGCCCGCGGTGATCGTCGGCGATGACTACATACCCATGATCGTTCAAATAGCGGGCGAATGCGTCATAGCGGGCGGCGTGCTCCGCCATTCCGTGGACGATCTGCACCACCCCCTTGGGCTCCTTGACGTCCGTCCACTCGTGCACATAGATATTTTTTCCGTCAAAACTCGTAAATTCCATAACGTTACCTCTTTTCTCCTCTATTATACCGCCGCGGGCGGGAAATATCAAGTGTTTTCCGCATATTTCCCCAAGCGGAGATTTTTCCCTCCCCTTCCGAAAAGTCACCTGCATGATTTTGTTGCATTCGGGCGGCGCGGTCTGTTACAATGCGGACGAGAAAAAGATTTTGGGGGTACAAAATGCGATACGGTTGCAAAATTGCCGCGCTTGCGGGGGCGATGCTCTTTGCCTTCCCTTTCGGCGCGTGCGGAGAAAATCGGGAGACCTCCGCCCCGCTTCCCTCCGAAACGGAGACCTATTTTCCGCAGAATGAAGAGCCCACGCTTCCACAAGAAGAACCTGTTCTGCCGCAAGAGGAGCCGCCGAAGCAGGAGGAGCCCGCTTCTCCCAAGGAGGAAGAACACGAACCTGCGCCGAAAGCGGCGAAAAAGACGTACATACAGGTGCTTGTGAACGGTTTGAACGTGCGCGCGGGCGCGGGGACGGAATATGAGGCGGTGGCGCAGGCGGAGAAAGGGACCCTCCTCGCCTATGCGGGAAAGAGCGGAAATTGGTATGAGACTTACTATCTCGGCAAAAAGGCTTATGTAAGCGCGGACAGCCGCTATACCGCGCTTTCAGAATGGGAGACGGGAAGCGAAACCGCCGAAAAGATCATCGAGGAAGGGACGAAACTGCTCGGCACCCCCTATGTGTACGGTGCGGTGCGCCTCCATGACGGCAGAGGGACGATGTTGAAAAATTTCACGACGGCGCAGTTCGACTGTTCCTCCCTCATGCAATACATCTTTTACAAGGGGGCGGGAATTCTGCTCGACGTCACCACCCGCACGCAGATAAAGCAGGGCGAAAAGGTCGAATGGAAGGACATCGAGCGGGGGGATCTTCTCTTCTTTACCAACGCCTCCCGCCAGAACAAAACGGGGATCGAACGGGTGGGACATGTCGCGCTCTATTTGGGCGGGAACTACATTCTGCACACCGCCTCCGATTTTGCCAAGATCGAACAGATCACGCCCCTCAGAAAGAGTTATTTTATAGAGGGAAGAAGAATCTGAAAAGGGCGGTTTTCCCCGCCCTTTGAATTGTAACCGCATTGAATTTTAACCGCAACCGTTGCAGTGTTTGCAATCGCCGTTGCAATGCTTGGGAGGCTTGCCCGTGGAGGAGTACATCTCCCCCGACCACTCCCGCTCCGCTCTGTGTTTGCAGACGGGACAGGTCACCTCTTCGTCATAGCGTTTGACGAGTTCTTCGAATTTCTTCCCGCAATGGGGGCATTTGTACTCCAAGATGGGCATTGTTCTCCTCCGCCCACTATTATAATCCCCCGCCCCGCCCTTTGCAAGCATTTTTGAGGAAAAATGAGAGAGATGGCGAAAGGCCTTCTTAAAGCGTCATGTTGCCCCGCCCGCACATTCTATGTTGTCTAAGGGCGGCATGAGGAGCTTGCGACGAAGTAGCCGTAATGAGAAAACACAGTCCGTGTGTATATGCGTCATGCTGAGCCGAAATGTGTTTACGCAGTCCCGTTAACAAGTCCGCGAAGGCATCTTGGTACGTTCGGGTTTGGTTTTAAGCGTACTTAAACGTAACAAGATTCCCTCGAAGAATTTCCATGTCGGACTTCGTTATTGCCTCTACGGCTCGGAATGACGCGCTTGTACGAGGCTTTGCCCACCCCCTTGATCCCCCGAGGGTGGAGGGGGTTCCACTTGCCCCCTCCGTGGGAAGTGATTCTACATACATGCCCCCTCCTCAGGAGGGGGGTAGGGCTTACAGGCGAGGAGAAAAGAATTGTGCGAAACCTAAACTTATATTACACATGCGCCGTCGGTGAAGGAATTGAACAGCCCCTCCACGTTTGCGCCCGCCTTGCGGAAGCAGGAGATGAGTTCCTCGGGCGAAGCGATCTTGCCCGTGTATGCCGCCACATAATTTTTCAAACCCGTGAAGAACTTCCTGTCCCCCACCGTGGCGCGCAGGCGGTCGAATAAGATCACGCCCTTGTCGTAAGCGATGTTGCGGTACTCATACTCTCCCGAAAACGCCGTTAAGGGGCGGTTCATGGTGGTGTCCGCCTCGCCCGCGATCTGGCTCTTATAGGAGAAGAAGGCGCGATAGCCGCTCTCGGAGCGCTTCATCGCCCCCTCGTAAGTGTCGCCGTACTCGGGAAACGCCCCCAAAAAGAGCGCCGCCGAATATTCGGCAAGCCCCTCGTCCTGCCACGCGTTTTCGAATTGGTTGCTCCCCACCATGCCGTACCACCACTGGTGCGCCGTTTCGTGCGCAACAACCGCGGGCACGTCTGCACGTTGCAGAGCGGAGGAAATCATCGCAAGCCCCGAATACTCCATTCCCCCATAGGGAAAATCAGTCTCCACCAGCACATAGCGGGGATAGCCGTAATCGCCGAAGGTGTCGGAAAAATAGGAGAGCGCGTCCGTTGCCGCCTTCAAAGTGCTCTCGGGAGCGGGATCGGAGGTGTACCAATACTCCACGGGGATCTCCCCCGCCTCCGCGGTGACGCAACTCAGTTCCTTTCCCAAAACGAGGCTTATCTCCCTGACCCCCTCCGCGGTGACGTTGAGCGTCTGCTTTGTTCCCGACACCTCAGAAGAGCCCACGCCGTTGTGGGCGATGCGGTACTCCGCGGGCAGGGTAAGGGAGAGGGTGTAATTTGCGCAGTCGGCGACAAACGGATCGCCGTTGCTCGAATAGACGTATTCGCAAAACCCGTTTTCGCCGAAACTGCAGAGCACGGGATAGAAATGGGACAGGTTGACGTTCTTTTCCCCCACGCCGAGGCGGTGGTCGACCTTGGCGAGTGTGGTGGAGAAGGAGAGGGTAAGCGCGGCGCACTCCCCGGGATAGAGCGGTTCTTTGAGCGTTACGGAGAGAATGTTCTCATCCTCGCCGCACACTTGGAAACTCTCCGCCCCCTCCACCGAAGAAATTTCGATGCCGCCGTAACTCTCGCCCGCATAGTAGGCGGAGGAGCGGTAGAGTTCGGAGACGGGCGTATATTTCGCGCCCTCGCGGTAGGCGTTCGCCCACAGTTCAAAGGAGAGAGCCTCGAGCGTCCCCTCCGTGGGATTGGGCACGGAGACGTCCATTTCGGCGACGAGTTTATTTTCGGCGGGAAAGTACTCCCCGCGGATATCATAGCGGGCAAGACCTTCCTCCCTCCCGCAGGCGGCGATCCCCATTGCGCCGAGGACGATCCCCGCGCCCGCCGCCAGACAAAGAAATTTTCGCATATTGACCTCCCGAGGGAACACCCTCCGCACAATGTATGCGCGCCCTTTCCCAAATAGAACAAAGAGACCCGTCAAAAAAAGCCGCCGCGTACTTTCGTCCCCGAAAGCGCGCGGCGGCTTAAAAAATTGCAAACGTTTAAGTCACGAGGAACATCGCAAGGAAGAGCGCACAGATGATCCACGTGGTGACGCCGATCTCCTTTACCTTGCCCGTGCACACTTTGACGAGCACATAGGCGATGATGCCCATGCCGATCCCCTTTTCGATGGAATAGCCGAGCAGCATGACGACGAAGGTGATGAATGCGACGACCGCCTCCAAGGGCTCCGCCCAATCGATGTCCTTGATCGTCTCCATCATGAGCACACCCACCCAGATGAGTGCGGGCGCTACCGCGCTCCGCGGAATGAGCTGGGCGATGGGCGAAAGGAACATGGCTACGATGAACAAGATCGCCGCAGTAAGAGCGGTGAAACCCGTCTTTCCTCCCTCCGCGACCCCAGAAGAGGACTCCACGAAGGTCGTGACGGTGGTCGTCCCCGCCATGGAGCCGACGCAGGTCGCAAGCGCGTCGCAGAACATCATGCGCTTCATCCGGAGGGGCGCCCCGTTTTCGTCCAAGAGGTTGCCCCGCTTGCAGGTGCCGTACAAAGTGCCGATGGTATTGAACATATCGATCATGCAGAGGGAGAGCGCGGAGGTAAGCAGAACGACCACGGCGGTCGCCGCTCCTCCCTCTATCCCGCTAAAATCGAAGCCCGCCGTGAACACCTTTCCGACCGCCTCGCTCCCCCACTCCTTGAACGCCGCGAAGGGGCTTACAAAGGTGATGGAGGAAAAGTACGCCTCCGCGCCCGCCGAGCCGCATCCATAGGCGATGCCCGCAAGAATGTAAAAGAGGCCGGCGGAGCCGAGGATCCCCCAAAGAATGGAACCCTTGACTTTTTTATGCGACATGACCGCGATGGCTATCACCCCCGCAAAGGCAACGATGGCGGGGAGCATACCCGTGACCCCGTTTTTGGCGTCCCACGCCATAAAGCTGTTCCCCGCGTTCGGCATGACGCTGATCGAGAAGAACTTGACGAGGGTGGAGTCGTCCGCGACGATGACCTTCGCCTGTTGCATTCCGATGAAGGCGATGAAAAAGCCGATACCGATGGGGATCGCCTTTCTGACCGCCTGCGGAATGGCTTCGAAGATCTTCTGCCTTAGACCCGTCGCCGTCAGAATGAGGAAGATCACCCCGTCGATGAGGGTAAACAGCATACAGTTGGCATACGTAAGCCCCGAATATCTCAGAAGCAGGGTGTAGATGACGAAGGCGCCGACGCCGATCCCCGGAGCCTGCGCAAGGGGCATTCTCGCAAGCAATGCCATGAGAAGGGTGCCCGCGATCGCGCCGATCGCCGTGGCGATGTACGCCGCCCCGTAAGAGAGTCCCACCCACTCCTCCGAACACACGCTTGCGTTCACCATGAGGATATACACCATGGACATGAAGGTGGTAAAGCCCGCTATGATCTCCATGCGGAAGGTGGAGCTCATGCGCGAGATCCCGAAAAACCCGTCCAATTTGCCGAGGAACCCGCGGCGGGCGCTCTTTTCGGGAGCTTCGGTTTGATTGTTTTCCATAAATTACTTCCTTTTTTTGAAAATTTTAAGTAATTTTATCATATTCTTGACAAAAATGCAAGTTTTTTGACCGCAAAATCAGAAAAAATTCACATCAGATGAAAAAAATCTTCATTCGGAGAAAAAGTTTTACGATTTTTTTATCTTTTTTATCTTTCCCACTTGATTTTTCCCGAAAATGCTGTATAATGGAAAAGGTGGGCTCTTGTTCGAACAGGACAACTTCTGCCCGCAATTTACCATTCCAAGGGGAACATTATGAGTATTTCGGCAACAAATATCCGCAACATCGCCATCGTCGGCCACGGCGGCGAGGGCAAGACGACGCTCATGGAGGCGATCCTTTTCAACGGCGGCGTCATCGAACGCATGGGCAAGACGGACAACGGCACCACCGTCTCCGACTTCGACGAGCAGGAGATCGCAAGAAAGACCTCCATTTCCCTCGCCGTCGCCAACCTTACGTGGAAGGACGTCAAGATCAATCTTCTCGACGCGCCCGGGTTCTATGATTTCGAGGGCGAAGTCATCGCCGCAATGCGCGCGGCGGGCGCGGCGCTCGTGGTGGTGGGGCCGAACGGCTCGGTCACGGTGGGCACCGAGAAGGCGCTCGACCGCTGTCTCAAACTCAAAAAACCTTCCATCGTCTTTATCAACGGCATGGACAAGGAAAACGCCGACTATCCCGGCACCGTGCGCGCGTTGCAGGAACGCTATAAGGGCAAGATCGCGCCCGTGCAGATCCCCATCATGGAGGGGAACAAGATGACGGGCTATATCAACGTCATCACGGGCGAAGCGTATAAATTCGGCGCAAAGGGCGTGGAGGCGGTCGAAGTCCCCGCCGCCTATGCCTCCGAACTTACCGAAATGCAGGGCGTTTTGCAGGAATCCGCCGCGGAGAACGATGAAGAACTCCTCGAAAAATACTTCGAAGAGGGCGCGCTTACTCCCGAAGAGACGGCGCTCGGCCTCCGCAAGGGCATCCAGACGATCAGCGTCATTCCCGTACTCGCAGGCAGCGCCCTCCTCAACAAGGGGGTCATCAACCTCATGAACGCGCTCGTCGAATATCTGCCGCAGGCGGCCGAACGCGCGGGACTTCCCGCGACCGACCTCAAGACGAAAGAGCAGATCTCCGTTGCGTGCGACGAGAGCGCTCCCTTCGCGGCGCAGATCTTCAAGACTGCCGTCGACCCCTTCGTGGGCAAACTCAACTACTTACGCGTCTGCCGCGGCGTTCTCCGCTCGGGCATGACCGTCTATAATCCCAATACCGACACCGAGGAGCGCATCAACGCCATCTATCTTCTCGTCGGCAAGAAGCAGATCCCCGTCACCGAACTCGTCGCGGGCGACATCGGCGCGGTGAATAAGCTGAGCAACACGGGCACGGGCGACACCTTGTGCGATCCCGCCGCTCCCGTGCAGTTCGAGCCCATCCACTTCCCCGAACCCGTGCTCTCGATGGCGGTCAACGCCACCGTGCGCGGCACCGAGGACAAAGTGTTCGGCGGGCTCTACCGCCTCGCCGAAGAGGACAAGAGTTTCCAGGTGCGCAAGAACACCGAGACGGGCGAGACGCTTGCCTGCGGGCAGGGCGAAGTCCAGCTCGAGATCATCAAGCGCAGGCTCAAGAGCAAATTCGGCGCGGACGCCGATTTCTCCACCCCCACCGTCGCCTACCGTGAAGCGATCACAGGGAAGGCGGAGGCCGAGGGCAAGCACAAGAAGCAGACGGGCGGCGCGGGACAGTTCGGCGTCGTGGAGATCCGCTTCGAACCGGGCGCAGAGGACGGCGTGTTCGAATTCGTGGACGCAGTCGTCGGCGGCACGGTGCCCAAGCAGTTCATTCCCGCCGTGGAAAAAGGTCTGCGCGAAGCCATCCAGAAGGGCGTGCTTGCGGGCTATCCCATGGTCAACTTGAAAGCGACCCTCTTCGACGGCAAATATCACCCCGTCGACAGTAAGGAAGTTGCCTTCGTCTCGGCGGCGAAACTCGCTTACGAGGACGGCATCCGCCGCGCAAGGCCCGTCATTCTCGAGCCCGTCTGTTCGATGAAGATCACGGTGCCCGAACAGTACGTGGGCGACATCATGGGCGACCTCAACAAGCGCCGCGGCCGCATCATCGGCATGGACACCGTCGAGGGGTTGCAGGTCATCACGGCGGAGGCTCCCGAGGGCGAGATCCTCACCTATGCGACCTCCCTCCGCTCCATGACGCAGGGAAGAGGCACCTTCTCGCAGGAGTTTGCCCGCTATGAGCAAGCGCCCGAAACCGTTTTGCAGGCAGTCGTCAAAGCACAGCAAGGCTGATCGGATATGAATACGCCGCCCCCGAAGTTACGCTTCGGGGGCGGCTTTCCTGTTTCTTCCAACAGGGAATTTAGGTGAAACCGCTTTACAAAACAAGAAATTTGTTGTATGCTTTTAACAGGAGGCAATGGGATGAAACAAAAGGAAGAAAAGGGCCTTACCGTTTACGAGAAAAAGGCGGGCGAAAGTACGGCGAAAAACGGAAAGATCACCATATACGAATATGAGCAGAAGTACACCAAGCGGCAGAACGTGCGCGGCGCGAAATTTTTGTTGCGCCTTGTCGCCACGGTCATCGGCGTGTTCCTCTTTGCCGTGCTCGCGCTCATCTCCCTCGACGTGTATAAGATCAACGAATATGTGGGATACGGCGTGGCAGGCGGGTGCCTCATCCTCTACATATTCGTGTTTATCGTGCCCATGTGCAAGATCATGAAGTCGGACTACTTCGTCACCAACGTCAACGCCTTTACGGCACGGGAGGCACAGCGGCACAACAAAAAACTCCGCCACGACATCGCGGAGAAGATCATCGACCTAACCGCCAAGGTGGAGGGCGTGGGCTGGTACGATTCGCAGGTCGTGGGCCGTCTCGCCATCGCCTCCAAGACGGGGGACGAGGAGGGCATCAAGAGGAACCTTACCGCCCTTTACGAGGGGTCGGTGAAGAAGTCGGCAAAGGACCTCATTTTCAAGAGTTCGCTCAAAAGCGCCACCTATTCGATGGTCTCGCAGGCGGCGCACGTGGACGCCGCGCTCATCGTGGTGGTCAATCTGCAACTCATCAAGGATCTGATCTTCCTCTATGGGTTTCGCCCGTCGGACGCAAAACTCGTAAAGATCTTCGGGCGAGTGATCACCAACTCTCTGACCGCCTATGGGCTCGGGAGCATGAACGTGGGGAACACCGTTGCAAAGACGATGGGCGAAGTGGTGCGGGATATTCCGATTTTGGGCTCTGCCATCGCCACGATCGTCGACAGTTCGGTGCAGGGGCTCGTGAACGGGACCCTTACTACCGTCATCGGCTATCAGACGATCAAATATCTCAACAAGGAATATAAATTGCAGGACATTTTGGACGGCGTGGACGTAAGCGAGACGCCCGTGGAACTCCAGGAGGCGTGCACCGAACTCGAAACGCAACTCAAAAAGAAGAAAAAATACGCTCCCGCAGTTTAACGAATTTAGAAAACCGCCGCGCGCGGGCCTTCGGCCCACGCGCGGCGGTTTTTTATTTATCCTTTCCGATTTCGAGAATATCGTCCGCCGAAATGCCGATAAAGTTACACAATTTTGACAAATTGGCAAGCGTCGGCTGGGAGCGTCCTGAACAATATTGGGAAACGGAGGAGGAATCTATCCCCAACGCCCTTGCAATGTCTATCTTCCTTTTCCCGCAGTGCTCGATCTCAAATTTCAAATTTTCGGTAATTTTTTCGTCCAAACTTTTATCCATGCCAACATTTTATTGGGCAATGCTTAAAAATCACTTGACATTTGGGCATTGCCCAGATTATAATTTAAGCAATGCTAAAATAATAATGAAAGGAGAAAAGAGAATGAGTGCAGAAGAATTGACCGCTTTGCTTGTTGCAGAACTCAAAGACGATGTGATCGGAACGATCGAAAAGACAGAGAACGGGTTAAAGCTGATATTTACCGACGGAACGGTAAGAATGATTTTTGTGAAATAAACGATCGCCGCGGAAGGACCCCTCAGTCCTCCCGCGGCGGTTTTTTAGTGATACGCGTCTCAGCAGTCTCTTGCCCAACCCTTGAGGGGTGGGTGTCGCGCGCTCCGCGCGTGACGGAAGGGGTGTCTGCTATTTGGAACAAAGCACCCCCTCAGTCTCGGCTGGCGCCTCGACAGCTCCCCCTCAAGGGGCAGCCAAGAAAATAAGGTGCCCCTCCCCACCCCTCCTGCTGAGGGGGCAAACGAAACCCCCTCCATTGGAGGGGAATCAAGGGGGTGGGCACTATTCTAAAATGTCATGTCGACCGAAGCGGAGACATCTCTTCCAAATTATAATAAGGCGAGATTTCTCGACTGCGCTCGAAATGACAATAAAGGAAAGTACGGGTCGAAATGACATAATAAGAACTGCGCGATGGACAGCAAAACCCCCGCCGCCCGCAGAGCGGGCGGCGGGGGTAAATTTATTTTTACCTCAATTCGGCGTTTAGGTTGTGCTTTAAGTTGCCGACGATCTTATTGAAGAAGCCGTCCACCGCCTCGGGAGAAAGCCCCTTTTCCGCCTTTTCGTCGGGCTCGAAGGTAAGGCGGAACGCCATGCTCTTCTTCTCCTGCCCGAGCTGTTTGCCGCGGTAAACATCGAACAGTTCCGCCTTTTTCACCGCTTTGCAGGCGCGGAGAATGCACTCCTGCACCTCGGCGCAGGTCACCCTCTCCTCCACCACCACCGCAAGGTCGCGGCGGACGCTCTCGAACTTGGGCAGATTGTGATAAGAAATTTCCTTTGCAAACCGCTTGGAAATCGCCGCATAGTCGAGCTCGCCGAGGTACACTTTTTTCTCCAATGCCAAACCGTTTGCGATTTCGGGGTGCAATTCGCCCAAAAAGCCCACTTCCTTTTCTCCCATTTTCACGACTGCCGTCACGCCGGGATGAAGGAAGGGTCGCTCCCCTTTCACGAAATTCAACCTGACATCGAACGCCTCCGCAAGCGCCTCGATTGCTCCTTTGAGGTCGAAGAAGTCCCCCTCTCCCCACAGCCCGAACACGAGGTGTTTGCGCTCCTCGGGCAGGGTTTTGAGCGGCAATTCTTCACACAGGTACACATTTGCGAGTTCGAACAGCCGCCCCTCATAGTTGCCGCGGCGGACGTTGCGCACCACGTTTTGAAGCATGGAGGGAATGAGGATGGTCCGCATGACGGACAGATCTTCGCCGATGGGATTGAGAATTTTCACGGCCCTCCGCTCGGGCGCGTTTTCGGGAAGGCGCAGAAGGTCGAAGTCCTTGGGCGAATAGAAGGAATAGTTGCACGCCTCGAAGAAGCCCTCCTTTTCCAAAGTGCGCTTTGCCTTGCGCTCCTGCTCCTGCGCGGGCGTCCTGCCGCCGTGCGTCACGGTTGCGTTTTCGAGGAAGGTGGGCGTGATGTGGTCGTAACCGTACATACGGATGACCTCTTCGGCGAGGTCGGGATAGCCGTCCACATCGTCCCGCCAGAGCGGAACGGTCGCCGAAAACTCCTCTCCCCTCTCGCCGATCTCGAAGAAGAGCCGCTCCAAAATGCCGTTCACTTCCTCTTTGGGAACGTGGATGCCGAGCACTTTGTCGATGGCGGCATAGGAGGTGCAGATGACCTTTTGCTCCGAAGAGACGCCGAGCACGTCCGCACCGCGGTCGGTGGGCGCGCCGCAACCGAGTTCCTCCACGAGATGGAGCGCGCGCGCCATGCCGAGTTCGGGGGTATAGAGCGGGTCCACTCCCTTTTCGAAGCGGGCGGAGGAGTCGCTCCTCTGACCCAAACTCCTCGAAGTTTTCCGCACACTGTCGCGCGCAAAGCTGGCCGCCTCGAAGAAAACTTCATACGTATCGTCTTTTATCTCGCTGTTGAGGCCTCCCATGATGCCCGCGAGCGCCACGGGACGCTCTCCGTCGCAGATGAGAAGGTTCTCGGGGTGGAGAGAAAATTCCTTCTCGTCGAGGGTGACGATCTTCTCCCCCTCCTCGGCACAGCGCACCACGATCTTGTCGCCGCGCAGAAATCTTCTGTCGAACGCGTGCATGGGCTGGCCGATCTCGAGCAGGACATAGTTGGTGATGTCGACGATGTTGTTGACCGAGCGCAACCCCATGAGAGCGAGACGGCGGCGCATAAGACGCGGGCTCTTGCCGATCTTCACGTCCTTTACAAAGTGTCCGATGTAGCGCGGGCAGAGTTTGGGTTCTTTGACCTCAACGGAGACATTCACCTCCGTTTTTGCGCAACCGTATGCAGTTTCGGGCGTTTTGAGAGGCAGTTTGCAGACGGCGGCGACCTCGCGCGCAAGCCCGAAAATACTCTGGCAGTCGGGGCGGTTCGCAGTTACCGCGATGTCGAAAATGTAGTCGTCGATGCCGACGATCGGGCGAATGTCCAGACCGAGCGGGGTATCTTTGTCGAGAATGAGAATGCCGTTGACTTCGGCTCCCTCATAAAAATCATCGTTGATCCCGAGTTCCTCGCCCGAGCAGAACATCCCCTCGGAGACGACCCCGCGGAGTTTGCCCGTCTTGATCTTCTGTACGCCGCCCTCGTGCTTGACGGTGGCGCCGTCCAGAGCGACGGGAACGATCGCTCCCTCAAACACGTTGGTTGCGGCGGTAACGATCTGCTTTGCGCCCTTCTCGCCGCAGTCCACCCCGCAGACGGTAAGCCTGTCCGCGTCGGGGTGCTTTTCGCATTTTACGATCTTCCCCGTGTACACCCCCTCCACGTCCTTGCCGAGGTAGGTGAGTTCCTCCACTTCGAAGCCGCAGGAGAAGAGTTTTTCTTTGAGTTCCTCCGCGGGAAGGGAGACGTTGACGTATTCTTTTAACCAGCTGTAAGGCAATAACATTGTTTGCTCCTCCTCAGTCCTTGAATTGTTCGAGGAAACGGGTGTCGTTTTCCGTTAAAAGTTTGATGTTGTTGATGCCGTATTTTAGCATGGCGATGCGCTCGATGCCCATGCCGAAGGCAAAGCCCGAATATTCGTCGGGATCGACGCCGCAGTTTTCGAGCACCCGCCTGTTCACCATGCCCGCGCCCAAAACCTCGATCCAGCCCGTTCCCTTGCACAGAGAACAGCCCTTGCCTCCGCAGGCGGCGCAACTTACGTCCACCTCGACGGAGGGCTCGGTGAAGGGGAAATAACTCGGGCGGAGCCGCGTTTTGCTCGTTTCGGAGAACATCTTCTTTGCGAACTCGTCGAGCATCCCTTGAAGGTCGCACAGCGTGATGTGCTTGTCCACCACGAGCCCCTCCATCTGGTGGAACATGGGAGAGTGGGTGGCGTCGTCGTCCGAACGGAACACTCTGCCGGGCGAGAGGATCTTGATGGGCGGCTTTTTCTGCTCCATCACGCGGATCTGCCCCGCGCTCGTCTGCGTGCGCAGGAGAAATTCCTCGGTAAGATAGAAGGTGTCCTGCATGTCCCGCGCGGGGTGGTCGGCGGGGGTGTTGAGGGCGGTGAAATTGTAGTATTCGCTCTCGATCTCGGGGCCTTCGAACACTTCGAAACCCATGCCCGAGAAGAGGTCGATGAGCCGATCCTTCACCCGCGTGACGGGGTGGAGCGCCCCCTGCTTTGTGTGCCGCCCCGGCATGGTGACGTCGATATTCTCGCCCGCCAGCTTCTTTTCAAGTTCCCGTTGCTTGATCTTTTCCTCGAGCGAGGCGAATTTTTCTTCGAGCGCCTCGCGGAGGGCGTTCACCTTTTTGCCGAACGCGGGACGGGACTCCTGCGCGATCTCCTTCATCCCCTTGAGGAGGGCGGTCACCTTGCCCGTGCGCCCCAAAAACTTCATCTTGACTTCATAGAGGGCGCGGCTGTCCTCTGCCGCCTCCGCCTCTTGCGTCGCTTCCTGCAACAAATCAAAATCGTCCACTGTTTGCCTCCCTTTTTTGAAAAAATAAACGCCTGTCAACCTTTTTCGGTTGACAGGGCGTGAAAATGACGCGGTACCACCTGTCTTTGCGCGCGGGACGCGCGCCTCGTTGTCCCTTGACGCGGGGAACGGCTCTCCTTAAAGTTCGGTTCGGGAGAGCGGCTTGCGGGGGAATACCGCCGCCCCTTCCTTGAAAGACCTCCCAGCCGCGGGTCCTTCTCTCTGCGAAGAAAGTATTGGGCAAACGTCTCTTCCGCTTCAAACGCCTCTGCCGATATTATAAGTTACTTTTTTTGCAAAGTCAAACGATTTTCGGCAGTTTATTCCATTCTGATGCGGCGAAGGAGGGAGGCGTTCCCCACCGCCCTGCCGCCGCCGAGCACCACGGACATCTGCGGATCGCCCGAGATGTGCGCTTCCATCTGCATTTTTTCAGAAACATAGTCGGCAAGCCCCGCAAGACCTGCGACGCCGCCCGAAAGATATACCCCGCTCTTGCCCACCGCCGCGGACACCTCCGCGGGCAGTTTTTTGAGCACGAGTTCGGCATACTCGACGATCTTATCCACATAGATGCGAACGGGGAATTCGATGTCCGCCGAGGAGACGGACACGGAGCGCGGTTTGCCCGTCGTGATGTCCCGTCCGTTGATGATGGTGGACTGGTTGTCGTCCTCGATGAGGCTCCCCACCGTGTTTTTGAGTTTTTCGCTCGTAAGAGAGCCGATCTTCAAATTGAATTTGTCGGCGATATGGTCGATGATGTGGATGTCCATGTTGTTCCCGCCGACGTTCATGGAGATGCCCGCGATGATGCCGTCGAGGGAGAAGGTAGCGATGGAGGTGACCCCCGCGCCGATGTCGATGGCGAACACGGGATTGCTCTCGCTCAAAGGCACGTCCTGCCCGAGGGCGCTCAAAAAGGGCGTCTCGGCAAAGTTGACGCGGGAGATCCCCGCCGTTTTCGCAACGCGGTAGATCTTTTCGCGCGATTCCTGCTTGAACCCGCAGGGCACGCAGAAGAGCGCCTCCACCGAGAGCGCGCGGCCCGCGGCCTTCTTCAAAAAGTGTTCGAGGAGCGCCGCGGCAAGTTTTTCGGAGACGATCTCCCCCTCATACACGGGGAAACAGACGTCCGTCTGGTCGGCGGTCTTTCCCAAAAGACGCTTCGCGTCGTTCCCATAGGCGCGGAATTCTCCCGTGTCCTTCTGCACGGTGATGCAGGTCGCTTCGGCAAGCACGATGCCGCTCCCGAGGCGGTAAATTTTGGTGACGGACGTTCCGAAATCGATAGCAAGTTTTAGCATAAATGTACTTCCTTGAAAAACGCTTTCACCGTCTCCACGGGGAGCCCGATGACGTTGGTATAACTTCCTGTATAATGGGCGGCAAGTCCGCCGTCCTGGATGCCGTATGCGCCCGCCTTATCCATCGGCGAACCGCCCGCAACATACTCTTCGATAAATTCCTCGCTCAAGGGGAGGAAGGTGACCTTCGTCTCGGCGACCTCTTTCAAAAGGGTCCCCCGCCCGACGAGGCACACCCCCGTGAACACGGAGTGGGTATTCCCGCTCAAAAGACGGAGCATCCGCTTGGCGTCCTCTTTATCTTTGGGCTTTCCCAAAATCTCCCCTTCAAAGCAGACGACGGTGTCCGCGCCGAGCACATACGCCCCGGGGTAGCGCGAGGACACCTCCTCCGCCTTTCCCGCGGCAAAGCGCAAAACGGTCTCCCGCGCCGAACTCCCCTCCTGCCTCTCTTCGAAACGGGAAGGGATAACCCGGAAGGGAACGCCGAGCGCGCTCAGAAGTTCTCTTCTTCGCGGCGAATTGCTCGCCAAGATGAGTTCCATCACAGAATTTCCAGATTTTTCTTGAAGGTGCGCTTGAACTCGGGGTTGGCCTTTGCCGCCTGCGCGAGTTCGAGCGCCGCGTCGCCCGCAAGCTCCGTTTTCATGATGACCGAATCGCCCAACACGTCGCAGTTCACCCCCGTCACCATGCCGAGGCCGCTTCTGTCCAAACTCTCGGCGATGCGGAGAAGGACGCCCAATTTGCGCACGATGTCCAGATCCTCGTCGGTGACGATGTCCTTATAGCGCGCCCAATCGGCGGGGAGAAGGTCCTCCTTGCGGTGGCACCCCGCCACGAACGCGGCAAGCACGATCTCGCGGTGGGTGACGCCGTAAATGGCGGAATTCAAAATCATGTAGCGGCTGTGCTTTTGGTTGTTGTAATAGCGCACGCTCAGCCCGCAGTCGTGCAAACTCGCCGCCACCTTCAAAACGCGCAGATAGACGCGCGGGAACTTGTGCAACACCCTCAGCTGTTTGAAGAGCTGGATGGCGAGGTGCACCACGTGCTCGACGTGCTTTTCGTCGCAATGATAGTACTTGACGAGGGTATTGAGGGAGTAGCCGAGCACATCCGAAAGGGGCCGCTCCTCCGTGATGGGCACCGCCTGGTTGAACATGATGCCCTCGCGGAGCCCGCACCCGCTGATCTGGAAGGATTCGATGTGCAGATAGTCGGTAAACGCCTTGATGATGGCAAGCGCGGCGGGCATGATGTCCGCACGGGCGGGAGAGAGCCCGCGGATGCGCTTGCGCTTCTCCACGTCCAAAACGCGCACCATTTCGTAAACGGAGCGGAAATCTTCCACCGCAAAGGTGTAGTTGTGCACCACGTTGAGCGGATATTTGCGCACCATGCGGTTCATCTTGTAGAGGTTGCGGAAGGAGCCGCCGACGCCAATCATCTGCACGTCGGGATCGACTTCGGAGAGCCACTCGATCTTTTTGAACTGCTCGGTGAAGAACTCCTCGATCTTGGCGGTCTGCTCCTCGGGAGAGACCCCCTCCTCCGCGAAGAGGTCGGTGAGGGTCACCGCGCCGAAGGGCAGGGTGATGTGCTGCAAAATGCAACGGCGGTTGTAGTAGACGATCTTGGAACTGCCCCCGCCGATCTCCAGAATGATCCCCTTGGGGACGTCCATGGAGTTGATGACCCCGCGGTAGACGAGGGTCGCCTCCTCCTCTTCGGAGAGAACGGTCATTCTCAGCCCGCAGGTCGCCTGGATCTCGTCGAGGAAGGAGCGCTGGTTTTTGGCGCGGCGGACCGCCGCAGTCGCCACAGCGATGATGCGCTCTACCCCCGACGCCTCGCAGAGGCGTTTGAACATTTTTAACGTTTTGATGGTTTCGGCCACGCGTTGCGGCTTCAAAAAGCCGTCCCTGTCCATATCCTGTCCCAAACGGACGCTCTCTTTGAGCTCGTCCTCGACCATGAAATACCCCTCTTCAAAGAGGTTGACGATGACAAGACGCGCGGAATTGGACCCTAAATCGATGATCCCTATCTTAGACATTTCTCTTTGTCCTCAAACTGAAAAATTTTATCGGACCCTCATGAGAGCAAATACGCAAATTTTTGCCCATAATACTCTATGTGCTATTTTAACACAGGAAAGGAGGTTTGTCCATACCCTTTTTGAAAATTTTTTCCTTTTTTAAGATATTTTTTCTTTTCGCTTCTCTCTTCCCGAAAACGCCGCGGAGAGCGGGAACCCCGCAAGGAGGATGAGGAAGAGCCCGAACCCCTTTCTGAGGATCTTTGCGGGCAGAACGAGGGCGCATAAGCCTCCCAGAGCCGAAAAGAGAAGCGCGGGCACGATGAACTGCCACAGCCCCTCTCTTTGAAGCAAGCCGTTTTTGGCGTGCACCGAGAGGGCGACAAAGGACATGGGGAGAAAGGAGAGAAGGTTGACCCCCTGCGCCGCGCCCTGCGGCACGCCGAGAAAGAGGGTAAGAAGGGGGATGAGGAGGGTGCCGCCGCCCATGCCCATGCCGCCGATGAGCCCGCCCGCGACCCCGCAGAGAAAGAGCAGATAGAAGGACATTACAGGAGCATCCTCCACCCCGCGAGGAGCATGAGCGCGCCGAAGAGCAGATCGACCGCCCGCACGGGAAGAACGCCCAAAAGTTTTGCGCCGACCGCTCCCCCTGCGGCAACGCCGAGCGCGACGGGCACGAGAATAGGAAAGGGCACGAGCCTGCCGAAGAGGTAGACGAGCCCGCTTACCGCCGACGCGGGCAGGATGACGGCGATCGCCGTGGCGTGCGCCCGCCGCGGAGAGAGCCCGCCCGCCTTGAGAAGGGGAACGGCGAGCATCCCGCCCCCTCCGCCCAACAGCCCGTTGACCGCCCCGATGAGCGCTCCTCCCGAAAACCGCATCCCGATATTTCCCCTCTTCATCCCTCTTTTCCTCTCTTTCTCTCCTTTAGATTGCGACATTTCCGAATTTTTTCTCTTTTTTTTCTCCGATTGCCCGCATAATTGCTTGCCATGCGCAAAGTTTTAAGTTAAAATAGAAAAGGTATTTTGCGAAAAATCGATTGCGGGCGCGTGCGCGACTTTTATTGCTCTGCGCCCAAAATAAAACAAAAGGTGTTATATGGCAAAGATCTTTGAAAACAAAAAATGGAAGAAAAAGACGCTGACGGCGCTCTCCGTCGCACTCGCGGCATCCCTTTCGTTCGGGGTGCTTGCCGCATGTGCGACGACGACCGAAGAGCCCGAGGAGGAAGGAAAAGTCGCCCCCACCGATACGCAGGTGATCAAGAACGGCAACTTCGAATTCTACTCGGACAAGCTCGTCGATCCCGACGACAACGGCAAGCCCCTCGGCAAGTACAACATCATCTCCACGCCCGACAGCTGGTCGTTCACTTCGGGCTCCCCCTCCTCCGACACCAAGTCGGGCGTCATCGACAGCAAGGACTGGAATTACTTCACCAAGACGGGCGGCTACAGCTTTAAGACCTTTACGAAGGGCGAAGGCGACGACGCCAAGGAAGTGACCACCTTCCAGACGATCGCCGAGGCATATGCGAATTGGGAGAACGAGAACGTCTCCGCTTACGACCGCCTCAAATTCCTCGACATCTTCTCCGAGGAGATCGAGGACCTCGACAGCGCTTCGGACGAGGCGAAGCTGTTTGCAAAGTACAGCTACTCCGTCGACTTCGAGGACGTGGAAAAGTTCAACGAAGAAGTGGCCCTCGGCTCGAGCGGCAACGTCTTTGAACTGCACGACGGCGCCACCAAGGACGACGAAAACAACACGAGCGTGCTCATGATCCATAACAGCCGCACCGCGGACGACGGTGTGCGCGGCACGGCGCAGTACTATACCTCGAGCACCACGATCACGCTCTCCGCGGGCACCGCGGCAGAAGTCTCCGTTTGGGTGCGCACGGACGCGCTCTACCACTACAAAGACACCGAACTTACCCAGCGCGGCGGCGCCTATATCGGCGTGACCAACACCGTGGGCGGCACCACCCTCGACCAGATGCAGATCTACAACATCCACACGGACGGGAAGTGGCAGCAGTACACCCTCTATGTGCGCGCAAGCACCTTTGCGACCAGCACCTTCCGCATCGTGCTCGGCCTCGGGCAGGGCTCTTCGGACGACAAGTACTTCGCCGTGGACGGCTATGCCTTCTTCGACGATGTGAATTGCAAGATCATCTCCCACACCGATTACGACAAGGCGACCCGCACGGAGAACGGCGAGGGCGACCTCAAAAACGGCGTGCTCGAATGCACCGTCGATTCCCTCAAAGACGCAAAACTCTTCGACTCCGACAAATACTCCTTCGACGAATACAAGACCTTTGCGCTCGACCTCTATGCGCCCAACGACGATCCCGCGACCGTTGAAGAATTGCTCCAAGATCCTTCGGTTGCGCTTACCTCCGAAAAGGCGGGGAGCAACACCTACACCTCCGAGAAGATCGACTCCTCCCTCGGCGAGAGCGACAGCAACGTGACGGGGCTCGTTACCCTCGACGCCATCAAAAATTCGGACAACAAATATCTCAAGAACGTCTACACCAACGACTTTGAGAACAAGTTCCCCTTCGGCGAGGACGAAAAGGTCGTGATGCTCTTGTCCGCGAACGGCGCGGCGTACACCGCAAAACTCCAAAAACCGGAGACCGGCAGTGACAACAGCCTCTTCACCCTTGCTCCCGATTCCCGCATCCTCATCTCCTTCTTTGCCAAGACGAGTAAGATCCAAAGCGGGCTGACGGGCGCGAGCGCGACAATTACCGACGGCGAGAACAAGACGACGATCACCGCCTTCGACACCACCACCCTTGCGGCAGTGGACATCGACTCCAAGAGCGACGACGAGAACTTGAAGGACATCTACAAGGGCTGGGCGCAGTGCTTCTTCTTCATCGAAAACGACACCGAGACCGAGAAGACGTTCTCTTTGGAACTCTCTTACGGCCCCACCACCATCGTCGGCACCGATAAGTTCGATTACGGCGAAGGCTATGCGGCGTTTACGGGCTTCGAGATTAAGAAACTTACCAAAACCGAATACGGCTATGCTTCCACGGGCGACCGTGCGAAGAAAGTTTCCTTGACGGGCGAAGTGGCGGAGACCAAGAAGTTCGACTCCGTGTCCGCGACCGCCGAAGAGGACATCAAGACGGGTCCCGCCCTTCCCGCGAACTTCCGCGGCGTGCTCGGCGGCAGTAACTATGTGCAGAGCGGCGGCGTCGAGAACGTCAAGCCCGAAAATGTTTATGCGGGTCTCTTGAACTCGGAGTATGCCGAAACTTACTTCACAAGCCCCGAGGCGTGGAAAACGGCGCTCGACAATGCGGCAGGCACAGTCTCCGATGACGCAACAGGTTGGTGGACGGGGCTCTTCGGAAGTTCCCGCCAGCCCCTTGCGATCGTCAACGGCGACGCGGCGGCTTACGGCTACTATGCCGAGACCGAGACGCTCTCCGCCTCCTCTTACCGCAGGATCTCCATGCGCGTGAAGGCTTCGGTCGGCGCGAAGGCAAACATCTACCTCATCGACACCACCGCGGAGCAGACGGGCTCCCTCCTGCAACCCAACATCCCCTCCTATACCTATTGGTATGACGAGGACGGGAACATCGTGGACTCCGATCCCACTTCCGAAAACTTCGGCAAGACGGGCAAGGTCCTCTATGAACTGCAACCCAACGGGCTCTACCTCAAAGCGGGAAGCAACGACGGCAAGTATTATGCCAACCTCCACAACTATGATGTGGACGCGGACAACAACTATGTGACCAAGGACGGCACCATCGCCTACTTCTTCAACAAGGCCGACCGCCGTTACTATGCTTACCGCGAAGAGAACGTGCAGACGGGCGAGTACACCTACACCACCCCCGTTACCCCCCTTCCCACCGAGTACTTCCGCTATGCCACCCTCGACGTGAGCAAGGTCCCCACGGCGCACATGGAGATCGAAGGCACGGGCGAATGGGTGACCGTGAGTTTCTACCTCCACACGGGGAGCGACGCGAAAACTTACCGCCTCGAAGTTTGGAGCGGGAGCCGCGACGGTTTGACCAAGAACGCCGCAAACAGCTATGTGTTCTTCGATAACTATTCCTCCGCGGACGCTTCCTCCAACTTCGAAACCCTCCGCGACGAGGCGGTGCAGGCAATCAAGGATACGGAGAACGAGGGCAAGACGCCCGACACCGACGGCTTCATCGGCAGGAAGGACAATCTTCCCGACAAGTACGCGGGATATTACACCTTCACCCTCTTCGATTCCAACACTTATCTCCGCTATGACGAGACGACGGACACCGAAGAGCTCGGCAACCCCTACTACTCTTACGACCAATCCTCTTACAGCGAACAGATCGTGTGGCTTCTTTATAACGAAGAGGCGCGGGAGGGGCAGTCCGCAAGCCGTTCCTTCTTCCTCGACTACTCCGCGACCGACGTCACCGTGGAACGCCAATATCCCTCGCAGGATGACACGGACACCGACACCGATCATACCCATGATGACGAGAACGCCGACGAGTCCATGAACATCTGGCTCCTCATCGCCTCGGGAAGCCTCGCCGTCGTCCTTCTCTTTGCGATCGTGGCAGTCATCGTCCGCCGCGTGCTCAAAAACAGGAGCAAGCGCACGAGGGTCAAGGCGCCCAAGGATAAGCGCGTAAAACCCGCGAAGTCCAAGAAGTCCGATGACGGCGAATAACGAAAATATGCGCAAATATAAAAACCCGACAAAAAAGTCGGGTTTTTTATTGCAAAAAAAGGGAAATTGTGCTATACTATAAATAGAATCGAATGTGCCACCGGGCACGGAGAATGCAGAGCGCATTCCGTATTTGCGTTGACAGGTCTTTGGCGAACGCCTCAGGTAAACGCAGTGCGGAGCGCTTTTTTCAAAAAGGAGGGAAAAATGAACGCCGTTAAAACGTTTTTCAAAGAAGTGCGCCCGATCGAGTATGCCCTCTTCTTTTGCTCGGTCGCGGCGATTTTGCTCTCCTTTTTTCTGACGGGGAATACCGATTATATGCAGCTTGCCGCCTCCCTCATCGGCATGCTTGCCCTCATTCTAATGGCAAAGGGAAACGTGGCGGGGCAAATTCTGAGCGTTGTTTTCGCCCTCTTCTATGGAACGGTGTCCTATTTCTGTAAGTACTATGGGGAACTCATCATCTGCCTCGGCATATCCGCGCCCGTCGCCATTCTCGCCGTGATCTCGTGGCTGAGAAACCCCTTCGGCGAAAAAAGGGCGGAGGTGCGCGTCGGCCGCCTCAAACCGCGGGAATATCCCGTGATCCTTGCGATCGCGCTTGCGGTGGGCGTCGCCTTCTTCTTTATTTTGCGCGCCCTCGGCACCCCCAACGTTTGGTGGAGCGCCGTCTCCGTGTTCACGAGTTGCGCCGCGATGCTTCTTTCGGTGCGGAGAAGTCCCCTTTACGCCTTTGCATACTGCTTCAATGACATCGTTTTGATCGTTCTCTGGTCGCTGATGTCCGCGACCGACAAGAGCTATCTTGCCATGGTCGTCTGCTTCGCGGTGTTCCTCGCAAACGACATTTACGGCCTGTTGAATTGGTTTCGATTAAGAAAAAAGCAACAATCCACAGAACCTCAAACATAATAATAAAACTCCCCTGACGGGAGTTTTTATTTTATCTTTCTGAGCCCTTTGGGGAGGTGGTTTTTGACGGAGCCATTCACGCACTTTCCAAAACCCAAAGGGAACTCCTCGGCGCAGACGACGCACCAGCCGTTTGCAAGGCTTGTCTGCAGGGTCTCGCCGCGGAGATATTTTTCGCTCTCCTCCCTCGAAAGGGACAGCTTCCGCTTCGCTTTCCCCCCGAACGCCATTGCGAGGGCGTGCGCGGGTTTGAACAGCTTGCCGTCCCACTCGCCGAGTTCCACGCCGAGCCGAAGAAGCCGCACGCCCACATCGGGCATCCCCGCGGGCACGAGGTACATTCTGCCGTCGGGAAGAGTTGTGATCTCCCCCTCGACGGGCAAGCCGACCTCCTCCCTAAACGATGAAAATGCCCTGTTCGCCAAGGCGTTTCTCCGCACGGGATAGGGTTTGATGGAAGAACGGGGGCGGACCCCCTCCCCTACCCCTCCCCCTGACGCAGGGGGAGGGCAAGAAAAAGCCCCCTCCCCTACCGCAAACGGGCAAGAAGATGAACCAACTCCCGATGTAAGCAGACAAGAAGATGCATCACCCCTTTCCGCAGGGGGAGGGCTGGCGATTCCTTTCTTTTCGAGCAGGGCGCAGAAGTGGCCTTCGCCGCAAAACTCGTGCGGGTAGAGCTTATTCAGCCGCAAAAGCGTGAATTCGGAGTGGCGGCAAAGAAATGCTTCGATCTGCCACTCGTCCTCCTCCTCGGCGAAGGTGCAGGTGGAATAGAGGAGCCGCCCGCCCGAAGAGACCGTTTTTGCCGCCTCTTCGAGGATCTCCCTCTGCCGCAGGGCGCAACGGGCGACGTTTTCCTCGCTCCACTCGGGAATGGCGTTGGGCTCTTTTTTGAACATTCCCTCCCCAGAACAGGGCGCGTCCACCAAAACGAGATCGAAATAGGCGGGGAACTGTTCGGCAAGTTTTTCGGGCGGCGCGCAGGTGACGGCGCAGTTCGTAATTCCCATGCGCTCCACGTTCTGGGAGAGCGCCCTTGCACGCGCGGGGTCGATCTCGTTGGCGATGAGGATCCCCTCTCCCCCCATTTCGGCGGCGAGGTGGGTCGTCTTTCCCCCCGGCGCGGCGCACAGGTCGAGCACACGGTTTTTCGGGCAGTCTTTCGCCGTCTCCCCCACCGTCATCGCGGACGGCTCCTGCAAATAGTAGAGCCCCGCAAAGTGCCAAACGTCCGCTCCCGGCTTTTCCTCCGAGACGTAAAACCCGCAGGACGTTCCCTCCACGGGAGAGAGCGGGAAGGGCGAACGGCGGACGAACTCCTCGGGCGAAATTTTCAACGTGTTGACCCTGAGCCCCTTTTTGGGCGGCTCTTCATAGGACGCTAAAAAGGCGGGGAAATCTCCCAGCCTTTCTTTCATTCTTCTTAAAAATGCTTCGGGTAAAGTCATCGTTACACCGTTTCGAGGAGCGCAGATTCGAGCTGTTCGAGGGGAATGAACGCCGCGCCCGATGTGATGGCGTTTTTGCAGCGCGCGCCGCTCTCGTCGCGGGCGATGTACACGTTGCACTCGGTGGGGTGGGAGGTGTACTGCCCGCCCGAATTGAAGATCGCCTCCACGAGTTTGCGGGAGACGGGCACGTCGTCCTCGATGTCCCGCGAAAAGCAGAAAATTTTGCCCTCGAGCGCGCCTCCCTTCTTGCGGCGGTGCATGTGCTTGTTCACATAGCGGTAGAATTCTTCGTGCGCCTTGATGTGCTTTTCGCGCTCCTCCTCCCGCTCCTGATAGTATGCCTTTAAGCCGAGCGAAGTGGGCGGCTGTATTTTATAACCCGCGATCCTGCCCGCGCGGACGGCGTATTTTTCGGCAAGGCCGTTGAGGTCGGCGCCCTCGCGCGCGCACAGCCGTTCGCACACCCGCATGGTGGCATAGGCGTCGTCCACGGCGCGGTGAGGCGTGAATTCCACCCCGAGTTCCTCCGCCATCGCCTGCAAGCCGTATTGCCGCGTAAACTCCTTCTGCGCGTTCATAAAGAGGAACTGCGTGTCGTGAAAGGAAAAGCGGAAGGACGGGAGTTTATAGCGTTTTGTCTCTAAATTGAGATAGTTGACGTCGTTGATGGTGGCGTGCCCGCAGACGATACTCTCCTTGTCCTCGAGGAGGGCCTTGATGCGGGGGTACTCCGCGGGAAAGACGGGATATTTTTTGAAATCCTCGTATTCATAGGGGAGCACGAGCCCCTCGCCGCCCTTGCGGTCGGTAAGGTGGAACTTCCCGCGCGGGTTGAGGAGGATATCCTCCCGCGCAAGCACTTGGAATTTTTCGTCCGTAAGTACATAGCCGAACGCGCACATCTTGGCGACGTTCTTATATACGCACGCACATTCAATGTCGAAAAACAGATACTTCATGAAAAACAGCGGGCGTTACTTTACGCAGATCTCTTTTGTGCCGCCCATGTAGGGCCAAAGGACTTCGGGGATCTCCACACTGCCGTCGGCGCGGAGATGATTCTCGAGAAAGGCGATGAGCATACGGGGAGGCGCGACGACCGTGTTGTTGAGGGTGTGCGCGAACTCGCTCCCCTTCTCCGTTTTGTAGCGGATCCCGAGGCGGCGCGCCTGTGCGTCCGTCAAATTGGAGCAGGAGCCCACTTCGAAATACTTCTTCTGGCGGGGGGACCATGCCTCCACGTCGCAACTGCGGAATTTGAGGTCGGCAAGGTCGCCCGAACAGCACTCGAGCTGGCGGACGGGAATGCCCATGGAGACGAACAGTTCCACCGTATAGTTCCACATTCTCTCATACCACATGCAGCTGTCCTCGGGCTTGCAGATGACGATCATCTCCTGCTTCTCGAATTGGTGGATGCGGTAGATGCCCCTCTCCTCGATACCGTGCGCGCCCTTCTCCTTGCGGAAACAGGGGGAATAGCTTGTAAGCGTCAGGGGAAGTTTGCTTTCGTCGAGGGTCTGCCCCATAAATCTGCCGATCATGGAGTGTTCGCTCGTGCCGATGAGGTAGAGATCCTCCCCCTCGATCTTGTACATCATGCCGTCCATTTCCTCGAAACTCATCACGCCCGTGACGACGGAGGAGCGGATCATGAAGGGAGGAATGCAATAGGTGAACCCCTTGCCGATCATAAAGTCGCGCGCATAACTCAAAATGGCGGAGTGCAGGCGGGCGACGTCTCCCGTCAGATAGTAAAAACCCTGCCCGCTCGTGCGGCGCGCGCTGTCGATGTCGATGCCGTCGAGTTTTTCCAAAATATCGAGATGATAGGGAACTTCGAAGTCTGGAACTTTGGGCTCCAAGAAGCGTTTGCGCTCCACGTTCTCCGAATCGTCCTTGCCGATGGGCGTGTCGGGCGAGATGATGTTGGGAATGCTCATCATCACCTTTTTGAGCTGTTCGGAAACTTCGGGCTCCTCCTTTTCGATCTCGGCAAGGCGGGCGGCGTTCGCGCTGACCTGCGCCTTGACTTCCTCCGCTTCCGCCGTCTTTTTCTCCCGCATGAGCTGTCCTATCTGCTTGCTGAGCGTGTTGCGGGAAGAGCGGAGAAGATCCCCCTCCTGTTGGAGAGCGCGCTTTTTCTTGTCGAGCGCGATCGCCTCGTCCACGAGGGGAAGTTTTTTGTCCTGGAATTTCTTTTTGATATTTTCCCGCACCAAGTCGGGATCGTTGCGGATGAGAGCAATATCTATCATACAAATTACCTCTTTTTACGTTCGCCCTTTATTATACATCATTTTGCTCCCGATTGCAAGGAAATTCAAACATTTCTTTCCTGTTGACATTTTGCGCGCGCGCGTGTATAATAGAAGAAAAGCAAAAAACGCAACTGCGCGTTTGAGAGGTGACTATGAAAACACCGTCCGGCGACCCTTTGGAAGAGGGAGCCGAAAAGAAACCGTCGGGAAGAAAGCCTTCGGCGAATAAAAAGCCCGCGGCAAAAGAAAACGCGGTCCAAGACATTCCCGCGCCCGCGGAGGAAACCGCGCCGCAGAGTACGGTGAAACCGCTCTCCGAAGCGCCCTCCCCCGTTTCCCGCGCCCGCTCTTTTTTCGCGCGCATTCTCGACAGAAACGGCTCCGAGGACACAAAGTCCAAAAAACAGCATAAAAAACTCATGCGCAAGTTCCGCCGCATGAAGGAACCCCCTTCGGGAGCGGAGGTCGAACGCTACTCCCCGCCCATCGAGGAGGGGCTCTCCGAGGAGCAGGTGGAGGAGCGCAACAATCTCTTCCTCTTCAACGACGTCAACAAAAAGTACTCCAAGTCTTACGCGGCCATCTTCATCGGCAACATCTGCACGGTATTCAACTTTCTGTGCGTCGCCGTTGCGGTCGCGCTTGCGATCGCGGGAGCCGATTTGCCGCAGTTCCTCTTTGTCGTCATCTTTACGGCGAACCTCGTGATCGGCATCGTGCAGGAGATCCTCGCAAAACGGCAGATCGATAAACTCGCCGTGCTCATCTCCGCCACCGCCAAAGTGGTGCGGGGCGGGGTGAAAAAGGAGATCCCCATAAAGGAGATCGTCCTCGACGACGTGCTTCTGCTCGAAGCGGGACAGCAGGTCCCCGCCGACTGCATTCTCGCCGAGGGGAACGTGGAACTCAACGAGAGCCTCTTGACGGGCGAATCCACGGCGGTCAAGAAACAGATCGGGGATACCCTGTATGCGGGGTCCTTCGTCTCGAGCGGGAGCTGCTGGGTGCGCGCCGACAAGGTGGGCAGAAATACCTACCTCAACCAGCTGACTTCCCGCGCCAAAAAGTATAAGCGGCCGAAGTCGGAGATCGTGAACTCCATCCGCCTCTTCATCCGCGTGATCGGCGTGATGATCCCCGTCGTCGCCGCCCTCATGCTCTGGACGAGTTTGAGAAGTTACGGCGTGCCCTATTCCGAACTCGATTGGGAGAGCATTTCCCAATCCATCCAATACACGGGCGCGGTCATCATCGGCATGATCCCCTCGGGGCTGCTCCTGCTTACCTCCCTTGCCATGGCGGTGGGCGTAAGAAGGCTCGCCAAACAGCAAACTCTCGTGCAGGATATGAACTCCCTCGAAATGCTCGCCCGCGTCAACGTTCTGTGCCTCGACAAGACGGGCACCATCACGGACGGCAGAATGACGGTGAGCGACTGCATGATCATCGCCAACGACACCGAACACTCGGTGGAAGAGATCATGGGCAGTATGCTGACCGCCCTCGATGACAACAACCAGACTTCCATCGCCCTCCAGGACCGTTTCGGGCATTCCAACTCCATGCAGGCGACGGCGACCATTCCCTTCTCCTCCAAGCGCAAACTTTCGGCGGTGACGTTCGGCGACGAGGGCACCTTCGCGTTCGGCGCGCCCGAGTTCGTGCTCCGTCCCATGTCTCCCCGCATCGAGCGCATCGTCAAACAATATGCGCAGATGGGTTTAAGAGTGCTCCTCCTCGCCTATGCGCAGGGGCAGATCGCGGGCGACCGCCTGCCGGGGCCCTTCCGCCCCATGGCGCTTATCACCCTTGCCGACAACGTTCGCCCCGAGGCGGTGGAGACGATCAAGTCCTTCAAGGAGAACGACGTGGATATCCGCATCATCTCGGGCGACAATCCCGTCACCGTCTCCGAAGTCGCCCGCCGTGTGGGCGTGGCGAACGCGAACAAGTACATCTCCCTCGACGGCCTTACCGACATCGAGGTGGAGAACGTTGCAAACGAATACACCGTGTTCGGAAGAGTGACCCCCGAGCAGAAGGCGATTTTGGTGCGCACCATCAAGCGGGCGGGCAATACCGTTGCGATGACGGGGGACGGCGTGAACGACATCCTCGCCTTGAAGGAGGCGGACTGCGCCATCTCAGTTGCCTCGGGGAGCGAGGCGGCGCGCAACGTAAGCCACCTCGTGCTCATGAACAATAACTTCATGAACCTCAACGCGGTGGTGAACGAGGGGCGCAGGGTCATCAACAATATCAAAAACAGCGCCTCCCTCTACATCATGAAAACGCTGTTCGTCACCCTGCTTGCCGTCATCTGCGTGCTCATGCGGGAGCAATATTTCTTCAAGACGAACAACCTCTTCCTGTTTGAATTTTTCGTGGCGGCGATCCCCTCCTTTATCATCTCCCTGCAACCCAACAACAATCGCGTGAAGGGAAAATTTATTCTATACGTGCTGTCACGAAGTATCCCGGGGGCAATCACCCTCATTCTGTGCGTGCTTGCAGTGTACTTCGGCAGACAGTTTATCCCCGGTTACGGGTTCGGGACCAACTTCCAGCCCATGCTCGTGGTTGCGGTGACCTTCGGCGGCATTGTGATGCTCTACCGCATTCTCAAACCGCTCAACCTACTGAGGTCCATTTTGTACGGCGGATGCCTTGCGGTCTGCATCATCGCCCTTGCCGTCCCCACCCTCGGGAATTTCGTCTATCCCGGTTGGGAGGAGGTCGAGTTCAATCTTTCCCAGATCTTGTATCTGCTCGTTGTGATCCTCGCCGCCTTCCCCATCTCGGGCTGGCTGACCGCCGCCTGCGATTTGATGAACAGCGATTAGAAATTTCGCACAATTAGTTCGGAAACACACCCCCTTGCCCACCCCTCGAGGGGTTATGGAGGGGGTACCGCTTGGCGCCCCTTTAGGGGAGCTGTCACGAACTTGCGAGTGACTGAGGGGTTCTCCGAGAGTATGTAAAAAACCCTTTCCCCCGCTTCGCGGGTACTTTCCCTAAAAGGGACAGCGAGAGGGCTTTCATGCCTCCCCTCAACTTGTTGGGGGGAATGGTAGCAAGAAGAAACAATCAATATACAAAAAAGGAAAAAACAAAGGGAAAACAGATATGTCGGTGTTTTTATTGATCATAGCGAGTTTGCTTCCGATGGTCGCTTGCATCGGATTTTATCTGCTCGAAAAAAAGACGCCCTTCGGGAAATTGCGCTATTTCGTCCGCCAGATCATCATCGGCGTGGTGTTCGGCGGGATCACGATCATGGCGACGGAGGTCTTCAGCACCAACATCGGCACCGCGCTCATCAACGCGCGCGACGCGGCTCCGCTCACCGCAGGCTTGCTCCTCGGCGGCCCCGCGGGGATCATTGCGGGCGTCCTCGGCGGCGCCGAGCGGGCCCTCTGCGTCCTTTGGAACGAGAGCGCGGCCTACACCGCCATCGCCTGTTCGGTCTCCACCGCGCTTGCGGGCGTGTTCGGGTTTTTGGGCCGCAAGTTCCTCTTCGAAAACAAGGCCCCCTCGTGGTCGAATGCCCTCCTCATTGCGCTTACCACCGAAGTCTTGCACATGCTGCTCATCTTCCTGACCAACATGACGGACATCCAAAAGGCGTTTTCGGTGGTGGAGCAGGCGTCCGTCCCGATGATCCTCGTGAATACCCTCTCCGTGACCGTCTCCGCCATGATCTTCTCCCTCCTCGAAGGGAGAAAGCCCTTCACCTTCGGAAAACGGACGATCGCGCAGATCTTTGAGACCCTCCTCTTCCTCTGCGTCGCCGTGGCGTTTGCGGCAACGAGCATCTTCACCTACTTTTTGCAGGACAACATCGTAAAATCGGACACCAAGCGCACCCTCTCCATGGTCACGCGGGACGTCACCGAGGACATCCGCGACGCCTCCGATTTGAAACTTTTGGAGAATGCGCGGAGCGCCGCCGAAGAACTCAAAAAAGACCGTCACCAAAGCGGGGCCGACTTCTCCTTCCTCGACGCCTATGGGGATGAGATCAACATCGTGAACGAAAACGGCATTATCGTACAGTCCACAAAGGAGGAGTTTATCGGCTTCGACATGCATTCCGACGGGGACGGCGGGGAGCAGTCGGCGGAATTTTTGTGCCTTTTGGGGAATACCGAGGAATATGTGCAACCATACGGCCCTATCTCCATAGACGCGAACATCTTCATGAAATATGCGGGCAAAAAACTTTCCCCCGGCGAATGTGAATTCTTGCCGAACGGCGGCTTTGTGCAGGTCGGGCTCAATTCGGAGAGCTACTATCGAGCGCTCGAAGAGCGCGTGAAGATCGCGGCGGAGAACAGACACCTCGGGCGGGAGGGGTTCGTGCTCATCTTCGATGAAACGTTCAAACTCATCAGCGCGCCCGAAGGACACAGGGAAGATACCTTTTCCCACCTCGGCGCAGAGGGCTACCGCTTTGACGAGGGCGAGCCCTTCCTCACCGAAGTTTCGGGCATAAAAAGTTACTGCCAATACAGCCATACCGAGGGCTATTATATCATCGCGGTCTACCCCGAGCGGGATGCGGCGCTTACCCGCAACATTTCGGTGTATGTCCTCCTCTTTGTGGAGATCATCGTCTTTTCGGCTCTCTTCATCTTCATTTACCTGCTCATCAACAGGCGCATCGTCGGCAACATCGACAAGGTGAACACCTCCCTCGCACAGATCACCGAGGGCAACCTCGACGTTGTGGTGGACGTGCGCGACGGCGTGGAGTTTTCCCACCTTTCGGACGACATCAACGCCACCGTCGCCGCTTTGAAACATTACATAGAGGCGGAGGCGAAGCGGCTCGACAAAGAACTTGAATTTGCACAGCGCATCCAGCTCTCCGCTCTGCCCTCGGTGTTCCCGCCCTACCCCGACCACAGCGAGTTCGACATCTTCGCCTCCATGGACGCGGCAAAGGAAGTAGGTGGCGACTTTTACGACTTCTACTTTGCGGGTCCCAATAAGTTCGTGTTTATGATCGCGGACGTCTCGGGCAAGGGGATCCCCGCCGCCATGTTCATGATGACCGCGAAAACCCACCTGCGCAACATGACCGAGAGCGGCATGGACATTGCAGAAGTCTTTACCAAAGTCAACCGCAGGCTCTGCGAGAGCAACGCGGCGGACATGTTCGTGACGGCGTGGATGGGCGCGATCGACCTTACGACGGGGACGCTCTCCTTTGTGAATGCTGGGCACAACCCGCCCCTCATCAAGCACAAAGACGGGACGTTCGAATATCTGCGCACGAAAGTCAACTTTATTCTCGCGGGCATGGACATGACCCGCTACAAAAAGCAGGAACTGCAACTCGCGCCCGGGGATGAGATCTTCCTCTACACCGACGGCGTGACGGAGGCCACCAACCCGCAGGTGGAACTCTTCGGCGAGGAACGCCTCCAAAATTGCCTCAACGAGGCGCACGCGCCCGACCCCACCGCTCTTTGCAAGAAGGTGAAGAGCGCAGTGGACGCCTTTGCCGACAGCGCGCCGCAGTTCGACGACATCACGATGGTCGCAGTCCGCTTCAACCATTTTGCGTGAAAGCAAAAATGTCATTTCGAGCTTGTCGCCCCGCCCGCACGTTCTATGTTGTCTAAGGGCGGCACGAGGAGCCTGCGACGAAGTAGAAATCTCTACCGCATTTTTTTAATTACGTCATTCCGCCCCGCGCGCAGTTCTGATTCTCTAAGCGCGGCACGAGGAGCCTGCGACGAAATAGCGAAGTCGAGGAATGTCCTTATTACAATGCGGACACCCTTCGACAAGCTCAGGGTGACGTAATTTAGAACCCGTTCCCTCCTGAGGAGGGGGCAAAAAACCTCAAAGAAGCCCGCGCTCCGCGCGGGCTTCTTTGAGGACTTCATTATATTCGCTTCGTTATTTGTATTTGACCTGACAGCGGCACCTGCAATGGTAGCAATAGTAGCCGCAACCCGAGACGTCGATCCCAAGCCCGTCGCTCCTACCACAGAGCGCGCAGACGAGACTGCCGCTTTGGTCGACCCCGCCGCTGACGAGATCGAGGTCGTCGTCCGAAAGTTCGCCCATGCCGTGCCAACGGTCGAAATAAATTTGCGCGTCCTCCTCCGAGAGTTCGATCCTCTGCTCCCGCGCAAGCGCGATCAACTCCTGCGCCGATCCCGCCCGCTTGGAAAGTTCAATCAAATCAAATGGCGTCATTCCTGTTACGCTCCGTTATATTGTGCTAATTGCGCCGATTCCGTTGATTTTTCGGCGCGAATATGTTATAATAAATTTATCCGATCAAGATACGGAATTCAGAAACCATGGACTGTCTTTTTGCCCGAAGGATCCTCATCATAGACGGCAACGCCGAAACTCTTTCCAAATATTTGGAGGAGCTCGGCAACGTCTGCCGCATTGCAAACACGCTCGAACGCGGGCGCGCTTTTCTTGCCGCCGAACCGTTTGACGGCGTGATCTCCGAATGGGTCCTTCCCGACGGAAAAGCCGCCGATCTTCTCGGCGAAGGGATCCCTCCCCTCGTGGTGTATTCGGACAGAACGGACGACGCCGACGTCATAGACGCCCTCTCGCGCGGCGCGGCGGATTATGTGTTCAAACCCTGTTCGCCCCGCGTTCTGGCGCTCCGCCTCGCCCTTCGGCTCCCGCCGCGCGGCAACCGCATGGAGCGGCACGGCCTTGCGCTCGACATGGATCTGCGCGCCGTGACCTACCGCGGACAGCCCGTGAAACTCACGTCCTCCGAATTCAACATCCTCTGCTTTTTGATGGCGCACCCGGGGGTATTTTTCACCACGGACACCATCTATGAAAAAGTTTGGAACGCCTCGAGTATGCAGACGAGCGTGGTGCGCTTCCACATTGCCAACCTAAAGCGCGCTCTTCTCTCGGCAACGGGCAAGAATTTGATCGTCTCCGAATTCGGCGCGGGCTATGCCTTTGCGAAGGAGAGCGATCTCCCGAAGTAAAGAGCCGCCCCTTTCCGAAACGCTTGATGAAAACCGCCCTTCCGCCTGTCTCGCGGGGGGCGGTTTTATTGCTTTTTTGCGCTCGGCGCGGCTTTGCCCTTTCTTTTAGCGTCTGGGACGGATGGTCTCCGAGGGACCGGGAACGGTGCCGCCGACTTTGGGAATGACCGTCGCCTTATGCGCAGGATCCCCTGCCGTGGTGCCCTGCACGACTTTGCCCATCTTCTCCCATTCGCCTGCGCCGCCGACGACCTCTTCGGTCTCTTCGTCGGAGAGCGGCGCGCTCTTCACATCATTCGGTTTTTTGAAAGATTCTTCCATTTCGGTATCCTCCGAAAGTCAACGTCTGGGATTGACCGTGGTCGTGGGCCCGGGAACGGTGCCGCCTACCTTGGGTGCGCCCGTCTGCTGCTTTAATAAAGTCTGGCCAAGCGTCGTGCCGCCCGGCACTTTGCCCATCTTCGTCCATTCGCCTGTGCCGCCCGCAACGCCGTCGAGTTCTTCGTCGTTGAGTTCTTCCGCTTTGTTCTTTGTTTCTTTGTTTTCCATTTTTTATCTCCGTTTTTTTATTTTCGGTCGGCGAAACGCTCCCCGAATCCCTTTCGGTTTTACAGTGACATTATATCATCTTTTCAGCGCAAATGCAATATCTGCGGGCCCGCTTAAACAAATTCAAACAATTATCCCTCGGAGGACTCTTCCGCGGGTGCGTCGAGCAGCTGGCGTTCAACGAGCGCCGCAAATTTCCCCTTCTTTGCGATGAGTTCTTCATAGGTCCCCTCCTCCGCGATCTTGCCGTTTTCGAGGTAGATGATCCTGTCGCACTGCTTGATGGTGGAAAGCCTGTGCGCGATGACGACGCGCGTGCATTTGAGGGAGGCAAGCGAATCGGACACCTTCTTTTGGGTAAGGTTATCGAGTGCGCTCGTCGCCTCGTCGAACATGAGGATCTTCGGCTTGGGAGCAATGGCGCGGGCGATCATCAGCCGCTGGCGCTGTCCGCCCGACACGCCGCCGCTCCCCTCCGAGATGAGGGTATTCATGCCCATGGGCATTTTGCGGATGTCGTCGGCGATGCCCGCAAGTTCCGCCGCCTCCCACGCCTCGTCTACCGTCAGCCACGGCGCGGAGATGGTGATGTTCGAAAAGATGTCCCCCTGGAAGAGTTTGCCCTCCTGCATGACCGTGCCGATCCTGCGGCGGAGGGACTTTAAGTCGATACTCGCAAGGTCCTTTCCGTCATAATAGACGGCGCCCTTCTGCGGCGTTTCGAACCCGAGCATGATGCGCATCAAGGTGGACTTTCCGCACCCTGTTGCGCCCACAAAGGCGACGTATTGCCCCGGGCGGATCTTGAGAGAGAGATCGTCCACGACGTTGGGCATGTTCTCGCTGTAGCGGAAGGAGACGTTGTTGAGCTCGATCCCGCCCGAAAGACGGGAGATGACCTGCTTGCCCTCCGCGATCTCGGGGACCGTCTCCATGATCGGCTTTACCATTTCGAGCACGGGCTTGATGTTTGCGATGGTAAGCGTGATGCCCGCAAGCGACATAAACGCACCCGAAAGCATGGAATAGGCGGTGTTGAAGGCGTAATAGTCCGCCACGGACACGCCGCTTAAAACCGCCGTGAAATACAGGACAAAGGTGCCCGCAAGGGTGATAAGCAGGGTGATGACGTTGCCGTAAGTAAGGATCGCGGGCGGGTCGAAGTAGGTTTTCACATAGTGGGCGAAATGCTTCCCCCACCGCGAGAAGGCGCGTTTCTCCGCCCCCGCAAGTTTGATCTTCTGCACGCCAGAAATGAGGGCGTAACTCAAACCGTTTTCATCTGCCTCGAGCATCATCGTCTTGCGCAGGACTTTCACCTGCACGACGGTGGAGACGGCTGAAAAGACCAATGTCACCAAAATGATGACGATCGCGGGGAATACGAGCGCGGGTGCGAAGGAGACGATCTGCGTGATGTACACGAGGGAGAACAGCGTGGTAAGCCCCGTGGACAGAATGGCGTCCACGAGCAATTCACAGAGGGTGTTGAAAAATTCGGCCCGCGTGGAGAGTTCGCCCGCGCTGTACTTTTTGAAGAAGTCGGCGGGAAGGGACAAAATGCGCGCCATCGACGCCGCCTGCACGGTGACGTTGAGTTTGGTCGTGATCCGCGCCAAGATGAGCGACTTCGCCCCGCCGATGAGAAGGGAGGAGAGGGCGACGCACACCATGAATACCGAGATGGAGAGGAGCAGTTTTACCTCCCCGCTCTCGAAAACCTCCCCCAAGAGCAGTTGGTTGAGTTTGGGGGTGATGAGCCCCACAAGGGTAAGCGCAAGCGCGGAGACTGCCGCCATGATATAATCTGCGGGAGAGAGGATCCCCGCGATGTATTTGAGAAGGGCGCCCATCCTGAGTTTTTTGAGCGGGAAAGGCTTGTAAAAGGCGATCGCCTCGGGCTCGAACATCTCCTCGTTCTTGCGGGAAACGCGCACCCGTTTGCCCTTTTCCTCGTCGAAAAAGGTGTAGCCCGAAATGCCCGAAGGAATGAGCGCAACGACCGTGCCGTCCGACTTTTTGACGCCGAGCATGGCGCCGACCGCGTCGCGGTACCACTTCTTTCCGAGTTGTACGTTCCGCCACATGATCCCATAGGGCCTCATGAGAAATTCAAGCTGTTCGTTTGTATCTTTGATGTTTTCGGGAACGTCCCGCGTTTTGACATGATAGTATTTGAGGATCTCGTCGATGGCGTTCTTCGCCTTGCTCCTCTCGTCTTGAAGAGCGGCGGAAGGGCGCGTCCCCGTAACGGAGTGCGAAATGTCCGACAAGGCCTCTTCGATCGCTTCGCGGTCATGTTCTTTGCGTTCTTTGATCTGTTCATCAAACCAACCCATGCCGTCGCCTCCTCATTCGTTGGAAACAAGTTGGGTGTAAAACCCGCCCTTGCGATACAGTTCTTCGTGAGTGCCACGCTCTACGACCTTGCCGTGATCCATAACGACGATCTCGTCGCAGTCGCGGATGGTGGAGAGCCTGTGCGCCACCACGATACAGGTGATGCCTCTGTTTTTGATGGAGTTTACGACATCGTATTCGGTCTTGGCGTCGAGCGCGCTCGTCGCCTCGTCCAAGATCATGATCGTGGGGTCCTGCGCAAGCACTCTGGCGATCTCCATGCGCTGGCGCTGGCCGCCCGAGAGGTCCTTTCCGCCCTCGGTAAGCACGTAACTATAACCCCCCTCCCTCTGCATGATGTCCTCATGGAGCTGGGCGTCCTTGGCGGCGAGGATCATCTCGAAATCTTCGATGGAGGTGTCCCACATTTTGATGTTGTTGCGGATGCTGTCCTCGAAGAGAATGATGTCCTGGTCGACGACGGCAAGCGACCCCGTGAACACACTGCGGTCGATCGCCTTGATGGGTTTGCCGTCGAAGAGGATCTCCCCGCTCCACGGCTGGTAGAGCCCCGAAATAAGTTTGGCGAGGGTGGACTTTCCGCACCCCGAACCGCCGACGAACGCGACGCGGCTGCCCGGTTTCAAATGAAGGTCGAAGTCCTCGATGAGGGGCTCCGAGAGGCGGGAATAGCCGAACGTGACGTGTCTCATCTCCACTTCGCCCGAGAGTTTGCCGTATTCGGCGTCTCCGCTCTCATCCTCTTCCCGTTCATAGTTGACGTCGGTGGGATACTCCATGACGTCCTCCACCCGCTCCATCTGCGTGCGCATCTCTTGAAGGGTCTGCCCCGCCGTGATGAGGGTCATTGCGGGCTCGGTGAAGGAGGCGAGGAACCCTTGGAACGCCATCACCATACCGATGGTGAACTGCCCCTGCATCGTCAGCCATACGCCCACAACGAGGACTGCGATGTCCGCAAGGGAGGTGATGAGCGGAGGAATGAGCCCGAGATATTGGTCGATCCTTCCGTAACGCACCTGCTGGGTGTTGACGCTCGCCTGGTACCCCGCCCATTTTTCGAAATAGCCGTTCTCCGCGCCGCTCGCTTTGATCGTCTCGATCATTTCGATGCCTGCGACGGTCGCGCCCGCAAGTTTTCCTTCGTCGCGCATCTGCACGCGGGTGATGTTCACTCTCTTTTTGGAGATGATGCGGGCCATGAACAGGTTCAAGACGATGGACGCCATGCCGATGACGGCAAGAATGGCGCTGTAACGGATCATGACGATGAGATAAAAGATCATCATCGCCCCATTGAGAATGAGGGGGGCGAAGGTATTGACGAGGGTCGTTGCGATCTCGCCGTTGGCCTTTCCCCGAAGTTGAATGTCCCCCGCCATGCGCTGGGAGAAGAATTCCATGGGCAGGCGGAGCACCTTCCACATGAAGGAAGTCTCCCCGACCGAAGTAAGTTTTGCCTCGACCTTCCACTTGGTGTGCGCCTCGATGAATGCCACGACGAGCTGCAAAAGGGAGACGGCGGCGAGGATCCCGAAGAAGGGATATACCCAATCGGGGTCCTGTCCCGTAAGCAGGCGATCGAGGAACACGTTGGAAAGGACGGGCTGTATCACCCCGAATAGAGAGGTCAGCACGGTGGTGACGACGACAAACGTGACCGCCACGCTTGCGCCGACGAGCCGCTTTTTGGCAAAAGAGAGCATACTCTTGGGCTTGCCGCTTGGCACGAACGCCTCCGTCGGCTCGAACATCAGGCACACGCCCGTAAAACTCTTGTCAAATGTCTCCATGGAGACGGTGTAGCTTCCCCGCGCGGGGTCGTTGAGCACCGCACGCTTGCCGCGGAACCCGCACAAAACGACGAAATGGTTGAAATTCCAATGCACGATGCAGGGGAATTTCCCGTTCGCTTTGAGCTGTTCGGGCTCAAATTTATATCCCTTCGCCGAAAGCCCGTAACTGCGGGCTGCTTTTAGAATGTTGCGGGCGTTGGAGCCGTCCCGCGAGACGCCGCAATCGGCGCGCACCTGCTCGAGAGGGATCCACTTCCCGTAATAGGCGAGGATCATCGTAAGCGCGGCGGCGCCGCATTCGAGCGCCTCCATCTGCATGACGACGGGAACTTTCGCCGCGCCCTTTGTACGGGGGATGTTTTGTTTGCGCTTTGCCATACCCCACCTCAATGAAACAGAAAGGAAATGGGCGAAATGCTGTCCGTGACGATGGACGCTTCATACACGCCCGCCGCAAGGTCGCCGTTTACCGTGACGACATACACCCACTCCCCCACCGTAAGCCCGCCGATCCGCAGGGTGTAGGGGGTAAAACTCTCGTCCACCGCGATGGGTTCGACCGAGACCGAAGCGACCGAGTATTCGTTTCCGTTGATCCGCACCGTTTTGCCCTCCGCGACGTTTGCGATCTCCGAATCGCGCACATAGCAAACGACCGTCCCCTCCGAGGAGACGGCGGCGGCGGAGACTTTGCTCTCGAGTTTCCCCACCACGGCCCAGACGACGAACCCGATGAGGAGCGCGATCACCGCGCCAAGAACGAGCCAGATGCCGGGGCTCGTCACTCTGATGTAGTCGTTGAGTTGTTCGGGCGAGGACACCCGCTCCATACTTTTTTTCCGGAAAATGGAATTTGCCATATCTTTCCTCCGTGTGAAATGAGGGGCAGGGGCGATTTTAACGCCCGCGCCCTCCTTTAACGCCTTTCAAATTTATAGATTTTTGGTGATGCGCAGAATGTTCTGCCCATCCTTATACTCATAGGCGATGCCGTCCATCGTCTTTTTGACCATGTAGATGCCCAGGCCGCCGATCCCCCTCTCCTCCGCGGAGAGCGCGGTGTTGGGGTCCTCTTTTGCAAGGGGATCGTAAGGCACGCCGCGGTCGATAAAAGTGACCACGACGGCGATCGGATCCTCCCTCAGCTCCACACGCACAGTGGCGGGCCCCACGCCCGGATGATAGGCATATTGGGCGATATTGCCGAAGAGCTCATCGATGGCGATATCGATCTGCATACGCGTTTTGAGCGAACAGCCGAGTTTTTCAAGCTGTTCGTTGACAAACTCCGTAACGGGGTCGATGTTCTCCACCGTGGCGTCGATCGTAAGTTCTTTCATAGTTCCCTCCGCCCTCTCTGCCCGCGCTTATTCCACGGTGAGGATCTCGGAAAAGCCCGTGATCTCGAACACTTCCATGATCGTCTCGTTGACGTGGCGGATGACCATCGTCCCCTGGCGGTTCATGATCTTCTGCGCCGCAAGCAGGACGCGCAGACCCGCCGATGACAGATATTCGAGTTCCGAAAAATCAAAGACAAGCGAAGTGACGCCGTCCACACTGCGTTTGAGTTCCGCTTCGAGCTGGGGCGCCGTGGTGGTGTCGAGCCGTCCGCTCACCGCAAGTTCCAACTCCGTTCCCTGTACTTTTGTTTCGATCGTCATATTGAATTCCTCCAAAAAGATTCATTTATTTCTATGATATTATAGCACCTTACGGCGGCGTTGTCAACCGAACGCCCTCAGAAGAACAGATAGATCAGCACGATAAAGACGATGACCAAGGCATAGACGGCGCTAAAGAGAGAATAGGCGCGTTTGCGCGTGGGCTTGCGGTCGTCGAAGAAGAAGAGGAAGGGAATGCACAGGGCGGCATAATAGAACTTGCCCAGGCCCCACTTCCCCGCGAAGGAGAAGGTGCCGAGGAGGTAGTCGAGCGCGCACAGCAAAAGCAGGCATCCTCCCAAAAATACCGCCGAATAGAGCGCGCGCCGCTTTGCAAGGGTGGCCGTCTCGAACATCCGCGGCGCATACTTTTTCTTTGCGAGGAAAATCGGCGTAAGTCCTCTTTCCACGCGGAGCGGACGGACGGGATAAAAACGGTTACAAAGAAGAATGCACCCGATGAAGAGGAAGGGCGGCAGATGCCTTGAGGGGAAGAGACACAGAAGGGTCGGATCGGGCGGGACGACCCCCGACCGCGTAAGCCCGTTGAACACAAACAGGGTAAGGATATAGGCGACGGGAATGAGCCCGAGAGAGCGGAACAGAACGAGTTTTGCCCGCGTATTCGCCCACTTCGGACGGGTGCAGAAACAGATGCACATCAAAAGGCAGAGCATCTGGTCGATGAAGAGGTTGAAAGAGGGCATGTTCTTCAAAAGAACGATGATGATCTGGTCGGTCAGAAAGTCCTGCGCGATCTCCAAAAGCCCCGCCACGCTGTCCGCGGGAAGAAGTTGCCCCTCGGAGTTCACCGCCGCGATGAGTTTGTTGACGAGGTCGACGATCTCGGCATATCCCCCCAATTCCGTCTCGATGAGGGAAAACATCTGCATCACCAACACGGTGATAAACCCGATGAGGATGGAATAGACGATGAGTTCGGCAAAGAAGAGGAGAATGGATAAAATGGCGGTGCGCCGCGTGAACCGCCCGATCTCGGCTCGGTCCAAATTGAGCACGAAGGACACCGTCGCCACAAAGTAGAGCGGAATGACGAGGGTCCCCAAGTTGCGCATGAAGTCGACCAGAACGCCGAACCCTCCGGGGATGTGCAGGGAGGAAAACGCCGCCACCGCGCCCGCAATGTCGCCCGCTTCCATGGCGTTGAGGGCGTTTCCTGCCTGTAGGAGGGCGTTCAAAATGACGTAATAGGTCGCCAGCTGTGAAAGGAAAAAGAAGATCATGGCGACATAGCGAAGGTAGACAAACCCTCCCCGCTTGCCATAGACGAACGTCTCGTAAATGTTCATTCTCTCCCCTCCGCTCAAAAAGTTCGCTTGCCCTATTTGCTATGCCTGCCCTTTCTTTCGGCTATGCCGTAAACGCCGTGATCCGCGCGAGGACGTTCTCCTCGAGATTGCGGTAAAAGAACTGATAGTCGTAATAGTGGTAGACCCCCTCTTCGAAGATCCCGAGCGTGTTATCATATTCCTTCGGGTCGATGTCGGTCATTTTGAGCGCGCCGCGCTCATCGTCGATATACGCCCCCGTAAGTTCTTCTTTCTCCTCGATGAAAGAGCCGTCCGCCTTGTAGAAGCACGCCCCCTTGTTGAGGGACTTCTCCGCACGCGTTGTATCTGTTTGCCAATTCAAGGGATTGATGCAGAGCGCCTTTGTCCCCGCGGGGATCATGAGCGAATCTTCGATCTCGGGCGCTTCGCAGTTAAAGGAGACGATGACCCCCGTGTCCTTTTCCCCCGTTGCGAACTTCAATTTCGCGTCTTGGACCTCCTCCTTCGTGATGCTCCAACCGATGGCATAGCACGCGACGAGGCGATCTTTCAACGTGCTGTCATAGAACTCCTTCAGGAGGCGGAGGCAGTGGTCGGCCCCCTGCGAAAACCCTGCAAGGATGATGGGCCGCCCCTCGTTCCAATTCTTGAGATAATAGGTAAAGGCGTTTTTCACGTCCGCATAGGCATAGGTGAGATACTCTTCCCGCTTCTCCGTGCTCACCGCGGTGGAATAGGTGTAGAGCACCGCCTGACGGTAGAAGGGAGCAAAGAAACGGGCGTTGTCGTCGTAAATGCCCTTCTCCATGTCGATCGCGCCGATAAAGCCGTTGCGCGCGCTCGAGCGGGTGAAGTCGAGGATCTCCCGTCCCGCTCCCCCGTTGACGGCAGAAGGGGCGACAAAGAACACATCCGCCTCCTTGCCTTCTGCGTCCGTCTCTTGGTACGCCCAGTTGAAGAAATTGGCGTAATCGACGGCGGCGGTTGCGTCCGACTTTTCAACCAGAATGCGCAGGTACTCGCCGCCCTCTTCGATCTGCAGTCTGAGCCCGATCACCCATCTACTATCGTCCTCCGTGACCGCCACGATTGTACTTTCGTCGAGCGTTTCCGTCTTTGTTACGGTAAAGGGCGCAATCGTTTTGTCCTCCGTAAAGTCGCCGAATGCAAACAGATGACCGAGCGCGTACACGCCATCTGCAGGGGTGTAGCAGAAGGCGTCGGCGCCGTAATGGCCGTCCGCGGTGTGCAAGACTGCCCGCCAACCGTAGCGCACGGTCTCGGGGTCGGGTCGCCCGTTTTGCAGGGTAAACGCGAGAACGCCCACGTCGCCGTCGCCGATGTCGAAATAGTAGAGCAGTTCGCTCTCAGACAAAAATTCCCGTTTGTAGCAGACGGTGAGCCGATCGTGCTCGGTGCCGTCGGGCCACGTCCAGCCGCCGTCCTCGAACACATAGAACGTTCCTTTCCCCGTTTGAGCGCTGTCCTCCGCATACTTGCATTCGCCGTACCTGATCCTCATGTCAATGAAGTAGAGAGAGAAATCGACGCACTCCGCATCGGGGGAATAAAATTCGATGTCCGTCACACGCATTTTATCTTCGCCGCTCACTTGGAGAAGGTCATAATAGATGATATAAGTTCCCCCATCGTTCATGGTATAGTTCAAATAGAAGTGCTCCTCCCCGTCCATCTCGTAGGGGATTGCGCTGTCGACGTCAAAACGGAGATAGTCGCTCTCCGAGCTCTCCATATCCTCAAAATGATAGTAACAGACGGGGCCGCTGAGATCGAGCGCACCTAAGCCGAAGTAGCCCTCCTCGAAGTAGTGCCGCTTCCCCTCTTCGTGCGCTTCGTAATCGCCAACGGTGCGGGTCACGACATATTCGCCGTGCACGGTCACAAAGGTTTTCCCGTTTTGTTCGGTACATTCGATATGATAACTCTTCCCCTCCGCGTCCGTGAGAACGCTCTCTTCAAGGGAGAGGGTGAAACCGTCCTTTGTCACTGTTTCGCCTTCGGCGTTTTCAAAGGAAAGGGTCGCGGGATCCTCCGAGCGTTCGCTGTCTCCCGAGAAATAGGAGAGTTCGATCGCGGTGTCATAAGGATTGCCGCTCTCGTGCGTAAAGACGACTTCCCCTTTGAGGGTGACGATCTCCTCCTCTTGCCCGCAGGCGGCAAAAACCGCCCCGCAGAGGGACAGCGCAAAGCAAAACACAAGCGCATAAAAAAGTTTCGCATATTTCTTCATAATTTTTTTCTCCCGATTTTCAAAAAAATCATAACTCATTATATACGAAATTTGTCGATAATGCAAATAAATTCGACGCCCGCCGCAACACTTAAACAATTTTTAACAAAACACCCCTTCCGTCATGCGCGGAGCGCGCGGCACTTGGCTCCTCCTTAGGAGGAGCTGTCGCCGCAGGCAACTGAGGTGGTGAATAAGGTAATGAACATTTTAGGACAAAGGACACCACCCCCTTGATCCCCCTCCTCAGGAGGGGGTGAAAAAGGGAGACCCTTGCTGTCCCTTTTAGGGAAAGTACCCGAGCGAAGCGAGGGGGAAAGGGTTTTTGAAGGGCTTGCTTAAACCCCTCAGTCTCGCTCCGCTCGACAGCTCCCCTAAAAGGGGCGCCGAGAGAAACCCCTTCCTTTACGCGGGGAGCGCGCGGCACCCGCCTCAAGGGGTGGGCAAGTCCTTGCTGTCGGAGGCGTCCGAACCTTCCGCCGAACCGTCTGCAGAAGATGAACCATCGCCGTCCGGCGGGGGCGTTGATCGCTTCCTTCGCTTAAATATCTTTGTGCGAAACAGAACGAGCGTAAAGACAACGAATGCAACAAACAAAATAGCAAAGGTCACGATGGATTCGACAAGTCCCTTCGGGCAGTACCCCAAAAGAAGAAGCAATCCCCCGCCGAAAACGATGGCGGGCAACCCCGAATACACCATGTTCGATGCGGCAGGCGTTTCGAGTTTCGGGTCGATCTCCCGCAAAAGGATCATGCCGTTGCTCGCCGTGCCCGTCAACATGCCGAACATCGAGATAAACCCCTCGTGTTTATACCCTTGATATATGTGGTTGGAAACGAAACGAATATATGCAAACGTCGCCACAGTCCCCACCAGGCAAATGATAAGAAGCTGCCACCACATGGAGGAAAATTGGCTCCAATCGATCGCCGCAACGCCGGCGATTATCATCATATCGAACATAAAGCCGCTGATGCGGTCGAGCAGGAAGTTGTTGGTAAGTTCGCGCTTGATGATCTTCTTTTTCATGAAAAAGTTGAGGATCTGGCGCGTCAATAAGGCGAGAAGAGAACCGAGCAAGAAGTTGAATCCCCAGATGAGATTGACATTGACGAGCCGCATGATCAGATACACAATGCCATAGATGAGGATCACAAGCCCTATATTGATGGTAAACTTGTCTACCGATTCCGTGTTGGGGATCTCGTTTTCGCCCACAAAGTCTTTTAACTCGTCCACAGGGCTCTCACTGCGTTCTATTACGCGAAGTTTCCCGCGTCTGCGCAAAATATTGAGATAAACAACGCCGACAATGGAAGCAACAAAGAACCCGATCGCCGCAATGGAAAGACCGAATGTCGTTCCGCCGGCAAAGCCGTATGAAGTCTCGAATATCTTGCCATAGTTGAGAGCTTGTCCCGTGCCCTGCCCAAAGCCGAGCGCAAGCAAAACGCCGCCCGCCGCAAAAGAAAATCCGCCTAAAACATAGAGCAGAATGCTGATCCCGATGCCGAGCATGGCCTGCATAGAATATACGCCGCCCTGCAAGACGCTCGATTCGAGCACCGCTTTTACGGTGGTCCGCCGATTCCCGCCCGTCTTTTTGAGCGCCGTTGCGATAAACCCCAGCGCAAGACAGTGGTATGTGATGATCTCCATAAGGTCGTTGTTGATGAAATTGTTGACCGCGGGGATCAGCTTCAAAAGCAAGACGATCGTCCCGCCGATAAGCGCAGACGGGATCAGGCTCTTTCGCAAAAAGGGAATGAGGCGGCGAAGCAAATTCCCCAACAAAAGCGCCGCGAAGAGAATAAAAATTTGCACAAGTGCGACCCATACCGTCCCCTCCGAAAAAGAATTTACGGTGAGTAGCTGTGAACCGTTAACGCTTGCCTGGAGCAAGTCCATAATACTTGTCTCCTCCTTTTTTTACGATCTGTTCGCAAACGCGGTTGAAAAACAGCAGATATTTGATCCCGTTGAAACGCTCGTCCCCTATGACGATGTAGGACTTATCCCCCGCGTTGAAGGAAAATTTGTTGCCGTCGTTTGCGCTTCCGCCGAATATTTCCGACGTGGAAATGCTCCATTCTCCTACCGAAAGAAGTTCCTTACTGAGGGTAATTTCCCCTTCCGCCACCTTGACGCGCTCCTGCGTCGTCTTGTCGAACAGGCGAACGCTCTTGTCCGTGCAAAGCGTCTGTTCCTTTTCGATATGGAACTCCCGAACATAGCCGAGTTGATAGTCGTACCATTCGACAAGTCTGCCGAAATGAAAGTCCGGGTCGGCGGACTTCAGGCGGAGATCTTCCCCATAGGCAACGGTAAGCCCGCACTTTTTGCAAGAGATCTCGTTCCCGCTTGAGACGAGAGTATCCTGTGCCCCGCACTTTGGACAGACGAACAGTTCGCGTTCGAGATATTCCGCACGTCTTTTTGAACGGTACAATTCGCCGCTCTCCGAATCGACGACGTTGAGTCCGGAAACGATCTCCTCATATAGTTCGTCGTCACTCATGGCATTGAGCCGCTCTACCGGAATGATCTCTTTGATCCCGCCCGTATATTTCCCTTTACGGATCCCCTTTCCCCAACGCGGTTGCACACCGTATCCGCCGTGAAAATTGTATAAAATGACGGGGATCTTGAAGAGCCGGACGAGTTTGACGACCGAACGCTCAATGTGGAAACAGCTGTCGTTCCATTGACGGTTGCCCTCGGGGAAAATGGCGACCGTTCCGCCCTGTTTCACCACCGAATACAGCGCGCGGATACAGGATATATCCGCCGTACCCTTGCGGATCCTGATGGGCCCGAAAGCGTATAGAAGCAGACGGACATACCACTTGCGCGACCAAAGCGCGTCGCTTGCCGCAAAGTAAATGGGGCGTCTGATCGATATAGCAACAAAAGCGGGATCGAGAAAACTTTGATGATTGGATAAGATCAGATAGTTCTGCTTTTTGTCGAGGGTCTCTTTTTTTGTTTTGAAGTGATATCTGCACGCCAAAAGCCGCGCAACGGGGCGCAATACGGGGAAGAAAATTCTATGCCGAAATTTGACGTGTTTTTTCATTGTCCGCTCCGAATATACCGTCATTATAGCATACTTTTTGTCAAAAAACAACAAAAAACCACCGATAACGCAAGAATGAGTATAGAAAGGGCTTATCCCTGTTACGGAATAAGCCCTAATGTTTGATTACGATTCGTTCGGCGGTACGCTTTGCCTTGCCGCGGAAGTTACTTTCTCGGGTTCTTGATGTTAGCCTGTGCAGTACTCCACTTTGATATGTATTTTTTGCGATACTGTCAATTTCCGTGAAGTACTGATTGTGAAAAAAAGTAGGCAACACCCCGTCGTCCTCTACCGTTCTCACATCCAACCGCAAGGTATTTTTACGACCTTCCAACGTGCAGAACGATTGATGATACTCACCTTCATCAAGCGTCAAGAACCAACTGAAATGCGTTGGACTATCGACAATGATCGTAGCGACAAACTTCTCGATGAGCGCAGCGGGAACCTTCCCCGCTTTATACTCCGATAACTCTTGAAGTCTCGCTTTTAGTTTTGTGATGTCGATCTCTTTCCGCGTTTCTATTGTATCAGAGGGGCTCGCCTTTGTCAAGTCTTGCTGTAACTTTTCTAATTCAGATTCGGTTTCCCCTCGCAATCTCAAATAATCTTCTTTTCCAATCTCACCGTCTGCCCTCATATTCATGAGATTGGCAAGTCTGTTTTTTGCTCTTTCGATCTTCCCCTCTATCCCTGCAATTTCTTCTTTTGTCATTGCCGTGTCGCTTTGGAAATTACGATTAAAAATCTCTATTGCCTCCAACACGGCATCTTTTCGGTCTACCCAAAGTTCACGGAACAGATGTGCCGCCATAACTTCAAACTTCCAGTCACAAATCATGGAACCGTCGCAGTAGCCTTCTGTATCCAGTCCGCTTTGCTCGCGCAGCGTTTTGGACCCGTTATTTAGGACTCGATAGCATCTGTATCCGTATGACCAACTTCCGTCTTTCCTCTGATGCCATCTGTTTTTTCTTAACTTTGATCCGCAGGAGCAACGCGCCTTATGGAGAAAAACATCGTCGGTCTGTTTCACCCCGAAGGGGCGCATTGTTCCGTCCTCACGCCTCAAATGCTGTGTCTTTTTCCTCCTCAATTCAGCACAATAGTCCCAAAGTTCTTCGGAAACGATTGGCTCAAAATCCCCTTTTATATATAGGTAAGAGGTTTCGTCAAGATTTTTGATCCGTTTTTGATCGAGGTAGTTGTTGCAAAATGATTTCAAATAGCATTTATAGCCCTTATATGTCGCATTGCGCAAAATCCTCCCCACCTTTGAGCATTCCCAACTGACCTTTCCCACCCCGTCTTTGCGTTTCAAACGTGTGAGTTCATTAACGATCCGTTTCTCGCCGTACCCTTTGGAATACAAATCAAAAATGATTCTTACAGTTTCCGCTTGCTCCGAATTGATTACATAGGTTCCTTTTGCTTTATCCCTATCGTAACCTATGATGTTTCCGTTGCCATAAAGAACGCCGTTATCGCGGCTTATCTTTTGTCCTGCTCGCACTCGTTCGGAAGTTTTTCTGCTTTCTTCTTGCGCTAATGTTGCCATGAGCGATAAGCGCAGTTCTCCATCGCCGTCCATAGTCCATATATTATCTTCGACAAAGTAGACTTCAACGCCATATTCTTTCAACTCACGGGTAACTACAAGGGTATCAACCGTATTACGCGCAAATCGGCAGACCTCACGGGTGACAATCAAATCGAATTTGCGTTTTTTTGCGTCGGCAATCATTTCCATAAAAGACGGACGCTTTTTTGCTTGTGTCCCTGTAATACCCTCATCGATATACTTGCGCAAAACATGCCAGTTCTTATGATACCTTGCTTGATCGTCATACCATTGCATCTGATTTTCAAGCGCGGCAAGCTGCGCTTCATGTTCCGTGGAGACTCTGCCATAAAACACAACTTGCCTATCTCTGAAACGATCCGTATTAACATTTGTCGGCAATACAACTTTATTTTGGTTTTGCACAAAATTCATTTTTGTTCTCCTCTACTTATTTTTTCGTCGCCTTGTCCTTTATACAGGTTTTCCGTTCTTCCTCTATCTTCTTGTAGGTCGCAAAATTTATCAAACCCTCTTCAAAAAGAATTTCTAAAAGTTTATAGGCGACAAATTTATTATCGAATTTTTTCTCTGCGCTTTCCGTAATTCCTCCTTACGATGAAGCGCAGGTGGCAAGTTGCGCCTCATCTTTCGATGAATCCGCAACTTGCCTTTGCAGTTCGGTTTTTATCCCTTTTGTCCTTGTTCAGTTTGCTTTTTCAAACTTTCATATCCTTGACGGATCAATTCCACTTTTGTGATCTCATGCTCTTTCAAAAAAGCATTGATCTCTTCGAGTTCGCCTCGCGGCAAATAGGTACTAAATGTCCCATTTGTCGCTTTGCGTTTTTCTTTGTGCTTATCCTCATACCTACGCTTTATAATGCGGCTCGGCGTATCTTCTTTTCTTTCCATAGCGCCCCTTTAACTTACATAGACAAGTTCATTCAAGATCTCTTCTTCGATTGCCGCATTCATTGCGTTCAGTCTGCGCACGTCCGTCAAGTAGTCACCCGTCCGTTTGTATTGCTCGCTCTTGGAAAGTTTTTCGCGCAACACTTCGTCCATCTCCTCCGCCCGCCGGTCAATGCCGTGCAAGTATTCGGGAAGATTTTCTATCGTCCACATCTTTGCTTGGGCACGGTTTTCAAGGTAGTCGCGTGCAAGCGTTCCGTACTTCCCATACACATGGTGTACGGGCGGCACAAGCTCTTCATAGCGCATGACTTCCTCTTCCGTCAAGCCCTCTCCCCTCTCGGCTTTCGTCAAAATTTCAGCGTCGTTCATGTTGTTTCCTCCTTTTAAGTACAGGTCGTAAGCATACGATATACTATTTTTCCGTGTTTGTCAAGAGGTTTCGGAAAATTTCTTCGCTCAATCTTTTGGTTGTCATGTGACAAGTGCGGCGATGCCTCTCATGAGGTAGGGACAAGCGACGACGATTGCAAAGATGACGACCAAGCCGATGACATAGTTCACAAGCATTTTCTTTGCCTTTGCCTTGTCCTCGTTTTTGACGGCTATAATGATTGCCACGCCGATTGCAATGCTCCACAGTCCCGCCGTCGCAAGGAGTACCCAATACATATAGGGCGCGTACTGCTCGAACAGATATTCCACATAGTTCGTCACCTGTTCATATTGATTTCCGAGTTCCTGCGTATAGCTGTCGCCGCAGACCGAACAGGTATATTGTCTTATCGTATTGTCGCCCGAAGTGGTTGAGCTTGTGATTTCATAGTGATGACCGAGCGCGGGAATACGGCTTTCTACCGCCTCGCCGCATTTGTCACAAACTTGCTTTCTCATGCCGTCCGTGGTACAGGTCGCGGCGTTCACGATCATGTTCGTAAAACTATGCCCTGTCGGGTATGTTCCGTCGCTTTCCCGTTTCTCATAGCCGCACACTTGGCACGAGTACACCGTCATTCCAAATTCGGTGCAAGTCGGTAATTCTGTCTCGGTGATAAAGTTATGCCCGAGCGGTTGCGTTTCGTTGTCTCGGTAATTCGTACCGCAGATCTCGCACTCATGCAGGGTATAGCCTCCCGTCTCACAAGTGGCGGGGTAGGAGCTTGACACATAGCGATGTCCCGTGGCTTGTGTTTCTCCGCTTCGGTAACTGCTCTCGCAACGAGAACAGTTATAAACGGTGTAGCCGCTTGTAGTGCATGTCGGCGATACAACGGTGGCGATGTAATTATGCCCGAGTGCTTGTGTTTCGTTGTCTCGGTAACTGTCACCGCAACGGGAGCAAACATAGACAGTATATCCTCTATCCACACAGGTCGGCGCAGTTATGGAGGCGACGTAACTATGCCCCAAACCTCCTTGCGTGGACTCCGAGTAGGTCTGCCCGCAACGGGAACATTTATAATTTGTCGTCCCGCCCGTACAGGAATTACTTTGCGTGATAGTGTAGTTGTGTCCGAGCGGTTGCGTCTCATTGTCGCGGTAGCTGTCGCCGCAGTTGGAACAGGTAAAGATCGTATAGCCGCCCGAAGTACAGGTCGGCTCGGTGACAGACGGCACATAGTCATGCCCATACCCTTCTCCCGTCGATACCGTGCTGTAATTGCAACGGGAACAGGTATAAACGGTCGTCTCCAACGTGCAGGAGATCGAGCGCGCCGCCGAAAGGCTATGCCCGAGTGCGGGCGCTTTGCTTTCCGTATAGGAGTCCCCGCAACGGGAGCATGTATAAGTTGTGTACCCGTCCGCAGTACAGGTAGGAGCGGTCGTTTTCGCCGTGTAGCTGTGTCCGAGTGCCGATGTCTTATTCCCCGTATAAGAACTTCCGCAACGGGAACATGAATAAGTCGTGTACCCGTCCGAAGTGCAGGAAGGAGAGGTTGTCGTTGCCGTGTAGCTGTGTCCGAGTGCCGATGTCCTGTTCCCTGTATAAGTGTCCCCGCAACGGGAGCATGTATAAGTTGTGTACCCGTCCGCAGTACAGGTGGGAGGAGTCGTCGTTGCCGTGTAGCTATGTCCTATCCCGTCGCCCGTCGTTTTGGAATATGTATCTCCGCAACGAGAACAACGATATATGGTCGTTTCGCCCGTACAAGTTGTGGTCTGTGTTTCTTTGTAGTCATGCCCGAGCGCGGACGTTTTGTCGTCTGTGTAAGAGTAGCCGCACGAACATTTATAAGTCGTGTAACCGCCCGCCGTGCATGTCGGTTTCGTCACGGTTGGGGTGTAACTGTGAACATGACCGCCGATTTTGAAATTGAACGTACACTCAATTATGACTACACGGCGCACATTGCGGAGTGGACCTGTCTGTGTCCAATTCGATTGTCCTACATACGTCACATAATATGTCCCGTCGTCAAGAGTAGCGGATATTTTTTTTGTTGACGCAGACGCGACAACCGTTCCAGACGCTTTCTTGATTTGGAAAGAGTTTTTGTCGTAAATCGAATTTAGCACGTTTATCGTAACTTCTTTCGAGTTTAGCGTGCCTCCTTGTACGAGCGTCCCTGTCCCTGCTGTACTATCGGGATAGCTCCCATAAATTTCAAATTCAATCTCGCATTTTTCGGATACGCTTTGGGCGATGTGTGCGTCAGATTTCAACACGTTCTTTTTTTCCGCCTCAACATTCATTTTGGGGTCGGCACTTGGATCAGTAGTCGCACCCGCAGAATACTTGTAGTCGAAGTACATCTTGTACCGAGGCGTTCCTGCCGCCGAAACTGTTTTTGCACCCGCCCTTATTGAAAAGCCGAGAAAAAGTGCAAGCGCACAAAGTAAGAGCGCAGAAAGGACTACCGCAAAAGTGCCTTTTCTTTTAATCCCCATTTCCTTCCTCCTTTTTGTTTTCGTCGAACAAGCTCTGCGCATAGTCGCCAGCCTTGATACGAACGCAAGCACGAAGTTCGGTAGAACCTACAAAGAACGCCTGCCCCGTCACCGCCGAGATGATCATGCGCTGTTCCTCGTCGTTGAAACTATCCCCCGCACGGTACACGTCCAAAACGTCTTTCATGTCGGGCGCGGCGAGCTTGAAGATAAAGTTGTACTGACTGTTCTTTAAGATCGTCGAGGTCTTATTGCGAAGTTCCTCGTTTGCGTTCCAGTCCGCGATGTTCTGCGTGGCGGGAATGAACGCGCCGTCGTACTTTCGGATACGCTTGTTCATGGAATAGAAGAAGTCGAGCGCGATCGGGAACTTCGCATCAATGAACAGGTGCGCCTCGTCCACGACGATCATGGTGTGCAGATTCGCCCCGTTCTTGTTGCGCTCTCTCGCGTTGATAACTTCCTGCTCGATGAAACGGAACACAAGCAGCATCTGCGCGTTTGCAACGACGTTGTTCTTGTTCGCAAAGAGCGATTGGAAGTCGAAGTCGATGAGGTCTGCCCCCACTTGCAATGTAGACGGCGCGTTCCAAATGTCACTGTAACGCCCCGTGACAAATTTCTGCAAGTACAGTTCCGCCGTGCGCAGATCCCGCTGTGTGAGCGCGTCCATGTCCTCTGTCTTTTTGCTTTGGAGCGTTTCCATGAGATCGGAAAAGAGCGGGAAGTAGTCCGCAGGGAAGTTCGAGCAATCGGTATTCTCGGTGATCCCCATTCTCGCATACGTCTCCACCGTAAGATTGTTGATGAGTTCAATCACGTCCGTCGGCGCATCCGCAAGCACGATCTTAAAGAAACTTTCAAGCATCTTCAAGTGCGTATTGAATGTCACTTTGCTGTCTGCGGGCGTTCCGTCCTCGGTGAGTATCTTATAGATGTGGAACGGGTTGATCCTTCCCTCCCGCGCATTGCCGACGTTGATGATATTGCCGCAAAGATTTCTCGTGAGCGCAAGATACTCCGCTTCGGGGTCGAGGACAATGACTCTCGTCCCGTTCGCCCACTCATTGAGAATGAGATTTTTGAGGAAGAACGACTTCCCGCTGCCCGACTTCCCTATTATCATCGCGTTTGAGTTCTGATACAGATTCCCTCTCTTCCAAAGATTGAAGATGAAGGGATAGCCGTTGGTCTTATTCTCGCCGAGAAGGATACCGCCCTCGTCCATGACGAACGTCCGCACGAACGGGAACGCCGCCGCAAGGGAAGAGCTGTTGATGCCTCGCTCTTGGTTTTTGAGCGTAGACACGGGCGATACCGCCGCGCTCTTGAACCCGTCGATCTGCAAGCCGTACAGCGTAGACGGGCGGAAGTTGCCCGTGAGCATTGCCCGCCGCACCGCTTTCTTGTAGCTGTCGCTTTTGAGATAGTTGTAAGCCGTGACAGTCAACGTGACGTCAAACAGACTTTCGTTCTCCGTTTGCAATGCGTCGAGTAGGGTGTTCATCGTTTCTTGATGAATTTCCGCGCTGTTCGCGTCACTTGCCTTGTCAGAGATGATCTGCTTGGTCTGCATTTCTCCTATCACCTTGTCGATGCGGCGAATGGCTTTCACCTTATCCACAGGGGAAACGTGCATGACGATTTTCGTATTGGGGATATTGAACAGCTCCGCGCCCCATGCGTTCTTGACGCGGAGCGGATAATCCGATACCGCAAATGTCGCCGCCTCTGTGCCGTCAATCTCGTACTTGTTGCCGTGAAATATCACTTCTTTCGGCTTGACCCACGCGACGAGTTCCTCGCTTGGAATATCCTTGCTCTCCCGCTCGTCGAAGTTGCGGGAAAAGCTGTATTTCAAGAATACCGCCGTTTCCCTCATGCCGAGAAGTTTCGTGTTCAGCCCGCACTTTGCGATCTCGGCTGCGACGTTGACCGCCGTGCTTTCAAGATCGAGTTCGTTTCTGCCATACAAAACTATGTAGTAGTCCGAAAGATACTGTTTGCGGATATTGTTGAGCTTGTCGATACGGTCGATGCGCTCCCGCAAGATATCTTCCTTGATCTCCTTGACATCGGAATATTCATCGCCCTCTGCGACCGTTGAAAGTCTTCCAAACAGTTCCTCGGCAAATCCGTCCAAGTTCACAGGGCGGTCGATCTTCACGATGTCCGCACTTTGGTTTTGGTCGAGAAGTTTTAAGGCGTTCGCAAAGTAATTGATGTCGATGTTCTGCTCCGTAACGTCCTCGATCCCGAAGTTCTTCTGCCCGACCTTGATGACGCGCCCGAGCGTACCGCTGCCATATACGAGCAAACCGTTATCTTTGATCTCCTTTAAGGAATAGAGCGCGTCCACGTTCTCTTTGGGGTTCTTCGCGTCCGACGTGTATTTCTTCTTCGCAAACAGGAATTTGACATTCTCAAAGATGAACGTAAAGAAGATACCGTCGGGAGTAGGCATGAACATCACCACGGCGCACAGCCCCATGATGACGGCAAACACCCATGCACCCGCCGTGATCGCTATGAAGATGATCGCAAACACCACAAGGGCGACGATCACATCTGCCATTGAGTAGCACTTCCATACCGTGTTTTTTACTTTTATTTTTTTGGGAATGATCCTCATTCTCCGCTACCTCCCTCTGATGCTCCTTCTTCCGCGCCGCTGTCCGACGCGCCGCTTTCACTCTCCGAGTACTTGTCGCCGTCGTCCGAACCTGACGAACCTCCGCTTTCTCCCGAGTCGCCGTCCTTTCCCTTCTTTTTATGGGAAACAATGTGTGCGACCCCTTTGATACCTTTCGCCGCAAGTCCTATCGTCATGCCGCCGATGATCCTACTTCCATAGAACGCACTTCTGAGGAAACCGCCGCCCGCATGATAATCTTCCGCCTGCCCGAAAAGCCGCGCAAACAGAGTTTGCCCTGCGGGGATCACCATAGCGCCGCCGATGATCATGACGAGCATGAACATGGCGTTCCCGAACCCGCCCAGTCCGTCGAGTTTCATCTGCATGATAAACGGCAATATGATTGCAAACACGTTGACCGAGAACACTGCGCCAAACGCGAGGATGATTTTTGTGAGAAACATTTCCCGCCAATTCTTGAATCGCGCCCCGTCGTCGAGCGGAAGCGCAGACATGGAGATCGGCATACAGAAGTACAGATACACGACTTCAAAGATGCGCTTTGCAAGATTGACAAGCGCGATCAAGAGCGCAATCGTCACCGCAACGCCCGCAATTAGCGCGGGCAGATAGTAGAACGTGTCGGGGTTGACCATGCCGTTGAGTTTCCACGAGGTGGGCCATATCCCAAAGAGAGCTGCATTGTATGTACCAAAGATGTCCCCGACTTTGAGCGACGTCACGTCGATGTCGTTAATGGAATATCCGTTTACCCAGTCCCCCACGCAAGCGTTGAACAGCGCGTTGGAGATTTTCGTCGTGTTCCCGATCTGGAATATCTGCGCCACGAGTTTAATGCCCGACCCTGCGATCATGATTCCAAGGAATACCACGGCAAGCATGGCAAAAGTGCCGAGAATGGAAAGAAAAAATTTGCCGACGATAGACGAAAGGTTTCTGTTGTTGGCAATGAAGTTTTTGATGATGCCGACAATGGCAAAGATACAGGCAAGCCCCACCGCCAAAATGAGGATGCACCAAAAGACGTTCGCCACAACGGGGTCCCCGATGATAAGTTCAAGGATATTGACCTTTTGTCCTTGATAGTTCACGTCCGCAATTCCCGATATGGCATTGAAAAGTTCCATGATACCGTCTATGAGCTGTAAGAGCCATAGAAAGAGTTGCAGACCGAGTTCTTGAAAAAATAATAGCATAATTGCCTCCTGTGAAAGATATAGGGCGGCGAGTTTCCCCCGCCGCCCCGTTTCATGTCAGACCGTTATGCGGCGCTATTTACGCTCCCGTCCCGACCCACGCGGACAGACCGTTGATGAGGAGCGGCGCGCCCATAGCGACGACGAAGATGATGATAATACCGATGATAAGGTTCTTCACCATGTCGCGGGCATTGATTTTTTCCTCGTTGCGGTGTGCAATGGCGATCTTGATACCGACGTATGCGCCCCAAATGACGACTACTGCCGCAAGCGCAAGTACAATGTAGATCCAAAAGCTGTCCATGAGCGATTGGAGTTTTGCCACGATTTCGGCAAGACTGCCGTTGAGTCCTTCTTCTGCTGCCAAAAGATTAAACATGTAATTTCTTCTCCTTTTACTTTGATTTTAGTTTTGTTTGTTCTTCTTTTTCTTCTTGATGATGAGGTATGCCGCAAGCCCGCCGCCCGCAAGTACGATGAGTACAAAGAACAGCACAAGCGATGTCACGCCGCTGTTTCCGCTCTTTTGCTCCCCGTCGTCTGGGTTTTCGGGCGGTTCTTGTTCGCTCGGGTTTCCTTGCCCTTCGGGCGGTTCTTGTTCGCTCGGGTTGCCTTGTCCTTCGGGAGGTTCTTGTCCGCTCGGATTACCTTGTTCCTCGGGCGGTTCTTGTTCGCTCGGGTTGCCTTGTTCCTCGGGCGGCTGTTGTCCGCTTGGATTTTCTTGTTCCTCGGGCGGCTGTTGTCCGCTTGGATTTTCTTGTTCCTCGGGCGGCTGTTGCCCGCTCGGATTTGACGGGTTATCGGGCGTATCGGGAGTTTCGGGCGGTTGCTCGGAAATTCCACGGGAAGAAAGCCAAAATGTTCTTTGCTCTCTGCCTTGTCCGTCTACGATCTTCACTTCATAAGTCCCGCTCAAATCGGAGTAGAACACTTGCCCATAGGCATTCGCTTTCAGCTCGGTGAAATTGTTTCCGTCCTTTGAGCCAAGAACGCGCAGACCGCCGCTTTTCACACTTCCGCAGTTGCAAACCAAGAGAGCGATAAAAAATTTGTTCTCGGGGTTGTCTTGCACATAAAGTTGGAACGAATGGCTATGCGGTTCGGACGGCTCTACGGGTTCGGGGATATATCCTGTGTCCCCGCTCGTAACGAAGTCGGAGAGATAGCTGTAATTACACTTGATACAAATGTGCCGCGTGTAACCGACACTCTCGGGCGTTGCTTGCACCATAACGTGTAGGTATTCATGCTCTGTCGGAATCTCATAGTCCGTCACATATCGGTCATTGCAAACCGAACAAATATGCTCGGTGTAGCCGTAACTGACGCACGAGGGCGGCGTGACGGTGAGAACATAGTCGTGTCCTCGTTTGTCCGTATAGTTGGCAATGTAGCTGTCCTCGCAATTCAGACAGGTATAGGTGGTGTAGCCACCCGTCGTGCAGGTCGGTTCTACAACGCTCCGCTCATAGTTGTGTGACAGCTTGTCCGAAAAACCGTCGTTATAGGAATAACCGCAGACGGAACAGGTGTGTTTCGTGTAGCCCTGCTCCGTGCAAGTCGCAGGGAAAGTTTCGTCCTTATAGAAATGCCCCGTCTCGTCCTCGTACTTGTCCGAGTACTCATAGCCGCAGACCGTGCAGAAATGCGTCGTGTAGCCCTTGTGCGTACAGGTGACGGGAACGACGATCTCCGCAAATTGGTGTCCGAGTTCGGGCGCGGTCGTCTGCCTGTATGTATCCCCGCAATATTGACAGGTGTAGAGGTCATAGCCCTTTGTCGTACAGGTTGCCGCAACCGCTTGCACGGTGTATTTGTGGTCGGTCGCCGAGGTGTAGTTGTCATTCTTTGTCTCCCCGCAGAGCTGACAGGTATATAGGGTGTATCCCTGTGCAGTACACGTTGGAAGGACAATTCTCTCCGTGTATTGATGTTGGCAAGGTTCGGCAGCCGAGGCTTCCGTTCCCGCCGCATTCCCCATAAAAAAGCACGTTGACAGCATGATCAACGCGCCCAATACGGGAATGAAAAATTTAACTTTCAAAATTTGCCTCCTTTTATTCTCTTGCTTTTTCTTGCAGTTCCGCCATGCGGGGAAGAGCGTCTCCCGCAAGGTAGTCCGCAAAGTTCTGTATCTTCTGTGCGGTCGTTTGGTCGTAGTTCTCCATGAACGCATACAAAAGCGTTGTCTTATCCTCATAGGGCGCGTTCATAAGTGCTTTGGCGTCCCTGCCGTTCAAGATCACTGCAAATTGTTGTTGCTTGCGGATGATCTCGTTTTCAACTTCGAGCCATTGCTCATCAAGCGTTTTGATCTTCTCTTCGCGCTCCGCTTTTTCTTGCGCCTCCGTTTGCTTGTCGCGCTCGTCAATGAGTTCGAGTATCTCCTCCTCTTTGCTCTTGATGTTGCCGCCGACAATATCAAAGACGTAGTTCTCTTTTTCAAAGAGCCGCGCCTCACGCTTTCCAATGTCCGTTTTGCCGGCGGCAAAGTAAACGTCTTTGAGCAGATAAGACGGCGTGAACTTCGTCCAAATGGGTTCGTACCCACGGACGGAAACAATCGCGTCTCCTTTTTCGTCGCCGTTCAGACGTTCGAGCATCCCTACCGTGATAAGCGGTTGATTGGCGGCTCCCGTATTGCTTGATGCGGGGTTTTCGGCGTTCGTATTCACGGAGAAGTTTTTGACCTTCTTCTGTCCGCACAGCTCCGAAAACTCCTTTCTCGTTTCGGGGTCGTCCGAGCCGATGAAGATCTTGATATTCCTATTTGCTCCATAGGGATAGGACAAAAAGAAAAACG
>CANRHB010000010.1 GCA_947630325.1 uncultured Clostridia bacterium
AACTCTATTATATCACAGACTTCCGTTTGAACTACTTTTTTTATCCCACCCGTTGCACTTGTTAGTATAATTCACCCCTTCCCTACCCTCCCCCCAACGAGTTGGGGGGAGGCGAGAAAAGAGGAGGGGGTGAAAATAAGCCGAAAAAATTGCGGGAAAGAGGGTAAAATCGGTTGATTTTTTCAGATGGTTCGGCTATAATGTTCAAGTGACTTTGGACGTTCCTCTGCCGCAGCGCAGAAATTTCGCGCAAAATCAAAAACGGGAACGAACGTCTTTTCTTAAAATACGGAGGTAAAGTCAATGAAAGGTTTGATCGAAGCTATCGAGAAAGAGGGGCTCAAAGAGAACGTCCCCCAATTCAACGTCGGCGACACCGTGAAGGTCGGCTACCGCATCATCGAGGGCGGCAAGGAAAGAGTCCAGAACTTCGAGGGCGTGGTCATCGCCAAAAAGCACGGCGGCATCCGCGAGACGTTCACCGTCCGCCGCCTCTCCTTCGGCGTGGGCGTGGAGCGTTGCTTCCCCCTGCATTCCCCCAAGGTCGCCTATGTGACCGTGGTGCGCGCGGGCAAGGTAAGAAGGGCAAAACTCTACTACCTCAGAGGCCGCACGGGCAAGGCCGCCAAAATCAAGGAACTCAAGTAACATTCAAGAAGAGCGCTCACGGAGCGCTTTTTCTTTACCGCCGATCCTTTTCTTTCCCCCGCTTTTTCGGCGGGAGGGAGAGGGGGAGCCTCTGCGGCGCGCCCGCATTTCGGCACAAATGCGTTCGATTTTTTTTGAAAAAGCCCGCGAAAATCGTTTACAATTCCCTCTGTTTCGGTTAGAATAGTATGCGACGATATAATAAGGAAACAATCGTATGAAGAAAACAAACATCTGGAACAGAATGTCGGGTTGGCTTCGCGCCTTCCTCATTCTTGCACTCGTTTTTCTCGCCCTCGGGCTGGGGACGCTCGGCTCCCTCACTTCCACGGGGAAGGCCTATGCGCTCACCTCCAAGAGCGATACCGACGGCAAAGAGCCCTGCATCGTGCTCAACGTCTCCGACCCCGGCCACGGGGAAGAGGGACACGAGCACCGCGATCTCTACATCAAAGAGGTCTATTTCAACCTCGGCGGCATCTACACCGAGTACGGCGAGACCGTCACCATTCAGATCGCGCGCGGAACTTCGGCGGACAGCTCCTGGACGACCCGCGTGGACCTCAGCTTTGCCAACCTCTATGAAAAACTCGATGAAGGGGAGGAATCGGAGGGACCCTATACCGATTGCCTCTACAACTGGGTGAAGTACACCGTCCAAACGGTGGACGGCTGGCGTATCACCACCTATCCCTACTACCGCATCAAGGTAGAGGGCGGAAGCGTGCTCATCAACGAGATCGTGTTCGTCGCTAACGACCAGGACGTGACCGCCGAGAGAGAACATAAACCCGTGGCGCTCCGTCCCACCGTCTACTCGGACGGCGAGAAGGGGACCCTCCTTCCCTATGACAGGGACAAGGGAGAGACTTTGAAAACGGCCGTCGAAAAGGCGGGCGCGATCGTGGACAGCCCCTGCATTCCCTCCATGGCGCAGTCCTCCTTCTTCCGCTTCGGGCAGGAGGAGATCTACTCCTTGATGACGATCTCCGAAATGCGGCTCGGAAAGAGTTATGTCCCCGGCGGCATCTATCACATCGACTCGGTGTATAACGCCCTCGGAAACGACATTCTCGCCCTCGGGACCCTCATCGGAGGAATGAGCCCCTTCGGGCTCCGCCTCATGCCCTTCCTCGCTTCCTTCGGCGTGCTCGTGTTCGGCTTCCTCTTCGTAAGAAAACTTACGGGGAGCGACAAGGCGGGCCTCGTGTTCGCCGTGCTCTATGCCCTCTGCGGCGTAAGCATGAGCCTCGGGCACTTCGGCACCCCGCTGATGGTCGGGCTGTTCTTCATCACGGCGGCGCTCTTCTTCACCACGAAATTCTTCAAAGAAGGATTGAAAAAGGCAAGCTATCTCTCCGCGGTCCCCGTTTTGCTGGCGGGCCTGTTTACCGCGGCGGCGGTCTGCGTGAACGGCGCGTTTGCGATCCCCGCCGTCGGGGTCGTGGGGCTGTTTATTGCGGGACTTGTCCGCCAGATGCGCAAGACGCGCGCCGCGCTCGATGTTGCCATCGACGAGGTGGAGGCGGACGAGGCGGCAGGCGGCGCGCCCCGCACCGAGGGAGGACCTTCCCAGCCGAGAAAGAAACTCGCCGCGGCGCTCAAAGAGCACCGCTTCAAGGGGAGCGTTTCGGGCTGTGTGTTCTTCGCCTTCCTCCTCTTGGGCGGCTTCCTCATCTCCATTTTGGCGATGCTCCCGATGTACTTCCCGTATGTGAAAGTGTACGATAACCCCGCTTCTCCCTCCAAGAACATCTTCTACTTTGTGTGGAAGGCGCTCTGCGGCGGATTTACGGGCGAAAATTATCTGACCGCGCCGCAGTCGGTGTGGAGCCCCTTCTATCTCCTCTTCAAGGGGACGGGCGAAACGTTCGGCGTGACCGCGGCGGGCTCTCTCATCGCAGTCGCTTCCCTTGCGGCGGGCGTGATCGGCGCCATTCTCGCACTCGTACTGCTCACGCGCAAGATGAATGCGGACAACTTCAAGGAAGAACTTCTCGCCGTGCTCATTCCGCTCGTCGGGGTGGTGATCGGGCTTGCGACCGCCGCCTTTGCAAAGGGCGGGCTTGCGTTCATGCTCCTTGCCTATATCTGCCTGTTTGCGATCGCCGCAAAGGCCGCCTCCGAGGAGGACAAAAAGTACGCAAAGGTCGTGAACATCCTCTCCATTGTGTGCTTCGCCGCGCTTGCGGTGTGCTTCGGACTGTTTGCCGTGTTCACCTTCTCCATTCCCACCACGGGATTCTTGCCGGGGCTCTGGGCGTAACGTAACCTGTTCCGCCCCCTTTGCAGCGGGCGGGACGATCTTACAAAGGGGAAAAATATGATCGCAAAAATCATCTGCTATGCGCTTGCGGGGCTCGACGGCATTCCCGTTGAAGTGGAGACGGACGTGAACAAGGGCGTCCCGAGTTATGACATGGTGGGGCTTCCCGATACCGCCGTGAAGGAGTCCAAGGAGCGGGTGCGCTCCGCGCTCAAGAACAGCGGGCTTCTGTTCCCCATGAACAGGATCACCATCAACTTCGCCCCCGCGGACCTCAAAAAAGAGGGGGCGGCGTTCGATCTCGCCATTGCGGTCTCTCTGCTCAAGGCAAGCGAACAGCTCATCGGCGCGGACGTTGCGGATACCGTCTTTTTGGGAGAACTTGCCCTCAACGGCGATTTGCGTCCCGTCAGCGGGCTCCTTCCCATTCTCATTTCGGCCAAGGGTCACGGGTTTACCCGCTTTATCGTCCCCGCCGCCAACGCAAAGGAGGCCCGCTTTTTGGGCGGCGCGGAGATCTATCCCGCAGAGAACCTCCTTGCGGTCGTGAAACACCTGCTCGGCTTCGAGCCCATCGAACCGCTCGAGACGGCCGAATTCGCCGTCTGCAAGCGGCAGAACTCCTCCGCCGACCTCAAATACGTGAAGGGACAGCCCATTGCGCGGCGGGCGATCGAGATCGCCGTTGCGGGCGGGCACAACCTGCTCATGGTGGGGCCTCCCGGTACGGGCAAGACCATGCTCGCAAGGTGCCTGCCCACCATCATGCCCGACCTCTCCTTCGAAGAGGCGCTCGAGATCACCAAGATCCATTCGGTGGCGGGCATTCTCGGCGAAGAGGGGATCGTGACCGAGCGGCCCTTCCGCACCCCGCACCACACGGCGACCACCGTGTCGATGTGCGGCGGCGGGAACCGCGTCGTGCACCCCGGGGAGATTTCCCTCGCGCACGGCGGCGTCCTCTTTTTGGACGAGCTCCCCGAATATAAGCGTTCCACCCTCGAGGCGCTCCGCCAGCCCCTCGAGGACGGGAAGATCACCGTCTCCCGCGCGGGCGGGACCTTTACCTATCCCTCCCGCTTTATGCTCTGCGCAAGCATGAACCCCTGCCCCTGCGGAAATTACGGGTCGGCGAACCTCGTTTGCACCTGCACCCCCGCGGAGATCAGGCGGTACCGCAAGAAGATCTCGGGGCCTCTGCTCGACAGGATCGATTTGCAGGTGGAAGTGGACAACATCTCCTATGACGATCTCACTTCGGGCGAACAGCGGGAAGATTCGAAAACGGTGAAGGAGCGGGTGGATATGGCGCGGAAGATCCAGCGCAACCGCTTCTCGGAGTATGCCCTCAACACCAATGCGGAGATGGGGGAGCGCGAACTCGATTTGTTCTGCACGCTCGGGGAGGAGAGCGAAACCATTCTGCGCCGCGCGTTCGAACGGATGAAACTGTCCGCACGTGCACGGGCGCGCATCATCAAGGTCGCCCGCACCATCGCCGACCTCGATGGGTGCGAGGAGATCGGCCCCAAGCACGTCTTTGAGGCGGTGTCCTACCGTCTCGAGGATAAATTCTGATGACACGTTATACGCAGGAAGAACAGGCGCTCATCTGGCTGTGCGCCTGCAATGAACTCGAACCGCACGAGAGAGCGGTGCTGCTCCGCGCGGCGGGCGACCCCGAAACCCTCTTTGAACGGTTTGAGTTTTTCTATGAAAAGGCATTTTCCGGTCCCGCGGAGAGCGATCTTTCCTCGCGCAAGCGAAATTTGGAAGCGCTCCTTGCGGAGATGGAGGAGAAGGGGTATTTTGCGGTGACCGTTTTGAGCCGCGACTATCCCGAAAGTTTGAAGGCGGCCTTCCCGCCCCTCGTCCTGTTCGGCGCGGGGAAGAGGGAACTTTTGAAGGAGGACATCTTCTGCGTGGTCGGCTCCCGCATCACCCCGCCCTGGGCGGCAAGATTCGGAACCGAGATCGCCGCCGCCCTTTCCAAGCGGTTTGCGGTGGTGACGGGACTTGCGGAGGGAGGAGACCTTGCCGCCGTGCACGGCGCGCTCCCCGCGGGGAAACTCATCAGCGTGCTCCCGTGCGGGCTCGACGAGTGCTATCCCGCCGCACATGCCTCTGTAAAAGAGGAGATCGGAAGGGTGGGACTGCTCCTCAGCGAATATCCCTTCGGGGAAAAGACGAGGAAATACTCCTTCCATGCGCGGAACCGCATTCTTGCGGGACTGTGCAAGGGAGTGCTGGTGCTCTCCGCGGGAGAGAAAAGCGGCGCGCTCATCACCGCCAATACCGCGCTCGAATACGGAAGAGACGTGTTCGCCGTGCCATATAACCCCAGTGTGGCGCAGGGCGTCGGTTGCAACGAACTTTTGAAACGGGGCGCATATGTGTGCACCTGCGTACAGGATATTTTCGACTGCTACGGCATTTTGCCCCAAACCGAACGGGAAGTAACCCTTTCGGGCGCGGAGGAGAAAGTCTACAACATCCTGCACGCCGAAGGGGAACTGCACACCGCCGTGCTTGCGGAGCGGGCGGGAATGCCCGTCTATGAGGCGGCGGCAACCCTCTCCGCGCTCGAACTCAAAGGGCTCGTTGTAAAGTCGGGCGGGAACAGATACGGTTGCGTGAAATAAAGTAAAAAGAGGTAAATATGGATCTCATCATCGTGGAATCGCCGAGTAAGGCAAAGACAATTTCCAAATATCTCAAGGGCAAATACCGCGTGGACGCTTCGGGCGGACATATCCGCGATCTGCCGCAGAAAAAGCTCGGCGTGTCCGTGGCGCAGAATTTCGAACCCCAATATGTGACCTCCCCCGGCAAGGAGGAGACGATAAAGCGCCTCACGGAGGAGGCGAAACGGGCGGGGAAAGTGTATCTTGCGACCGACCCCGACCGCGAGGGCGAGGCGATCTCGTGGCACCTCCAGACCGTGCTCGGGCTGGACGCGGACAAGGAGAACCGCATCGAGTTCAACGAGATCTCCCCCAAAGCGGTGGAAAAGGCCCTCCAGCACCCCCGCAAGATCGACTATAATCTCGTGGACGCCCAACAGGCGCGCCGCGTGCTCGACAGGCTCGTGGGCTATAAACTCTCCCCACTTCTCAACAACAAGATCCAGAACGGGCTCTCGGCGGGCAGAGTGCAATCGGTCGCCCTCCGCCTCGTCGTGGACAGGGAGCGGGAGATAAAGGCCTTCGTTCCCGAGGAATATTGGACGATCTCCGCCGAATTGCAGGACGGGGAAAAGAAGTTCTCCTCCTTCAAGGCGACCCTCGAAAAGTTCAACGGGAAGAAGTGCAAAGTGTCCTCCAAAGAACAGGCGGACGCCGTTCTTGCCGCACTTCGGTCGGGAAATTACAGCGTGCTCTCCGTCAAAAATTCGGTGGCGAAGTCGCACGCCCCCGCACCCTTCACGACGAGCACCCTCCAGCAGGACGCCTCCAACAAACTCGGCATGACCGCGCCCGAGACCATGCTCATGGCGCAGCACCTCTATGAGGGCATCGACGTCGAGGGAGAGGGGCACATCGCCTTTGTCACCTATATCCGTACCGACTCCACCCGCATTTCCTCGGACGCGCAACGTGCGGCGCTCGACTATATCGCCGAGAAATACGGCAAGGAATACTGCCCCGCAAAGCCCAACTATTACGCCTCCAAGAAGGGGGCGCAGGACGCGCACGAGGCCATCCGTCCCATCGATCTCAAACTTACGCCCGAGCTCGCCAAAAAGATGCTCGACCGCAAGCACTATAACGTGTATAAACTCATCTATGAGCGGTTTGTCGCCTCCCAGATGGCAGAGGCGCTGTACGACGCGATGCAGATCGAGATCGGCAACAGCGGCTATGGGCTCCGCGCAAGCGGGAAGGCGCTCCGCTTTGCGGGCTTTACCGCCGTCTACCAGGAATACCGCAAGGAGGACGACGAGGAGACGAGCGGGAAACTGCTTCCTCCCCTCAAAGAGGGAGACGGGCTCGTTGCGCTCGGCGACAGCGCGGAACAGAAATTCACCAAACCGCCCATCCGCTATACCGACGCTTCCCTCGTGAAGGCGATGGAGGACAAGGGGATCGGTCGTCCCTCCACCTATGCCTCCATCATCTCGGTTCTCGGCAAGCGCAAATACGTGACGAAGGACGGCAAATACATGCTTCCCACCGAAGTTGCGTACCGCATCACCGATATGCTCGTGAAATATTTTACCGACGTGATGGACGTCGGATTTACCGCGGACATGGAGGAAAAACTCGACGAGATCGAGGACGGAGGTAAGGATTGGCACTCCATCATCGCCGCCTTCTATCCCCCGTTCGAGGAAAAGCTCCGTTTTGCGAACTCGGACGGCGACGAACTTACCGACATCCTCTGCGAAAAATGCGGCCGTCCCATGGTGCGCAAGAGCGGGAAATACGGAAAGTATCTCGCCTGCACGGGCTATCCCGCCTGCTCCAACATCATCAGCGAGGGGGAGGCGGAGGTCACCGATACTCCCTGCCCCAAGTGCGGCGCGATGATGACGGTCAAGACGGGGCGGTACGGGAAATTCCTCGCCTGCCCCAACTATCCTGCCTGTAAGTCCACTCTGCCCTTCGAAACGGAGAAGAAGGAGGAGGTGTACGAGGGGATCTGCCCCGACTGCGGCAAACCCACCAAAAAACTCTTCTCCCGCACGGGGAAACCCTACTATGGATGCAGCGGCTATCCCGCCTGCAAATTTATGAGCTGGGACGTGCCAACGGGACAGAAGTGCCCCGTGTGCGGAGGGGCGCTCGTCACCACCCCCAAGGGCGCGGTGAAGTGCTCCAACCGCGAATGCTCCTACCGCCCAGAAAAAGCCAAGAAAGCGGCCGAAAAACCCGAAAAAACGGCGAAAAAGTCGTCCAAGGCGGCAAAAGCGTGAAAATCATCGGCGCGGGGCTCGCGGGGTGCGAGGCGGCATACTTTTTGGGGAGCCGCGGCGTAAAAGTGGAACTCGCGGAGATGAAGCCCAAAAAATTCACCCCCGCCCACCAAAGCGAAAAGTTCGGGGAACTCGTCTGCTCCAATTCCTTGAAGAGCGACGACGTGTTCGGCAACGCCTGCGGGCTTTTGAAAGAGGAGATGAGGCGGCTCGGGTCGCTCACCATGGCGGCGGCAGAGGTCTCCCGCGTGCCTGCGGGCGGCGCGCTTGCCGTCGACCGCGAGAAGTTTGCGGCATATGTCACCGAGCGCATCTGTGCATGTAAACATATTACCGTCACGTGCGAGGAAGTATGTTCTCTCCCGCAGACGGGGATCGTTGCCACGGGGCCGCTTACCTCGGACGCGCTCATGCGGGACATCGAGGAAAAATTCGGCTCCCAGCACTTTTTCGATGCGTCTGCGCCCATCGTCTCCGCCGAGAGTATCGACATGGCGCATGTCTTTACCGCCGACCGCTACGGAAACGGCACGGGGGACTACCTCAACTGCCCGCTCACCAAGGAGGAATACGAGCGGTTTGTAGAGGAATTGCTCGGCGCGGAGCGCGCAAAACTGCATACGTTTGAGAAAAACGAGATCTTCGAGGGGTGTATGCCCGTGGAAGTAATGGCGGCGCGGGGCAAAGATACCCTGCGCTTCGGCACCTTCAAGCCCGTGGGACTTTTGGACGGAGAGGGGAAACGCCCCTATGCCGTACTGCAACTGAGGAAGGAGAACGCGGAGGGGACGATGTACGGCCTCGTCGGGTGCCAGACCAACCTCAAATTCGGGGAGCAGAAGCGGGTGTTTTCCCTCATTCCCGCCCTACATAGTGCAGAGTTTTTGCGGTACGGCGTGATGCACCGCAACTCCTATCTCAACGCGCCTGAGGTTTTGAACGCCGATTTTTCGGTGAAAACGCAACACGGGTTGTATTTTGCGGGGCAGATCACGGGCGTTGAGGGGTATGTGGAGAGCGCGGCCTCGGGACTTCTCGCCGCCATCCACGTTTGGAACGAACTCGGCGGAAGGGAGCCCTATGTGCCCGAGGACACCTGCGTGTGCGGGGCGCTTTCCCGCTATATCGCCACTCCAAATAAGCATTTCGAGCCGATGAATGCGAATTACGGTATTCTCCGCCCCCTCCACGAGCGGGACAAAAAGGAGAAACGCCGCAAAATGGCCGAACGCGCCCTTAGCGAGATCGAAAAGTTCAAAACTTACTCGCAAATTTGACTCCGTTTTCCGTTTTAGGGCGGCAAAAAGGGGGTATATATAAAAAAATTCCCCGCGCTTTTTAAGCGCAGACAAGGAGAACGATATGGAATTCAGAGGAACCACCATCTGCGCCGTGAAGAAAAACGGCGTGACGGCGATCGCGGGCGACGGACAAGTCACCATGGGCGAGAGCGTCGTCTTTAAGAACAGCGCGATAAAAGTGCGCAGAATTTACGGAGGCAAGGTCATTTTGGGCTTTGCGGGGAGCGTTACCGACGCATTCTCCCTCTCCGAACGCTTCGAGGGGATGCTCAACAAGTTTGCGGGCAACCTCATGCGTTCGGCGGTGGAACTTGCCGATTTGTGGCGGTCGGACAAGATCGGCAGAAAGCTCGACGCGATGATGATCACCGCCGACAAGGACACCCTGCTCATTCTCTCGGGCACGGGGGAGGTCATCGAGCCCGACGAGGGGATCTGCGCCATCGGGAGCGGCGGAAATTACGCCCTCGCCGCCGCCCGCGCGCTTGCACAGAATACCGACTTTTCCGCCGAGGAGATCGCGCGCAAATCGCTCAAGATCGCTTCTGAGATCTGCGTTTTCACCAACGACCATATTATTTGCGAGGTGGTATAGGTTCACGAAAAATCTTTTGCTTGCGCAAAATCTTTTTCCGTGAAGAAACTTGCATATGCGGTTTAACTTACTTGGTTTTCTCATTCGTTTCATCTAACACTAAGCCGCAGGTATGCGGCAAATTGTGGGCGCTTATGGAAAAGCGTGGTTTTCCAACGCGCAGTCATAAAAAATAAAAAGCGGCTTTGCCCGCATATCCCTTTTTGACGGAGGTCAAGCTATGGATCTTTCACCCAAACAAATTGTAAACGAACTCAATAAGCATATCATCGGGCAGGAGGAGGCAAAAAAGGCCGTCGCCATTGCCCTGAGGAACCGTTACAGAAGGGCGCAACTCTCCCCCGAACTGAGGGAGGAGATCACCCCCAAGAACATCATCATGAAGGGCCCCACGGGCGTCGGCAAAACGGAGATCGCCCGCCGCCTTGCAAAACTCGTCAAGGCTCCCTTCATCAAAGTGGAGGCGACGAAGTACACCGAAGTCGGCTATGTCGGCAAGGACGTCGAGGGCATGGTGCGCGATTTGGTGGAGTGCGCCTTCCGCCTCGTCAAGGACGAAAAGACTGCCGAAGTCTCCGTAAAGGCGACCGCCGTTGCCGAGACCAAGATGGTGAAACTTCTCGCCGAACTCAAAAAGGCGGATAGGGGAGAGACCCCGCACGAGATCTTCGAGGCGAATTTGCTTGATTCCCTCAGAAAAGGGGTGTTCGACAACCTCGTCATCGAGACGGAAGTGCGGGACGAGCCCAAGAACATGGAACTCATCCCCGGCGGCGCGGCTATCAATCTTGGCTCCATCTTCGGAGAAATGCTTCCCCAGCGCAAAAAAAAGCGCAAGATCACCGTGAAGGAGGCGATGAAGTTTTACATCGCCGAGGAGAGCGACAAACTCATCGACGACGACGCGGTGAAGGACGAGGCGCTTCGCCGCGCCGAAAACGACGGCATCATCTTCATCGACGAGATCGACAAGATCGCGGGGAAAGAGAATACCTCGGGCGCGGACGTCTCCCGCGAGGGGGTGCAACGGGACATCCTTCCCATCGTGGAGGGGAGCACCGTGATGACAAAGTACGGACCCGTCAAGACCGACTATATGCTCTTTATCGCCGCGGGCGCCTTCCATGTGGCGCGGGTGGAGGACCTCATTCCCGAATTGCAGGGGAGGTTCCCCGTGTCGGTGGAGCTCTCCTCCCTCACCAAGGAGGACTTTGTAAACATTTTAACGAATACCGAGCACTCGCTCACCCAACAGTATGCGGTGCTTCTCGCCGTCGATAACATCGATTTGAAGTTTACCCCCGACGCCATCGAGGCGATCGCCGAAATTTCGGAGGAGATCAACTTGACGAGCGAGGACATCGGCGCGCGCAGATTGCATACCGTGATGGAATATCTCCTCGAGGACATCTCCTTCAACGCGGGCGGCGGCGACTACCCCGTCGTCACCGTGGAGATCAACCGCGCTTACGTCGAGGAACATTTGTCCAAGATCACAAAGGACAGAGATTTGAAGAAATATGTGCTGTAAGGTTCACGAAAAATCTTTTGCCGGCGCAAAATCTTTTTCCGTGAAGAAATTGGCGGGGGCACCTTAACTTGCTTATCCTCTTATTCGTTTCATCGGACACTAAGCCGTAAGAGTGCGGCAAATTGGGTGCGCTACCGCAGGGGGACCCTGCTTCGCGCAGTAATTTGGAACACGCCCCACCCCCCTACCCCCCTCCCACGGAGGGGGCAAAGAAAAGAATTCCCCACCGAGGGGGCGAGAGATACCCCCACCACCCGCTGTGCGGGAGCCTCCCCCTAAAAGGGGTAGGCCTTTTTCTCCGCGATGCGAGGGACATCGAGGAGAAAGACAAGAAAAGGAAATAAGGAGAAAAGAATGATCAACATTCCGAAGGGAACAAAAGACGTGCTCCCGGGAGACGTTTTTAAGTGGCAATACATCGAGGACGTCGCACGTAAAACCGCACACGGTTACGGGTTTTCGGAGATCCGCACCCCCGTGTTCGAATATACCGAACTCTTCCAACGCGGCGTGGGGGAGACGACCGACGTCGTCGGCAAGGAGATGTACACCTTCCTCGACAAGGGCGGCCGTTCCATCACCCTCCGCCCCGAGGGAACGGCGGGGGTCGCGCGCGCCTTCATCGAGAACGGGCTCCAGGGGGGCGCGATGCCCTTTAAGGCCTATTACCTCTTCTCCGCCTACCGCTATGAACGTCCGCAGGCGGGGCGGCTCCGCGAGTTCCACCAATTCGGCGCGGAACTCTATGGTGCGGCTTCTCCCTCGGCGGACGCCGAAGTCATCGCCCTCGCGGACGGTTTCCTCAAAAATTTGGGGCTCAGACATGTGCAGTTGAATCTCAATTCCATCGGCTGTCCCGTCTGCCGCGCAAAGTACCAGGAGGCGCTCCGCGACTACTTCCGCCCTCATCTTTCCGAGATGTGCCCCGACTGCAACGCCCGCTTCGAAAAGAATCCCATGCGCATGATCGACTGCAAGGAGGAGGGCTGCAAAAAGTTCACGGCGGGTGCGCCGCGGATGCTCGACTTTTTGTGCGACGAGTGCAAAGAGCACTTCGAAAGGGTGAAAAATCTGCTGACGGGTGCGGGAATTGCCTATACGGTCGACCCCTCCATCGTGCGCGGGCTCGACTATTACAGCCGCACGGTGTTTGAATTTACCTCGTCGGCGGCGGGCGCGCAGGGGACTGTGCTCGGCGGGGGAAGGTATGACGGGCTCTTGAATGAGCTCGGCGCAAAGCCCACCCCTGCGGTCGGGTTCGGCGCGGGGATCGAGCGGCTTTTGATGGTGCTCGAGGCGGAGGGAGTGCAGATTCCTTCGCCCGAGGGAGTTATTTGTTACCTTGCGGGCATGGACGAAAAGAGCCGCGAAAAGGCCTTTCTTCTCGCGCAGGAATTGAGAAAGGAGGGGATCTCCTGCGAGACCGACCTTTTGGAACGCTCCGTAAAGGCGCAGTTCAAATATGCGGACAAGCTGGGCGCGAAGTTTGTCGCCGTCATCGGAGAGAGCGAACTCGAAGAGGGCGCCGCGGAGGTCAAAGATATGCGCAGTTCCTCCTCCGAGCGGGTGAAATTCGGGATACTTGCACAATATATCAAGGACAAGAGGTGAAATATGGTCAAAGAAATGACAGGACAGGAACTCGACGAACTTGTTTCAACGGGCAAAAAGGTGGTTTGCGACTTCTTTGCAACATGGTGCGGGCCGTGCAGGATGCTCTCCCCCGTGATGAAGGAGCTGAGCGAGGAATTCCCCGAGGCGGCCTTTGCAAAGGTGGACGTGGATAAAAACGGAGACTTGGCGGCGTCGCTCAACGTCTTTTCCATTCCCGATGTGTTCGTGTTCGAGAACGGGGAAGTGAAGGCGCACAACCTCGGCTATCTCCCCAAGGAACAGATGAAAGAGTTCTTGAAAAGCAATTTGTAACATTCGAACGCCGCCGCGGACAACGGCGGCGTTTTTGCAGGTGGAAGAGGGAATTTTTTGCAATGCCCTTGAAAAGGTTGATATTTTTCGGGAATGATGCTATACTGTATGCAAGTAACTTAGGAGAATGCGGTTATGAAACACAGAAATTTTGTCGTCGCGGCCGCGCTTGCCGCAACGTTTTGCTTTTCGCTCGGGTTTGCAGGCTGTAAGCCCGAAACGCCTCCCGAACCCACGCCCGAGCACACGCATACTTTCAGCGATTGGATGACGGACGAAAAAAACCATTGGCGGGAGTGTACCGAGTGCCACGAAAAACTTGTGGAACAGGCCCATTCCTTCGACAACGTGACGGGGTTTGAATACCCCGCCTACACGGGGGACGACCCCAAGTATATGCCCATGCTCCACGTGACCGCGCCCGAGGGCAAGACGGGAGAGATCTATATCAAAGAGGTGTGGGTGTGCCTTACCCCGAAAGAGGGGGCAACTTTGCGGGTCGCCTATTCCACCTATGACGGCGGCACCTTTGCAAGCCATGTGGATATTCCCGCCGACCAAGGCGGGTGGACGCAGGCGGTTTTCCCTCGCGGCGGACTGCCGCTCAAGACTTATTCCTATTTCCGCTTGCAGGCGGTAGACGAGAGCTTTACGATCAGAGAGATCGTCCTCATCGCAAGAGACGAGGCGGGAGAGGGAGAACCTTTCTTGATGAAGCTCGAAAACGTCGGCGAAGGCAACAACGGGCAGGAAGGGGAACGCCGCAAGGGGCTCATCGACGAACAGCAGTTCCCCAACGAGAAACGCGAATGCACCGTGTGCCACTACCCCGAGCCCAAGACGGAGTAAGGGGGAGAGAATTTGCCCACCCCCTACCCCCCTCCAATGGAGGGGGTAGAACAGGGACATGTTTCGACAAGCTCAACATGACGTAATTTTAGAATGTTGACCCCCACCACCCGCTCCGCGGGAGCCTCCCCCTAAAAGGGGTAGACCTTTGGCTTTGCGGGGGACAGACAAAGACAACTTTATATCTTTGGGGCGGAGTGAAAGTCTCCACCGGCAGTAAAGTCTGCGAAGAGCGCGGAGCGCTCCCGAGCGGGTGAAATTCCCGCACCGACGGTCATAGTCCGGATGAGAAAAGAATTTTTCGGCGCGCGCCCCTGTATTGCGGGGGCGCGCGCCGCATGTAAAAGGAGTTTACCATGAAAGAAGAAACAAAAAGTATGTTGAAACGGCACTTTTCGGCGACCCATATCGCCTATATGGCTCTCTTTACGGCGCTTGCGTTTGTCGTCACCTTTCTCGAGTTTCCCATCTTCCCCGCGGCGGACTTTTTGAAACTCGATTTTGCCAATGTCTTTTTTATGATCGAGGGCTTCATCTTCGGGCCCGTGGAGGCGGCCGTCTCCATCGGGATCAAGGAACTTTTATGCCTTACCAAGTCCGCGACTGCGGGCGTGGGGGAGGTCGCAAACTTCCTCATGTCCCTCTCCTACATCATCTTCCCGTCGATTTTATACCGCTTCAAAAAGGGGAAGTGGTGGGTGACCCTCTCTCTCATCGCCGCCTGCCTCTTGCAGATCGGCGTCAGCCTCCTCGTCAACCGCTATATCAATTTCCCCCTCTATGGGAACCTCTTCGGCTTCGACGGCGCCGAGTATTTCAAACAGCTTTGGCCCCTCGTCATCTATTTCAACCTCATCAAGAGCGTTGCGGTAAGCCTCATCGTCTTTCTCATCTATAAGCCGCTCTCGCGGCTCATCAAGGCGACTGCCGAGAAGTTCGCAAAAAAAACCGCCGGCGGGAAAAATTCCAAATAAAGTTCTTGCAAATCGGCGCTATATCCGCTATAATATGCGTATGGCGATTTTTGTTTCTCATTCGCCCGAAGAGACGATGCTCTGGGCCGAAAACTATGCCAAGACGCTCGAAGCAGGGGACACCGTCCTCCTCGACGGCAACATGGGCGCGGGAAAGACGGCGCTTGCAAAGGGCATCGCAAGGGGGCTGGGCATTTTTGACGAGGTCACGAGCCCCACATATGCCTATGTGAATACATATGGGGACAAACTCTTTCACTTCGACTGCTACCGCATTTTGAGCGAGAGGCAGGCGGAGGAACTCGGGTTTTCGGATTACTTTTTAGCGGGCGGCGTCTGTCTCGTGGAGTGGAGCGAGAACATCGCAGGACTTCTGCCCGAAAACTGCAAACGGGTGCGCATTTCGGGCATGGGAGACGGCCCGCGGGAGATCGAATTTTGAAATTTTTAGCGATAGATACAAGCGGAAAATATCTGTCCGTCGTTGCATACAACGAGGGAACGGCCGAAAAACTCTTCCTCGACGATTGCGCCATGAAGCATTCGGTCGTCCTCATGGACAAAATCGGAGAAGCATTCTCCCGCGCGCATATGTCCGCCCGCGAATGCGACTTTTTTGCCGTCACGGTGGGCCCCGGGTCCTTTACGGGCATCCGTATCGGCATTTCCGCCGTGAAAGGGCTGTGCTTTGCGTGCGATGCGCCCGCGCTTGCCGTCACGTCCTTCGACTGTATCGCATACAATGAGGAGAAGAAAAAGACGCTCGCCCTCGTCGACGCGGGGCGGGGGGAACTGTACGCCTGCGGTTTTGAGGGGGGAAAGGTGGTTTTGCCGCCCGCCATTCAGCCGCTTTCCAAGGTGAAAGAACTCGTAAAGGAGGGGTTCCTTCCGCTCTCCGCGGAGAAGATCCCCTTCGATTGCGGAAGAGCCGACCCCTCGGTGGGGCTGCTTTCCGCCGTCTTGGAAAAGGCGGGAGAAATTGCGCCCGCAAGCGAACTTCACGCCTTTTATATGAGAAGATCTTCGGCAGAGGAGAACCGCAAATGAACGGCAGATTTTGGACTTTTGAGGACTTGAATGAAATCGCCCAGCTCGAAAGGGAGTGCTTCCCCGAGGACGCGTGGAATGTCCGTATGCTTGCGGAGGCCTTTCTCTCGGGCCGCTTTCTCGGCGTACTCCTCGAAGAGGACGGCGCGATCACAGCCTATGGCGGGTTGAACTATGTGGAGGGGGAGGGAGAACTCGAACTCATCGCAACCGCCGAGATGTACCGCCGCTGCGGACGGGCGACAAAGGTGCTCGACGACCTCGTTAAGGAGGCCAAAAAGAAGGGGGTAAAGCGCATTTTCCTTGAAGTGCGCGTCTCCAATACCTCCGCGCTCATGTTCTACCTCAAATACGGGTTCCAAGGGCTCTATGCGCGCTCCCGCTACTATGCGAACGGCGAGGACGCCATCGTGATGAAAAAGGAGCTTTGATTGAAGATCTCCGTTCTCCGCAGAGGGGAGGGGCGCGACCTCGTCTTTCTGCACGGTTACCTTGCGACAAAGGAGAGTTTTTTTCCGCAGATCGAATATTTTTCCCGCTTTTACCGCGTGACGGCGTTTGACTTCCCCGGGTTCGGAGGGAGCGACCCCATTCCCGCCGCTTGGTCGGTGGGGGACTATGCCGCCTGGGCGGAACAATTTTTGAAAGAGGAGGGGATCATTTTCCCCCTCGTCATCGCCCATTCCTTCGGAGGGAGGGTGGCGGTGAAGTGCCTTGCGCGGGGGCTCTTCGACCGCGCCGTTCTCTGCGGGTGCGCGGGGATCGTGCCGAAGCGGACGCTCCGCTACTATGCGCATGTGTACACCTATAAATTTGTGCGGAAAATCGCACCCATGTATGCAAAAACGCACTTTGGGAGCCCCGAATACCGCACCCTCTCCCCCCTCATGCGGGAGAGTTATAAAAAGATCGTGAACGAGGATCTGAGGGAGGAGGCAAGGCAAATCTCCCGTCCCGTCCTCTTTATCAACGGCGAGAAGGACACGGCGACGCCGCCTTCCTCGGCGAAAATTTACCAAAACTGCGTGGCGGGGAGCAAGCGCATCATCATGCGCGGCTGCGGGCACTTTGCCCATCTCGACGACCCGCTTGCCTTCAACCTGGCGGCAGAGGAGTTTTTCGATGAATGAATATCTTCTCATAGGAATTTTTCTCGGAGCGGCGATCACGGGGTATCTTTTCACGGACACCTCCGTGCGGCTTTGCGCCCTTTTGCAGCAGAGCGGATATTCGGCGCGCACCTTTCTCAAATGGTATTTCAAAAAGGGGAATATCCAGCGCAAACGGCTCTCGCTGCTCTCTCTCTCCCTTGCGCTTCTTGTGGCGCTCTTTAACGTCTGCTTCTCCTTTTTGGGCTATGTGTGGGCAAACTTCATCTCCATTGCCCCCTTTGCAGGCATTCTCGTTCTCTATATTTGGTCGGAGAAGAAATATGCCCTCAAGGTGCGGATTAAGCCTTCGGCGCGGGTGATACGGCTTGCCGCCGCGCACTACCTTTTGACGTTTGCGCTCTGCGTGGGGCTCGGGTTCGGGCTTGCTTATGCCTCCCTTGCGGTGGACGAGACGTGGTTCTATCTTCTTCGTTTCGTGCCCTTTGCGGTTTTACCCATGCTACTGCCGTTTACGCTCTGCGGGGCGAATTGCATCATGTGTCTCTATGAGATCCCCCACAACCGCCGCTTTGTGAAGCGCGCGAAGAGGGCGCTTGCGGCGAGTAAATGCGTGAAGGTGGGCATTACGGGCAGTTTCGGCAAGACGAGCGTCAAGCACTATGCGAACGCGATGCTCTCCCAAAAGTTTTCGGTGATCATGACCCCCGCCTCCTACAACACCCCCATGGGCGTTGCGAGGACGGTGAAGGAGCAGGGACTCGACTGCAACATCTTTCTCGCCGAAATGGGAGCGCGGCACGCGGGCGACATCTTGGAACTGTGCGAACTTGTGCGCCCCGACTATGGCGTCGTGACGGGCGTCTGTCCCCAGCACATCGAGACGTTCGGCTCCCTCGGGGCGATCGTCAAGGAGAAGGGGACGCTTGCAAAATATGCAAAGAAGGTCGTGCTCGGGAGGAGCGCGGCGGAAATTTCCGCGGAGGGTGCGGAGACCGTTCTGCGCGAGGGAGAGGACTTTGCGGCGGAGAACATCGAACTTACCGACCATGGCACGGCGTTCGATCTGCTCCTCAAGGGAGAGCGCGTGCGCCTTTCCACCCCGCTCTTGGGCAGGCACGCCGCGGAGGACGTTGCGCTTGCGGGCGCGCTCTGCTCCCTTCTCGGCATGTCGGCAGGCGAAATCGCCGCGGCGGCGGAGAAGTTACAGCCCGTGCCGCACAGATTACAGCTCATCAAGGCGAACGGGCGGAACATCCTCGACGACAGCTACAACTCCAACATCGAGGGAGCGAAGAACGCCCTGGAGACGCTTGCGCACTTCCCCGGGAAAAAGTTTGTCGTCACGCCCGGGCTTGTGGAGCTCGGCGCGCTCGAGGAGGAGACGAACAAAGAACTCGGCGCGGCGCTCGTGGGGTTCGAAGTTGTGCTCGTGGGCGAGACGCTCATACTCCCCGTTCGGCAGGGGTATGCGGAGGCGGGCGGCGGGGAAGAGAAACTCCGCGTCGTGCCCACTCTGCAAAAGGCGCAGGAGATCCTGTCCCGCGAACTCGGAGAGGGAGACAGCGTGCTCTTTTTGAACGATCTCCCCGACATCTATCTGTCATAAAACTTTTTATGCGAGACACCGAAGATGACCTCTTCGGTGTTTTTTTGTGCGCTCCGAATTCGGTATCACGCGTCTCTCTTTTTCCTAAGAGAAATGGGGGAGGGCGAAAATAAGGAGAAGAAATATGAAAACGGTTGCCGTGTTTTTCGGCGGGAAGTCCAACGAGAGAGAAATTTCGGTTATCACGGGCATGTACTGCGCGAATCTGCTCAAGGAGCGTTACCGCGTCCTCCCCGTGTATCTGCGGCCCGAGGGCGGTCTGCTACTTGCGGAGTTCGGGATAGACGACTTCCGCCGCGCACAGGAGAGCGGGTTCCGCGGGTGGAAGGAGTTTGTTTTCACGCGCGGAGGAATTGCGCCCGCAAAGAGACCCAAAAAGACGACCCCGATCGACTGCGCGCTCAACTGCTGTCACGGCGGCGACGGGGAGGGCGGCGTGCTCTCTGCGGTCCTGCGCTATTTCCGCATACCATCCGCCTCGCCCGACACGGCCGTCTCTGCGCTCTTCCTCGATAAAGTGATCGCCAAGGACTTTCTCAAGGGGCTGGGCATTCCCGTGCTTCCCTCTTTTGCGGTGCGGGAGGAGGAGTTTGCGTCCGGAGAGTGGCGGGAGCGGGCGGAGGCGCTCGGCTATCCCGTCATCGTAAAGCCGTCAAAGCTCGGTTCCAGCGTGGGCATCTCGGTGGCAAAGACGGAGGAGGAATTAAAGAGCGCGCTTGAACTCTCCTTCAAACTCGATGGAGCCGCGCTCGTCGAAAAGTACCTTGCGGGCAAGCGGGACCTCAACATCGCCGCCTACCGCGCGGAGGGGAAGATCGTGCTCTCGCCCATTGAGGAGGTGTTTTCGAGTTCGCCCATTCTCACCTTCGGGGAAAAGTATGAGGGCACGGGGGAACGCCGCCACGAACTGCCCGCCCGCCTTCCCGCAGAAACTGCAGAGCGCATTGCGCAGATGTTCACGTGTCTATATGCGCGCCTCAATATGCGGGGCGTTGTGCGGGCGGACTTTCTGCTCTCGGAGAGCGGAGACGTGTATTTCAACGAGCTCAACACCGTACCGGGGACGCTGGCGACCTATCTCTTTGGAGAGAGCCTTGTTAAGGCGCGTGCGCTGTTAACCGCGCTCGTTGAGGAGGGGATGAGAGGGGAGAGAGAAAAGGAGACGGTGGAGAGCGGAATCCTCGCAAAACCCGTTTTTTCGGGGAAAAACGGAGGAAAACGGCATATTTAGATAGTTATCTAAATAAAGTGACCGTAATATTTAGAAGATTGTCTAAATAAAATAAAAAGACGCAAGAAGAGGGGGTTTGCATGGGATCCCACGGGCTTAAAACCTATTTATTAAACGCGCTCGCGCGCCCGCGCGCGCGGATGCGGGGCCGCACGTACATGCGTCATTCCGAGCCGAACAAGCAATTACAAAGTCCGACACTGCAATTCCCCGAGGGAATCTTGTTACGTCCAAGTACGATTAAAACCACACCGAAACGTACCAAGATGCCTTCGCGGACTTGCTAACGGGACTGCGTAACCACTCTTTCGGCTCAGCATGACGCCCACCCCCTACCCCCCCTCCCACGGAGGGGGCAAGAGGAACCCCCTCCATCGGAGGGGGACTAAGGGGGTGGGTGACATTTCCTAATGTCATGTCGAGCGAAGTCGAGACATCTCTACCTCATTATAATAAGGCGAGATTTCTCCACGCGCCGCATAGCGGCTTGGTACTTCGTCGCAGGCTCCTCGTGCCGCCCTTAGAGAATCAGAACTGCGGGCGGGGCGAAATGACAGATCAAGAACAGCGGGACGAAATGACATTATTTAGAAAGGTAGCCAAGAGGAACGCGCCCCACCCCCTACCCCCCCTCCCACGGAGGGGGCAAAAAAGAGAACTCCCCACGGAGGGGCAAAAGCGGAACCTCCATAGAGGAGGGGGCAAAAGGAACGTCGGCCCGCGCCCTTAAACCCTCTCCAAAGCCGCTCGGAGGGGAGGGGGAATGAAAAAATATGACAAAAATAGGGCTAAAATCCAAAAAAGGCACAAATTTTCAAAAAATATCGTGAAAAAATTTTCTAAAACTCTTGACACGGAACACTCGCCGCGTTATAATATTCCTGTGCACTTAGCGGGATAACTCTGCGCTGAGGGTCTACAACTTTATATGATAAGCGCAAAAACGGTTGAATTTTTGCAAAAAAGCGGAAACGCACACCCCGAAGTGGTGATGTTTTTTCGCCGACTTCGGGTATTTCTGTCGTTTTTTTATAAAAATGCTTTCTTTTTTGGTTATAATTACTTGACCGCTTGCGCAAATCGTGATAAAATGTAGCCCGATATTGCCATGAGTGCCTTTACATGTGCAATTTTATCAGGTTAAGAAAAATAAGGAAAGGAGAATCATTATGGAAAGACAATCAACCAGTAAGCTTTACAGAGCCCTGATTGCTGTCGTGGCTTTCTTCGTGCTTTGCACGTCTGCCATCCTGTTTGCTTCTTGCGGAACCGACCCCCGCGAATGCAAACATGAACATTTGGATGACAGTGACGTTGTAGCCGTGCAGTTAGCCACCTGCGGCACGCGGGGTACTGTTACTTACGAATGTTCCGATTGTGGCGCCGAGGTCACCGTTATAGGGACACTTGCTACCGGCGCACACACACCGGACGCGAACGGCAAATGCACGGTTTGCGGTCTTGATGTCGCAAGCGACGGCATTACCTTGAAAGATGTCAAGGATCTCTTGGCCGAAGTTGCAAGCAAAGTCGACAAGCAACAGAGCGCCATTGTCGAAGCTTTGACCGAAAAGAATTTCACCATTCCCGCACTCGATGCGAAATTGGAAAAAATTCTCAATAGCGTACAGGGTCTCGGCGATCTCGAGATCGAAGGGTTCGATCCCTCCGAATTCGAAGATATCCTTGCGGACACCATCGCAGACAAAGAATCGGCTACCCTTGCTGAAGTGATCACCGCGCTCTATAAGCAGGTGCATCGCCTCTATACCGATTATGCGAGCACGAGCACGTCTGCAAGCAGCCTCTACAAGTTGCTTGTTGCCAAGGATGCCGAAGGCGAAGATCACGTACATAACTGGATCTTGAAGCTTATTGACGAAGGCAAGAGCTGCACCGATCCCCATTCTTATGTGTGGGGTTGCGCATTCTGCGGCGCGGAGAAAGACAGCGATAAGTTCACCGTACAGGCGGTCGGCCATGCTACGGACTTCAAGTATGCCTTGACTTATGACGGAGCGGACAAGGACCAGCACTATCTTGCCGCTACCTGCATTTCGGGCGCGCGTGTAGAAGGCCACTGCGCGAATTGCGGCGAGTGGACAGGCGAATGGAACGAGGTCGGCAAGCCCACCTTCCAGCACCACTATGTGCTTGAGGAAGAGCGTAAGACCCCGAGCGCAGGCGATGCATGTGTTGTGAGCCAAAAGGTTTACCACTGCGAAACTTGCGGCGGCGCTTATGTCGAAGAGGGGAAAGGCCTCGGACATCAGTACTACTACAAGATGGTAAACGGCAAGAAAGTCGCTCTCTCTGAAGAAGAGAAGACTCAAATTCTTACTGGCTACTATGGCAAGACGAAGGTCGAGGCCGGTCTCACCGAAGATGAGAAGGGTATTGCCCTCCAGCCTTACCTCAACATCGTGTACAGCGCGGAGCCTACCTGCGTCGATCCCGGCCTTGTTGTTGTGGAATGCCTCGAGTGCGGCGTGCGTTACTCCTACACGACCGGCTTGGGCGAACCTAAGGGTCATACCTTTACCGTGAAGGAAGGCGTTGCACATACCTGCACCATGGATGGGTATGCTACATATGCATACTGCGCGGATTGCGGTTACTTCTTCTTCTATGACGGAACCGATACGTTGCAGACCGAAGTTGAGAAGAAGGTCGGCAAGTATTCGAGAAATTACATCAGAAATGCCGACAACCAGGTCATTTACTATGATTCATCGAAGCTTTCGGGGACTAGCGTGCCCGAAGCAACGCCCGCGGCGGATGCAGACAAGGCGTTGTCCGATCTTTATGCGGTCATCACCGCGAAAGACGCCGCGCCCGGTCATACCTTTGTTCCCGTTTACATCAACATCGAAAAGTGCGTCACCGCGCAACAGTATGTCCTTGTTTGCTCGACGTGCTTCGGGACTTACAATGCAGCGGGACAAAAGACGGAGAGTTTCTCACAGCTCACCACTACGACTGAAAACGATACCTCCAAACTCTTCTACAAGAAGAGCGGCACCACTACAGCCGACGACAAATATTGGATCTCCGGTTTGACGGGCAATCCCGTTGCCGACAAGACGTTGGCTGTCGGTACGGACGGTAATGGCGGCAAGGTCGCGGATATCGGCAAGAAGGCTGTGAAGGACGATCCCGCTAAGAACCCTGTGAACGGTGCGTCCGTTACGACCAGCGACCTCACGGCTGAATGGAATGCTCTTAAGACTGCCGACGATGTTACCAAGTTCGCTTGGCTCGCGGCACACGGTTATCTCTTCCGCGACACCAGAGACAACGGTCTGCTTCCCAGCATCACCAGAAAGGATGTTACGGAAGGGAACACAAAATGGTACGACGACAAGGGCGAGTTGACCAAGGCTGCCAAGACCACGATCAACGGTTACCTTGCTAAACTCAAGGCGGCAAACGTCACAGTTGATAGCTTGTACACCGAGTGCAACGTTTTGGGCACTTGGGTCCCTGCTACGACCGGCAGTTCACCCGTTGCAGCTCACTGCACGCCCGTTCACTATGCAGACGTCGTCGAAGGACATCACTTCAACGAGAGAATCCTTACCGTTATGGGCGGATGCACCATGTACGAACGTCATGTGTTCTTCTGCGAGGAGTGCGGTCAGAACGTATTGACGGATACGGAAGATACTGTTGCGACAGCGGGTGACGGACCTCATACCGTTGTAGGTGACACAGATGTGGTCTGCGCAGGTTACGATGGCACTAACGTCAAGGCTCCCGAAGGCTTCAAGACCGACCTTCAGCTTGCATGGGAAGCTGTTAAGGCGAGTATGGATCCCAGCGCTCCCTTCTTATGGCTTGCCGAACACGGCTATCTGAACGATCTCCGTGATGATATGAGCGATCCGTTTGATGCTGAGACAGAGATGATGGATCTCATGGCTCGCGCGACGGTGATCTTGCTTGGCAAGGATATACGTGATTGCATCCAACTTCCTCCTGACGCTTTGGATCCGCTTTTCACGGGCATGAACGTACTCAATGAGTTCACCGAGGATGTCGTGTACAAGAATACCGACGCCATGGAGGCTCTTAGCGGTGACGGCGAAGGACCTGCCGGCGGACTTGTGATCGATCCTACTACCGGTAGTTATACGTATGATACAGCGCCTCTCGGCCATAAGTTCAACGCCATTACGTATATCAGCGAAGTTGAGTCCTGCGATACTCCTGCAGATTACGTGTATGTTTGCTCTGTCTGCGGTAAGACGAGCGGCAGCAGCCTTGGCAAACTCTCATATTCGAGCGGCAAGAACACCGTTGCAACGGGTTTGAACCAGGTTGCAAAAGCAAGTCAGAAATTTGTCTCCGATAAAGCTGTGTTCGAGGCTTCCGTTCCCGAAGCACGCCGCACCGAAGATGCTGAGAAGAAGATAGAGTTCGAAACGAGCGACTTCGATAAGTTGTGGCTCGCCGTCCCCGAAGCGGACGAAGAGGCGCAGTTCACGTGGCTCCTTGAAAAGGGCTACCTCAACGGCGTGATCGATAAGTTCTTCATGGACGGTTATAAGGACGCTGAAGGTGTGCAACATGGCGGTTTCCTTGCAGCCGCTCTCAAGAAAGCGCAAGAAGAGGATCCTCTTGCCGCCGTTGACACCACGATGTATACCGCGGCACGTGAAACGGTGTATGTGAAAGAGGGCAACACGTTGACGCTGACCCTTAAGACCGACTACAGGGATGACGTCCTTGCACTTGCAAAACAACTTCTCGGAACGGCGTATGACGATCTCACCGCTTACTATCTCAATAGCGGCGATGTCGAGGTTCCCGACGAGGCCGCAAATAAGACGCTCAACGCGGCGAAAGTCACCGTTCCCGCTTCGGGGCACCTCTTCTCGAGAGAGAACAACAGCCCTATCGATCTTAACAGAGATCCTCTCTGCTTGGATTTCGCAAGCGACGAATTGACGCAGTCCTTCAAGGACGGCAAGATCGTTTATTGGAATGCCGATAAGCAGGTGGCCGGCTCCGCCACGAAAGGCGGCTGGGACGAAGTCACCGGGGCTAAACGCTTCACTTTCAATATGTTGCCTCAGAAGATCCAGGATGCTGTTAACAAGTACGGCGTGCTCGGCGCATGTAACAGAGAGAACTGCCCGCTCCATAAGGGAGGCTCCGGTGCCGATGGCGCTTGGACAGCGGTTGATTATGAGGAATTGACGGTTGAAGGTAATCCTTTCGGCTATGTCATCGCTACAGATCATCAGACCTCTTATGAGAAGTATGCGGCGGATAATAACGGTTATCCTACCAAGACGCTCGAGACTAAGCCGAACGAAGACAACGAAATCGTTCATGTCTACTACAACAACAACAAAGTTGACTTCTACAACAACGAGACGAAGGCAGCCGCGTATCTTCCCGAAGGAAAGACTTGGACGGGCGCTACCGAGGCAACTCAGACAGAGAAAGAAGCAGCAGCCAAGGCGGCGCAGGAACACGACTTCCTCAACCTCACGACGTTGCAGAAGATCTGGAACACCCTGTTCATTCCCGATAGTTGGTTGAACGACGCGTCTGCGACCGCTGAGACGATAAAGGCACACAAAGATGCTTATCCTACCATCACCTTCGATGAGGAACTCATGAAGGACGGTAAGGTCGACCTCGGCAAGTTGGCGAAAGCGTTCGACGCACAGAATGCTACCCTCCTTTGGAAGGGCACCGATCTTGCGACAATCACCTCTGTTTGGAGACCTTTGGGCGACGGTATGGTTCCCTCTTGCTGGGTGAGTTTGCGTTGCCACTGGTACCACTACACTTCAGGCGATCCTCAGGTAGATGAGGCGAAGGGCTTTGACGGTAAGTCTTGCGCCAACGGTCAGTACAGAGACGCTGAGACCGGCGACTACGAGAACGAACAGGATAAGGAGAGCGTTGCGCTCTATCCTGCTAACCCTCATGACTTGCCGAAGAAGGGCGACTTCAACTTCGATATCCATGTGGCGAACTGCCAGCATGTCGACCTTTGCGACACCTGCGGTAAGCCCGAAGGTACGAAGGGCGACCACACTCTTCTGCAGGTGAGCCCTGTTGCTGAAGAGAACGAAATTACAAATGCGAACTACAAGAAAGCATGGGTCGAGATCCTCAAGCACGTAGAGTCGATCCCCGGTCTTAAGGACGCAGTGGTGGTGAAGGAAACCATTTCTGTGGAAACTTGGGCAACCGACTGGAGCATTTTGAAGGCTACCTGCCATGAAGGTGAAGACGGTTACGTCGTGAAGATCTGCCCCGGTGAACTCGACAAGATCCTTGCGAACCTCGACACCGAGGGCAAGGCTTGGAACGACGGTATCGATTGGGTGAAGAACGCCGAAGGCACAGTAGGCAACTACGCTGTGGATAAGACGGCGCAACCCGAACATGACTATGAACTCAGATACTTCCATCTCGACGGCACTCTTATCGGTACCGCAGCTAATTGGAGCGAGTTCAACGAGATAATCTGCTCGCAAGGCTACTACACGCAGGAAGTCTGCAAGGCTAAGTGCCGCGACGGTGTGACGGAGTGCGGACATGTGAATCCCGCAACGGATGGTAAACCCGGTACTGGTCAAAAGGCCGATTACTATCACGAGCCTGCCGGACATACGCTTGCACCTGTCAAGAATTACACGCGCTTTACTGAACACTACGAGCGTGCAACGTCGGATACGAACGCTAAGATGCTTCAGGTTTGCGTAATTTGCGGCGAGACCTTCACCGAGAGATACGGTGCAACGACGCCCGAAGACGGCTCCGGAAGAGATCAGTACAACATCGCTATGCCCGATCAGATCGAAAATTGGAATGATCATGTCGCGGCACATCCCGAGGCTGAATTGTTTGAAGCGCAGGAAGTTCTTCCCAGTGACATCGCATCGGCAAATGCTGCACAGGACGCGACCGTTGAGGATAACGGAAGTCTGTTCGGCAACGGCAGAACCTTCTATACGTCAAGCAAGAGCGTGACCTTGAAGGGCGTCGGTAAGATCCCCGCAACGGCTGACACGGCGGGCAAAGTTGCTTACGAATCTGCAGTAACTGTAGCTAAGAATGCAACGCTTACCTTCGCAAAAGACAGTAGCGCTTCCAGAGATGCACAGATCAAGGTAGAGGGCACCCTTGCCTTCGTCGGCGAAGATAAGGCAACCTCCAAGGTCGACTTCTCCGCACTCAAGAGAGTTGCGGTCGACGGCGGCACCCTCATTCTGAGAAACATCACCGTTGATCTCGGTACGGAAGCCGCTAGCAGCTTCTTCAACCCGAGAACGGGCGGCAAGATCGAACTCGACAACGTTGTTGTAACTGTTAAGGGTTCCGTGTTCGCCATGAATGCGCACGATACGACAGGCAAGAACGAGGTCGTGATCACGGACAGCACTTTGATCTCCACGGCGGACAACGATTTCGCTCTCACCGTGTGGAAGCAGAACGTCGAGGTCACGGCGAAGAACAGCGTGTTCTTCGGGAAGCAGGGCGGTGCGTTCATCCGTAGCGGCAGCGCCGACTTCACGGATTGCACCTTCCTCACCGCAGATGACGTAACTCCAAACATAACTTGGCAAGACGGTTCTTTGATCGGAGCACATGCGGCTCTCGTTGTCGGCAACAAAGACGCGCAAGCGGATTACGGCAACGCAAATGTGACCCTCACCAACTGCAAGTTCGGTGTGACTACTCTGGATGCTGTTCAGAGCGGAACGTTTACTCCGACTGCTTGCTCCTCTGATAATCTTGCTATCGATGCTTATTCGAACGCAACGAACGAGACGGATGTTTCGCTCGACGCGCAGAGTTTCATCAATACGGATGGCCAGATCAAGAAGACCGAAGTGAAGAAGCAGGTCGAAGGTAAGGATGTAAGCACCCTTAAATTCGCCTATCCCGCGCCTACTGCCCAAGACCTCGGGAAAGACGCAACAGAACAACAGGCTAACGCCGCCAAGCTCGTCAAGAGCTTGGCAACGGCGGGCGGCGTGGTGACCATTCCCGCGGGCCTTAGCTTCACCGTCGGCAAGGATGATAGCACTCCTCTCGTGATCGCAGAGGGCACAGAGGCTGAACTCAAGATCAATGCGGGCAGCACCGTGGATCTTGCAAAGGGCCTCAACGTTCAAGGTAAACTTACGGTCGGCGGCGCAGGCACCCTCAATGTGCAGAAGCGTGGGGACAAGAACACCGGTGTTTTGGTCAGCGGCGCAAACGCTGAACTCAACATCGTGAGCGGCCAGATCACCGTCACCGAAGATACGGCGAAATCCGTGAACGGCGCGACCTATGCCATCTATGCAAACGATAACGCAAAGGTCAACGTGAGCAACTCTCTTATTTACTCCTCCACGGGTATGACGCTCGGCACCAATGCGGACGATGCGAATAGCGCAACGTTTGTCTTGATCAACTCCGCGTTTGTCAATGACACGAAGGCCGCTACCGCTCAAACGGACGGCGGCGAGTTCGCGGCTCTCATCAACAACAAGAATGCCGAGATCTATGCGGGCGGCTGCACCTTCTATGGCGCAAACGGCGCTGTGTGGGTTCGCGCGGCTAAGACGGCTGTGTTCGCAGGCTGCACCTTCATCTCGGGCGGCGTGACTTCCACCCAGACGGCTTTCGGCAACGGTACCAACCTTCCCAACACCGTTCTTGCGGCAGTTGTGGTTGGTAACGGCGCAGGCGAGGCTTACGGCGCTGTGAGTGCAACCATCATTGACGGCAGTGTGTATTTCTCGAATGTGACCACCTCGAAGAACATGCCCACCAAGCAGGCAGGTTTTGCCGATGTGTACACTTGGGAAGAGAACAGCCTCAAGAAGGGCGAAGGCAAGGCTGACGTTTGGACTTATGCTCCGAGCAATACAAGAGAAGCTGTTGCGAACAGCACACTCTTCTCCGTTGTCGCATTCAACAGCACGAAGACGGAAGTGATCTTCTCCGATCTGGAGACTGCGCAGGCGTTCATCGGCGCGGCAACGCTCACGAAGGGGACCAACGCGTTCTTCTACGGCACAGCTGACCGTTCGAGTTTCGATGTGAAGTATGATTCAACGCCTGAAGCCGACGAGCCCACCTATCTCCCCATCGGCATCGAAGGGGTCGTCGAAAAGGGCGAAAAAGCAACAGTAGAAAATGCGGCTAAGACGGAAATCGCTGATGTTGTCGCGCATGGCGGCACAGTCACTCTTCCCAAACAGGATTCGGGAAAGACGGCCGAGGTAGCCATTGATGATAAGGCCCTCTCCGTTGAGAAGGATACCGTTATCAACCTTAACGGCAACAAGCTCACCGTTGAAAGCGGCATCAATGTGGCCGATAAGGCAACCTTGACCGTTGACGGCGGTGATGTGGTTGCGGAAATCAGTGCAAATGAGACGAGCAATGTTTCGCTGAATGACGTTAACCTCTCTGGCGGGATCATGTTGAGTTATCCCGATGGCGAGATCGCCGAAGCAAGCACTGCGCAGATCTCCATCACCGGTAGCACTGTGACGGGCACTGATGAAAATTCGACTCCTCTGTATGTCAACGGTGACGTGGACAACGCGAAGGTAACGCTTACCGATTCCGTCTTCCTCTCTAACGACGGTCTCGGTCTTTGGATCGCCGGCAAGACGACGGTTGTGGCAACAGATTGCTTGTTCTACGGCAGTGTGGCCGCGGTTCAGGTCTGCTCCGGTACAGCTACGTTCGAGAACTGCACGTTCTTGACGACCTCGGGCGACAAGTGGACAAAGGACGGTGCAGAGGTAACTTGGCTCGGTAGTGGCTCTGCCGCATTCCCGAAGGAGACGAGAGCAAACCTTGTCATCAACGCAAAGGGCGGCGGTTATGATGTGCCTGTGAAAGTTACCGTGAAGGGTGCAAATACCCAGTTCGCGGTCGCGGATGAAGCGTCGAATTTTGCTCCCTCCAACGTGCTTAAGGCAGAGGAAGCTGATACGACAAGAACCACGAAACTTGCGCACTTCAACTATTACTACAAAGCGGCTACCCAGGTGACATTGCCTGAGATCTCCGTGGCGGTTGTGAGCGCGGAGGCATCGACGGCTACTACGGCTCTCGTTGAGCTCACGCTTACCGATGTGAACGTTGCGTTCAAGCTTGGCAAGAATGTGTTTGTGTACAAGACCCTCGGCGATGAAAGCAGCAAGACGGCGGCTGATGAAGATACGTCGGTGGCGTTGGCGCAGGTCAAGACGCTTATCACCGGTATTGCGAATCTTGAGGCAAGAGGCGAGTAACAAACAAAAACTTCACGCGGCGGTTGCCGCCGCGTGAAGTGGACCCAACTAACTACAATCTGGTTGATTGATAGTCCAATAGCAAGGAACTTCCCGAGGGGCAACCCTCGGGAAGTTCCTTTTTTGCCCCCTCCTTAGTCCCCCGAGGGTGGAGGGGGTTGAAATAAGGACATTCCTCGACTGCGCTCGGAATGACGTGATTGTGAATGGTTTACGCATTCCTCCCTTGCTGTCCCTTTTAGGGAAAGTACCCGCGAAGCGGGGGAAAGGGTTCTCGATAGGCTTTTGTAAAACCCCTCAGTCGCGCAGGCGCGACAGCTCCCCTACAGGGGCGCCGAGAGGAACCCCCACCTGGCGCTTGCGGCGCCACCCGCCCCCTTAAAAGGGGGCAGGTCGTTTTGCGTTTGAACGTAATTGGACGTAACAAGATTCCCTCGGAGAATTGCCATGCCGAACTTCGTAATTTCCGTTACGGCTCGGAATGACGCGCTTCGCGCCACATGCCCACCCCCTTAGTCCCCCTCCAATGGAGGGGGTTCCGATTTGTCGCTCCGTGGGAGGGCGGTTTTTTACTTGCTAAAATGACGAAAGTTTGCTATACTGATTGCATGGACAATAAACCATTTATTGATAAAGTCAAAATTACCGTCAAGGCGGGCGACGGCGGCGACGGCATGAATTCCTTCAAAGCCTATAAGGGCAAGCCCGCTTGCGGCCCCGACGGCGGCGACGGCGGCGATGGCGGCTCCGTCTACCTCGTTGCCGACCGCAATACCACCGACCTCCTTGCCTTCCGCTTCACCTCCAAATTCTTCGCGGGAAACGGCGAACGCGGCGGCTCCAACCAATGCACGGGGAAACGCGGAGAGGACATCTTGATCAAAGTCCCTTGCGGCACCCTCGTGCGCGACTTCGAGACGGGAAAAATCGTCTGCGACGCCTTCGAGGACGGCGAAAAGATCCTCCTCCTCGCGGGCGGACGAGGAGGCAAGGGCAACGTCCGCTTTACCACCGCGCGCCGCCATGCCCCCGATTTCGCCCAGAAAGGGGTCGCTACCAAGCCGCATGTCCTCGTCCTCGAATTGAAAGTCATCGCGGACGTCGGGCTCGTCGGCTTCCCCAACGTGGGCAAAAGCACTCTGCTTTCCAAAATTTCCGCCGCAAAACCCAAGATCGCCGACTACCACTTTACCACCCTTTCCCCCAATCTGGGAGTGGTGAAGTATTACGACGAGAGCTTTGTCGCCGCCGATATTCCCGGGCTCATCGAGGGCGCGAGCGAGGGGGCGGGGCTCGGGCATGACTTTTTGCGGCACATCGAACGCACCCGCATGATCGTGCACGTGGTGGACATCGCGGGCGTGGAGGGGAGGGACCCGCTGGACGATTTTGTCAAGATCAACGCCGAACTCGCCGCCTATTCGCAAAAACTTGCCGCTCTCCCCATGCTCATCGCCTGCAACAAGTGCGATTGCTTCGGCGCTGAGGAGAATTTGAAGGCCTTCGGCAAAAAGTACGGCAAAAAGTACCGCATTTTCCCCATTACCGCCTTAACGGGGGAGGGGACGGAGGAACTTGTGCGCGCCTGCCTCGAACTCTTGGCGACCTTGCCGCCGCAGGAACGCATCCCCGCCGACGAGGACTTTGCGCTCGATACGGACGAGGGGCTCACGTGCGAGATCTTTGTGGACGACGACGGTGCGTTTGTGCTGACGGGAGGGCTCATCGAGATGCTCTGCCGCAACGTCGTGATGAATAACCCCGATTCGATGATGTATTTCCAGCGCGTGCTCAAACTGCGCGGCGTGTTTAAGCAACTTGCCGACATGGGCTGCAAAGAGGGAGACACCGTTGTCGTCGGGGAGACCGAATTCGAGTTTGTGCCGTGAATGAGGAGAGGGACAGGCTTTCTTTGTGGAAGAGAGACGCGCAACGGCGTCATGCTGAGCCGAAATGTAATTACGCAGTCGTGTTAGCATGTCCGCGAAGGCATCTTGGTACGTTTGTGTTTGGTTTTGAACGTACTTGGACGTAATAAGATTCCCTCGGGGAATTGCCGTGTCGGACTTCGTAATTTCTTTTACGGCTACTTCGTCGCAGGCTCCTCGTGCCGCCCTTAGACAATATAGAACGTGCGGGCGGGACGGAATGACGCGATTGGAGGAAAATAAGGTAGAGATTTCTCGACAAGCTCGAAATGACATTTAGGAACGGGCGCGGGGCGGAATGATGCGCTTGTACGCGGTTCTTGCCCACCCCCTTGATCCCCCTCCAATGGAGGGGGTTGAAATGCGGACATTCCTCGACTTCGCTCGGAATGACGTGATTTGAGAAAATGCGGTAGAGATTTCTCGACAAGCTCGAAATGACATTTAGGAACGGGCGCGGGGCGGAATGACATTTTAGAATCACCCCCCCACCCGCCCCCTTAAAAGGGGGCAGGTCATTCACCCCATGATAGAGGAGTGAAGGGATATATCTACAAGGAGAAATTGTTATGTTTACATCAAAACAAAGAGCACACCTAAAATCGCTTGCAAGCACTCTAAAACCCATTGCACAGGTCGGCAAGGAGGGCCTCTCCGATCACCTCTTAAACGGCATTTCAGACGCCTTAGAGGCCCACGAACTCATCAAAGTCAACCTCCTCCCCGCCGCGGGCGAGGATAAAGACAATCTCGCCGCAAATATCGCCGATCTGCTCGGCGCGGAAGTCGTTGCCGTCATCGGCAGAAAAGCTATCTTTTATCGGCATTCCCGCCGCGAAAACTTTGAACATATCGAGTTTTAGGTTTACGAAAAATCTTTTGCTTGCGCAAAATCTTTTTCCGTGAGGAAAGGGGCGTTGGCGGTTTAACTTAATTGGTCTTCGCGGTCGTTTTGTCGGACACGAAGCCGTAAGAATGCGGCAAATTGGGTGCGCTTATGGAAAAGCGTGGTTTTCCAATGCGCAGTGATTTGGGAATGACCCCCACCTGACGCGTGCGCGCCACCCGCCCCCTTGAAAGGGGGCAGGTCGTCCACCCCCTTAGTCCCCCTCCGATGGAGGGGGTTGAAATAAGGTAGAGATTTCTCGACAAGCTCGAAATGACATTTAGGAACGGGCGCGGCACGGAATGACGTGATTTGAGGAAAATGCGGTAGAGATTTCTCGACACGCCTCGTTCCTCGGCGGCTCGAAATGACATTTTTAGAATAGTGCCCACCCCCTTAGTCCCCCTCCGACGGAGGGGGTTGAAATGCGGACATTCCTCGACTTCGCTCGGAATGACGCGATGAGGGAACGACCCCCACCTGACGCCTGCGGCGCCACCCGCCCCCTTAAAAGGGGGCAGGTCGCCCACCCCCTTAATCCCCCTCCGAGGGAGGGGGTTTTATTTGATGTTATAAATTTTTTTGCCGAAAGGCTTGTATTTCCTGCCAAGATGTGGTAAAATGTCTCTGCAATCAAGTCCCCGTGGGGATAATTTATGGAGGAAAATCACAATGCAATATTCTCGTGAAGTGGAAGAGATGTGCTGTGTTGCGAAGGGACCCAAACACGATCCCGCTCCCATTCCCGAAGAAGGTAAATGGATCGCGGCAAAGCAGATCACCGACATCAGCGGCTTCACGCACGGCATCGGCTGGTGCGCGCCGCAACAGGGCGCTTGCAAACTCACCCTCAACGTGAAACAGGGCGTGATCCAGGAGGCGCTCATCGAGACGATCGGTTGTTCGGGCATGACCCATTCCGCGGCTATGGCGGCGGAGATCCTGCCCCATAAGACCATTCTCGAAGCCCTCAATACCGACCTCGTGTGCGACGCGATCAACACCGCCATGCGCGAACTCTTCCTGCAGATCGTCTATGGCAGAACGCAGTCCGCATTCTCGGACGACGGGCTCGTCGTCGGCGCGGGGCTCGAGGACCTCGGCAAGGGGCTCCGCTCCCAGGTCGGCACCATGTACGGCACCGCCGCAAAGGGCGTCCGCTATCTCGAAATGGCGGAGGGCTATGTCACCCGCCTTGCGCTCGACGCGGACAACCAGGTCATCGGCTATGAATTCGTCTCCCTGGGCAAAATGACCGACTTCATCAAGAAGGGTTCCGAACCCAACGAAGCATGGAAGAAGGCGATGGGGCACTACGGCAGATTCGAGAAAGAACAGGGCGCGGTGAAGTACATCGACCCTCGTAAGGAATAAGGAGGTGCATCATGGCTCTGTTTGAAGGTTATGAAAGAAGAATCGAAAAAATAAACGCTACTTTGAAAGAGTACGGTATTTCCTCCGTGGAAGAGTGCAAGGAAATTTGCCTCTCCAAGGGAGTGGACTGCGACAAACTCGTGCGCGGCACCCAGCCCATCTGCTTTGAAAACGCCGTTTGGGCGTACACCGTCGGCGCGGCGATCGCCATCAAGAAAGGGTGCAAGAAAGCCGCCGACGCGGCCGCCGCGATCGGCATCGGCCTGCAATCCTTCTGCATCCCCGGCTCCGTTGCCGAGAACAGAAAGGTCGGCCTCGGGCATGGCAACCTCGGAAAGATGCTCCTCTCCGAGGAGACGGACTGCTTCTGCTTCCTCGCGGGACATGAGTCCTTTGCGGCGGCGGAGGGCGCGATCTCCATTGCCATGAACGCGAACAAGGTCCGCAAGAACCCGCTCCGCGTCATTTTGAACGGCCTCGGCAAGGACGCCGCGTTCATCATCTCCCGTATCAACGGCTTCACCTATTGCGAGACGGTGTTCGATCCCTACACCGAGACGGTCACCGTCACCAAGGAAGTGCCCTATTCGGACGGCCCCCGCGCAAAGGTCAAGTGCTATGGCGCGGACAACGTTCCCGAGGGCGTCGCCATCATGAAGCTCGAGAAAGTGGGCGTGTCCATCACGGGCAACTCCACCAACCCCACGCGCTTCCAGCACCCCGTTGCGGGCACCTACAAGAAATGGTGCAACGAGAACGGCGTGAACTATTTCTCCGTCGCTTCGGGCGGCGGCACGGGCAGGACCCTTCACCCCGACAACATGGCGGCGGGTCCTTCCTCCTATGGCATGACGGATACGATGGGCAGAATGCACTCCGACGCGCAGTTCGCGGGGTCCTCCTCCGTGCCCGCGCACGTCGAGATGATGGGGCTCATCGGCATGGGCAACAACCCCATGGTCGGCGCAACGGTCGCAGTGGCGGTCGCCGTCCAGGAGGGAATGAACAAATAAAAACAACCTTTTCAAGGCGGTTTTATCGGGGTCTCCGCAGGCGCGGGGACCTTGTTTTTTTCGCACGGGCGCGCATTTTTGCTCCTTTCCTGCAAAAATGCGCGCCATGTTTGTCCGTTCGGTTGGGGTGGGAATTTTTCCCTCTACCATATGTTGTGGTGCAAACGCCTTGCGAAAATTTTCACAAATTTTTCATTTTACCCCGCAAAAGTTTATGGAAAAAAATTTTGAACTCTTGCCCCCGTCCGCGATTTGTGTTTGCCGATTGCAGAAAGTGTTTGAAACTTTCTTTTTTTCCGCGCGTTTGGAGGGGCGCTCCTTTTTTCGCAAAAATTATTGAGAGAAATATTTCATTTTTTTGGAAATTATACGAATAATCGCCGAAAATATAAGAAATACTTATATCCCCTATAATGAATAAACGTGAATATTATCACGTTTTTTACACATTTTTTGTATAATCTCTATCTATAAGGAAAAGGTATGTATTTTTGCCCCGTAGAAATGCTTGCAAAAAAATTTCTCATCGGTTATAATAGTACAGCATAATGCTCGAATCAGATAATTACGCGGAGGTATATATAGCATGAAGTCCAAAAGGAAACTTTTTCTCGGAATGTCCGCATTGATACTCTCCGGCACAATGGTCGTTTCGGCGGTATTGCCCTCGTTGCAGCAGCCCGAAAACACCGTGGTCGCCAGCGGAGCCGAGAAGGGGACGGTGACGGACGTCACGGGAAAGGTCGACTTCGATATTTCCAAATATTTCGACAGTTCGGTCGTGGAGAAACTTCCCGAGACGGTGATCGCGGATCAGGAGATCTCTGTCATTATGAGCCTTGACGAGGAGACCGTCCTCGACAAATACAACGCACTCGAAGATCCCGACATGACCGTCGGGGAATTTGCCGCGTCCCGCGAGGGCAAGGCGGTTTCGGCGTCCATCGAAAAGAAGAGCAACGAACTTTTGAGGAAACTCGGCAACGCAGGCGTTACGTATGAGGTCGGCGACCGCTTTGACACCCTCCTCGGCGGCGTGGAAGTCACCATCAAGGCGAGCGCCTTCAGCACCCTCTGCAATGCCGTAAAGGGCAAGGCCGCCGTCATGGTCGGCGAAGTGTACGCCCCCTGCGAGACGGAGGTCGTGGAGAACACCGTCAATGTGGTCGAGTCCACGGGTATTTTCGACAGCTCCGATTCAGATTACGACGGCGAAGGCACGGTCATCGCCGTGCTCGATACGGGGCTCGACTATACGCACTCCGCATTCTCCATGGATAATTTCGATGCCGATCCCGCAAAGGACGTCATCACCATGGACTCTCTGAGCAAGGTGGTGGGCCAACTCGAGGCCGCCAAGACGACCCCCGGGCTCACACCTTCCAACGTCTATATCAGCCGCAAAGTTCCCTATGCCTATGACTATGCGGACAAGGACGACGACGTCGCTCCCATCAACAGCGACCACGGCACCCACGTCGCGGGCGTGATGGTGGGCTATGACGACGTGATCCGCGGCGTTGCGCCCAACGCACAGCTTGCCGTCATGAAGACCTTCTCCGAGAAGCAGGACGGCGCAAAGACTTCGTGGATCATCGCCGCGCTCGAGGACTGCGTGACCCTCGGCGTGGACGTCATCAACATGTCCCTCGGGACCGCGGCCGGCTTTACGAGAGAGACGGATGAGGACATCCGCTATGAAGTGTACGACCGCATCAAGGCGCAGGGCATCAGCCTTGTCGCCGCGGGCTCCAACAACTATAACGCGACGTTCGGTTCTGAGAAGAACGGCAACCTCGGCCTCACGAGAAACCCCGACTCCGCGACCGTCGGCGCTCCCTCCACCTATGACGCGGCGCTCTCCGTCGCCTCCATCAGCGGCGTAAAGACGCCCTATCTCAAACTCGGCGAGACCATCATCTACTTCACCGAAGCCTCCGACAGCGCGGCAAAACCCAAGGACTTCGTCGAAGATATTTTAAATTACGGCGTACAGCAGGGGTCGGTCCCCGCGGGCGTCGACAGCTATGAATTCGAGTACGTCATCATCGACGGTATCGGCAGTGCGCAGAACTTCGTCGATTACGAGAACGAACTCGGCGAACCCAACGGCGAACTCAACGGCAAGATCGCCCTCATCAAGCGCGGGCAGACAAACTTCGAAGAAAAGGCAAGTTTAGCGCGCGATCACGGCGCGGTCGGCTGTATCATCTACAACAACGTCTCGGGTACCATCTCGATGAACGTCGGGCACCTCGGCAACTATCCCGTCTGCTCCCTTTCGCAGGACGACGGCGAACTGCTCCTCGACGCGCCCGCAAGCGAGAGAAAGATCGTCATCAGCCGCTCCCAGAAGGCGGGTCCCTTCATGTCCGACTTCTCTTCGTGGGGTCCCGCGCCCGATCTCAGCATCAAGCCCGAGATCACGGCGCACGGCGGCGATATCTATTCGGCCATCCCCGGACAGAGTTACGACAGAATGTCGGGCACCTCGATGGCGTCCCCCAACCAGGCGGGCGTCACGGCGCTCGTCCGCCAATACGTGAAGGAGAAATTTCCTCAATATAAGCCTGTGGAGGTCACCGCGACCGTCAACCAGATCATGATGTCCACCACGGACATTGCCTACAATACGAACGGGCTTCCCTTCTCCGTCAGAAAACAGGGGTCGGGACTTGCCAACCTCGAAAAAGCCACCAAATCGCCCGCTTATTTGCAGACGTTCGACAGAAAGACGGGCGACATCATGGATAAAGCCAAGATCGAACTCGGGGACGACCCCGACAAGAGCGGCGTTTATACCATGAAGTTCAACGTCGTCAATTACGGCAGTTCGGATCTTAGGTTCAACGTCGGCGCCATCGTCATGACGGAGGGCGTCAGCACCGAACTTACCTACAAGGGCGATACCACCGTCAGCGAGAAAGGGTATCTGCTCGACGGGGCGAACGTGCAGGTCGCAGAGGTGCAAAACTGCACCCGTTCGGACAATACCGTCACCGTCGGCGCGGGACAGACGGGCACCGTCATCCTCGTCGTCACCCTTACCCAGGCGAACAAGGACTACCTCGACGCCTCCTTTGAAAACGGCATGTACGTGGAGGGATACGTCACGTTGAAGGCCCAGAGCGGCACCTCTTACGACTTGAACGCGCCCTTCCTTGCCTTCTATGGCTCGTGGGCAGATCCGCCTCTTTTCGACCTCGACTATTTCGCAACCAATGCGGATGAACTCGACGACAGCAAGGAGACGCTCGAAAAGACCCTCCCCGACGCCTATGCGACCCGTCCCATCGGCAGTTTGTACGACGACTACATCTCCTATCTCGGCTCCTATCCCTTCGTGCAGGATCCCAGCTCCACGAGCAAGATCGCGGCAGACAGGGACCACATCGCTTTCACCAACCAGACGGGGGAAGAGGGCGGCATCAACGCCATCAGCAGTGTGCAGGTCGGCCTTCTCCGCGGCGCAAAGAGAATGGTGGCGACCGTCACCGACACCACGACGGGAGAGGTGATCTTCCAGAGGGAAGACGTCAACATCTCCAAGTCCTATAACTATGGCGGCGCGATCTACGGCATGAGCTTCGACGTCGATTTCAGCGTCCCCGATTACGACCTCAAGAACAATACCGAATACCTGTTCCAGCTTACGGGCTATATCGATTACAACGACGGGAGCGTTGCGAACAACACCTTCGAATTCCCGTTCTATACCGACTTCACCGCTCCCATCGTGACGGGCGTGGAGTACACCTATGAGTACGACAGGGATACCGAAACGAATAAACTCTTCGCCAACATCAGCGTGTACGACAACCACTATGTGCGCGGCTTCGTTCCCGGCTATATCGCGGAGAGCGAACCCGGCGCAGAGGCGCGTTACACCCTGTACGGGTTCGGGCGCTATGTGGTGCCCGTAAGCGGCGAACGCAACTCCACGAGCGTCGTGCAGGTGGAACTTACCGATTACCTTCAGCAGATCAAGAGTTCCTCCTACAACCATAAGAGCTTTATGGTGCAATTTTACGACTGCGCGCAGAACGTCTCCACCTATGAGCTGACGATCCCCGATAACATCGCAACCATCACGTTCGACGAGGAGAAGATCAACCTTTCGCCCAACGAACTCTACAAGCTCAACCCCGTGATCTCTCCCACCCAGGATACGGCATGGGCGGAGAGCATCAACTACACCGTTGCAGACGAAAGCATCGCCCGCGTTGTCAACGGCAAACTCATCGGCTTGAAGTCGGGCGACACCACCCTTACCGCGACGAGCAACCGCAACAGCAACGCCACCGTGACGGTGCCCGTGCATGTCCGCGCTCCCGCAGAGGAAGGGTATCAGAACTTCGACCGCCCCGTTGCGGAGAACTTCCGTCTTACGGGCTATGAAGTGAAGAGAGTTTATTATTTCCTCTCGACCGACGACCGCGACCTCGGCGCGACCGAGGCGGGACAGACAGTCGTGTTCTCCAACGCCTCCACCTATTCCCTCAAGATGCTTCCCTCCGAGTCTGTGAAGATCGAATACGATCTGAGAGGGTACTTCGACGACAGTAACTATCAGGTGGAATTCAGAAGCAGTAACTCCAATGTCGTGGAGGTCAAGTCAGACGGGACCATCACGGCAAGGAACGTGGACGTGAACGGCAAATCGCTCAACTCCGAGCGTTCTGCCACCGTCTCCGTCCGTCTGCTCATGCGCGATCCCGCGACGGGCGAATTCAAAGAGACGACCACCACCCGTACCATTTATGTCACCGTGAAACAGGCCTATGAGACCAACGGTCCCTACCTTCTCGGTTACAAGGGCTTGGGCGGAAAAGTAGAGATCCCCGAAGATCTCGGCATCACCGACATCCAGCAGTTTGCATTCTCCAACTATGACCTCGTTCCCAAGGATCTGTCCGCGGGCGACGAGATCAGCGAAGAGGATCCCTATTACAGCAAGCAGTGGTACATCGGCGACGACACCATTACCGAAGTCGTCATTCCCGAAGGGGTAAAGACGATCGGCATGTATGCGTTTGCCAATCTTACCGCGCTTCGCTCGGTCACCCTTCCCTCCACGCTTACCAAGATCCAGACGGGCGCCTTCATCGGGTGCACCAAACTCGCGGAGGTGAAGTTCTCCAAGGAAAACAACCTGCAATTCATCAACCAGCAGGCCTTTGAGGGATGCAGTAAGCTGACGGGCTTTGACTTCAGCTCCATCGTCGCCATCGGCGACAGCGCATTCAAGGGCACCTACCTCATCAACGTGCGCCTTCCCGCCACCACCCAATCCATCGGCGCGGCGGCATTTGCGGAGACGGGTAGCCTTAAAACGGTCTCCATCGAGGCGGACAAGGTGAAAGTCGGCGCAGAGGCGTTCCGCGGCTGCTCCGTTCAGAGCATGAAGCTCAATGCCTCCGTCCTCCCCGCACAGATCTTCTCGGGTTGCGGCAGTCTCTCGACCCTTACGATCGGCGCGGACGTCGAGGTCATCGGCGAGTACGCGCTCAAGGGCACCAAGATCAACAAACTCGTATTGGATCCCCAAAACAAGAGTTTCGACGTGGGAGACGGCGGACAATACCTTCTCGAGAAGGGCACGCAGAAGATCGTGCTTGCCGTTCCCACCATGACGATCTTCAATAACAGCAGTATCACAGAGATCGGGACGGGTGCGTTCTCGTCCGCGGCGGGACTTACCTCGGTCACTCTGCCGAGCGTTACGACGATCGGAAATTATGCGTTCTCGAATTGCGTGTCTCTCCACAGCGCGAGGTTCGGCAACTTGACGAGCGTCGGCGATTATGCCTTCTACCGCACGAGCATCACCCAGTTGCCTCAATTTGAGGAAGGGGTCACGATCGGTGAACGGGCATTCTCGATCATCGACGTCTCGAGCATTACGGTCCCTAAAAACGCGAAGCTGGGCGATTATGCCTTTGCGCAGAACCTCAATCTCTCCACGGTTTCGGTGGGGGACGACGTACAGATCGGCGCGGGCGCATTCTTTGCCTCTCCCGCGATGAAGTCGGTCACCATCGGCAACAACGTTGTGATCGGAGAGGGGTCGTTCTCCGCGATCGATACGATCACGCGGTACGACAGCATGATCGACTCCAATAAGAGCATCAAGTACAACCGGCAGGATCTGTCGACCTATATCAATCCCTATCTGTCCGCGCTCAGTTCGCTTACGATCGGCGAAAACGCCACCATCGGCGATTATGCCTTCCAGGGCTCGGGTGCAGGGAGCTACAGGATCAACGGCTCTTCGGTCGGGGCAGAATTGAAGAAAGTGACCCTCGGCCCCGGCGCGACCATCGGCGCCTATGCCTTCGCCGGTTGCCACTATCTCGAGGACATCGACCTTTCCAAGGTCAAATCGATCGGTAATTATGCCTTCTATGGCGAATTACCCGAATATCTCAACTTCTCCGACGTCGGGATTGCCCTTGTGCGGGTGACCCCTTACGGCGCATCCTTAACGAAGGCCGATCTTTCGGGGCTCGACGCGGAGGACAGTGCTCCTCTCGGCGCGGGCGTATTCGCCTACAACGAGAAACTTGCGGAGGTCACGTTGCCCGAAACGGTCGGCGTCATCGGGGTGGAGACCTTCCTCGGTTGCACCGCACTGAAAAATATCAATCTTCAGAACGTCGGCACGGTCGGCGTGAGCGCCTTCTCGGGCACAGGTCTCAATGAAGTGACGCTTGCGGAAAATGCCGCAATCGGCGACGCCGCGTTCTTCGACGCGAAGGAACTTACAACGGTCGGCAATCTCGACAAGGCAGAGTATATCGGAAGCAGCGCTTTCGAAGGCACCGCGCTCAAGGCGGCGGACATCTCGGGGGCGGTCGTTCTCGGCAGTTTCGCCTTTGCCGATTCCGCGGTGGAGAGCGTCACCCTCGGCGATTCCCTTGTAGAACTCGGTGAAAATCCCTTCTCGGGTTGCGAGATCGGCGATTTCACCAACGCAGACGGAGCGACGACCTTCGACGTAAGCGAAAGCGTGAAAGTGATCGACGGCGTGCTTTACGGCGCTTGCCCCAGCGGGCTCGTGCTGACCACCTACCCGTTGAAGAAAACCGAAAAGACGTTCAAAGTCGCAGATGACGTCGTGCGCATCGGCGCGGAGGCGTTCCGCGGCGCGAAAGTGTTTGCGGTGGACCTCACCCGCCGCGTTGCGGCCATCGGTGACAAGGCGTTCTATGAATGCAACAACCTTGTGGCGGTTGCCTTTACGAGCATCGAAGCGCCCATCCTCGAAGAGCAGTACGATCACTCTTTCGACGACGGGCTCGACGAGGACGGCGTGCCGCTCTATCTCTCCCATAACTTTGCCTACTATTCATCCAACAATTCGGAATACGGGCTCAGGATCGTGGACTTCCAGATGTGGAACGCCGACCCCACGAGCGTGCTGTACGGCGCGAACTTTGTGGCGGCGATCGGCACCGAAGAGGGGAGAGCGGTCCATGCGGCAAAGACGCTCGTCATGGTCCGTCCCATCAACGGCACGGGATATGACAACTTTATTTACGAACAGTATTTCGATCTGACGATGGACGGCCCCACCGCAACGAGCGACGAGGCGCAACAGGTCATCGATCTCATCGACGCGCTTCCCAACCCCGTTTCCCTCGACGACGAGGAGATGGTGGTGTATATCAGAAGTCTCTATGACGCGCTCAACCCCGACCAGCAGGCTTGCGTGTATAACGCCAACCTCAGCGTGCTCCTCGCGGCCGAGAACAGGCTCATATACCTCCACGCGCAGGAGACCCCTCCCGTAGATCCCGGCGATCAGAAACAGGCCTCCCTCCTTTGGCTGTATATCGTGATCGGCGTTGTCGGCGCGGCGGCGGTCGCGGCGGTTGTCGCAGTGCTTGTGCTGAGAGGCAAGAAGAGCCCCAAGACGGCCGAAGAAGTTCCCGCCGAGGAAGAGGCTCCCGTTGAGGAGGAAGTTCCCACGGAGGAGGAAGTTCCTGCGGAGGAAGAAGCTCCTGCTGAGGAAGAAGCTCCCACCGAGGAGGAAGTTCCTGCGGAGGAGAACGAGGAAGCCGAGAGCGACGAAAAGAGCGAACAAAAACCGGACGAAGAATAATATGAAAAAAAGGACTAAGATCATTATCGGACTTGCCGCACTGTGCGCGGGAACGCTCATCTTCGGCGCATGTAGTTCGAATAGGGGACCCTATGAGGACTATGCCAAAGAGGGGTTCACCTTCTCCGTTTGTTACGACGCGAACGGCGGAAAAACTGCGGGCAGGGACAACACGAAAGTTGTGGATACCTATCCGTCCGAACAGGTAAAGAAAGGCATCAAGCTCTATGCCCCCGACGATCCGCAACGCGGAGAGGGGTTCAACGTGGAGCGGAGCGGTTACTTCTTTGCGGGGTGGTATGCGGTGCGTTCTCCCCGCGTGAACGGCGAAGGACAGCCCCTCGACGAAGAGGGGAACGTCTGCTCCGAGGCGCGCGATCTGCTCGACGCGGGCGGGAATCCCGTGTATGACGACGACGGCAACGTGGAAAAGACCTACTATTCGAAGGAGGGCAAGCCGCAGGGCTATACCTATTCGGAGAAGTGGGACTTCAATTCCCTGCTCACCCGCGACGATTTCGAGTACAAGGAGGGAGAGTACGCCTTTACCCTCTATGCGGCGTGGGTGCCCAACTTCGGTTATGAACTCGAAGGACAGGAGCAGGAATGGACGTGCGCTGTCTGCGGCGAGGCCTATTACGGCGAAAAGCCCGAAAAGTGCACGGCGGCGGTCGGCGCGGCGGACGAGACGGGAAAGGTCCCGACCTGCGGGAGCATCGAGTTCAACGACGCAGGGCTCGTGTGGCACTCCGTGACGAGTTACCTTTACGACCCCACGCGCGTCGACGACAGCACCCTTTCTCTTCCCACATGGAACGAGCAGACGGGCGTGCTCGAGTACGGAAAACTCTCCCAGCCGCTCGATAAGACGTTCCTCTCCGCCTATGCGACCGCCGAGGAATACGAAAGCGGGAAAAATGCCGTGACCGCCTTTGAAAATCACGGAAGCTGGGACGAAGAGACGGCGACTGCCACGGGAAACATCGCCCGCTTCTATGCGAAGTGGGACAAGGGACTTTGGTACCGCGTCTCCACCAAGGAACAGTTTGCGGCGAACGCGGGCGCGGGAAGGAGCATCGACCTGTTTGCCGACCTCGCCTATGAGGAGACGGACGAATGGCCCGCGGCGCTCAGCGGAGGCGAATTCTCGGGCACTTTCCGCGGAAACGGGCACAAGATCTCGGGCGTTGCGGTCCATCAGACCTCTACCACCGACACGTATTATGGCTTGTTCGGACGGATCACGGCAACGGCGGTATTTGAAAATATCACATTTGAAAATATCACCTTCAGCTTTGAGGCGGCGTCCAACAAACCCGGATCCATGTTCGGACTGTTCGCGGGAGAGATGAGTAGCAGCGCCGTGATGACAAACGTTGCGGTTTCGGGAACGTTCGTCATCGGGGACAACATCTATGTCCCGAGAGGGAACTATGACCCTACCACAGATACGTGGAGCGACCCGCCGCATGTGTACGATGTGGGACTGTTGACGGGAAACTTTGCGACTTGCGGCATCTCGCTTGAGAATATCACCCTTGAGAAGGGGATCGTGACGGCGTCCGTTGCGGACCCCTCGACGGGCGAGATCAAGATCGGTTGATAAAAATTTTATATAGCGAAATCAAGAAAAGGAGACAGAAAAATGAAAAGAAAAATTGCTCTGCGTGCGATCGCGCTCTCCGTTGGGACAGTGCTCGGCGCCGGCAGTCTTGCCGTTTTTGCGGGCTGCGGCACCATTCCCGTGGATAAGGACGCGCTTGTCATTATGACCGAAGATCTGAACGAACTTTATAACCCGTTCTATTCTACGGCGGGCACCGATATGGACGTCGTCGGAAATACTCAGATCTCCATGCTTTCCACCGACGAAAACGGCGAACTTGCCTATGGGAAAGACGAGCCCACCGTGGTGCTCGACTATGAGGAAAGACATGTCGGAGACACGACCGAATATTATTACGTTCTCAAAAACGGGCTTCAATTCTCGGACGGTGAGCCGCTCACGATGAACGACGTCATGTTCAACCTCTATGTCTATCTCGACCCCGCCTACACGGGTTCCTCCACCATGTATTCGACGGACATCGTCGGTCTGCAGGCTTACAGAACGCAGAAAGAGACGAGCGACGATTCGCTGGATGAGGAAGTCAATTCCACGGCAAGAACGTATGCGACCAACCGCAGACGGGAACTCATCGACCTCTACAACGAGGTCGCGGAGATGGACAATCCCACCGGGAAACACAGAGCAACGCCCGCCGAAATGGAGGCCGCGATCAAGGAACACAGCTGCGGCGACAGCTATCTCGAAGCGATCGGCGCAAAGGGCGACCAGGCCAAGGGTCAGGCGCAACTTTTGCAGGACTATAACGATACCCTTACAAAGTTCCGCGAAGAACTCAAGAGCGACTACAAGGGCGCCCGCAGTTCCTATACCGAGGAACCCTATAAGTCCGCAAAGATCTACTACCAGGGAACGGAGCCCGTCCAGACGGGGTTCGATGAGATCGTCTCCTTCATGTACACCGAAGGGTTCGTCACCATCGAGTATGGGCGCGATTCCAACAATCAGTACGACAAGAGCAAGATTGATAAGGCGACGCTCGACTATAACTACAATAACATCAAGACCGAAACCGACGCGACCAATTACGTCTACAACAGCATGGTCCCCGGCAAGTTCGACCAGATCCTCGAATATTGGAGAACGGGTACGGAGATGTACGACGAATTCGTCGCCAAGGCGAAAGACGTCATCCTGCACGGCGACCTCGGCGGCGACGAGTTGAAGTACAAGAGCGTTTCGGGTATCGTTTCGCTGGGACACAACACCGATAAGACGGAGGAAACGATACACGGCACCCCCTATAAGATCGCGCAGGAGCACAACACGGACGGCACCCCCAAGAATGCGGGTGAATACGATGTTCTCCGCATCACCATCAACAAGATCGACCCCAAGGCGAAGTGGAACTTCGGCTTTACCGTGGCTCCCTATCACTACTATTCCAGCTCCGAATACGAGATGGATATCAAGAACTATAAGTTCGGTGTGAAGTGGGCGGACTTCGATTTCCAGACAAAAGTTTTGCAGGGAACGAACAGCTGGGGCGAGAGCAAGAACAAGATCCCCGTCGGCGCGGGCCCTTACGTTGCGACCGATAAGAACAACAGCGATAAACCCACGGCAGAGGGCTTCTTCAACAACGATATCGTCTACTACAAGGCAAACAAAAAGTTCTCTTTGAACGGTGTAGAGGCGGACGGCGGCAAGTTCGTGCCCAAGATCAAGAAGATGCGCTACATGGAGACGCCCATCTCCAACGCGCTTTCCTCCCTCGAGAGCGGACAGGTGCACTTCGTCAGCCCGCAGTTCACCAATGAGAACGCGAAGAAGATCGAAGATCTCAAGAGCAAGGGGATCGGAGAGGTGGACAGCTGGCAGCTCGGTTACGGCTACATCGGCATCAACGCCTCCGAAGTCAAACAGCTCGAACTCCGCAAAGCCATCATGGCGGCGATGGATACCTCCCTTGCATTGCAATATTATGTGACGGGTACCGCGGTCAACGTCAACTGGCCGATGTCCGCCGTTAGCTGGGCTTACCCGAGATCGAACGGCGCGAAATACGACGGCGCGAACCCCACGGCGAACATGGAAACGGATAATGCCGTGAACAATCAGACGCACGACTACACCCATTACACCACAGCTTCGGCCGCCGAAACGCTCATCAAGCAATATATGGCGAAGGCGAACTACAAGACGGACGACCTCAAAGTCGAGTTCACGATCGCAGGCGCGAACATGTACGATCACCCCGCCTACCTCGTGTTCAAGAACGCAATGGACCTCCTCAACAAGTGCGGTTGGGACGTCACCATCAAGCCCGACGCAAACGCGCTCACCAAACTTTCCACCGGCTCCCTTGCCGTGTGGGCGGCGGCCTGGGGCTCCACCATCGACCCCGATATGTACCAGGTCTATCATAAGAACTCCACCGCAACGAGCGTGAAGGCGTGGGGATACGACGCCATCAAGGATACCGCGCAGAGCGAATATGCCGAGGAGCGCACTATCCTCAACAAACTTTCGGAGAAGATCGACGACGCACGTGAAACAGACAACCAAGAAACGCGTGCCGCCATCTACAAGGAGGCGATGGGGTACGTGCTCGACCTTGCCGTGGAGCTTCCTCTCTACCAGAGAAAGACGCTGTACGCTTACAACACCAAAGTCATCAAGGAAGAATCCATGCCTCATGATGAAAATGGTAACGTAAAGATCAACCCCTACACCTCGCCCCTTGCGAAGATCTGGGAGATCGAATTTACCGATTAAACTGAGGCATTTCTCCGACGATCCGTAAAACAAATTTCCGAAAAAGTCCTGCCGAGAGCTTCGGCAGGACTATGGAGTAAATTATGCTCAAATACATTCTCAAAAGATTGGGGCTCTCCATCATCATTCTGATCGGCGTTTCCCTGATCATCTACATCCTCGTCAGATGTATGCCGTTCGACTATGTCGAGCAACAGGTCGCAAAACTCGGACAGGACAAGGGCGTTTCGCAGGAGATCATGGACGCGCTCTATACGCGCTATGGGCTCTCTCCCGATCCCACCTTTTTGGATATGTTGAAAGGGTATGGGACCTGGCTCTGGTCGCTGTGCCGTCTCGACTTCGGGCAGAGCTTCGTCACGGGCGGCGACGTCATCGACGAGATCGCCAACCACATGGGCGTCTCCTTTGCGGTCGCCTTCATCGCCATCATCTTCGAATATATGATTGCGATCCCGCTCGGCGTGACCGCCGCGACCCACCAATACTCTATCCGCGACTATGTCGTCACCGTGCTCGTCATGGTGGGCATTTCCCTCCCGAGTTTCTTCCTCGGAAGAGTGCTTCAAAAGGCGTTTGCGACAGCTCCCTTGAATTGGTTCTATCCCACGGGACTTGAAAACCCCGCCTCGGATATGAATTTCTTCGAAAAGATCGGAGACTATCTCCGCCATATCACCCTGCCGATCGTCTCGACGGTCATCTTAGGCATCGGCGGCACCATGCGCTATATGCGGACGAACATGCTCGAAGTGCTCAACTCCGATTATATCCGCACGGCGCGGGCAAAGGGGCTCAAGGAGACGAAAGTCATCTACAAACACGCCTTCCGCAACACGATGATCCCCATCGTCACAATGATGGCGGGCGTGCTTCCCTCCCTCTTCTCGGGCGCGATGATCACAGAGAATGTGTTCGGGCTCCCCGGCATCGGGAACTGGGCCCTCAAAGCAACCACGCAGGGCGATATTCCCGTCATCATGACCTATAACATGTTCCTTGCGCTCCTCTCCGTCATCGGCGTGCTGCTTTCGGACCTCATGTATGTGGTCGTCGACCCTCGGGTCAAACTTTCTTAAAGGAGGCCTTTGAATGAACGAAGATCTCAATGAAAATTTGACGGCCGAGGCGCAGATCCCCGAAGGACTTCCCGAAAACGGCGCAGGCGCGGAGGACGGCGAAAAACCGCTCGATAAAAACGTGCGGCTCATGTCCCCCGGGCGGATGGTGGCAAGGCGGTTCTTCCGCAGTAAACTCTCCATCATCGGGCTCGTCATGATCCTCTCCCTCATCCTCTTCTCGTGGGTGGGGCCGCTCATCATGTCCGCCATTCCCAACGAACACGGCGGCTGGGGGGAGACGGAGACCGACTATAACGGTCCCACGACCTATGAAAACGACAGACTTGTAGAAGTTCCCCGCACGAATGAGAACGGCGAATATGTCGACGCAGACGGAAATGTCGTTAACAGTAAGGATGAGGCATACAAAGATACCTTCTACCAAGTGTTGGAGGTGCACTCCCTGCTCAGCGGCCGCTCCTACCCGAGCGCATCCCACTGGCTCGGCACCGACCAGACGGGGCTCGACGTGTTCGTGCGGCTCATGTACGGCGGGCAAAAGTCCATTCTCATCAGCTTCATCGCCGTGTTTGCCATCATGATCATCGGCGTCATCTTCGGCGGCATCGCGGGCTACTTCGGCGGGAAGGTGGATAACGTCATCATGCGTATCTGCGATATCCTGATGTGCCTTCCCGGGCTTCCCATTCTGCTCATTTTGGGCTCGGTGCTCGACGCGATCGGCATCAAAGGCTCCGACCGAATATACTACTTAATGATCTTCCTCACCGTGTTCTCATGGTCGGGAACGGCGCGGCTCGTGCGCGGACAGATCCTGTTCCTGCGCGAACAGGAATACATGGTGGCGGCGGAGGCGATGGGGTACTCCACGGCGCGCAAGATCTTCAAACATCTCGTGCCGAACGTCATGCCCCAGCTCATCGTCTCCATGACCCTCTCGCTCGGCAGTATGATCTTGTATGAGGCGTCGCTCTCCTATCTCGGGCTCGGCGTGCAGGCTCCCTATGCTTCTTGGGGCTCCATGGTCAACGCGGCGGAGGACTCGGCGATCCTCGAAAACTACTTCAACATCTGGGGCCCGCCCGGAATTTGCATCATCATTGCGGTGCTCGGGTTCAACTTTGTGGGCGACGGCCTGAGGGACGCGCTCGATCCCAAGATGAGGAGATAACATGAATTTGTTCAAGAAAAAGACGGATGACGAGACCGAAGTCCCCGTAAAAGAGGAGAAACATTACCTCTCGGGGAAGGAAGTCCGCGCCATCGCCAAAGAAAACAATAAGGTGATGCGGGAACTTGAAAAATACAAGAACCGCAAGGCGGAGGAATCCGAGTTTGTCACCGAAATGAAGGACCCCGCGAATATCCTCGAGGTCGAAAATCTGCACTCCTACTTTTTCACTGATCAAGGGGTGGTGAAGGCGGTGAACGGGGTCACGTTCAACGTACCGCAGGGCGCCACCGTCGGCATCGTGGGCGAGTCGGGCTGCGGAAAATCGGTCACGAGTATGTCCGTCATGCGCCTCTTGCAGGGACCGCAGGGACAGATCGTGGAGGGCGGCATCCGCTTTAAGTCGTTCGACTTCAAACTCGGCGAGGACGGAAAGCCCATTCCCATCTGGGAGGACGACGAAAACGGTCAGCCCATTTTCGACCCCGTGTATGTAAAAAAGGGGAAGGAACCCGTTTGGGAGGACGATGAAAACGGTCAGCCCGTGTATGTTCCCGTCCTGAAAAAGACGGGCACCGAGCCCGATTGGGCGGAGGATGAAAACGGCCAGCCCATTTTCGACCCCGTGTATGAGAAGAAGGGCATGGAACCCGTTTGGGACGACGATGAGAACGGCGACCCCGTCTATGAGACCGTTTATGTGAAGAAGGGCATGGAGCCCGTTTGGGACGACGACGAGAACGGCAATCCCGTCTATGAACCCGTCATGAAGAAGACGGGCACCGAGCCCGTTTGGTGGACGGATGAAAAGGGCGAACCCATTCTCTATCCCGTGCTCGGCAAGAACGGCAAACCCATTTTCGACGAAAACGGGGCGCCCGTCAGAGAATTCAAACAGAGAAGCGACAACAAGGGCAGGAAGATGACCCGCCCCGTTTTGGAACCCAAGCTCGACGAAAACGGCAACCCCGTCACCGAGCGCAGACAGAAGAGGGACGAAAGGGGCAAGAAGGTATTCAAGCCCGTTTTGGAACCCAAACTCGATGAAAACGGCGACCCCGTCACCGAGCGCAGACAGAAGAAGGACGAGAAGGGCAAGAAGGTCTTCAAGCCCGTTTTGGAACCCAAATTCGACGAAAACGGCGACCCCGTCACCGAGCGCAGACAGCGCACGGACGGAAAGGGGAAAAAGCTCTTCAAACCCGTGTATGAGCCCGTGCTCGGCGAGGACGGACAGCCGCTTACCGAGCGCAGGCAGAAGGTGGACGAGAAGGGGAGAAAGCTCTTCAAACCGCTCCTTGTCGCAAAACTCGACAAAGAGGGGAACCCCGTCACCGAGCGCAGACAGAAGAGGGACGAATACGGCACCAAACTCTATGAAATGGAGGAGAAGGTGTTCGACATCGCCAAGATGCCCATCAAGGAGATGTACCGTCTCCGCGGACGGCAGATCGCCATGATCTTCCAGGAGCCCATGACCTCCCTCAACCCCGTGTTTACGATCGGGAACCAGCTCGACGAAGTGACCCTTCTCCATGTGCCCGGCGCAACGGCGGAGGAGGCGAAAAAACGCTCCATCGAGATGCTCAACCTCGTGGGGATCGCCATGCCCGAGCGGGTGTATAAATCCTACCCCCACGAGCTCTCGGGCGGTATGCGCCAGCGCGTGATGATCGCCATGGCGCTCGAGGGGAATCCCCGCCTCATCATCGCGGACGAGCCGACGACCGCGCTCGATGTCACGATTCAGGCGCAGATCCTCGACCTTCTGCGGGGGCTCAAGGACCGCATCAACGGCTCCATTCTGCTCATCACCCACGACCTCGGCGTCATTGCCGAAATGGCGGACTTTGTCGTCGTCATGTACGCGGGGCGCATCATCGAGCAGGGCACGGCAAGCGAGATCTTCCACGATCCCAAGCACCCCTATACGATCGGGCTCCAAAAGAGCAAGCCGACGATGGACTCCAAGTCCGAATCTCTCTTCAATATCCCGGGCAACGTGCCCAACCCCGTGAATATGCCCAACTATTGCTACTTCCGCGAGCGGTGTTCGGGTTGCAATCAAAAGTGCTATGGCGACTATCCCGAGATGGTGCAGGTGAGCCCCACCCATTGGGTCGCGTGCCATCTGTATGGAGAGGACACAGAGAAGAACGCCAAGGAGAACGTAGATGAGTATTAAAAAGACGCAATCTTACGAAGAGGCGCTCGAAAAAGAGGAACTTAAAGAGGAACAGGCGCAGGCGCAACACGGCGAATTTGCCGCCTTCGACGATCTCGCCGAAGCGCAGAAGGAGCAGGAGGCGCGGGACGCGCAGGCGAAAGCGGATATGGAACTCCCGCCCGATCCCGATGTTCTTCTCGAAGTCAGGCACCTCAAAAAATATTTCCCCATCAAAAAGTCGATGTCGGGAAAAGTGCTCGTGTCTCTCCGCGCGGTGGACGACGTCTCTTTCAAATTGAAAGCGGGGGAGACGCTCGGCATCGTGGGCGAATCGGGCTGCGGCAAAACGACGCTCGGCAGGACCATTCTCAAACTCCACGAGCCCACCGACGGGCAGATCTTTTTCGCGGGGCAGGAGATCGCAAAATATAAGCCCTCCAAGATGCGCCCTCTGCGCACCCAAATGCAGATCATCTTCCAGGACCCCTATTCTTCCCTGCCTCCGCGCAGTACGGTGGGGGGGATCCTGTCCGAACCCGTAAGGGTGCACAAGATCGTGCCGCCCTCCGAGGTCAAGGACTATGTCCTCAAGATCATGGAGCAGTGCGGTCTGCGCGACTATTATTACGAACGCTATCCGCATGAATTCTCGGGCGGCCAGCGGCAGAGAATTTGTATCGCCCGCGCGCTGACGGTGCAACCCAAACTCGTCATTTGCGACGAGCCCGTCTCCGCGCTCGACGTCTCCATCCAAGCGCAGATCATCAACCTTTTGAAACAGTTGCAGACGACCATGGGCTTCACTTATGTGTTCATCTCGCACGATCTGTCCGTCGTCAAGCACATCTCCGACCAAATCGGCGTGATGTATCTCGGCTCCATGGTGGAGTTCGGCGACAAGAAGAGCATCTTCGAGAACCCCCTGCACCCTTACACGCAGGCGCTCTTCTCGGCGGTGCCCAATCCCAACCCCGACGTCAAGATGAACCGCATCGTGCTCAAAGGGGATATTCCCTCCCCCGCGAACCCGCCCAAGGGGTGCAAGTTCCACACCCGTTGTCCCATGGCAAAGGAAATTTGCAGTCACATCGCGCCTGTTTATAAGGAGTACGAGCCGGGGCACTTCGCCGCCTGCCACTGCTACCCGCAGGGAGAGGTGACGGGACCCGTGAAAGCGGTTTCGTTGCAGGACGAGGAGAATTGATGTCCGCCAAAAAGAAAAAAAACACGGAGCAGCCCTCCGCCGAACAAAACGCGCCCGCCGAACAGCAAAAAGAGAAAAAGGTGAAGGTCATCTATTATGACGACGGCTCCACCGTTGCCGACATGAGCGGCACGCGGAGGGAAAAGACGCCGCGGCAGAAGGCGACCTTCAAGGAACAGGCGCGCACCTTTTTTGCAGTGATGAAGAAGATGGTGATCCCCATGCTCGCAACGCTTGCGGCGCTTACGGTCATCTACATCATCATCCTCGCCGCCGCGGGAAAATTGTAATAAACAGAGAGGAAGAGAAAGACACTCTTCCTTTTTTTGTTTAATGGGTCCCTTCTGCCTCGCTCCCCCTTGCCCACCCCCTTAGTCCCCCTCCCGTGGAGGGGGTTTTGTTGAGTGGGGGTTCCGCCTGCCCCCTCCATTGGAGGGGGTTCGGGTTACATCCTTTCGGGGAAATTTGGTAACGGGCGGATGTTTGTGTTTCTTCTTGACATTTCTAATCCGTTACGGTATAATAGACGTATCATAATAAAAGGGTAAGCATGACAAAACCGAACAAGCAAATCAAGAGACAACTTTTGAATATCCTCTTTCTTGTCATTCTTGTCGGCATCACGGTCGTGGTGCTCGTTTTGAGCAACCGTGAACTCAACTTCGAGACTGTTCTCGGCTTTTTGCGGAAATGCGATCCGTGGTGGATGGCGGCGGCCTTTTTGGCGATGATCGGCTTTGTCACGTTCGAGGGCATGAGCCTCCACTTCATCCTGCACGGGCTCGGAGAAAAACCCAAACTGCGCTCCTCGATCGTGTTTTCCACGGCGGACATCTATTATTCGGCCATCACTCCCTCCGCTTCGGGAGGACAGCCCGCCTCCGCTTACTATATGGTGAAGGACGGGATCGCCGCGGGCAAGGCGTCCTTCGCGCTTGTTTTCAATCTCATTGCCTATACGACGGCGATCATCGTCATCGGGATCGTGGCGTTCTGCGTCCGTCCCACCTTTTTCGGCGCGCTCGATAGTTGGTTTGCACAACTGCTCATCGTGCTGGGGTTTGTGGTGCAGAGCCTTTTGCTTTCCTTCTTCGTGGCGTGCATGTTTTGCGGAAGGGCAGTTTTGAAACTCGGAAACGGGATCATCTCTCTTCTCAACAAGATGAAGATCGTGAAAAAGCCCGAAAAGTGGAGAAACCGCCTTGCGGAGGAGGTTGCAAAGTTCAAAGATTGCCGAAGCGCCATCCGCGAAAAGCCGCTCATGTCGCTGGCGAACTTTTCGTTCAACCTTCTGCAACGGGTGTGCCACGTGCTCATCTCCTGTTTTGTCTGCCTTGCGGCGGCTCCTTCGGCGAATTTTTGGGATCTGTTCGTCCTGCAGGCGTTCGTGCTCGTGGGCTACAACTCCATTCCGCTCCCCGGCGGGGTGGGCGCCTTCGAATTTTTGTATCTGCACATTTACGGGATCGCCTTCGGGGACGCGTTCATTCTTGCGGCAATGATGATCACCCGCGTGATCTCTTATTATCTATGTATGATTCTGAGCGGGGTCTATACCCTCGTTTATCATGCGCATCTCGTGAAGAAGATGGGCAAAAAGATTGCCGAAGAGGGCAAAGAAGGAGAGAATACGAATGAAATCGGAGAAAGTACCGATGAAAAAGGAGCGGGAGAACAAGAGTAGATCGCCGTTTTTGGGCTTTTGGCATTACGGCGTCATCCTCACCTACCTCTCTGCGGCGGCAGGCGTCGTTGGGATCTTCCTGTCTATCACGCTGTCGCCCTTTTGGGGTTGCATATGTCTCTACATTTCTGCGCTTTGCGACAGTTTCGACGGAATGGTGGCGGGCACGCGTAAAAACCGCACCGAACAAGATAAAAAATTTGGGATGCAGATCGATTCGCTAAGCGACCTCATCGCCTTTGTCATCGCGCCCGTCTGTATCGGGTTCGGGATGGGGCTCAACAGCTGGTATTTTATCATTCTCTATTGCATTTTTGTCATAAGCGGGCTCGCCAGACTTGGATACTATAACGTCTCCGAGGAAGAACGGGCGGCGGCAGAGGGAGGCAAACGGAAATATTTTGAGGGGCTTCCCGTTGCGATCGACGTTATCGTGCTTCCCATTGCCTATCTCATTACGACGATGTTGGATATTCCGCTCTTCACTGCGATTTTCATGGCGTTGTGCTATGGGGTGATGGCGTTCTTTTTCGTCTTTCGTTTCCGTATGATCAAGGCGGGGCCGAAGTTGCTACTCTTTACGTTTTTTGCGGTCGCCGCGGTCATAACTGCTTTGGCGCTCGTGCGTACATTTGTATTCGGAGTTCCGTTGGTATGAGAAAAGCCCTTCCGCAACCGTCGGCACAGGGGAGTTTGAAATTCCTCTATAATAGCCGTTTCGGCAGGCCTTTTTTGCGTCTCCTTTCCGCGCGGTGGGTGTCCCGCCTCGCGGGAAAATTTTTCGATAGCCGCCTTTCCAAGCCCGGCATCAAGAGATTCATCAAAAGACACAACATCGGCATGGGGGACTTTCTCCCCGAAAAATATCATAGTTTCAACGCTTTTTTCACCCGCCGTGTCCGTCCAGAACTGCGCCCGTTCGATTTTGACCCCGAGGCGTTCTGCTCTCCCTGCGACGCGCGCGTCTCTGTCTATCCCGTGACGGAGGAGGGGACGTTCCGCGTGAAGGGGTTCGACTATACCGCGGAGACGTTACTGCAAAATGCGGAGCTCGCCGAAAAATACCTCGGCGGGCTTTGTATCGTTCTGCGGCTCACGGTCACGGACTATCATCGCTATCACTTTCTTGACGGCGGGACAAAGGGGGAGAGCAAATATATCAAGGGGAAACTCTACACCGTGCAGCCCGTTGCGCTCGAAAAGCGGCGGGTGTTCACCGAGAACTGCCGCGAATGGACCGTGCTCCATACCGAGAATTTCGGAGACATCGTACAGGTGGAGGTGGGGGCGACGTTCGTCGGACGTATCGTCAACGAGGAGAAACCCTCTTTCAAGAGGGGAGAGGAGAAGGGGAGATTCGAGTTCGGCGGCTCCACCGTCATCCTGCTCGTCCAAAAGGGGAGGGCGGAGATCGAGGAGGAATTCTTTTTGAATACGGCGGCGGGGATGGAGACGTGCGTCAGGTGCGGAGAAAGGATCGGAACAAGGGCGGCTCCATAAAAAAAGTACAAGAATACCGCCCATTCGACGGAAAAATTTAGAAAATACGCATAAAATCATTTGACAGTCGGCTTGATATTATGTTATTATTATCAAGCACGTTAATGTGGCGTATAGGGTTGAGACGGGAAGTTACTGAAAAATCGGGGTCCGAAAGCCCCCCGGCAGATAATTTCCGTTGACAAGTGTGGGAGCCCGACTCCTGCGACTAACCGAGGCTTTTGCGTAGAACACCGCAAAACAACAAGGTGTTTTTTACTGTCAAAAATCTCGATACGCACGGCAAAGTTGACGTCAGCAAAAAACAGTTAGTATAAAAAAGGAGAAAGGAACAAATGGCAGGTCAGAAAATCAGGATCAAATTGTCGGCTTACGATCACGAGCTCGTCGACCAGGCGGCAAGCAGGATCGTGGAAACGATGCAGAAGGGCGGGGCGAAGATCTCGGGTCCCATCCCGCTTCCCACGGAGCGCGAGATCGTCACCATCCTCCGTTGCCCGCACAAGGATAAGGACTCCCGCGAGCAGTTCGAAATGAGGACGCACAAGCGCATCATCGACATCTATTCCCCCAACGCAAAACTGCTCGACTCCATCCATTTGCCCGCGGGCGTGGACATCAAAGTCAAGTTAAACTAAGCAAGAAGTTGAAATACTGCAGAAAGCGGTATTCGCAAATAAAAATTTTAAGGAGTGAACTTTATCCATGAATAAAGCAATCATCGGGCGCAAAGCAGGCATGACGCAGATCTTTGCGCCGGACGGGAAGATGATCCCCGTCACGGTAGTGGAAGCAGGTCCCTGCCCCGTCGTTCAGGTAAAGACGGCGGAGAGCGACGGCTACACGGCGCTCAAACTCGGCTTTGACGAGACGAGCGAGAAGGCGCTGAGCAAGCCCGAACTCGGGCAGTTCAAGAAAGCGGGCGTGAAACCCTGCAAAGTCCTCAAAGAGGTCCGCCTCGACAAAGTGGAGGGCTACAAGGTGGGCGATCTCGTGAAGGCGGACGTCTTTGCGGCAGGCGACAAGGTAGACGTCGCGGGCGTCAGCAAGGGCCACGGCTTTACGGGCGTCATCAAGAAATGGAACCAGCACCGCCTCAAAGAGACGCACGGCGTCGGCCCCGTACACAGGGAACCCGGCTCCATGGGCTCGATCAGCGATCCCTCCCGTGTGTTCAAGCACAAGCACCTCGCGGGACATTGGGGCGTTGAGAATGTGACCGTCCAGAACCTCGAAGTCGTGCGAGTCGACGTGGCCCGGAACGCGATCCTCATCAAGGGCGCGATCCCCGGACCCAAAGGTAGCGTCGTCACCATTTCCAATAGCGTAAAGCAGAAGGAGAATTGAAATGGCTAACGTGAAAGTTTATAATATGAAAGGCGCCGAGGTCGGCGAACTCGAACTTTCGGACGCTGTGTTCGGCGTGGAGTATAACGAACCCCTCATTCATCAGGCGGTCGTCACCTATCTTGCCAACCAGCGCCAGGGCACAAAGAGCACCCTCACCCGCACCGAAGTGCGCGGCGGCGGCGTGAAGCCGTGGAGACAGAAGGGCACAGGCCGTGCGCGCCAGGGCTCCATCCGCGCTCCCCAATGGACGAAGGGCGGCGTGGTGTTCGCACCCAAGAGCCGCGACTTCTCCAAGAAGATGAACGACAAAGCGAAGAAGGGCGCCCTCCTTTCCGCTCTCTCCAAGAAAGTGGCGGACGGCGAACTCCTCGTTGTGGACGAGCTCAAAGTCAGCGAAGCCAAGACGAAGGAGATGGCGGCGTTCCAAAAGGCTTTGCACCTTGAAAAGCGCACCGTCGTCGTCATGGACGAACAGGACGAGAACGTGATCCTCGCGGCGAGAAACCTCGCGGGACTTACGACCATCTCCGTCGAAGAGATCAACACTTACGAAATCGTTGCGAACGCCGTTGTGATCCTCACCGCGGGTTCGGTGAAAAAACTCGAGGAGGCTTATGCGGTATGACATCCGAGGACATCATCTTAAAACCCGTGCTCACCGAGAAGGGCTATGACGGGATCGCCGATAAGCGCTATACCTTCGTCGTGCTCAAGAGCGCGAACAAGACGCAGATCAAGATCGCCGTCGAGCAGATGTTCGGCGTGCAGGTCAAGAGCGTGAACACCGTGACACAGCGCGGCAAGCTCAAGAGAATGGGCAGGAACCAAGGCTATACGCCCGTCACCAAGAAGGCGATCGTACAGCTCAAAGAGAGCAGTAAACCCATCGAATATTTCAATTCGTTGTCGTAAACCGGGAGGAGAAGAGAAATGGCAGTCAAGAGATATAAACCCACGTCCGCCGCTCGCCGCTTTATGACAGTGCCCGATTATTCGGAGCTGTCCGGCGACAAAGCGGAGCGCGCTCTGCTCGAAGACCAGAGAAAGTCGGGTGGCAGAAATAATGCAGGACGCATCACCGTCCGCCACATCGGCGGCGGCAACAAGCGCAAATACCGTATCATCGACTTCAAGCGGAATAAAGACAACATTCCCGCCAAAGTCAAGAGCATTCAATACGACCCCAACCGCAGCGCGAACATCGCTCTCCTCGTCTATGCGGACGGCGAAAAGCGCTACATCCTCGCTCCCGTCGGGCTCAACGTCGGCGACACCGTCATGAGCGGCGAGAACGCGGACATCAAGGTCGGCAACAACCTTCCCCTCAAGAACATCCCCGTCGGCACGCTGGTGCACAACATCGAGATGAAACCGGGACGCGGCGGACAGGTCGCAAGAAGCGCGGGCATCTTCGCGCAGATCATGGCCTGCGAAGGGAAGTACGCCACCATCAAGATGCCTTCGGGCGAGATGAGGCTCATCCCCGCGGAGTGCAAGGCGACGGTCGGCCAGGTCGGCAACCTCGAACATGACATCATCCGCGTCGGGAAAGCGGGCAAGACCCGTCACCTCGGCGTCCGTCCCACCGTCCGCGGTTCGGTCATGAACCCCAACGACCACCCTCACGGCGGCGGCGAAGGCAAGTCTCCCGTCGGTCATGCGGGTCCCGAAACTCCTTGGGGCAAGCCCGCACTCGGCTATAAGACGAGAAAGAAGAAAAATCCGACGAGCAAGTTCATCTTGAAGAGAATCAACTAAGGGAGGGAGAAGAAATGTCGAGAAGCGTTAAAAAAGGGCCTTACGTCGAAGCCAAACTCCTTGCACGGATCGAGGCGATGAACGAGGCAAACGAAAAGAAAGTACTCAAAACATGGTCGAGAGCATCGACGATCTTCCCTCAGATGGTAGGGCACACGATCGCCGTTTACGACGGCAGAAAGCATGTACCTGTCTATATCACAGAGGACATGGTGGGTTGCAAACTCGGTGAGTTCGCTCCCACGCGGACCTTCAGGGGACATACGGCAAAGACCACATCGCCCGGGAAATAAGGAGAAGAGAAATGGCAGGTAATATGAAGAAAAAGGCAGAGCGGGTCGCCCAGATCAAGGAAAAGCGCCCCTATGCAGTCGCAAAATATATCAGGATCTCTCCCTACAAGGTGAGAACGGTGCTCGACCTCATCCGCGGCAAGAGCGTTGCGGAGGCAAAGGCGATCCTGGAGCACATGCCCAACGGCGGCGCGGCTCCCACCCTCAAGGTGCTCATGAGCGCGGTCGCAAACGCCGAGCACAACCAGGGAATGGACAGAGGCGACCTCATTGTTGCGGAGTGCTTCGCAAACGGCGGCACGAGCCTCAAGCGTATGCAGCCCGTTTCCAAGGGCAGAGGACATGCGATCCTCAAGAGAACGAGCCACATCACGGTCATTCTTGACGTAAAGAAAGCGGAAGGAGATATTTGACATGGGACAGAAAGTTAATCCTCACGGTTTGAGAGTCGGCGTCATCAAGGGTTGGGATACGCAGTGGTATGCCGACAAGAAGGAGTTCAGCGCCTACCTCAAGGAAGACCATACCATCCGCACCTTCATCAAGAAGAAGTATTACGGCGCGGCGATCTCCCGCATCCTCATCGAGAGAGCGGCAGGCAGGATCGTCGTCACCATCCACACGGGCCGCCCCGGCGTGCTCATCGGCAAGGCGGGCTCGGAGATCGAGGTCATCAAGAAGGATCTTGCAAAACTTACCAAGGGCAAGCAGGTCAGCATCAACGTTACCGAAGTGCGCAAGCCCGACGCGGACGCACAGCTCGTTGCGGAGGGCGTTGCCGCCCAGCTCGAGAAGCGCGTTGCGTTCAGAAGAGCCATCAAGCAGGCGATCGGCAGAACGATGCGCGCCGGCGTGAAGGGCGTCAAGATGCAGGTCTCGGGCCGTCTGGACGGACGCGAGATCGCGGGCAGCGAACATTACCACGACGGCAGTATTCCCCTTCAAACCCTCCGCGCGGACATCGATTACGGGTTCGCGGAGGCGCACACCACGTTCGGCATGATCGGCGTGAAGTGCTGGATCTACAAGGGAGAAGTGCTGAAGGCCGCTAAGAAGGAAGGAGGCAACAAGTAATGTTAATTCCGAAGAGAGTAAAGAGAAGAAAACAGCACCGCGGCTCCTTGAAGGGCGCGGCGCATAAGGGCAATTTCGTGGCTTACGGAGATTACGGTCTCGTCGCCGAAGAGGCGGGAAGGATCAAGTCCAACCAGATCGAGGCAGCCCGTATCGCCATGACCCGTTTCATCAAGCGTGGCGGACAGGTGTGGAT
>CANRHB010000011.1 GCA_947630325.1 uncultured Clostridia bacterium
GAGCGGGCAATCATAGGCGCAGACTTCGTTCTGCGTATGGCGAGGTACGCATTTGGCTTGCCAAATGCCGAGCGGAACGCTCGCCTCGTTAGGGGAACTCCATTCCCCTAATACCCCTTGGGGGCGGAAGAACAAAGAACAAGGAGGAAACATTGGAAGAAAGAAGAACAAGACCCTATGCCTACACGTTCCGAGCGAGCGAACGGGAGAAAAAGCTGATTGATGCGAAGCTGAAAGCGAGCGGCAAGACCATGACGGATTTCATCGTGCAGAGCATCACCGAAAAGCCCGTCGTGAATATCGACAGCGGCGCGGAGATTTTGTCGGAATTGAAACGGCAAGGGAACAATCTCAACCAAGCCGTCAAGAACAATTACTTCGGCAAGGCGACGGAGCGGGAACTTCTCTCCTGCGTGGACTTATGCAAGGAAACGTATCGGAAGTTGCTTGCCGCCATTGGGGGAAGCTGATGCCGCTTTTGAAATGCAAGGAAAGCAAGAGTACGCCGCACAAGGCGATCGCCTATATCACGAGAGAAGATAAGGCGGCGTTCGTGAGTGTGAGGAACTTATTCGAGGATGAAGATTACGCCGAGCAATTCGAGCAGACGGCGCGGCTCTATGGCAAGGGCAAGAAGTATGAGGAGAGAAAATATTATCACTTCAAATTGTCTTGCGATCGGAAAGACAATGTATCGCCACAGTATGCGCACATCTATGCCGAGGAGTTGGCGGCGCGGCTGTTTCCCGACTGTGAATGCGTCATCGCTACCCACACCGACACCAAGACCGTACATAGCCATATCATCGTCAATGCCGTTCACCCCTTGACAGGGAAGAAACTGCGGATAAGCCCGCGGCAGTACACGGCAATGAAGGACGAGGCAAATCGGCTCGGAAAGGAAATGGGATTCAGCGAGCTTGATTTTCGGAAGAAACCGAGGAACAAGCGGACGAGCGCGGAACAACACATCATTCTCAAAGGCGGGACAAGTTGGAAAGAAGATTTACGGGAAGTTATCGAGGAAGCGAAGCAAGTAGCCACCACGCAAGAGGAGTTTATCGCTCATCTGAAACTCTACGGCGTGGAAGTCACCCGAAGCAAGACGGAATACTCTTTCCTGCACCCCGAAAAGAAGAAAGCCATCCGAGGGCTGAAACTCGGAGAAAATTATACGAAAAAGGAGATAGATTTTGTCATTGCCAAACGTCAACACAGGGGAAACCCCTCAACCACTCGTTCAGATACAGGAGATGAACAAGGAAAAGAAAGCGGACTTGGAAAACAGCCTCTTGAAAGAAGCCTTGATGATATCCAACGAGAACTGCAACAAATTGATACAACAGCAGAATACGCTCGTCGCGGACTTGACTACGCAAGTGGAGAGCGTGAAAGAGAGCAACGATTGGCACGAGGCGCAGTTGGAGTCGAACACAAACCGAGCGATACGGGAAATTCGGCAAATCACGGAGAGCGAAAGGACGTTCAAGGAGCAGGTCGGCAAGGAAATAAGCGCGGCGGCGCGGGCAGTAGCAAGTGAAGCCACGGGATATGTAAGGGAGCAGATAGACGAATCCACGCGGGAAGCGAAGAAAGAACTTTCGGCGTGCGCCGAGGAACTCTCCAAACAGCGCAGGGAGTTTCAGACGCAGGGGCTGTTCCGAAAAATTCTCTTTTGGGCTACCCCCGCGCTTCTGCTCGTGCAGACGGTGATCCTCGCCTTTCTGCTTATCACCTAACCGCTTCGCTCTCCCCCGCGCAAGTCCACGCAGGGGTGGAGCGGATAAAGGTCGTCTCGCCTTATCGGAGACAAACACAACGGCGCAGGGATACAGGTGTCCCGTCGAGAAAAACGGAAGAGAGAGATATATCGGGATTGAAAGAACGAACTGCGCCTATATCACGCCTGCCACAGGCGGGAAGTATCACGCGCATAGGATCGCGGAGGATTTTAATATGGAAAAACCTAAAACCTAAAATCAAGAAAAAATCGGAGGGAAAATTACGAAGAAGTCATTGGAGCAATTGCGGGAAACGTTCGCAGACGCGCCCACAAGTCAGAGAGAATATGTGATTAGAGGGAAAAAATATGTAGTCACAAGCCATTACACGGGGGATAAAGATGTAAACGAGGTGTTACAGCGTATTGCCGTGAACCGCGTGTTGAAGGACATGGGCTTATGACCCGCCGAAAGGCGTAACCGAACAACGAACAGCAAATAACTGTTCTTAAATTATCAACCAAAGCATTGCCAAATTCGGTGTATCGTGCTATAATGACGGTACATTGAATTTGGCTGCTTTGATTCAGAGGAGTAAAAGAAATGAAATCAAAGCAAGAACAATTAAATAATCAAGTTGGGCTGTATATGCGTTTGAGCCAAGAGGACGAACGCGAGGGCGAATCGGTATCCATCGAAAATCAAAAGATGATACTTGAAAAGTACGCGCAAGAGCGCGGGTGGGAAATTGTCGATGAGTACATAGACGACGGTTGGTCGGGAACGAACTTCGACCGCCCCGACGTGCAGAGGTTGTTAGAGGACGCGAAAATCGGAAGGATCAATACGATTATCGTAAAAGACCTCTCCCGTTTCGGCAGAAATTATATCCAAGTCGGAGAATTTGTCGATTATATCTTCCCCGCGTTCGGGATCCGCTTTATCGCTCTGAATGATAATGTGGATACGGGAGACAGGAACAGCACGGGCATGGATATGATGCCGATTGTCAACGTATTCAATGAGTGGCATTCGGCAAGTACGAGCAAGAAAATCCGCGCCGTGTTCGTTGCCAAAGCAAAGGCGGGGCAATTCAAAGCTACCTATATCCCCTACGGCTATCTGAAAGGGTCGGACGGCATTCCTCTTATCGTGGACGAAGAGACCGCACCCGTCGTGAGACGAATTTTCGAGATGAGAGCCGCAGGCATGGGGAAAAAGCACATTGCAACGGCACTTACGAAAAGCGGGATCCCCACGCCGTCTGAGCGGAGGGAAAAACGGTTCGGCGTTCCCCCCGTCAATCCCAACAGACACGGTTGGAGCGCAGAATACGTCAAGGAAATGCTTTCTAACCCCGTCTACATCGGCAACCTCGCACAACAGCGGACGACGACAGTATCTTACAAGAACAAGAAAGTCGTCAAACGCCCCGAAAAAGATTGGATCGTCGTGGAAAATACACATGAGGCTATCGTCAGCCGCGAGTTATGGGATAGATGCCGCGAGATTGACGCTTCCGTGAGCCACGGAAAGAAAACCAAACAGGGCGAGGTCAAACCGTTGTCGGGATTGGTCTATTGTCCCGAATGCGGAGCAAAGCACCGCATCATGTGGTATTCCATCATCCGAAAGGGTGTAAACACGGGAGAGCGCGCCGCTATCTTTAATTGCTCGGAGTTTTTGAGCAGAGGCAAGGAGAACTGTCACAGCAAGGCAATCAAGGAATCCATTCTGAACGAAATTGTTTTGCAGGACATCCGCTCAAAGGCAGAACTTGTCATCAAAGACGAGCGGTCGGCACGGGAAGCGTTCATGAGGCGCAAAACGCAGTACTTGACCCAACAGGCAAATGCAGACGGTAAAACGCGCAAAGCAAAAGAACGGCGCATTGAGGAACTTTCTGAACTCATTTCCTCTATTTATGAGGACAGAGTTATGAAACGCATCCCCGAAGAAGTGTGCATAGAACTTTTGCAGAAGTATCAGCGGGAAAAGTCGTCGCTACAAAAACAGATTGAAGAAATGGACGACATTGAAAATCGGGCGAAACAGGCGACGGCAGACGTTGACGAGTTTATCCGAAGGTTGAAGAAGTATGTGGACATGACAGAATTGGATCGTACGGCGGCAATGGAACTCATCGAATATATCACGGTGGGCTGTGTGCCGAAAGATAAAAAAACTCCGAGAGAAATCCATATCTACTACAAACTGATTGATAAACCAAAAGCGAAAAACGGATAAAACCTATTTACTGTCCATAAATCAAGTTTACAGAAGTCAACCCGCTACAATGCAAGAACGCACCAACTCCAATCGTCGCACTGTCGGGAATGGTAACCGAAGTCAACCCGCTACAATACTGGAATGCATAGTAGTCAATTAAGGTCACACTGTCGGGAATGGTAACCGAAGTCAACCCGGAGCAATATTCAAACGCCTCATAACCAATCGAGGTCACGGGCGCGCCATTAAACTTTTCGGGAATTACAAGGTTAGACCCGTTAAATTTTCCTCTTGAAACAGCGTAGCTCTCGCCGCCGGAGAGTAAATAAAAATAGAGCCCGTTTTCGGAATAACCCTCTTCCGGTAAAGAGGGCTTTGGTTTTTCTGTCTGTTCCGATCCGCCTTGTTCACCGTCTGGCTTTTGCTCACCATCCTGCTCTTTGTCGTCGCCGCTCGGGTCAACGACGGGCGGGTCTGTTTTTCCGCTTTCTTTGCCTCCAAAGGCATCGGAAAGGCTACACCCTGCAAAACCAAACGCCATGCACAGAGTTGTTATAATTGCCAAAAACACTACCAAAACTTTCTTCATGAGAAATTCCTCCGTATAAATTGATTATATTCTAATAATAATTAGAAGTCAAGTAAAAACACTAATTATTATTAGAATGATTTTTATGGAGGAGTTTAGCAGGACGCTGTTTGCGGAACGTTTGAAGGAGTTGCGCAAGGAAAAAAACATCGGACAAAACGCTCTTGCAAAAGGGCTCGGTTTGAGCAACGCCTCTATCAGTTATTGGGAAACGGGCAAACAGATCCCTTCGGCGGAAGTGATTTATAAGCTCGCGCGGTTTTTTGACGTGAGCGCCGACTTTTTGCTCGGTTTGAAAGAAGATTATTGAATTTTTATGCGGGCGGGGCGCTTCTTTTACGAAGCGCCCCGCCCGCATTGTTCTAATCACGTCACCCTGCCCCGCACTGTTCTATCGTGCTATTGCTCGCGTCATGCTGAGCCGAATTTTAAGTACGCAGTCCGTTTTAGCAAGTCCGCGAAGGCATCTTGGTACGTTTGGGTGTGGTTTTAAGCGAACCTGGACGTAACAAGATTCCCTCGGAGACTTTCCGTGTCGGACTTCGTTATTCCCTTTACGGCTCGGAATGACGCGAGACGGTGGATTCTAAAATACGTCACCCTGCCCCGCCATCTATTCTAATCACGTCACCCTGCCCCGCACTGTTCTAAAATACGTCACCCTGAGCTTGTCGAAGGGTGTCCGCATTATAACAAGGACATGTTAACTTCGCTTCGCTCGTGCCGCGCTTAGAGAATCAGAACTGCGCGCGGGGCGACTACGCTCAACATGACGTGATTTAAGGAATTGCCCACCCCCTTAATCCCCCTCCAATGGAGGGGGTTCTGTAGGGTCGTTCTCGCATACAAAATAAGCGCCTTCCGAGGGGAAGGCGCTCGTTATTCAAAAATTCAACGAAAGATTACAACTCGGCGAAATACTTGATGGTGCGGACCATCTGCGAGGTGTAGGAGTTCTCGTTGTCGTACCAAGCGACGACCTGGACCTGATAGGTGTCGTCGTCGATCTTGGTGACCATCGTCTGGGTGGCGTCGAAAATGGAGCCGTGGGTCTCGCCGATGATGTCGGAGGAGACGAGTTGCTCTTCGGTGTAGCCGAAGGAAGCGGAAGCGGCGGCCTTCATAGCGGCGTTGATGCTCTCTTTCGTGACGTCCTTACCCTTGACGACTGCGACCAAGATCGTGGTGGAGCCGGTGGGAACGGGAACGCGCTGTGCGGAGCCGATGAGCTTTCCTTTGAGTTCGGGAATGACGAGACCGATCGCCTTTGCGGCGCCCGTGGAGTTGGGAACGATGTTGACTGCGGCGGCGCGCGCTCTTCTCAAATCGCCCTTTCTATGAGGTCCGTCGAGCACCATCTGGTCGCCCGTGAAGGCGTGGACGGTGGTCATGATACCGCTGACGATGGGATATGCGTTATTGAGCGTATAGGCCATGGGTGCGAGGCAGTTGGTGGTGCAGGAAGCCGCGGAGATGATGGTGTCTGCCGCGGTGAGCTTCTTCTCGTTGACGCCATAGACGATGGTGGGAAGATCGTTTCCCGCGGGAGCGGAGATGACGACCTTCTTTGCGCCTGCGTCGATGTGCGCCTGGCTCTTCTCTTTGGAGCAGTAGAAGCCCGTACACTCGAGCACGACGTCTACCCCAATCTCCTTCCAGGGAAGGTTGACCGCATCCTTTTCTTTGTAGATGGTGATGGTCTTGCCGCATACGGTGATGGTGCCCGCTTCGTCGTCCGCCGAGACGGTGTCCGCATGTTCATATCTGCCCTGTGCGGAGTCATACTTCAAAAGGTGTGCGAGCATGGTGGGGCTGGTAAGGTCGTTGATGGCGACGATCTCATACCCTTCCGCGCCGAACATCTGGCGGAACGCGAGGCGGCCGATGCGGCCGAATCCGTTGATTGCAACTCTTACATTTGCCATAATAAAAAATCCTCCGATATGGCTTCCCTTTCCGAGACGCCTATTTTCACGCTAACATTCTAACACACTTTTTTTTGTCCGTCAAGATTCTTTTGGTAAATTTTTCTTTTTTTGTATGACTTGCAACGCCGCATCCGACAAAATACCGCCGAAATGTACAAAAAACGGAGAGCAGCGGCAAAAAAGCGGCGCATAGCATAGCGGCGGAGGTAATGTTATGGAACTTTCTTTGCTCCCCGGAAAACCCGTCCTCTCCCGCGAGGGAAAGCCGCTCGGGTATGTGAAATGCGCATACGTATGCAAAAATTTGAGCGAACTTGCCTGTCTCGTCTGCGTGGACGGCGAAGAGGAGGAATTTATTCTGCCCGCCAAGGAACTCGTATTCTCCGACGAGGGAGTGTATGTGGGAAAGGCCCGTCTCAAGTCTCCTTCTGGGCTCCCCTCGCCCGTTGGGAAGGCGGTATTCGACCGCGCGGGACGCTTTTTGGGGCGGTGCAGCCGCTTCGACACGGAGGGCGCGCTCTCGGTGTGGAACGGGAGCGAACAGACCCTCCCTCTTTCCCGCCTCTCCTTAGGCGACGCCGTGATCGCAACTCTCCCCTCCCAAAGGGAGAAAAAAACCGCCCGCACTGCGCAAAACGCAATACGGGTCGGCAAAAAGGAGAAAAACGCGGACGTTGAGACGCCCGGGCAAGATGGGTTCGGCGTGCTCGGAAAGCAGGTGAAAAAGCCCGTGGAGGGGGTCGCCGTGTGCGGCGAGACGGTGACGCCCGCCACCTTGAAGCGGGCGCGGGAGAACAACAAACTGTTGGAACTTACCGCAAATACCCTTACCCAATGAGGCTTGCGGGCTCTATGCGCCGTAACGGGCGCGGTATTCCTTCATCGCGGAAAGGTATTCTCTTCCCCCGATGATCCCATCCTCAATAGCTTGAATAATGTCCTCGGCGGTGACGATGGCATAGACGGGAATGCCGTAAGTTTCGAACACTTCCTCGACGGCGGACTTTTCTCCCGTTCCCTTCTCCTGCCGGTCGACGGAGATGATCATGGCGGCGATGTTGACCTTGGCCTCCTGTCCGAGTTTGGGCAGAATTTCGCGGAACGCCTTGCCCGAAGTCATGACGTCCTCGATAATGCAGACGCTGTCGCCGCCTCTAAGGGGCTGTCCCACAAACAGACCGCCCTCGCCGTGGTCCTTTGCCTCCTTCCTGTCGAAGCAAAAGCCCACGTCCACGCCGTGGTTGCGCGCAAGCGCCGCCGCGGTGGAGACGGCGAGCGGGATCCCCTTATAGGCGGGCCCCACGAGGGTATCCGCCTTGATTCCGTGCGCAAGATAGCACTCGGCGTAATATTCCCCGAGTTGGGCGATGGCGCTCCCCGTGCCGTACTTTCCCGTATTGATGAAATAGGGCGCCTTTCTTCCGCTCTTTAAGGTGAAGTCCCCGAAAAGAAGCACCCCGCTTTCCACCATGAATTGGATAAACCGCTGTTTGTAATTTAACATAACGCTCCTCAACCGTTCAATTTTACCGCGCCGATAAGGTCGGAAATGCGCTCCACGCCGCGAAAATCGCACCATTTTTGCAAACCGTCTATGATTTTGGGGCAGGCAAGGGCGTCGGTAAAGTTCTGCGTGCCCACCTCGACGGCGGTCGCGCCCGCCATCAAAAATTCGATCGCGTCTTCGGCGCAAACGATCCCTCCCATGCCGACGACGGGGATATTCACCGCGTGGGCGGCCTCATACACCATTCTGACGGCGATGGGTTTGATCCCCGCGCCCGAGACGCCGCCCGTGTTGTTCGCAAGAAGGGGACGCCGCTTTTCGATGTCGATGACCATGCCCGTGAAGGTATTGACGAGGGAAATGCCGTCCGCGCCGCCTCTCTCCGCCGCCCGCGCGTTCTCGGCAATGCTCTCCACATTGGGAGAGAGTTTGACAAGGAGGGGGGTGCGTTTTAGGGCGTTTTTTGCAATACGTGTGACGTTTTCGACGTTTTCGGGTCTGACGCCGAGCGCCATTCCCCCGCACTTGACGTTGGGGCAGGAGATGTTGAGTTCGACAAAATCGACCAGCCCGTCGAGCCGCGCGCAGATCGTTCCGTACTCCTCCGTCTCCCGTCCCGCGACGTTTGCGATAACGCGGGTTTTCCTTCTAAGCCAAGAAAGGTCGTTCTCGATGAAGTGTTCGACGCCGGGGTTTTGCAGGCCCACGGCGTTGAGAATGACCCCACGGCTCTCCGCAATGCGGGGAACGGGGTTGCCGAGGCGGGGCTCGAGCGTCAAACCCTTGGTGCACACCGCGCCGAGAACGGAAATATCATACAGTTCGTCAAATTCCCGTCCGAACCCAAAGGTGCCCGAGGCGGGAATGACGGGGTTTTTGAGTTCCACGCCGCACAAATTTACCCGAAGATCGCTCATAAATTCACCTCGCCGATCTCGAACACGGGGCCGTCCTTGCAGACGCGGGCATGTTCTCCATTTGTCAGGTTGCACACGCACACGAGACACGCCCCCACGCCGCACCCCATGCGCTCCTCCAAAGAGACGAAGGTGGGGATATTCCGCCCCGCCACCGCGCTTTTGAGGGCACGGAGCATGGGAGTGGGACCGCAGGAGAGAATGACGTCGGGCTTCACCCTGTCGATGTTCTCCATAAACGCCTGCACTGCCGTGCCGCGGTAGCCGACCGACCCGTCGTCCGTTGCGATGACGAGTTCCTTTGCCCGCTGCATTTCATATTGCATACAAAGAGCCGCCCTGTTGCGGAAGCCCATATAGGCGTAAATTTCCTTGGTCTCGGCGTATTCGCGGATGGCGGAGATGAGGGGGAAGACGCCCACGCCGCCGCCGACAACGGCGACCCGTTTCTCCTTTTCGGTGACAAAAAAGCCGTTGCCGAGAGGAAGGAGGACGGAAATCTTCTCGCCGCGAGAATAGCCGGAAGCCAGCCGCCGCGTCCCCTCTCCCTTGATACGGTAACAGACGGTGACGCGCTCCCCCTCCGCCTTGCAGACGGCAAGGGGACGGCGAAGGGGAAAGCCCTCCACGCCGACCATGGCAAACTGCCCCGCCCGCACGGGGGGCGTCTCCTCCGCGCCGAAGGTAAGAGAAAAGACGTCCTCGGCGATCTTCTTATTTTCGAGTACGGTTGCGGTCAATTCGCGCATATTTCCCCCAAGACGGACTTTAGGTCCGCCCGCATGTCGAGCGCCGCCGCCCGCGCCGCTTCGAAGTAAGTTCCGCCCCGCTTTTTGTAGGCGCAGAGGATCCCGCGGGAGTTGTTGACAATGCCGCCCATGCCTCCTTCTAAGAAGCAGTTTTTGAGCATTTCGGCATTCCCGCCCTGCGCGCCGTAACCGGGGATGAGAAAGAAGGTATGAGGAAGGCGGGCGCGCAGAATTTTCGCCTCCTGAGGATAGGTCGCCCCGACCACCGCGCCCACGCGCGAATAGCCGTATTTGCCGCAACTGCCCTCTCCCCACTTCGAAACCATGTCCCCCATGCACTCATACACGGTGCGCCCGTCTTGAAGGCGCAGGTTTTGCAGTTCGCCCGAGGAGGGGTTGCTCGTTTTGACAAGGACGAAGATGCCCCTATCCTTCTTTTCGCATTCCTCGATAAAGGGAGCGACGCCGTCCGTGCCGAGATAGCCGTTGACGGTGAGAAGGTCGCAGGCCATATCTCCTTCGCCCAAGAACGCCTTTGCGTACTGCGCCGCCGTCGCGCCGATGTCGTTCCGCTTTGCGTCCGCGATGACGATAAGCCCCCTCTCCTTTGCATAGCGGCAGGTTTTTGCAAAGCAGGAAAGCCCGTGAAAGCCGAGCGCCTCATAGTAAGCCACCTGCACCTTGACGGCGGGGACGATGTCGTACACCGCGTCGATAATTTTTTTATTGAATTCAAAGACGGCCTCCGCCATGCCCTCCCCGCCCGAAACATGTTGCATTTCTTCGGGGAGATAGTCAAATGCGGTGTCCAGCCCCACGCAGGTGGGGTTTTGGGTCTCTATGATTTTTTCGATGAGGGCGTCCACGATCATGCCTTGTTCCCCCCTGCAAGCGAATATTTCACGTCGCCGTCCACGACGGTATAAATGACTTTGCCGAACACTTCTCTCCCGCCGAAGGGGGTGTTCTTGCCCTTGCTGACAAACTCGGCGGGGTCAACCTTCCACTTTTGGTTGAGGTCGACGACGGTCAAATCTGCGGGCGCGCCGACTTTGAGTTCCCCGCCCTCTAAACTCAGAATTCGCGCGGGGTTTTCGCTCATCTTCTCGGCAAGCTCCGAAAGCGTAAGCGCCCCCGTCTTGACGAGTTGGGTGTAGGAGAGGGCGAAACTCGTCTCAAGGCCGCTGATGCCGAAGGCGGCGAGGTCGTACTCCACCCGCTTGTCGTCCTCGTGGTGGGGGGCGTGGTCGGTGACGATGCAGTCAAGCGTGCCGTCCTTGAGCCCCTCGATAATTGCAAGGCGGTCCCTCTCCTCCCGAAGGGGCGGGTTGACCTTTGTATTGGTGTCGAACGTTCGGATGACGTCGTCGGTCAAGGTAAAGTAGTGCGGGCAGGTCTCGGCGGTGACCTTCACCCCCCTTGCCTTTGCTTCGCGTATAAGCTGCACGCCGCTATAAGTGGACACATGGCAGATGTGCACGGGCAGATGAAGGCTCTCGGCAAGGCAGAGTTCGCGGGCGATAATGATGTCCTCCGCGGCGCGAAGGCTCCCCTTGAGCCCCGCGACCGTTGCATTGTACCCCTCGTTGACGACCCCGCCGCTTGCAAGGGAAGCGTCCTCGCAGTGGCAGAGGCACTTCAAGCCGAAATCGCTTGCATACAGCATGGCGTTTGCCATGAGTTTGGTATCCGCAACGCTCTTTCCGTCCTCGGAGAGGGCGACGATCCCCGCCGCCTTCATGCCGCCGATCGCGGAGAGTTCCTCCCCCTTCTGCCCCTTGGTGATGGCGCCGATGGGGTGCACTTTGCACAGCCCGACCTCTTTCGCCCGCGCCTTGATATAGGTGACGACCACCTTGTTATCGACGACGGGGTTCGTATTGGGCATACAGCAGATTTGCGTGAACCCGCCCTTGACGGCGGCGCGGCTCCCGCTTAAAATGTCCTCTTTCCTTTCAAAACCCGGCTCGCGCAGGTGGACGTGCATGTCGATGAGCCCGGGGAAAACGGTGTACCCCGTGCAGTCGATAAAGTCTCCCTCGCCCGCCGTTCCGATCGCGGAAATTTTTCCGTTTTCTACGGTGACGTCCGCGCGGACGACCCCGTCTTTTAACACCACCTGGGCATTTTTGAAGATCATACGCTACCTCCCGCAAGAAGGGACAGCACCGCCATGCGCACCGAGAGGCCCGAGAGGACCTGATCTTCGATATGGCTCTGCGCCCCGTCTATGACGCCGCTCGTAAGTTCCACCCCCCTGTTGACGGGGCCCGGGTGCAGAACGAGCGCGCCCTTTTTCGCAAGCGACAACACTTTTTCGTCCACGCCGTAATATTTTGCATACTCGCCGAGGGAGGGGAAATTGCCCGCCTTCTGCCGTTCGAGTTGAATGCGAAGCCCCATCACGGCGTCAACTCCTTCCACCGCCTCCTCGCGGGAAGAGCAGAGAACGGCTCCCTCCCGCTCCAGCCCCTCGGGCATGAGCGTTTTGGGCGCGAACAGCCTTACCTCCGCGCCGAGTTTTTTCAACCCGTATAGGTTGCTCTTTGCAACGCGGGAGTGGCGGATGTCCCCCAAAATGGCGACCTTCAACCCTTTGATATCGCCGAGATGTTCCTTTAAGGTAAGCATATCGAGAAGGGCCTGCGTGGGGTGCTCGTGAATGCCGTCGCCGCCGTTTATGACGTGCGCCTTCACCGTCTCGGCAAGCAGTTTGGGCGCGCCGCCCATGGGGTGACGGATGACGATGACGTCGTTTTTCATCGCGTCGAGGGTCTTGCCCGTGTCGATGAGGGTCTCCCCCTTCTGCACGGAGGAGGTCGCCACCGAGATGTTGACGGTCTCCGCCCCCAGATACTTTGCCGCGAGTTCGAAACTCGTGCGGGTGCGGGTGCTGTTCTCATAGAAGAGAATGACGACCGACTTGCCGCAAAGCGCGGAGAATTGCTTTTCTCCCCTCTTTAAGGAGGCTTTGAAGGTAAGCCCCAAGTCGAGAATTTCCCCGATCTCCTCCGCCGAGAGGTCGTATAGCCCCAATAGATCTTTTCTGTTCAAGGTGTTTCTCCCGTTTTATTGAATTTCAGTCAAAGTGAAATGCAGTTTGTCGCAAGAGGTCAAATAGTAGGTGATGCCGTTCTTTTCGCACTTCAACGGGAAATACCCCGCACCGTGCAGGTGCCCGAACACGACGGTATTCACCCCGTTCTCCTCAAAGAGGCGGGTGAACACGGTGTCCTCGAGCTTCGCCCCGAAGGGGGGATAGTGAATGAGCGCGATGAGTACGTCCCCCTCCTTTTTCACTTTTTGTACTTCCTTGAAGGCGAGTTTGAACCGCTCCCCCTCGCGGAGGTAGAGCGCCATGTCGTGCTCGGTGAAGTCGGGACTTGCGGGGCACGTCCACCCGCGCGAACCCGCGATGACGTATTTGCCGAGTTTAATGCAGTCGTTCTGCAAGAAGTGGAAGGTGTCGTCGGGGGCGGAGGCGCGCACGTGGGAGATGGCGTTCCACCAAAAGTCGTGATTGCCGCGGACGAACACTTTCTGCCCCTTCAAGGGAGCGAGTGATTTTAGGTCGAAAGCCCCCTCCTCGAGGTACATTCCCCACGAGGTATCCCCTCCGATGAGCACAATGTCCTCGTCGGAGACTTTCTTCTCCCAATCGGCTTTGATTTTTTCGAAATGCCCCTCCCAGCCCGGTCCGAACACGTCCATGGGTTTATCCATGAGCCCCGAGAGGTGCAGATCGCTCACCGCAAACACCTTCATACCGAAGGCATTATAGCATAAACGTCCCAACTTGGCAAGCGTTCGAGCGGACTTCGGTTTTTTCCCTTTTTTGCGAAAGAAGAACGAGAGCGCCCACCCCCTTAATCCCCCTCCGGTGGAGGGGGTTCCTCTTGCCCCCTCCGTGAAGGTTTCGCTTTCTTGCCCCCTCCTCAGGAGGGGGGGTAGGGGGGTGGTGTCCTTCGTTCTAAACATGCACCAATATTCACCACCTCAGTCACTTCGTGACAGCTCCTCCTGAGGAGGAGCCTTAGTATCCGCGCATTCCTAAATTGTCATTTCGACCAAGCGAAGCGCGTGGAGAAATCTCGTCTTTATTAAAATGCGGTAGAGATTTCTCGACAAGTTCGAAATGACAATTTGAGAAATAAGGTAGAGATGTTTCGACTTCGCTCAACATGACGTGATTTGGAATGGTGCCCACCCCCTTGCTGTCCCTTTTAGGTGGAGCATTGCATACTGCCAACAGTTGATAACTGTTGACGCAATGCGACAGGAGTGAGCGCATTATCCACGCGAACGGTGACCGAATGCGGGATTCCACCCGCATGAGACAGTACCCGAGCGAAGCGAGGGGGAAAGGGTTTTAACCCCTCAGTCGCGCGGGGCGCGACAGCTCCCCTATGAGGGGCGCCAAGGGGTTACCCCTCCTCCGCTGGCGCGAGGGCGGGCGAGTGTGTTCCCACCCCCTTAATCCCCCTCCGATGGAGGGGGTTCCTCTTGCCCCCTCGTAAGGAGGAGCCCCGTCTTGACAAAAATTTTCCGAAAGTTTATAATTTTGATGAGTAATTTTTAAGTTTCACTCGTCTTATTGGTGTAGGAGGTGCACGATGACAGACAACGGTGCAAGTAGCTACCACCGCTATCTGCAAGGCGACCCCCATGCGCTCGAGGAACTTGTGCGTACATACAGCGACGGGCTTACCCAATACGCCTATCTCTATGTGCGCGACTATGCTACCGCCGAGGACATCATGGAGGAGTCCTTCGCCGCGCTCATTGTAAAGCGCAAACGGCTTCCCGACATCCTTCAATTTAAGGCATATCTTTATAAAATCGCCAAGAATAAGTGTCTCGACTTTTTGCGCTCCAAACGGCATAAAGAGCTCTCCCTTTCGGGCTATGAGAACACCCTCGTCCGCGAGGACGCGGAGCGCACCGCAGTCAACCGTATGCGGGACAGGCAGGTGTTCAAGTGCCTTCAAAAGTTGCCCAAGGACTACCGAGACGTCCTCTACTTCTCCTATTTCGACGGCTACAAGATCGCCGAGATCTGCGAGATGACGGGAAAAAGCCGCAAAAAGGTGTATAACCTCCTCTCGAGGGCAAAGGCCGCCCTCAAAGAAATTCTCTTAAAGGAAGGTATCGGCTATGATGACCTATGACAATTACGACAGACGGGTGGATAAAATTCTCGAAAAGGCGGACGCGGAGAAAAAGCGGAGAAAGAAGCGCAGAATCGTACTCATCTCCTCCCTCTCCGCCGCGGCGGCGTTCATTCTGGCGCTCAATTTGACCCTCTTTGTCCCCTACACCGTCGGCGGGTACGACATTTCCGCCTATGCAGGGAGCGAATATTACGCCCTCATGGACGAGATCGGCTCCCTCAACTGCTCCAAGCCCCGCAAAACAAACAATTTAATGAAACTCGCGGAGTTGGTGCTCGATCCCATCTTCGACAGCTTCGGCGGTGGCTTCGCCGCGCCAGATGTCGATTTAGAGGCGCCCCCCTCGGACGGAATTATCGTCGAAGAGGACCCGTCCACCTCGGACTCCGAGCATTACGAGGAAGTGACGAACAACCAAGTTCGAGGCGTTGTGGAGGGCGATCTTCTCAAGCGGAGCGATAAATACCTCTACTATCTGAGTTATGTCCCCGCGACCTTTTATATAGAAGATGTCCTCACAGACGAAAACGGGGAACCCATCTTGGACGAAAACGGCGACAAGCAGGTCTTGCCCGACCGTACCGACCCCGCCAAACTCATCCTCAATATTTACACCGTTTCGGGCGAAAAAGTGAATACGTATGAGATTTCGGCCGATCTCTATACCTACAACGGCTACGGCGAGCGGCGGGAGATGTATTTGACCGAGGACTGCACCAAAATTCTCATTCTCGTCCCCTACTATGACACAGACGCGAAGGCGCTCTTTACCCGCATTCTCGGGATCGACGTTTCGGATCCTTCCTCTCCCCGCGAATTTGCAAATGTCTCCGTCTCGGGCGATTATGTCTCCTCCCGCCTTGTGGGGAACACGCTACTGCTCGTCAGCAACTTTACGGTAAGAAAAGACCCCGACTTTGCCGAACAAAGGCAATATCTTCCCGCGGTAAACGGGGAAATTCTGCCCATGGAGGACATCGTTCTGCCCGAAAGCCCGACAAAAGCGCGCTATACCGTGATCACTTCCTTTGCGGCGGACACCCTTTCCGCAAGCGACTGCGAGGCTTACTTCGACTTCTCGGAGGAGGTGTACGTCTCGGCGGAAAACATCTACACCACGCGGTCCTATATCAAGGCATTTGAGTTCGAATATGAGGTAGTCAACGGCCCTGACAAATACTACCGCGAGATGACGGAGATCGCCCGCACCGCATATGACGGCACAAATCTTACCTACTGCGGAAAAATGTCGGCGATCGGCGACATCCTCGATCAATATTCCCTCGATGAGCACGAGGGGGTGCTCCGCTTTTTCACGACGGACACGAATCTCCGCGAACCGACCTGCAATCTCTATTGCTTCGATATTTCGACCTTCGAACAAATTGCCGCCGTGGTGAACTTTGCTCCCCTCGGCGAGAGCGTGAAGTCGGTGCGCTTCGACGGAGACACCGCCTATGTCTGCACGGCGAGGGTGACTTACTATGAGGTGACCGACCCCATGTTCGAGTTCGATCTGAGCGATTACAGCCACATCACCTACAAGGACACGGGCACGATCCCGGGGTACTCTTTGCGCCTTGTCAAGTTTTTCGACGATACCCTGCTCGGCATCGGGTACGGGGACGGGTTCGACGAACTCAAGATCGAAGTTTACGCTTCGGACGAGAACAAAGTGACCTCTCTTTGCGAATTTAAGCTGACGGCTGGGTTCTCCTCCCGATTCAAAGCCTACTTCATCGACGCCGAGAACGGGCTCGTGGGCCTGCAGGTCGACGCGGAAGGCACGCACAAGAGCGGGTATCTCGTGTTGCGGTTCGACGGCTACAACCTCGTGGAACTCATGACGGTGGAGGATGTCGGCGCAGTGCCCGACGACGCCCGCGCCTGCCTGATCGGCGGCACGCTGTACATCTTCGGCCGCACCCCCACCGGCGACTGCGTTTTGAAGATGGTTGAAATTTGAGATTCACCCCAACCACCCGCTGACGCGGGAGCCTCCCCCTAAAAGGGGTAGGCCTTTGCAAACCCCCTCCTCGGGAGGGGGACTAAGGGGGTGGGGCTCCTTATTTTTCTCGGCTCCTCCTCAGGAGGAGCTGTCGCCGCAGGCGACTGAGGTGGTGCTCTCTCGGCGCCCCTGTAGGGGAGCTGTCGAGCGTAGCGAGACTGAGGGGTTTTCCGAGAACCCTTTCCCCCGCTTCGCGGGTACTTTCCCTAAAAGGAACAGCAAGGGAGAGTGCAACCCCATTCCCCAAAACACGTCATGTTGAGCCTGTCGAAACATGTCCTTATTATAATACGGACACCCTTCGACTACGCTCAGGGTGACGTATTTAGAATCCTCGGCGCCCCTGTAGGGGAGCTGTCGAGCGTAGCGAGACTGAGGGGTTTTTAGAAAACCTTTCAAGAACCCTTTCCCCCTCGCTTCGCTCGGGTACTTTCCCTAAAAGGGACAGCAAGGGTCCCCACCTGTCACCTGCGGCGCCACCCGCCCCCACAAGTGAGGGCAGGTCTTTCACCCACGAAAAAACCTCCCGAAAACGGGAGGTTTTGTGTTTACGCTTCTTGAACTTCTTCGATAACTGCCTGCTTTTTGTCTCTGCCCAAACGCTTGAAACGGACAACGCCGTCCTTCAACGCAAACAGGGTATCGTCGCCGCCGATGCCGACGTTCTCGCCGGGATGGATCTTCGTGCCGCGCTGGCGGACGATAATGGTGCCCGCGTGCACGAGCTGGCCGTCCTGCCGCTTGACGCCGAGACGCTTTGCGTTACTGTCTCTGCCGTTGTGCGAAGAGCCGGTACCCTTTTTATGAGCGAATAATGCGATAAAAAACATTTTTCTTTCTCCTTTTTTGAAAAATTCTCGGGCAAATGCCCCTTTGCGGCAGATCAGAGCGTGATGCTCTCGATCTTGACCTGCGTGAACGGTTGACGGTGACCTTGCTTTTTGCGCTCGTTCTTCTTGGACTTGTACTTAAAGACGATGATCTTTTTGAACTTATCCTGCGCTTCGACTTTTGCGGTGACTTTTGCGCCCTCGGCTTCCTTGCCGACCTTCACGCCGTCGTCTCCGCCCACCATGAGCACGTTGAAAGTGACTTCGTCGCCCACATTTGCCTTGAGCTTTTCCACTCTCACCACGTCGCCCTCGGAAACCTTATACTGCTTTCCGCCGTTTTCGATGATCGCGTACATTTTCTGTACCTCCTTGTAGGTCTCGCAAGGCGTCTTAGGCGGCTTGCTTTTTCAAAGCGCTTTGTGCCCGTCCTTAGCGGCTCATTGTTCAATTTATCACAGGACAAGGGAAATGTCAAGCGGTTTTGCATAGGAAACGCAAATTTTCTCAAACTACCCTCAAAAGGAGAACACTATGGCTTTGAAAAAGAGCGAAGAAATTCTTTCGGAGATCCACCGCAACTGTCAGCTTGCATTGCAATCTATTTCGGACATCTTGCCCGAGGCGGAGGACGGCGACGTAAGAGAGGAACTTTTGCGCCAGCACGACGAATACGAGCATTTTTGCGGGAAGGCGGCGATCCTTGCAAAGGACAAGAACATCGAACTCAAGGACCCCGGGCCCATCAAAAAGGCGATGATGTGGAGCAGTATCAAGATGAGCACGATGACGGACAACTCCCGCGCGCACATTGCGGAGATGATGGCGCAGGGCACGGTGATGGGCATCACGGCGATCAAGTCGAGCCTTGCGGACATGAGCGACGAGAAAGAGGACGAGGACATCCGCAAACTCGCCGAGGACGTTCTGCAAATGGAAGAACGCTTCGAAGAGATTTGGAAGAATTTGATAAAATAAGCTGTTTCGCACAATTCTTTACTCCTCGCTTGTAAGCCCTACCCTTCGCTTGCGAGGGGGAGGGTGGCGAGCGAAGCGAGACGGGGGGGTGGGCTCGTCGAAAATAATTGTGCGAGGAAACTTGCATGTATGTCTCAACTTTTGTTATCCTCTCATTCGTTTCATCGGACAATAAGTTGTAAGTATGCAACAAATTGAGTGCGCTTATGGAAAAGCATGGTTTTCCAACGCGCAGTGATTGAGAAAGCCCCCTTGGCTCCCCTTGTAGGGGAGCTGTCGCGCCCCGCGCGACTGAGGGGTGTCATTCGAAAATCACTTCATGTTGAGCGAAGTCCCCGTTTGCACCTTGTTCTAATTACGTCACCCTGAGCCTGTCGAAGGGTATCCGCATTATAAACAAGGACATTCCTCGACTGCGCTCGGAATGACGTATTTTAGAACACGCCCCACCCCCTTAATCCCCCTCCCAAGGAGGGGGCATGATAGAGGAACCCTCTCCCACGGAGGGGGTTCACTCGCTCCGCGGGGGAAAGCAAAAACAAAATCAATCTGCGGCGCCGAGGGCAGAATGCCCTCGGCGCCGCAGATTATTTCTTTCTCTCATTCTCCTACAAAATTCAAAACTTCATCGAAAATTTTGTCGGGGGCGACCACCGTCTTAAAGCGCGGCGGCTTGTAGCGGAGCGCCTTCAAACTCTCGGGCACCTTCATCGCCGTGATGAGATGAATGCGCTTGATCCCCTTGAAACTGTCCTTTACGTCGTTGCCCGTAAGCGCATAATACACCGCCTGCGGGAACTTATAGGGGCTCGCCGTGCTGACGACCACCATGGGCCTCTGCTCGGCATTTATATCCTCCGCGCGCTTGCGGCAATAGTTGCGCGCCACGTGCATGGCGACCCCCGTGTGCGTATCAAGCGGGTAATTGAACTCCTCGAAGAATTCATACACGCACTCCACGGTGTCCTCTTCTCCCGCATACCCCGCAAAGAAGGTACTTGCGAGCGCCTTCAACTCCTCGGCGCGGATGGAGTACCGCCCCGGGCTTGCAAGCGACTTCATGCGTTCGATGGTAAGCGCGCTGTCCCTGCCCGAAATTTCAAAGAGGAGCCGCTCCAAATTGGAGGACACCAGAATGTCCATCGAGGGAGACATGGTGCGGAAGAAGGGTCTCTTTTTATCATACGTGCCCTTGTTGAAGAAGTCGGTAAGCACGTTGTTGCGGTTGGAGGCGCACACGAGGGTGCCGACGGGAAGCCCCATGCGCTTTGCATAGTAGCCCGCCAAAATGTTGCCGAAATTGCCCGTGGGCACGGCAAAGTCCACCCTGTCGCCCGTATCTATCTGCCCCGAAGTGACAAGGTCGCAATAGGCGGAGAAGTAGTAGGCGATCTGCGGAACGAGCCGCCCGATGTTGATGCTGTTTGCCGAGGAGAGCAAGACCCCCCTCTCTTTGAGCTTGTCCGCGCACTCCTTGGAGCGGAAGATCTTCTTCACCGCCGCCTGGCAGTCGTCGAAGTTGCCCTTCACGCCCACCGCGTCGACGTTCTCCCCGTCCTGCGTGACCATCTGCATTTTCTGCATTTTGGAGACCCCTTCCTCGGGATAGAACACGGCAACTTTGACGCCCTTTGCGTCGCGGAAGCCCTCGAGGGCGGCCTTGCCCGTGTCCCCGCTCGTCGCCGCGAGAATGAGAACGTCCTCTTTGATGCCCAAGAGGTCGCAACTCTTGCGCAGAAGGTAGGGAAGGACGGTAAGCGCCATGTCCTTGAAGGCGCAGGTGGGGCCGTGGAAGAGTTCGAGAATGAAGAGCCCCTCCTCGATCTTGACGAGCGGCGCGGGGTCGTCGCTTTCGAATTGGGAATAGGCGGCCTCCAAAGCCTCTAAGAGTTCGGCGGGCGGGAACTCGTCGAAAAATTTTGCGATGATGAATGCGGCGCGCTCGGGATAACTCATCTCGAGCATGGCATTTAGTTCTTCCGCCGAAACGGAGGGAATGACCTCGGGGACGAACAGCCCGCCCCCCTCCGCCATGCCGCGGACGATCGCCTCCGCGCCCGAAACGGGCGCGCCGCCTCTTGTGCCGATAAATTTCATAATTCCTCCATATTTTTTCTACGCCTAAACCGTCCCGACAGGCGGGACGGCTTATTATGAAAATTTTTTTCGAACGTTATTTAGGGTGGTCCTCTTTCCTCTTACCCCCTCCGTGGGAGGGGGGTAGGGGGTGGGGTGTCATGCTGCCCCGCCCGCACGTTCTATGTTGCCTAAGGGCGGCACGAGGAGCCTGCGACGAAGTAGCCAAAATGTGTTTACGCAGTCCCGTAAGAAAGTCCGCGAAGGCATCTTGGTACGTTTGGGTGTGGTTTTAAGCGTACTTGGACGTAACAAGATTCCCTCGGAGAATTGCCATGTCGAACTCCGTTATCGCCCTTACGGCTCGGAATGACGCGTTTGGGCGAGTTTTGCCCACCCCCTTAGTCCCCCTCCAGTGGAGGGGGTTCCGCTTACTGCTCTGATTTGTCATTTCGACCAAGCCGCTATGCGGCGCGTGGAGAAATCTCGCCTTAATTATAATGTGGTAGAGATGTCTCCACTTCGGTCGACATGACATTTGGGAACGTACGGGCGGGGCGACATGACATTTGGGAATTGCCCACCCCCTTAGTCCCCCTCCAATGGATGGGGTTCCGCTTACTGCTCTGATTTTGTCATTTCGACCAAGCCGCTATGCGGCGCGTGGAGAAATCTCGCCTTATTATCATGCGGTAGAGGTGTCTCCACTTCGGTCGACATGACATTTTTGGAAAGGAACGCGGGACAATATGACATTTGGGAATACCCCCACCCGTCACCTGCGGTGCCACCCTCCCCCAACAAGTTGGGGTAGGGCTAAGGCCTACCCCTTTTAGGGGGAGGCTCCCGCAAAGCGGGTGGTGGGGGTCTTTTTACGACACCCCTTCCCCACCTCAAGGGGTGGGCAAGGGAAGCGAGCAAAGAATTGTGCGAAACTCTTAGATATATTTCTTTGCAAAATCGGGGAGTTCTTCTTCGGCGCAGCTACAGGTGATGTAAAGCTGTAAATTGCGCATTTCGGCAACTTTTTCGAGCATGTAGAAGATCTGCGCCATGTCCTTGATGGCCTTGCCCGCAATGCGCGCCACACCGTCTACAAACACGTACTCGTTGTCATAACTGCCCGCGATCACGCCCTTGATAAAGCCGCAGAGCGCGTCCTCGCCCGCAACATTGTAATCGGTGACATCGATAAAACGTACCTCGCGCTTCAAATCGTACATATAACGCTTGGTGTCGGTGATGAAAACCAAATGCCCCTTGGCAACGGGCACCGCGTCGTTTGCGGCGTCGATGATCCTCTTCGTTTTTCCGCTTCCTTTGGGTCCGCAAATGATTTTGATCATGATAACCTCCTGATGCGCCTTAAATAGCGCCTTTGATATTTCTATTGTAACAAGTTTCGGGCAACTTTTCAAGGGGTTTTTGAAAAATTTTCCCTCAATTTATGATAAGGTTTTTCCGGTTTCTCAGGAAAGGCTCATCAAAAAGGCGTCGATGCGGTCGAGCCCTTCGAGCATATCCCGCATGGAGAGAGAGTAGCTGATCCGCACGCAGTCGTCCGCGCCGAACGCCTTCCCCGGGACAACTGCGACCTTTGCGGCGTCTAAGAGACAGTCGGCAAAGTCCACCGAATCGGCAATCTTCTTGCTCCCGAAACTCTTGCCGTACACCCCGCCCACAACGAGCATGGCATAGAACGCCCCCTCGGGAATGATGACGTACACGTTCTGCATGTCCGAAATGCGCTCGATCATCGCAAGCCGCCGCCGCGAAAAGCGGGCGACCATCTCCTCCACCGACGCCTCGGGCGAGTTGAGCGCCTTGAGGGTCGCGTACTGCGCGATGGTGTTGGGGTTGCTCGTGGCGTGGCTCTGGAAGGAGTCGATCGCCTTGGCAACGTCGGGGGGCGCGGCGAGGTAGCCGATCCGCCAGCCCGTCATCGCATACGTCTTGGAGACGCCGTTCACCGTGATCGTCATGTCCTTCATCTTGGAAGAACACGCCGCAAAGGAGAAGGGTTTTGTCGACCCATATACGAGTTTTTCGTAAATTTCATCGGAGAGCACGAAGATGCCCGCCTCCTCGCACACCTTGGCGAGCGCGCGCACCTCCTCCTCAGAATACACCGCGCCCGTGGGGTTGCAGGGGGAGTTGAAGATGAAGAGTTTTGTCTTTTCGGTGATCGCCCCTTTGAGCTGTTCGGGCGTGATTTTGAAGTTGTTCTTTTTATGCGCGCGCACAAAGACGGGCGTCCCGCCGCAACACTTGACGACCTCGGGATAGGTAAGCCAATAGGGAGCGGGAATGATGACCTCGTCCCCCTCGTTGAGGAGGGCGAAACAGACATTGAAGATGGAATGCTTTGCGCCGTTTGAGACGATGATCTGCGACGGTTCGTATTCCAGCCCGTTGTCGCGGCGGAATTTACTGCAGATGGCGCGGCGGAGGTCCATGAGCCCCGACGAGGGAGTGTACTTTGTAAAGCCCTTGTCGAGCGCCTCCTTGGCGGCGTCCACGATGTGTTCGGGGGTGGAGAAGTCGGGCTCCCCCACGCCGAAGTTGATAACGTCCTCCCCCGCCGCCTTCATCGCCTTCGCCTTCGCGCTGATCGAGAGGGTAAGAGAGGGAGAGATCGTATGGATGCGGTTTGCAAGTCTGCTTGTCATATCTTTTCTCCAAGAGGTGCGCTTTACTCCGTTTGGGCGAGCCGCTGTTCGCGGTCCGCGCGGGCAAGCGCATCGATCATTTCGTCGAGATCGCCCGCAAGAAAGCCCTCCATGTTGTGGAGGCTGAGCCCGATGCGGTGATCGGTGATACGGCTCTGCGGGAAGTTGTAGGTGCGGATGCGTTCGCTCCTGTCCCCCGTTCCCACGAGGCTCTTTCTGTTTTGCGCCTCCGCCGAGTCGCGGCGGGTCTGATAGTAGTCATACAGCCGCGCTTTGAGCACGCGGAAGGCCTTTTCTTTATTCTTGAGCTGACTGCGCTCGTCCTGGCAGGTGACGACGATGCCCGTGGGAAAGTGGGTAAGGCGGATGGCGGTCTCCGTTTTATTGACCTTCTGCCCGCCCGCGCCCGAGGAACGGAAGAGGTCCACGCGCACGTCCTTTTCGTCGATCTCCACCTCGAGATCCTCCGCCTCGGGGAGCACGGCAACGGTGGCGGTGGAGGTGTGGATGCGCCCCTGCGACTCCGTTTCGGGCACCCGTTGCACGCGGTGCACGCCGCTCTCGTATTTAAGCCGCCCATATGCGCCCTTGCCGCCGATGTTGACGATCGCCTCCTTCATGCCGCCGAGTTCGGTCTCGTTGACGTCCACGACCTCCCACTTAAAGCGGTGGCTCTCGCAGTAGCCCTGGTACATGCGGTAGAGGTCGTAAACAAAAAGCGCCGCCTCCTCGCCCCCCGCGCCCGCGCGAAGTTCGAGGATACAGCCGCGCTCGTCCCGCTTGTCCTTGGGAAGGAGCAGAAGGCGGAGTTCCTCTTGAAGGGAAGAGAGCCGCTCCTTACAGGAATAGCCCTCCTCGGTAAGGAGTTCCTTCATCTCGCCCGTCTCCTTTTCGGACTCCGCAAACGCGTCGTTCATCTCCCGCTCGGCGGCAAGACAAGCGGCGTATTTTTCGGCGATCTCGGCGATCTCCGCCCGCTCCTTGGAGACTTTGGTCCACTCCTCCATGTCCGCAAGAACATTCGGGTCGGCCAGCTTCTCCGTGAGCAGATTGTATTTGTCGTAAATTTCTTTTACTTTATCCATATTGAAAACAACGGAATGACGCGAGGGCGGGGCAAGGAAGGCTCCTCCTTAGGAGGAGCTGGCACCGTTAGGTGACTGAGGTGGTAAATGTGGTGGTGCATAATTAGAACAAAGGACACCACCCCCTTGATCCCCCTCCTAAGGAGGGGGCACTCCCAAAATCACTGCGCGGAGCAGGGTTCCCCTGCGGCAGCGCACCCAATTTGCCGCATACTTACGGCTTGTTGTGAAAGCCGAGCGAATGAGAGAGCAACTTAGTTGATGCAGGAGGAAGGTTTCCTCGCACAATTATTTTCGACGAGCCCACCCCCTTCCTCCCCCCTCCAATGGAGGGGGGTCTGTTAAAGGCGGCTTCGTTCCCCCGCTTGAGGTTCCCGCGGGCGAGGAGCAAAGAATTGTGCGAAACTCAAAATACGATCTTCACCACTCGTTCTTTGCCGCTGAGGTCCTTTACCACCATCGCGTAATCGCACTTGGAGAAGATCTTCAAAATGTCGCGCGCCTGGTTCTCGCCGCATTCCAAAATGAGCATCCCGCCGCGCACGATGTATCTGCCGATCTTGCTTGCGATACGGCGGTAAAATTCCAGCCCGTCCTCCCCGCCGTCGAGGGCGAGATGAGGCTCGAAATCGCGCACTTCCCGTTGAAGGGTGGGAATTTCGGACGTCTTGATATAGGGCGGGTTGGCCGTGATGAGGTTGAACTTTCCGCGCACGTTCTCAAATAAATCGCTCTTGAAAATGGTGACGTTCGCCTTGTTCATGCGCACGTTCTTGCGCGCCACTTCCAAAGCGTCGTCCGAAATATCCACCGCGGTGACCGAAACGTTCCTGTCCTTTGCGCACTCGCACGCGACGGCGACCGCAATGGCCCCGCTCCCCGTGCACAGGTCGAGCATCTTGTCCCCCTCCGAGAGGGCGGCGATCGCCTGCTGTACCAAAATTTCGGTTTCGGGGCGGGGAATGAGCACCCGCTCGTCCACCTCGATGGGGTAGCCGTAAAATTCGGTGTTGCCGAAGATGTACCAGAGGGGCTTGCCCGTTAGGCGCTCCTCATAGAGGGACAAAATTTGTCCGCATTCCTTTTGGGTGATGACCCGCTCCGTTTTGAGTTCGCTCCTCGGGATCCCCAAGGTAAGCGACAAGATCCACTCCGCGTCCGCCTCGTCGATGTCCTTCTCGGCGAAGTGCCGCTTCATCATGGTCTGCAATTTGGAGAGTTTCGTCTCGGTGACGAACGTCTTTTCGGGAGATTCGGGGTCCGCGTCCATTTCGAGTACCTTTTGGAACGCCAAAATGGCGCATTCGATCATTTCGTCGGTGGGTTCCTTGGTGGTAAGTTTCTGCAAGAGGTATCCAGGCGCCTTCAAGGGCAGAACGACGGGGTTCTGGACCTTTGCGAGCAGACGGAGCACCTCATAGGACACCGACGCCACAATGGGCAAAAACAGCAGTTTGATGAGAAAGACGAGCGTAAAATCGAGCGGAGCGACCCCCGTATGGATCCTGCTCCCCACCAGCCAGCCGACGAGAGAGAACAGAATGATGGAGATGAACATCACGATGAAGAGGAAGGTGGTGCCGCACCTGTCGTGCAGGCGGGAACAGCCCTTCACGTTCTCCACGGTAAGGGGAAGCCCGTATTCATAGCAGTTGATCGTCTTGTGCTCCGCGCCGTGATAGCAATATGTTTCCCTTAATGACTTGAAGAGAAGGGTGAACAGAATGTAGCAGACGAATATGGTAAGGCGGAACCCGCCCTCGATCAGATAGTACCATATCCCGTGGAGGGGAACGGCGTTCGGCGCCGCCTCCGAGATCATGTTGGTAAAGAGCTGGGGCAGGAACATAAAGAGCACGAGGGCGATGACGACGCCGAGAAAGGTGGCGACCGTGGTCACGATGTCGGACACGCTCACCTTCCACTTCTCCGCCACCCACTTGTTGAGTTTGGGGGGCGCTTCATCCTCGACGATGGCGACCTCCGAACTGCGCAGAAGGGCCTGCATCCCGCTCACGAGGGACAAAATGAAATTGACGATGCCGCGCAGGAAAACGACGCGCATCCATTTTTTCCGCTCCTCGGGAGGGGTGATGCGCTTGGCTTCCATTTGAAGCTGTCCGTTGTCGTCGCGCACAACGGTCGCCATGCCGCTTTTTCCGCGCATCATGACGCCCTGTATCACCGCTTGCCCGCCGATGTAAGTAAAATTCTGTTTCTTCTTCATTTTCGTCCGCCGATTTCAAAGCCGAAAATAGCAAAACAGCCCCGCATTCGTGAGGCTGGTATGCATCGTCAGATACCGTATCTTTTCTTGAACTTGTCAACCCGTCCGCCGGTATCCACGAGCTTCTGTCTGCCCGTAAAGAACGGATGGCACTTGCTGCAAATATCCACTTTGAGGACTTCCACGTCCTTGGTGGTGCCCGTCTTGAACGTTTCGCCGCAAGCGCAGACAACCGTCACCTCATGATACTTGGGATGAATGCCGTCTTTCATAATGACACACCTCACAAAAAAAATCTTAGGCGCATGATTTCCAAACATGTACGCAAACCATATTATAACCTTTTTTTTCGCGCCCGTCAACTGTTTTTTCTTTCCAAACGCAAAAACTTGCCGCCGAAAAAATTTTCATTCTGATCGCAAAGGGAGGGTATTTTCGAAAATCGCTTGCAAAACGGCGGCAGTTGCGGTATAATATGATGGAATATGGCGGAAACCAAGAAAAGGAGCCAACCATGAACGTTTGGAAACTGACTGCGGCGGGCAATCTCGTAAAGGAACAGGAGGAACCCGTTTTCGAGGCGGGAAAGCGGCGCGTCCGCGTGACAAAGGTATTTGTAAACCATGAGGACGCCGTACTCAGCCGCGGCAAGAGAAAGATCAAATATCCCCTCGTGCTCGGGCGGTTCGCAACGGGCGTCATCAGCGACGAAGGGAGCGCGCTCTTCCCCAAAGGGACCCGCGTTCTTTTGCATTCCTATCTCCCCGCCCTCGACACGGGGACCGAAAAACGCTCCTTCACCGAGGACGATTTCCGCATTTTGGGCAGAACAGACGACGGTTTTCTGCGCGATTTCGTGTATGCGCGCGAGGAGGACCTCACCCTCCTTCCCGACTCCGTCAACGACGACAAGGCCCTCCTTCTCTATCATCTCGCCCTCGCGCAGGCGACGGTGGATACCCTCGACGTAAAGCGGGGGGAACACATCGCCGTCATCGGCGGGGACATTTTGGGGCTGTTCGTCTCGCGGCTCCTCATCTACCGTCAGGCCGCGCCCATTCTCATCGACTCCCGCAGAGACAGGCTGGACTTTGCGCGGGCAAGGGGGGTCTACTACACCTCCCCCACCGACTCGACGCTCATGGGGCTCGTCGGCACCGTGACGGGCGGGCGGCTTGCGGACGGCGTGGTGTTCGTTGCCGATTCGGGCGAGACGGACGTCTCCCTTGCCGTCTCCGTCTGCGCGCAGGAAAAGCACCTCGCTTTCTGCGGCTCGGGGGAGGACGATCTTCCCCTCGATCTTGCAAGCGTCCTCAAAAAACGGCTCACCGTGCACGGCGTTTCGGACGGGACGCAAAACCTCGAAATGGCGATCAACCTCATCGCCAACAAGAGCATCGACCTCTCCGCCTTCCGCTTCCTCAACTTCAGGAGCGACAGGACGGCGGACCTCTTCAACGAACTTGCCGACCACCCCGTCCGCCCCGTGGACGAGATCTGCGTGATCAATATGCTGTAACTTCCGTCTGCGCCCTACATATATGCTGCGCAGACATTTTTTCGGACGGTTGCTCCCCTGCGGGCTCGTCCTCCTTCTCCTCTTTGCGGCGGGGATCTTTCTCGCCGTGCGCCTGCCCGTTGCGCTCGCCCCGATCGCGGCGGGAGAACGGTTGCTTTCCCTTTGCGCGGCGCTCTTCATCCTTGCCCGCGCACCCGCCGAAAGCAAGACGTATCGGCTTTTCCTGCTTCTCATTCCCTGGCTGGGCGCGATTTTGTGCTTTTTTCTGCGCTCCCCGCCCCCGCTTCCGCCCCGCCCCTGCGCACCGTTCAAAGACGGCTTGATGGACGCCTGCGCCTCCCTTTCGGCGGCGGGAGGGCTCTTTCCCGCTCCCTTTTCGGGCGCGGAATACCTCGCCACGGGCGGCGAGATGTTCGGGCGGCTCATCGACGATTTGAAGAGCGCGAAAGAAGAAATTTTACTCTGCTACTATATCCTCGCCCGCGGGCGGTTTTTTGATACCGTATTGCAAATTCTCGAGGAAAAAGCGAAAAACGGGGTAAAAATCAAGCTCGTTTACGACGACTTCGGCTGTGCGGGGCTCCCCAAAAATTTCGCAAAAATTCTGCGCGCCCGAGGCATTCCCGCGGCGGTATCCGCCCCTTTGCGGCCCTTTTCGCCCTTCCGCTTCAACCTCCGCGACCATAGAAAACTCGCCGTCATCGACCGAAAGATCGCCTACACGGGCGGCGTGAACCTTGCCGACGAGTACATCGGCGAGAAGATCCGCTTCGGGCATTGGAAGGACACGGCGGTGCGGCTTACGGGCGAAGGATGCGCGGAATTTGCCCGTCTCTTCGGCGAAGAAATCCGCCAAAACGTGATACGTATTGATAATTCGCTCCCCTGCGTGCCCTTTGCGGACGGCTTGGGAGGAGGGCGCACGGGCGAGGCGGTCCTCTTGAAACTCTTCTCTTCGGCGGAGCGCACCCTCGAAATTTGCACCCCCTACCTCGTCCCGAGCGGGCGGCTGATGTTTGCGCTTTCCACTGCGGCGCGGGCGGGCGTGAAGGTGCGGCTCATGCTCCCCCACATCCCCGATAAAAAGAGCGTCTTTCTCCTCTCCCGCCACTATGCGCGCGAACTTTGCGCCGCGGGCGTGAAAGTAAAGGAGTACACGGCAGGGTTTCTGCACGCAAAGAGCGTGACCGCCGACCGAAAATACGCCTATATCGGCTCCTATAACCTCGACCGCAGAAGTCTCTTTACGCAAGCGGAGTGCGGAGTGCTTTTGAGGAGCGTCCCCTTCGCTTCCGACGCGGTGCGGGACTTCGACGAAATGTGGAAAGCGGGAACTCCCCTAAGGGAGGAGAAACCGCACGAGAAGCTGTTGCGCATTCTGCTTCTACCGTTTGCGCCGTGGATATGACCATGATAAAATTGATTGCGACCGACCTCGACGGCACCCTGCTCGACGACGAGAAGAGGATGCCCGAGGAGGTGTTCGGCCTCATCGAAAAACTACATGAAAAGGGGATCCTCTTCGCCCCCGCAAGCGGACGGCAGTACGCCAACCTCAAGGCGCTTTTTTCGCCCGTGTGGGACAAACTGCTCTTCATCTGCGAGAACGGCGCGCTCATCAAGTACCGCGGCAAGACCCTTCGCCTCGACCCCGTGCCCGACGGCTGTATCGCGGACGCTCTCCGAGCGATCCGCGACATCCCCCGCGTCTATCCCCTCCTCTGCGGAGAGAATTGCGCCTACATAGAGAGCGACGACGAGCCCTTCTGTTCCTATGCCCGCTTCGCCTACACCAACTGTAAGCGGGTGGAAACGCTCGAACAGGTCATCGGCAGAGAAAAAATCTGCAAGATCGCGGTGTACGACGAACTGCCCGCCTCCGAGCACTGTTTAAGACTCCTGCCCTCCCGCCTGCCCGCCCTGCGCACGGCGATCTCCGGCTTCGATTGGGTGGACGTCTCCGCGCCCACCTCGGACAAGGGGAGAGCCATCGACTTCATCCGCAGCTATTTCGGCTTCAAGCGGGAGGAGTGCGCCGCCTTCGGCGACCACATGAACGACTATGAAATGCTCCTTTCGTGCGGCTTCCCCTATGTGACGGAGAACGCCTATCCCCCCTTAAAGACGTACATCCCCAACATCGTTCCCTCCAACAACGAGAAGGGGGTCCTGCAAAAGATCAGAGAACTTACGGAGGTATCATGAAATTTCTCATCGCTTCGGACATTCACGGCTCGGCCTACTACTGCCGTCTTTTGAAGGCGCGTGCGGAGGAGGAGGCCCCCGATAAGATCATCTTGCTCGGCGATCTTTTATATCACGGGGCGCGCAACCCCCTGCCGCCCGAGTACTCCACCCTCGGCTGTGCCGAAATTTTGAACGGCATGAAGGAAAATCTCCTGTGCGTAAAGGGCAACTGCGACAGCGACGTGGATACCCTCGTCCTCGACTTCCCCATCGGCGCGGATTACTGCATCCTTCCCCTCGAAAACGGGCGGACGGCGATCTTCACCCACGGGCACAACACGCCCGCCCACCTCAAAAAGGGAGACGTGCTCTTTAACGGACATTTTCATGTGCCCGCCTTTGAGGAGCGGGAGAACTGCACCTATGTGAACTGCGGGTCGGTGTCCATTCCGAAGGAGAATTCCCCCCATTCCTATATGATCTTGGAGGGACTTTCCCTCAGTTGGAAGGAAGTGGAGAGCGGGAAGCTCTTTATGAAGGCCGAACTCTAAAAAAAGCGCGAAAATTTTCGCCAACCTCTTGACATTTTCTCAAAAAGCGTGTAGAATGATACTATCAAAAATAAGGAGAAATTGTTATGGCTACATGGTTTAACAAACAAAGCAGACTTGTACAGATCATCTTGCTTTTGATCCCCTTCGTCAATTGGGTCGTCGAGATCCTCGTTCGTTGGTCGGCGTTCCTCAAGACGAAGAGCATTGTCACGTTGATCGTTGCGATCCTTTGCACCTTCTTCGGTCTTGCGTTTGGTTGGATCGACCTCATTTGGTGCCTTCTTTTCAAGCACCTCATCTTTGCGAACGCGTAAACAAAGAAACCCTAAGCCCGCTCAACCCGAGCGGGCTTTTTTGTTGCATGTCGCCTAAGGTGACAAGAAAGGCTCCTCCTCAGGAGGAGCTGTCACGAAGTGACTGAGGTGGTGAATATCCAGAACAAAGGACACCACCCCCCCTACCCCCCTCAAGGGGTGGGCAAGTACTCCCTTGCTGTCCCTTTTAGGTGGAGCATTGCATTCTGCCAACAGTTGATAACTGTTGGCGCAATGCGACAGGAGTGAGCGCATCAGAGGCGCGAACGGTGACCGAATGCGGGGCTCTACCCGCATGAGACAGTACCCGCGAAGCGGGGGAAAGGGTTTTGACATGCTCTCGGAAAACCCCTCAGTCGCGCGGGGCGCGACAGCTCCCCTAAAAGGGGCGCCGAGAAAAATAAGGTACCCCCTCCCCTACCCCTCCCCCGCTGACGCGGGGGAGGGCGAGGACACCACTCCCACCTTACTCCTCCTTAGGGGTGGGCAAGTACTCCCTTGCTGTCCCTTTTAGGTGGAGCATTGCATTCTGCCAACAGTTGATAACTGTTGGCGCAATGCGACAGGAGTGAGCGCATCAGAGGCGCGAACGGTGACCGAATGCGGGGCTCTACCCGCATGAGACAGTACCCGCGAAGCGGGGGAAAGGGTTTTTACATGCTCTCTAAAAACCCCTCAGTCGCGCGAGGCGCGACAGCTCCCCTAAAAGGGGCGCCGAGAAAAATAAGGTGCCCCCTCCCCTACCCCTCCCCCGCTGACGTGGGGGAGGGCGAGGACACCACCCCCACCTTACTCCTCCTTAGGGGTGGGCAAGTGGAACCCCCTCCGTGGGAGAGGGATCAAGGGGGTGGGTAAAAACGCTCTTTTTTTCGACAAAAAGTACAAAAAATTTTATGATTCGGTTGACATTCGGCAAAAAAGTGTATAGAATAATAGCGAAAGAAAAAAGAAGGAGATGATTTATTATGAATTTCGACACATGGTTCCATAACCAAAACAAACTCGTGCAGATCATTCTGCTGATCATTCCGTTCGTCGGGTGGATCTTGGACCTCCTCGTCCGCTGGTCCGCGTTCCTCAAAAACCAGACGCCCGTAAACCTTGTGATGGCGCTCGTCATTACGATCTTCGGCGGGTTCTGGATCCTCACCATTCTCGACGCAGTTTGGATCGCCCTCAACAACAAACTCTTCCTCGAACAATAACATCACAAAAAAAACGCTCCCGACACGGGAGCGTTTTTTTTTGTGAAATTTAGTCAGCTTTGAAGGGGAGAAGGGCGGCGATGCGGGCGCGCTTGATGGCGATGGCAAGCTCTCTCTGGTGCTTGGCGCAGGTGCCCGTCATTCTGCGAGGCAGAATTTTTCCGCCTTCGGCGACGTACTTGCGGAGCTTTCCGACGTCCTTATAGTCGATCTTCGCCGTCTTTTCTTGGCAGAAGAGGCAGACCTTTTTGAAATTCTGCTTCTTAAAGCCCTTCTTTGCGGGGCGGTCGCCGCGTTCGCGTCTCTCCTCCTGCTCGGCGGGCGCTTCGCTCTCGGCGGGCGCGCTTGCGGGAGTTTCTTCCACAGCGGGAACGGCTTCTTCTACCGTTTCGACGTTTTCATTTTCTTCCATGATGAAATTCTCCTTGATAATTTAGAATGGTCCCGTTTTCTCAGAACGGAATGTCGCCGTCGTCGTCAAACGACTGCAGGGTGGGCTTTTTCTTTGCGGGGGCAGGGGCAGATGAAGCGGGAGCCTCGTAGTCCCCCTCTCCGCCGCTGTTTCTTGCGGTAAGGAATTCGATGTCCTGCGCGATCACGTCAACAGCCGTGCGGCGTTGGCCCTGGTTGTCCTCATAGTTGCGGATCTGGATGCTCCCCGTGACCGCCACTTTGTTGCCCTTTTTGGTGTAGCGCGCCACGGTGTCGGCAAGTCCGCGCCATGCGGTGACGTTGAAAAAGTCGGTTTGGCGTTCGCCGTCCGAACCCGTATAGTTGCGGTTGACTGCGATCGCAAAGTGGCACACGCTTACGCCGCCCGCCGTCTCTGTAAGTTCGGGGTCGCGCGTAAGATTTCCGATCAAAAACACCTTGTTCATACTTGCCTCTTATTCGTCGATTTTCGTGATCATGCGGCGAAGGCAGTCGCTCGAGATCCCCGCAACGCGGTCAAGCTCTGTAACGACGGGCCCTTCGGCAACGAATGTCATCAATGCGTAGAAAGCGTCCGACTTGAATTTGATGGGATAGGTCGTCTTTTTCACGCCCCATTTGTCGAAGGACTCCACGGTCCCGCCCATGTCGGAGACGATCTTGGAATACTTTCCGAGTTCGGCCTCTCTCGCTTCCTCCGTCAACTCGCTGTTGAGAAGAATGAGCATTTCGTACTTTTGCATTTTTTTCACCTCCCGGTCTATTCGGCGTACCCACAAGGGCACGCAAGGTTTGTTCCATTATTTTACACTATTTTTGCGGACAAGTCAACGCGTTTTTGCATGTTTGCGCAAAAAATCATAAAAATTACGACGGCTTTGCCCGTTTCAAAAGGGTAACCCTTGTGTTGCGCCTTCCGTCCTCCGCACAGAAGAGAAGAAGTTCTTTGAGCGTATTTCCCACCTCCTGCGGGGGAACGCCGACGGCTAAAAGGTCGTCCCCCTTTACGGCAAGTTCCGAAAGGGTGAAGGGGACCCCCTCCCCTTTCATCTTTTCAAGGAGGGCTCTCCACTTCTTCAAAACGGGCGCCTCCGACAGATCGTCCTTGCACGCCGAATAGTCCGCCTGTTTGATGAGAAAGAGTTTGGGAAGGAGGGGATAATTTTCCACAAACTCCCGCCTCAGCTTCCCCTCCCGCATTTCGAGGTTGTAGTCCCGCATGTGCAGGCGGACGAGGGCGCACACCTCCTCCGTGACCCTTTTGGGGGCTTTGAAGCGAACGAGAATGTCCCGCGCGATCCTCTCCCCCTCCTCGGCGTGGGCGTGGTAGTTGCCGTCGCGGAGAAGGCAAAAGGGCTTGCCGACGTCGTGCAGAAGGGCGGCGAGGCGCACCTCGGAGGGCGCATACATCGCACAGCGGAGGGAGTGTTCCAAAACGTCGTGGTCGTGGAATTGGGGACGCTGCAACATCCCCTCTCCGAGGGCGAGTTCGGGCAAAATTTCTTTGAGCACCCCCGTATCGCGCAGAATGCAGAGGCCGCGGTAGACGTCCCCCTCCTTTTCGTCGGCGTGAAGGAGGAGCATGAGTTCGGAAAAGACGCGCTCGGGCACGATGTCGCGGATGAGGGCGCAGTGCTCCTTCGCCCCCGCAAGGCACTCCTCGTCGGGGGAAAATCCCGTCTGCGCCGCGATGCGGGCAAGCCGCATGAGCCGAAGCCCGTCCTCGCCGAACACCTTGGAGGCGGGCGCGACCGTGCGCAGAATTTTATGATGAATATCGGCAATGCCGCCGAGCGGGTCGGCAAACTCCCCCTTTTTTATCTCATAGTAGACGGCGTTCGCGCAAAAGTCGCGTCGGCGGGCGTCCGTTGCGATGTCCTCCGTGAACACGATCTCCGAGGGGGAATGCACGCCGCGCACGTACTTATCCGAGCGGAAGCGGGTGAACTCATACCCCACGCCCTGCGGGTCCTGCAACTTTACGGTGCCCGTGTTGCGGTAGACGGACTTCACAAGAAAGCCGCACTCCTCTGCGGCAGAGAGAAGGGCGTCCTCCTCCATGGGAGAGGAGAGGTCGAAGTCGGTGCGGGCGGTGATCATGCGGCCGCGAAGAAAGTCGCGCACGCTCCCCCCCACGAGGTAGAGGGGCTCCTTGCACCGATTTGCAAGCGCGATGAGGTTTTGCGGAAGAAAGTTTTTCATAACGAGCGAATATTATTATACCATTTTTCAAAACAAATTGCAATTCTTCGTGAAATGTTGTATAATGAAAGCGCAAAAAGTTTTACCAAAGGGAAAAAGTATGATTTCGTTCGTCGCAAAGCCGCTCAAAGGGAAAAAAGCCAAGCTGTTTGAGGAGATCAAGGCGCGCATGGAGCGCGAACGTCTCCCCTACCGCTTTTACGTGACTTCCCGCAAGAGCGAGGAAACCGAACTCGCCGCAAAAATTTCCGAAGAGGAAAACCCCGTCATCGTGGCGGTGGGCGGGGACGGCACCTTGAACGGCGTTCTGCGCGGGCTAAAAGACCCTTCGGAATGCACCCTCGGGCTGATTCCCGCGGGCACGGGGAACGACTTTGCCGCCATGGCGGGCATTCCGCAGGGGATCGAGGCGCTCGACCTCATCCTCAAAAACGAGCCCGTGTACACCGACTACCTCTCCTTTTCGGACGGGTTGCGCAGTCTCAACATCGCGGGGGTGGGGATCGACGTGGATATCCTCCTCCGTTGCGAGAGAATGAAACACTTTCATGCGAAGAGCAAATATTTCTTCTCTCTTCTTACCTCTCTGCGCAAATTCCACGGGTTGAAGATCAAGATCACCGCGGACGGCAAGAGTGAAGAGGGCAACTTTCTCCTCGCCGCCGTGTGCAACGGACGGCAATTCGGCGGAGGGATCCCCATCTGCCCGCCCGCTTCGATCGACGACGGAAAACTCGAACTCGTGTATGTGACCTGCCCCAAGCACAAACTCATTCCCCTCCTCAAACTCATGCGGGGGAAGGTGCTCTCCCTGCCCATTTCCCGCCATATCTCCTGCGAGGAAGCGACGCTCGAGCCCGAACTCCCCTACACCGCCCAATACGACGGCGAACTCTTCGAGCCAGCCTCCTTCCATGTGAAGATCGTTCACGATAAACTCAAAATGTATCGGTCATGAATCTGTATAAAAACATTCTCAACAACCTGCCGACGGCCGCCATCGTCGTGGACAAAAATCTCAAGGTGCGCTACACGAGCCGCGCCTTCCGGGAGTATTTCCCCATGTCCAAGGGAAAGGGCACGCTCAAAGACGCCATCGGTTGCACAGAAGAGGCAAAGTGCGGCGGGGGCGAAAAGTGCGCCTTCTGCCCCTTACGCGCCCTCTTTGAGGAGGCCGCGGCAAACAAGGGGCTCTCCTTCCGCCTTGTGATCTTGCGGAACGCAAAGGGGGAGAGCGTTCCCCTCCGCATCAAGGTGCGCCCCCTCGGCAAACTGTATTTGGGGGTGGCGGACAGTTCCTATGAGACGGAGATCGCGCGGGAGATGTACTCTGCGCAGGACATCCAGCAGCGGTTGCTCCCGCCCGCCGCGCCCTTCGGCGGGGTGCCCTACTCCTTCATGTTCGAGCCCTGCCGCGAGATCGGCGGGGACCTGCCCGACGTGTACCTCCAGGACGGGTGCACGATGGGGCTCCTTGCCGACGTTTCGGGCAAGGGCATTTCGGCGGGAATGCTCTCCGCCTTCGTAAAGGCGGGCTGGGACAGGAGCGAACCCTCCCCCGCAAAGGCGCTCGGCGTTTTGAGCGCGAAATACCAAGAACTCAACCTCGACGAACGCTCCTACATCACCGCGGCGGCGGTGCGCATCGAGGAAAAGGAGAACCGCATCCGCTACTGCGTGGCGGGGCACAACGCTCCCCTCCTCCTCAAGAGCGGGAGAGGGATCGACGAGATCGTGATGAGCGCGCCGCCCGTCTCGAATTGGATGCCCGACTTCGGCTATGAGGACAGGACGATCTCCTACCGCCGCGGGGACATCCTCGTGCTCCTCACCGACGGCGTGACCGAGAGCAAAAACGACCGCGGCGAACAGTTCGGGCTCGAGCGGGTGGAAAATATTCTGCAAAGGAGCGGGAGCGCGGAGACGTTCATCAAGCGTTTGAAAGAGGCGCTCATCGATTTTTGCGGCGTGTTCGACGACGACGTCACCGCTATTGCATTCGATCTTTAATCTCTTTATGAGCACTCCCGCCCCGCGCGATGCGCGGGGCGGGAGTGCTCATGATTTGAGCTTTATTGAATTCCTCCCGGGGGAGGGGCCTGGGCGGGTTTTTCCTCGGGCAGTTTGTTCTCTCCCAAGAGCGTTGCGGGCTTGATGGCGCCGTCGCCGAATTTTTCGCGGATCTTGTCGAGCGCGCCCTCCACCCTGCGCAATTTGGGGTCGCTCCCGAAAAAGGAGAGTTGGCAGGGGCCGTTGACGCTCTCGAGATGAATGGCGCTTACCGTAAGCGCGCGGATGGTTTTTCGCCAACCGTATCGCGTTTTGAGGAGTGCGGTGGCGGCTTTTGAAAGGTCGGCGGCGCACTGCGTGGGCTCGGGAAGAAGCTGTTGCCAAGATTCGAAGTGAAGGTCGCTGTCCCGTATCGTCACTTGGATGCCCCGCGCCTGCAAGTTGAGATAGCGGAGTTTCTGCCCGATGTCCTGCGTCAGCGCAACGAACACCACGTTCGCCTCGTCAATGCTTGTAAGGTCGGCAACGCAGGTGATGCCGTGCCCCACCGACTTGACCTCTTCCTCCTCCCCCACCTTCGCAACGGGGGAATCGTCCATCCCGTTTGCGTATTTTTGGAGCATTTCGCCGTTCTTTCCCAGCCGCTTTGCGATGAGGGCGGGGGGAGCCTTGGCAAGGTCGCCGATGGTGAAAATGCCGAACGTCTTTAATTTTTCGGTGGTCGCCCGCCCGCAGAAGAGGAGGTCGGAGCAGGGCAGTTTCCACACCGTGTTTTTGAAACTCTCGCGGGTGATCTCGGTCACGGCGTCCGGTTTTTTCATGTCCGAACCGAGTTTTGCGAACACCTTGTTGAAACTTACCCCCACGCTTACCGTAATGCCGAGTTCTCTTTTCACGACGGCGCGGAGTTCGTCGGCAATGGCGCGCGGGGACATGGGACAGCCCGTAACGTCCAGCCAGCATTCGTCGAGGCCGTACCCCTCCACGCGGTCGGTGTAGCGTTCGTAAATTTCGTGCAGACGGCGGGAGAATTTGGCGTAAACGTCGTGATGGGGCGGCACGATGACAAGATCGGGGCAGAGCCGCTTTGCCTGCCAATTCGCCATACCCGTCTTGACCCCCATCCGCTTGGCGAGTTCGGATTTGGCAAGCACGATGCCGTGGCGGTTCTCCGCCGCACCGCATACCGCCACCGCCCGACCCTTGAGCTCGGGATGAAGCGCCGCCTCCACCGAGGCATAGAACGCATTTGCGTCGCTGTGCAAAATCGCTCTGTCCATACTGCCATTATAAAACAAACGTTTGAATTTGTCAAGCGTCCGCCTCCCCCTTTCCCTTGACAAAATGAGCAAATTGTGGTAGGATAGGGTTGAAACTAAGGCCTACCCCTTTTAGGGGGAGGCTCCCGCCGAGCGGGTGGTGGGGGTTCCTTGCTGTCCCTTAATTTTGTCATTTCGCCCCGCGCTTCTCAATCTGTCATTTCGAGCGGAGCCGCAGGCGAAGTCGAGAAATCTCGCCTTATTATAATGCGGTAGAGATGTCTCGACAAGCTCGACATGACATTTTAGAACATCACCCACCCCCTTAATCCCCCTCCTGAGGAGGGGGTAAAATAAGGCCCCCCTTCCCTACCCTCCCCCCCCCAACAAGTTGGGGAAGGCAAGAAAAACCCCTCCGTGGGAGGGACAAGTCCCAATTACGTCATGTTGAGCGAAGTCGAAACATGTCCTTATTATAATACGGACACCCTTCGACAGGCTCAGGGTGACGTGATTAGAATTGCGGGCGGGACGACTGCGCTCAACATAACAATTTATAATAAATTCACCAAAAGGAGGCCTGACATGAACAAGACGACCCGAATCGTGCTGTTTTCCCTCTATACCGCGCTCAAGATCGTGCTCCTTACTTTAACGGCGGTCTTTTTCCTCTTCTTTTACCTCTTCATCGCGCGGGGCTTCCCCACAAACATCTACTATCTCTCCTACCTCCTCATTCCCTTTACCCTCTTGCTCTTTACGGTGTGGTTTCTCCCCAAGGGGAAGATACGAAAGGGCTTTTTGTGGAGCGTGCTCGCCCTCTTTCTTGCGGGAGCCATTGCCCTCTCCTCCTGTCTCGGCTACAACGCTTACCTAAACTCCATCACCATTCCCATGCCCGCGGACGGCGCGATCGACCCCTTTGACTACCTCGCCTTTGACAAAGATTCCAACATCGCCCGCCTCGGAAAACTCGCCTCTCTCCGCTTTACGGCCGAGCAGAATTTGCCCGTTCTCGACGGCGCGGCGGCGTTCTTCCCCCTTTACTCCTCCTTTGTGGAGGCCGTCTACCCCGAGGAAAAATGCGGCTTCCGCGAGGCGGGAAGTCCCTACTGCTACAGCAACACGATCGGCGCATACGAACGCCTCATCAACAAACTCGCGGACGTCATCTTTGTTTTCGGTCCCAACGACGAGCAGAAGGCATACGCCGAAGAAGAGGGGGTGGAATTCGAACTCATTCCCATCGGCTATGAGGGGTTCGTCTTTTTCACCAACTCCAAAAACCCCGTAAAAAATTTGACGGCGGACGAAATCAAAGAGATTTATGCGGGACGGGTGACGAATTGGGCGGAGCTCGGCGGCAAGAACGAGAAGATCCAGCCCTTCCAGCGCAACACGGGAAGCGGGAGCCAGACCGCCCTCGAAGCGTTTATGGGAGACACTCCCCTCATGGAACCGCCCACCGACCTTGTGAACAGCTTTATGTGGGGGATCATCGAAAAAGTCTCCGACTACAAAAATTACGGCGGCGCGATCGGGTTTTCCTTCCGCCAATACGCCGAGGGCCTTGTGGGCAACGAAAACATCTCCCTCCTCTCGATAAACGGCGTGCAGCCCACCCGCGAAAACATCGCAAGCGGGAGTTATCCCATCCGTATGCCCTTTTACGCCGTAGTGCGAAAGGGCGAACGCACCGAGGAAACAGACGCGCTCCTAAATTGGATCCTCTCCGAGGAGGGGCAGAGCCTCGTTTCGGCCTCCCATTATGCGCCCGTCAATTAAATTTCAAGCGCCGCCGACGGCATGACCTTCGGCGGCATTTTTTTATTTCTTGACAAATTCGATCGGCTGTGTTATTCTTTTTTTATGAAATTGTTGAACGTCGGCATTTTTGCGCACATCGACGCGGGGAAAACCACCCTTACCGAACGCCTCTTATTTGAGGCGGGGGTGTTGCGCGCCCTCGGGAGCGTGGACGAGGGGACGGGGTTCACCGACTTTTTGGAGGTGGAACGCCGCCGCGGCATTTCGGTGCGGGACGCGACCGTCTCCTTTGAGTACGGCGGCACGGCGATAAATCTCATCGACACCCCGGGGCACGCCGACTTTTTCGAGGAGACCGAACTCGCCCTTACCGCGGTGGACGTTGCCGTGCTCGTGCTCTCCGCGCGCGAGGGGGTGGAGGCGCAGACGGAGCTTTTGCTTCAAGCCGTCAAGCGGCGCAAACTCCCCCTCCTCGTGTTCGTGAACAAGTGCGATTTAGAGGGCGTGAATTTCGCAAAACTCAATACAGGTATCAAAAAAGCCCTTCCCTGCGAACCGCTTTTCCGGAGCGGGGACTTTACCGAAAACGCGGTGACGGCGCTCGGCGACGAGAATCTGCTCGAAGAATACCTTGGCGGCACGCTGACTTACGAGCGGCTTTTTTGCGAACTTTCCCGCGCCTGCTCTTCGGCGAAGGTCGCGCCCGTGCTCTATGGGAGCGCAAAGACGGGCGAGGGCGTGAAGGAACTTTTGGAAACGCTCTGCCGCCTTTACGACTTCCCCGCAGAGGAAAACGCCCCCTTTTCGGCGTTCGTCTACCAGGTGGAGCACCGCAAAAATTTGGGCAAAATTGCACACGTTCGCGTTTTTGCGGGCAAACTCGGGGTGCGGGAGGACGTTTTCAACCGCCGCACCGAGAGCAGTTTCAAGGCGGCGCAACTCAAGCGCATCAAGGGGGAAAAGTACGCCGACGTGCCCCTTCTTTCCGCGGGCGAGACGGGCGCAACGCTCGGGCTTGCGGACGTGCGGGCGGGCGATTTTCTCGGCGCACCTCCCCCCGTTGCTCCCCTCTCTCTCTTCACCCCCTATCTGAGGGTAAAGGTGACCCCGCGGGATGAGGCGGCCCTCCCCTCCCTCAAAGCCGCGCTCGAAGAACTTTCGGACGAGTCTCCCCTCCTCTCCCTCGAATGGCGGAAGGAAAAGCGGGAACTGACCGTGGCGGCCTCGGGAAGGGTGCAGACCGAAATTTTGAAGGAGACTTTGTTGACCCGTTTCGGGCTGGAGGCGGACATCGGCGCGCCCTCCGTCATCTACCGCGAGACGCCCGCGCGGGCGGGGTTCGGCTTTGAGGCGTACACCATGCCCAAGCCCTGCTGGGCGGTGGTGAAATTTTACATCGAACCCCTGCCGCGGGGGAGCGGGCTCGTGTATGAGAGCGTCACCTCCGAAAAGCGCATTGCATACCGCTATCAGGAACACGTGAAAACGGCGGTGCCGCGCGCGCTCGAACAGGGGCTCAAGGGCTGGCAGGTGACCGACCTTAAAGTGACCCTCGTGGACGGTGAACACCACGTACAGCACACCCACCCGCTCGACTTTTTTACGGCGACCCCCATGGGGATCATGGACGGGCTGAGAAATTGCGGCACGATTTTGCTCGAACCCGTGCTCGAGGTGAACGTGACCGCCCCCGAAAACGCCTTGGGGAAGGTGACAGGCGAGTTCGCTTTAAGGCGGGGAACGCTCGGCGACCCTTTATTCTTCGACGGGAAGTTCACCCTCTCGGCACAGGTGCCCGCGGAGGAGACGTTCGACCTCGGCGAGAAGATCTCTTCCCTTACGGGCGGACGGGGGAGTTATTCGGCGCGGCTCTTGGGGTACTTCCCCTGTCCCGAGGGGCACGGGCGGGAGCGCGAACGGGTGGGAGTGAACCCCCTCGACCGCTCTCTTTGGATCTTGCATTGCCGAGGCGCGTATAAGTAAAGAGGAGACACATGACACCACCCCCCCCTCCCCCCCTCCTAAGGAGAGGGCAAGCGGAACCCCCTCCAATGGAGGGGGTTCTGTTCGTTGTCCCCAATCTGTCATTTCGACCAAGCCGCTATGCGGCGCGTGGAGAAATCTCACATCATTATAATGCGGTAGAGATGTCTCGACTACGCTCGACATGACATTTTGAAACATGCGGGCGGGGCGACTTCGCTCGACATGACATTTGGGGAATGGCGTTGCGCGCACTCTCGCTGTCCCTTTTAGGGAAAGTACCCGCGAAGCGGGGGAAAGGGTTTTTGAAAGGTTCTCGGAAAACCCCTCAGTCGCGCAGGCGCGACAGCTCCCCTACAGGGGCGCCAAGATGCCCACTTCCTGAGAAGGGGGCAAAACGCGGCGGCGCGGACACATCGTCCGCGCCGCAGTTTTTATATTAAAAAATATCTTTTTCTATGGGAGTGTAGAAGAGGCGTTCTACCGAGGCTTGGTCCTTTGTCTGCGCTAAGATCCACATAAGTTTTGCGACCGCGCACTCGAGCGTCATGTTGCGCGCTTCGAGCACCCTGCCGCACGCCTTGAGCCGCCGCCCAACTTCGTAACTCTCGAGGGCGCTCCCCTCCCGCTCCACCTGCGTGGAGACGACGACCGTCTTGCCCAAATCGAGAAACGCTTTGAGTTTTTCGAAGAACTCGCCGTTGGCATAGTTGGGCATTCCGCCCGAGCCGAAAGTCTCCAATATGAGCCCGTCGCAGTGCTCGGAGAGATAGTCCAAAATGTCCGCTTTGAGCCCTGGGAACATTTTGAGCACAAAGATGTCGGGGTCGAGCGCGCGGGAAAAGCAGACCGTTTGCGGTTTTTCTTCCTCGATGTAATAGACGGGCTTGCCGTCCCGCAGGACACCGACGTCGGGAAAGTCCACGCTCTCGAAGGCGTTATAACTGCGGGTGCGCGTCTTTTTGGCGCGGGTGCCCAGGATGATGTTCCCGTCGAACACCACCTTCACCCCCATCGCCCTGTCGTCGATACAATAGGAAAAGGCGTCGATGAGGTTTTTGCGGGCGTCCGTGTCCCTTAAATACACCGACTTTTGCGACCCCGTAAGCACGACGGGCTTGGGGCTCGAACGGATGAGGTAGGAGAGCGCCGCCGCCGTGTACGCCATGGTGTCCGTGCCGTGGGTGATGACGAACCCGTCGTACTTTTGGTAATTTTCCTCGACGAGGCGGGCGATCTCCAGCCAATGGGTGTAGTAGACGTTGGTGCTGTCGAGGTTGAAGGGCTGGATCTCCGTCACCTCCGAAATCTCCCCGATCTCGGGCACGCTTGCAAGCAATTCCTTGGAAGTAAGGGCGGGAGCGAGCCCCTCGCCGCTGTTTTTGGAGGCGATGGTGCCCCCCGTTGCGATCATGAGAATGTGTTTCAACGCAGTTTCTCCTTGATAAGCCTTGTTGTCTCTTCGCCCGCAGGCAGTTCCCCCTCTCCCCGCAAAAAGGCATAGAGAGCGCGGAACGCCCTTTCTCCCTCCTCTCCGAAGAGGAGCACGCAATCCGCAGAGTGGGCGATTTCTTGATAGAGTTCGGGGTCCGTTGCCGAATATTCGAGGGGCTCGACCGTTCCGTACTCGCCGCATGTCAACTCCTTCTCCAACGGCTCCTTTGCAAGCAGAAGTTTCCCGAAGGGGGTATAGTGCTTTTCGTCATAGCGCACGCCGCCGAATTCGAGCAGTTCCGCACTTCCGAAGAGCAGTTTCCGCGCGCCGTACTTTGCCGCCACCCGCTTGATGAGCCTGAGGTCGTAAGGCGCGTCCTCTTCCTCTGCCGAGAGGAGTTTTTCCACCCGCGCCGCCTGCAACCTGTCGTGCGGGCCGACGGGCGCGAGGACCCGCTCCCCGAGAACGAGGGGAAGATCGTTGAGATACCAATATACCCTGTCCTTTAAGTTGGGGTCCTCGGTAAAGCGGAGGGCCGCAAAGCCGTACTTCATGATTTGACCTTTTCGACGGGCAGAGAGAGCACGTCCGCGATCTGCCGCCGCACGAACTGTTTGTATTTTTGGCTCTTGGACTCGAACAGAATGTAAATTCTGCCCTCCTCCTCGAAGATCTCCTCGCTCATGCAGGGCATGTCGAAGGTCGCCGTAAGGGTATCTTTGCCCAAGATGTAGAGGGGCACGCCGTTCAAAGTTCCATGCGGCTCCCCGCCCACGGGGTTTTGATAGAGCCACAGCTTGGAATCGGGGAGCCCGTAAGAGGTGGAGAGCGCAATGCCCCCTTCCCACACGGCGATCCCCTGCACCTGCTCTCTTACGGAGAGGGCAAACTCGGGGGTCGCGCTCTTCACGCCGCCCTCCGCCTCTTCGTCGATGGGATAGGCGTACACGACGCCATAGTTCGTCTCCCCGTCTGCGACGGCGATGTGGTGGCTTTGGTCGGTCTCATAGTTGCCGGGGCGGTAGAACTCGCCCGCATACAGCATTCCGCCGAAGGAGTAGCAATAGGCGACGCTCCGAAAGTCTGCGATCTCGAAGCTGTCCTTTACCGTGACCGCGCCGCCGTTTTCAGCCGCAAGCGCGTCGGCAAGGGAAAAGCGCACGAGTTTTTTCCCGCTTGCGACGACGAGATAGTTCCCCGTGCAGGCGACGCCCCCGAAGTGGGTGGAGATGTCCCCCTTTTCGTCGCGGAGGGTGACATACTTTTCCTCCTTCCCGCCGAAGAGGTAGACGCGGGAGGGCTTGTTTTTCAAATACCCGCTCATGGCGAAGCGGTAGCCGCTCTCCTTCGGAAGCGGGCACAGCCCCTGCGGAGAGATGCCGCTTCCCAGCCCCGGAATTTGCGCCTCGGCTTGGGTCGCTTCCTCGAACGCGGAGTAGTCCGCGCCGAAAAACCACACCAGGAGGAAAACTCCCAGCCCCGCAAGCAGGAGCAGAAAAAACGAACAGACAGCGATTTTCAACTTGTGTTTCATAACATCCCCTTTTTCAAAAACGCCGCGGCAATGCCGCGGCGTGTTCTCTTTATTTCTCTTCGGCCCCGTCCGCATTTTCGTCCGCGTTCCCGTCTGCGTTCTCGTCTGCATTCCCGTCCGAGCCGACAGCCGAGCGTCTGCTTCTCGGGATCTCGACGAAATAGACGATGAGGCAGGACAGCACGAACCCGACGACGGCTCCGACGACCGCGGCAAGCACAGAACTCAAGCCCCCTTCCTCGATCGCCTGAGAGGTCTCGAGGTAAGCGCGCGTCTCCTGCTTACAGAGGGCGAGCCCCACTTCGTGCACCTTGTCCGCCGCCTCCTGCAACGTGGAATAGACTTCGTTCAGCTTCTTTTCGAAGTTCTCGATGTTCTCCTTCGTCATGTTCGCAAGCTGGGTGTCGATCTCCACGTTTCGGGTCGTAAGGGAGGAGAGCCTTTCGGAGAAGTCGAACACGGTAAGGTTTCCGCTCTCCACGCTCCCCGAGGAGGTATTGAGTTTGAGCAGTTCTTTGAGCTCTTCGATCTGCTTGTTGTTGCGCTCCTTTTCGGCGTTGAGCAGGGCGCGTCGCTCCTCGACGAGGGAGAGCGGGACATAGCCGTTCGTCTCGAGCTCGGTATAGAGGGCGTTCCTAACCGCCGAGCCGAAGATCGCCTCCGCCTCCGCGCGGTGGTTGACGAGGGTCTTTCCCCCCACCGAGTAGTTGTCGCTGTAGAGGGAGATCCAATGGTTGTATTCGCCGATGAGACTGTCCTTCTGCCGCGCGAGAAGGTCGAGCTTGCCGTTGAAGTCGGCGTCGCCGAAGGCCGAATCGTCGAGGCGGTAGTTCATCTCCGCGGCGACGTCCACCACTTCGGTTTGGGAGAGGCCGACGAGGGCGGCGAGGAATTGGGTCGCCTGTTTTCTGCCCGAAAAATAACTCGCGTTGACGGTGACCGTATATCTGCCCGTGTAATCCAACGCGTTGTTTTGCTCCCGCGTCTCCGCCTCGATGGCGATCTTGTCCTTTTCGAGCATTTCCTCTACATCGACGCTTGCAAAGGAGGCGTCCGAAGCCTTGGCCGCCTCAAGTTTCTCGGCGGAGATCACGTCCTGATAGTAGAAGGGCGAACCGTCGGGATATTTATGCTCTTCGCTGTTGGGATAGGAAAGGATAAAGCTGACGCTGTAAGTCTCTTTGCCGGGGTTATAGAGAAACCGCGCGCACAAAAAACCGACGAGCGCAAACGTGAACGTGACGATCGCCACGATCCAGATGCGCTTCCAAATGGCCTTGCAGATCTCTCCGAACGTCACTCCGTTCTCCCGCGTTTCTTCCATAAACGACCTCTCTTTCCTCTTCTCTGTGGATGAGTTTATTATAGCCACTTTGGAAAAAATAGTCAAACAATTTTACATGAAATCGGAGTATCCGCAAGAAAAGGGCGGAAAACTATGAGGGAAACACTTGACACATCCCCGCGGGGGTGATATAATTCCTATGAATTTAGTAGGAATAAAGGAGAAACCCATGTTCGTCTATGCCGACAATGCGGCGACCACAAAGGTCCGTCCCGCCGCCTTAAAGGCGTTTGAGGAGACGGCCGAAACATACTTCGGCAACCCCTCCTCCCTCCACTCCGCAGGCCAGCGGGCGAAGGAGGAGCTGACCCGTTGCCGCGAAAAAGTCGCCGCCGTTTTGGGCGCGAGACCCGAGGAAATTTACTTCACGTCGGGGGGGAGCGAATCGGACAACCAGGCCATTTTGAGCGCCGCCTACTTCGGCGCAAAGAAGGGAAAGAAGAAGATCGTCTCCACCGCGATCGAGCACCACGCCGTTCTGCACACCTTAAAAAAATTGCAAAAAGAGGGGTTCGAGGTGGTGCTGCTACCCGTCGGGGAGCGCGGGATCGTAAAAGTCGAGGATGCGGCACGCGAGATGGACGAGAATACCTGCCTCGTCTCCGTGATGCTTGCAAACAACGAGATCGGCACTTTGCAACCCGTTGCGGAAATCGGCAAACTCTGCCGCGAAAAAAAGATCCCCTTCCACACCGACGCGGTGCAGGCGGTGGGGCACATGCCCGTCAACGTGAACGAACTGAGTTGCGACTATCTCGCCCTCTCGGGGCACAAGTTCGGCGCACCCCGCGGCGTGGGCGCGCTGTATGTCAGAAGGGGGGCTCCCCTTTCAAATCTGATTGAAGGCGGCGCGCAGGAGAGAGGCAAGCGCGCGGGCACCGAAAATCTTCCCGCCATCGCCGCCATGACGGTGGCTCTCGAAGAGGCGACGCGCGATCTTCCCGCCTATATGAAGAAGGTCTCCGCCCTCCGCGACGAACTCATCGAAAATCTGAGCAAGATCCCCCACTGCGCCCTCAACGGCGATAAAAACGAGCGGCTGTGCGGCAATGTAAGTTTCTGCTTCGAGGGGATCGAGGGGGAATCGTTGCTTCTTCTCTTGGACGAAGAGGGCATCTGCGCGTCGTCGGGCTCCGCTTGCACGTCGGGCTCCCTCGACCCTTCCCATGTACTGCTTGCGATCGGTCGTGTGCACGACGTGGCGCACGGGTCGCTCCGGCTTACCCTCTCGGAGGACACCACCGAGGAGGAAATCGCATACATGTCCGAAAAAATCCCCCAAGTCGTCGCCTATTTGCGGGGCATGTCCCCCGTCTGGCGGGACCTTCAAGAGGGAAAGAGAACGTATATCTTATAAAGTTTGAGGAGAAAAAATTATGTCTTTATACAGCGAAAAAGTGATGGACCATTTCAAGCACCCGCGCAACGTGGGCGTGATCGAGAACGCGGACGGCGTGGGCGAAGTGGGCAACGCCAAGTGCGGCGACATCATGAAAATTTATCTCAAGATCGACGGCGACATCATTTCGGATGTGAAGTTCGAGACGTTCGGTTGCGGTAGCGCGATCGCTTCGAGTTCGATGGCGACCGAACTCATCAAGGGCAAACCGCTTGCGGACGCGCTTACCCTTACCAACAAGGCGGTCGCGGAGGCGCTCGACGGGCTCCCCGCCTATAAAATGCACTGCTCGGTGCTTGCCGAGGAGGCGATCAAGGCCGCCATTCTCGATTATTACACCAAGAACAACATCCCCTACGACGAGAGCCTCTTCCGCGAGACCTCCTGCGCGCACTGCGAGGACAAGCCCGAATGATCGTCTCCGCCAAGGGAAGATACGCCCTGAGAGTGATGATCGCTCTTGCGGCAAGGGGGAATAGCGAACCCGTGCCCTTGAAAGAACTCTCGGCGGAGGAGGAGATCCCGCACAAGTTTTTGGAGCAGATCATGACTGAACTTGCAAAGGCGGGTTTGGTGGAGAGCGCGCGCGGCAAAAACGGCGGGTATTTGCTTACCCGTTCCCCCGAAGAGTGCACCGCGGCGGACATTTTGCGTGTAACGGAGAGCACGCTTGCGGCGGCAGAATGCGCGGGCGGAGGCGACTGTCCCCGTGCGGAGACCTGCCCGACCCTCCCCATGTGGCGCGCCCTCGACGAAGCGATGGACGACTTTTTGAAAAAGTACACCCTCGCCGACTTAGTCTCCCAGCGAACATAAAGGCCTACCCCTTTTAGGGGGAGGCTCCCGCGGAGCGGGTGGTGGGGGTCGCTTTTGCCCCCTCCGTGGGAGGGGGTTCCTCTTGCCCCCTCCTTAGGAGGGGGGTAGGGGGGTGGTGTCCTTATTATGACCTGCCCCCATTTATGGGGGCGGGTGGCGCCCCGCCCGCACGTTCTATGTTGTCTAAGGGCGGCACGAGCCGAAGGAGAAGTAGCGAAGCGAGACAGGTGGGGGTCCCTTGCTGTCCCTTTTAGGGAAAGTACCCGAGTGAAACGAGGGGGAAAGGGTTTTAACCCCTCAGTCGCGCGAAGCGCGCCAGCTCCCCTACAGGGGCGCCAAGCGGTACCCCCTACCCCTCCCCCGCTGACGCGAGGGCGGGCTTTTTCTTACCCACCCCCTTAATCCCCCTCCTTAGGAGGGGGTTTCTTTTTACCTCCTCCGTGGGAGGGGGTAGGAGGGTGGGGCGGCGACGAGGAGCCTGCGACGAAGTACCAAGCCGCTTCTAATTGTCATTTCGAGTGGAGCGAAGCGGAATCGAGAAATCTCGCCTTATTGTCCCCTCCTTAGGAGGGGTTTCCTTTTTACCCCCTCCGTGGGAGGGGGGGTAGGGGGTGGGGCGTGTCCTATTTACGTCACCCTGAGCCTGTCGAAGGGTGTCCGCATTGTAATAAGGACATTCCTCGACTGCGCTCGGAATGACGTATTTTTGAAATATTACCCACCCCCTTAGTCCCCCTCCAATGGAGGGGGTTTCGCACAAACAAGAAAAGAACGCCCAAAAGGCGTTCTTTTCATCACTGTAGTCGCAAACATACCGCTATGGCTTATCGTAATTTTATCATGATCAAAACAAAAAATCTTAAATAAGTCTAATTAGACTTGAAACCCGTGCATTCTCCCTCTCGTGCGTTTTTTCTTGCCCGCCCCCTTAATCCCCCTCCAATGGAGGGGTTTTCTTTTTACCCCCTCCGTGGGAGGGGGGTAGGGGGGTGGGGCGTGTCCTATTTACGTCACCCTGAGCCTGTCGAAGGGTGTCCGCATTGTAATAAGGACATTCTTCGACTGCGCTCGGAATGACGTATTTTTGAAATATTACCCACCCCTTTGTCCCCCTCCAATGGAGGGGGTTTCGCACAAACAAGAAAAGAACGCCCGAAAGGCGTTCTTTTTTTGTTGGAAGGTGGCAACTACCTATCCTCCCGGGGTCGAGCCCAAGTACTTTCGGCGTGAGAGAGCTTAACAAAAGGTGTAAAGCCGCAAATATTTTCTCCCTTTTTTCAATCTTCTTCGGTTGCGGCTTGCCCCAGAAGTTAAGCTCTCTTCTCCAACAAGAAAAGACACCGCGATGCGGTGTCTTTTCTGTTGGAAGGTGGCAACTACCTATCCTCCCGGGGTCGAGCCCAAGTACTTTCGGCGTGAGAGAGCTTAACTTCTGTGTTCGGGATGGGAACAGGTGGATCCTCTCTGCTATCGTCACCACCATGGTATATAATGCGCTTTAAGCGCGTTATATCATGGTCTGTCGCCTCGGTTTCCCCCTACGGCGACACTCAATTTGTCTCTGCCTACTTCGTCCTAAATCTCTTGCCTTAGGCGAATTCTTCAATCCGCCGAGAGCCGTAGCGCGAATTCACTTCGCACACAACCCCTTTCCAAATTACTTGCCTTAGACGGAATTCACTTCCGTCGTGGGCGCCTCAATTTGGCAATTACTTTTGCCTTCTTGTCCTTTGAAACGAACGAGAGGTCAACTTGGTTAAGACGTTCTGGCAGGTTTCTTCACGGAAACTCTTCGCAAGAAGAATTTCGTGAACTCTTCGCAAATTGACAACTACACAGCAAAA
>CANRHB010000012.1 GCA_947630325.1 uncultured Clostridia bacterium
CCCAAAAAAATCCTCAACTTCCTCGCCCCACAGCTTCTGTTTGAAAATATGTTGCACTTCATTTGACAATTCACCGATTGAGATTTCCTGCTGTCAAATTAAATTTAGCGTAAAAAGCAAGTGCATCAGCGGGAAACAAACGACCAAACTGAGATAAAAGCCGATCAACAGCCCCATGCCCAGTTCTGCACGGGGCCGCACAAAGATCGAGGGATAGTGATCTGTCTTTTTGAAAATTCCATTTTTCCTTGCGATGTTCAGAAAATATTGTCCCAAGAAAACTCCTCCGAGTCCCGTTATGACTAACATGAGCACTATGGGAAGAAATAAAAGAAATCCCGGCTGTTCGAACTCTTTCGGAAAGGAGCCAAGGAGGAAGGAGAGGATACTCACCGCCGCGCAGAGCACGACCGTGAGGGCGATCCTTCCCTCGAGCAGAAAAAACCTGTTTTCGAGATACCGTTCGAGCGGCTTCCCCTTTTTGTTCTTGGTGACGTCGATCTTCCTGACCCAAACGGGAAAACGCACCAATTCGATGACAAAGAGCGGAATGGCGACAAAGAAAACAACGTACAACAGCACGTCAAAGAAACGTTCCATGCAACAATCCTTTAATCTTCAAGATAGAGGGCAAGCGTCTCAAGCGCGGTTTCAAGTTCTTCAAGGCGCGCGCCGTCCTCGGTGGAGGAGAGCGTTTCGTTTTCCTTTACAAGCCGTTGCGCCACCACAAACTTCCGCGACAGGAAGATGATGGGAATAAGGTCCAAAAGGGCAAGCGCGCCGAACGCGATGGCGAGATAGACGGGCGTATTCACCCGCACGTGCACGATCTGCGCGCCGCAGATGCTCATGGCGATGACAAAGGCGCAGAAAATCGCCACAAACACCAACAGCCGCCCGCGGTAGTAATTGCGGTTGGCAAGAAAGGCTCCCCTTCTCTCCCGCTGCACGCCGCGCACCTTTTCGCGCAGAGGCGCCGCTTCCTCCTCAAACGCGTCCCTCTCCTCCTTCAGCTTTTCGCCGAGTTTTTCCCGCAAAATCCCCTTGACGGCGGGGTCCTCTTCGGCAAACTCCTCGGCGTACTCTCTTTCATAGAGGGGGTCCGTTTGGGTGAAATTGCGCGTGCGGCAGAGCCAGATCGCCTCCCTGGCGCGCGTGCAGTCGGGGTCGTACACGAGCGCCTGCGAAAAGAGGGGCTCCGCGTCCCCGTATTTTTGTTTTTTGAGCAGTTCCTCGCCCTCCGAGAGCAGTTTATCCCGCTCGGCGGCCGCCTCCTCCGCCTCCTTCTTGCGCCGCTCGAGCTCCTTTTCGAGCTGAGAAGGGGCAAGCCCGATGAGGTCCTCGTCGAGCTCCTCGGGCAAGATGAGTTCCTCCTCCGAAAGGTCGATCTCCACCTCCTCCTCGGGGGCGAGTTCGTCCGTCGCGTCCTCCACGCCGCCCACGGCGTTGCGCTTTACCTTGATCTTTCTCGGATCGTCCATGAGTCTCTCTTCCATACTTCACCTCGCTGTTTATTCCACGGAATAGAGGGAATGCCTCTCCCGAAATTTACACGTCTTTAAGAGATAGGAACGGCACTTGCCGCGGTAACGGCTCCTCGCCCACTTGCAGAGTTCCTCCGTCTCGAACACCGCAAATACGCCGCTCCCCGAGCCCGTCATACACACTCCCCAAGGGGAGAGGTGCTTCAAATCGGCAAACGCCTCTTCGACCGCGGGGACAAGTTCCTTCGCCGCGGGATAGAGGTCGTTATAAAAGAGTTTTGCCGCCCATTCCGCGTTTCCTGCGCGAAGGCACTCGAGGGCGCGCTCCGTGTGCGGCTGTGATTTTGCATACGTATCGCACTTTTGATAGCATTCGGCGGTGGAGACCCGCTCCTCGGGCACGAGCAAGAGCACGTTGAGCATGGGCGGTTCGCCAAGCGGCTCCACCTGCTCTCCCCTCCCACGGATGCGGGCAAACCCGCCCGTTAAGAGATAGCCCGTGTCGCTCCCCAAACTGTCGGCAAGGGCTTTGAGAGCGGAAAAATCGGCGACGTCATAGAGCTTTGCCATTGCCGAAAGTACTCCCGCCGCGTCCGCCGAAGAGCCGCCGAGCCCCGCGCCGATGGGAATATTCTTATATATGGTAATGTCCGCGCCGCAAGTTCCGAAGGCGGAGACGAACGCTTCGCCCGCCCTCTGCGCGTTGTTCTCCTCGGGGGGAATGCTCTCGCTCCCCATGCCGTGCATGGTGACGGAGACGAGCCCGTCCTTCCGCTTTTTTGCGACGATGCGGTCGGCAAGATCGACGGTGCAGACGAGGGAATCGAGCATATGATAGCCCTTTTCGGTTCCCAAAACGTCGAGCGTAAGATTGAGTTTTGCCTGCGCATACACCCTTGCCGTGTTCATCGGCTTTTATTTTACCACACCGCAAAGGAAATAGCAAGAGGTTTTTGAATTGTTTATGCTTGCGGGCGGCTTGACACCGTCAAGCCGCCCGCCTTACTTCCTGATTTTTGCGTACCGTATCACGTTATTTGATCGTCACCGCGCCGTTTTCGCCCTGATATTTACAACCCTTGAGGTCGAAAAGTTCGGGAGACTGCGCGCAGGTCGTGTTGAGTTTTGCGCTAAAATGCACCTTTGTTACGGGCGCGGCCGCCGTCATCGCGTCGCCGTTTCCGTCCTCGGGCTGTGTGCCGCCGTCGGGCTGCTGCTCTTGAGGCGCTTCCGTCACGTTCCCCTCCGCAAGCGCGTCGAGGGAGAATCCCAACAGCTTTTTGTCGTCGTCGAAGGAGAAGGTCAGAGAAAGGTCCAAACTCTCGTTCTCCACCCCGCCCTCGAGATCGACAAATGGCAGAAGAAGGGAGACGACCTTATTTTCGAGATTGTCGACGAGATCCTTCAACATGTCCTTAAGTTTGAGGGTGGAAAGATCGACCTCGCCGCCCGTCAAGAAGGAGACGATCTCCGCAAGGGGAATTTCGCCGAATGTCCGATAGTCAGACCACGGTTCGCCCTCCCCCACGACGGAGGTGTAAAATTCGCCCGAGCGGAGAAGGCCGAGCAGGTACTCCTTCGCCGTGCCGTTCGCCCGCGCGGGAAGGTTTTGCGCGATCTCCTCGGGCAAAAGTTCGATGAAACCTTCAAGTTCCTTGGCGGTGATCCCGTTCAACAGTGTGGTAAGGGTGTCGTCCACGAATTTTTGGGAGAACAGCCCCGACAGGGTAAGTTCGGCCGTCTCTTCGATGGCTCCCGCCACTTCCTGCGCACCCGCAAGCAGACCCGCCGCGCCCTCTGCGATGTCGTAAACGAGCGAGTAACCGCCCTCCGTTTTGGTGATGACCCCGCTAAACAGGGACGCCGCGTTTTTGAGAAGTTTGACGGTCGCAGGCGCGGCGAAAATGCTCTGCACGACGCCCGCCTCCGCTTTTTCGAGGAGAAGAGGGTCGCTTTGCGCCTTCAACTGTGTTTTTAAGGCAGAAAAGTCGACCGTTTTGCCCTCCGCTTCTCCCATCGTATAGTAGGCGCCGCCGTCGCGGAGAAAGCCGAGAAGGTAGAGAAGGCCGTCCTCTCCGCTAATGGAGAGATAGGCGTCGCCCTCCATGCTTTCGCCAAGACGCAGTGCGCCCTCGAGGGAGATCTTCTGCTCCGTCGTCGTTGTACCCTCCGCCACGGAGAGATCGACGCTCCCCGAGTAGGTTAGCCCCGTAAGTTCGGCCTTGGAAAGAGCCGAAAAGAGGGAGCCCGTCACCTTTTCGTCGGTAATGACGGTGCCCGGCTTGATCGTGTTGGTGTTGCCGTTGTTGCCGTTTGTACCGCTGTTGGTACCGTTATTGGTCCCGCCCGTATTGCCACCGTTTTGCGGTTTGCAGGCGGCAAGCCCGAATACGGCAGAGCAGGCAAGCATACCCGAAAGCGCAAGGGATAAAATTTTCTTGTTCATATTGTTCCTCCGCTTGCAGTATGTGGAACCGCGCGAAGGATATGCAAGAAATGAAAAATTGAGAAAAAATAAGGTGCCCCCTACCCTACCCCTCCCCCAACAAGTTGAGGGAGGGCGAGGACACCCTTCGACAGGCTCAGGGTGACGTGATTAGAACGACATTTCTAAAAATGTCATGTCGAGCGAAGTCGCCCCGCCCGCACGTTCTATGTTGTCTAAGGGCGGCACGAGGAGCCTGCGACGAAGTAGAAATCTTTACCGCATTTTCTTAATTACGTCATTTCGAGCTTGTCGAGAAATCTCGCCTTGTTTATAATGCGGACACCCTTCGACAGGCTCAGGGTGACGTATTTAGAAAAAATGTGAGATTTCTCCACGCGCCGCAAAGCGGCTTGGTCGAAATGACAAATTAAGAGTACGGGCGGGTCGAAATGACAATTTAGAACACGCCCCCTGCCCCCCTAAGGCGGGGGCAAAAGAAACCCCCTCGGTGGAGGGGGAAATGCCGAAAGAAAACTCTTACAGTAAACTCTTTTTACGGTAAATGATGACCCGTTGGCCCTTTTTAATGGGGAATTCGATGTCGGGGTTGCTTGCGGACACATCTTCGGGCGGCTTTTTGAGGCTCTTTGCAAGTTCCCAGAGCCCGTCGCCCGCACGGGGTATGTACACGCTTACCGCGCTGTCCGAAAGAACCAAGGGCTCCTTTTCTTCCACCGCCGCCAAAGGACGGATGCTCCACTTCTTTTTGGGGGTAAGCACGATCTTTAAGGTGGCCTCCGCCTCCACTTCCCCCTCCTGCCTCTGCCGCGCGGACATGCCGCACGCAAGCACGGACACGGCGCAATCCCCCTCCGCCTGTACGGGAAGCGAGAAGGGCAGACTGAGTTCCACGCCGCGGTGAACGCCGTCCGCGCCGAGTACGAGAAGAGTGGCCATGGCGACCCCTTCGAGCCGTTTTTCGTCACCCGTTATGAGATTTGCCTCCGCGCGTTGCAGTGTGACCGCTTGAAATACGTCCGAAAAATCAACGGGAGAGGAGAGCGCCGCCTTGCCCGAGACACGCTCGGTCAGTTTGACCGCTTCCCCCACGCCCGCGCAAGTTGCGTCCGCGAAAGAAAGTTCCACCGCGTGGGTAAGCGAGAAGGCGTCCGCAATGCCGTCGATCTGCGTCTCCTCATACACGCACCCCTCGGCATTGAGGGTAAGTTCGGCGACGATCTTGCACTTGCCCTGCTCCTCGTCGGCGTCGGCATGAAGGACGATGTCGCTTACGCACACCTGTCCCTCGGCGTTTCTGCCTGCCTGCGCCGCTTCGCAGGGGATCTCCACACGGAAGGGAACGAGCCGCTCGAAGGAGACGAGAGAATTTTCCCCCTTGAGGGCGAGGATCCCGAGATTGACCTCCCCCTCCAAGACGAGAGTGCCCGTTTCGCAGTGGACATCCGAAAGGTTCACCGTCTCCGCATGGAGCAGAATGTCGCCGATGAAGTCGGTTTCGAACTCGTCGTCCGCCTCGGCGGCTCCCCCGCAGAGGTGCGCCGCAGTGAAGGGAAAACTCTCCCGCTTTAAGACGAGTTCGCCGTCGGTAAGATATTCGAAGCTCTTTTCCCCATAGAGGGTGATGTCCGCGCCGAGCAGGGCGGTAAGATACACGCTTGCCCCCTCGCGGCGGACGGAGACGTTCTCCGTCTGCAATTTGACGCGGGGAGTGAAGGCGGGACAGCACACGTCCGATGTCGCCTTTGCCGAAAATTCCACTCCCTTTTCGGCGCGGCAGACTTTTTTCTCGCCGCTCTCATACACGATGGAAAAATGCACCCGTCCCGTGTAATGCACCTCGCCGTTGCCCGCCTCCGCGCTCAAGAGCGTTGCGCTCGCGTGCGCCGAGAGCACCGTTTCCACTTCGCCGCCGAAGCGGCATTCCACGGCGGTTTGCCCGCTGACTTCGCCGATTTTTCCATAGCCGCGAAAAGTTTCCGTCTCAGTACCGATCATAATTTTTACTCCCGATTTTGGTTTCCCTCTATGTTATGCGGGGAAAAAGCCTATTATGACGGCGGCGCGGGAATTTCGCCCAAAGTATAAAAAACCGCATACGTGTCCAAAATCCGCACATGATAAAGCGGCATAACGACCTTCAAACCATTAAAAAGACGATCGCCGATTACTTCCGCACACAGGTGGATGTGACCGTGAACTTGGGCAGAAACAAAATTTTGAAGTACTGCGGGGAACTCTCGGGGGTGTACCCCGCCCTCTTTACCGTGCGCCCCAACGACAAAAACTTTTTGGGAAAGACTTCCTATTCCTATGCCGAAGTGCTCTGCGGAAGCGTGAAAGTGAAGCCCTCGAAAAAAGCGGCGGAATAAAGTTTTTGAGCCGCGCGCCCTTCCGCCCCGCGGAAGGGCGCGCGGCGGCTTTTGCTTTTTGTGAAAAATCGCTTGCCTTCCTTTGATATTTGTGCTACAATTTGCGCGATTTCAAAAAGAAGGTTCCTTATGTTGCCCGCCGTGCTCATCTGCGCCGCGACCTGCATCCTCATGATCGCAAGCGTGCTCTTCTTCCCCAAACTCAAACTCGGGAAGATAACGATCTCAACCTATTGGCTCGTCACCCTGTTGGGGGCGGGCATTCTCCTTCTTGCGGGGCAGGCGGACGTTGCCGCCGTGGGGAAAGCCCTCGTTGCGGACACCGCCATCAACCCCTTGAAGATCCTCGTCCTCTTCCTCTCGATGACGGCGCTCTCGGTGTTCCTCGACGAACTCGGACTCTTTCGCTTTTTGGCGAACGTTGCGATAAAACACGCGCGCGGCGGACAGAAACAACTCTTTTTCATTTTATATCTGCTCGTCTCCGTGCTTACCGTGTTTACCTCGAACGACATCATCATTCTCTCCTTTACCCCCTTCATCTGCTACTTTTGCAAGAACGAAAACATCGACCCCATGCCCTACCTCGCCGCCGAATTCGTCGCCGCCAACACGTGGAGCATGGCGCTCATCATCGGCAATCCCACCAACATTTACCTTGCGACCGCCTATGGCATCGACTTTATATCCTATCTCAAAGTAAGCATCGTCCCCACCCTGTTTGCGGGAACGGTTGCCCTTTTGTGCCTCTATCTCCTCTTCCGCAAAAAACTTTCGGCGCCGCTGAGTAGCGAACCGCAGGAGGTTAGGTTGCACGATAAGCCTCTTCTGTGGGTGGGAATTATTCACCTTGCCGCCTGCACGGTGCTGCTTGCGGTCGGTTCCTATATCGGGCTCGAGATGTGGCTCGTCTCCCTCTGCGCGGTGGGGAGTTTGTTCCTGTTCGCCCTTATTTTTGCGCTCGTGCGAAGGGAAAAGCCGACCGAACTTTTCCACTGCTTGAAGCGCGCGCCCTATGCTCTTGTCCCGTTTGTGCTCTCGATGTTCGTGATGATCGTGGTGCTCGAACAGAAGGGGGTGACCGCCATGATCGGGGACTTCCTCGGGAGCGGCGCGGAGATCTGGAAATACGGGCCCCTCTCCTTCCTCGCGGCGAACGTCATCAACAACATTCCGATGAGCGTGCTCTTTTCCTCCGTCATCGCCGAGGCGGGCGGAGGCTTGGGGGCGATGTTTGCGACGGTGATCGGCTCCAACTTGGGGGCCTTTCTCACCCCCATCGGAGCGCTGGCGGGGATCATGTGGAGCGGCATTTTGGGGGAGCACGGGCTCAAGTTTGGTTATCTCGACTTTTTGAAGATGGGCGTTTTGGTGGCGGTGCCCTCCCTCTTTGCGGCCCTCGGCGGCCTTGCGCTGGTGATGATATAGTGTGGTGAAAGAATAGAAGCGCGGCGGGCTTTTTGCCTGCCGCGCTTGTTTTTCAAAACTCTTTTCGGCCAATCAATACATCGATATCTTCATGAAAGTAATCAGCGATTTTTACCAAGTTACTTAAAGATACTTCTCTTTGACAATTAAGATATCTACTTATGGTTTGATGTGGAATCCCAATATTTTTTGAAAACTCAAAGACGGACTGCATACCAATCAAATGCTTTAAGTTTTCCGCAAAACTTTCCATGATTTGATTTTTCATACCTTTTATTTTACACCGAATGGTGCAAAATATTTGACTTTGCACCATTCGGTGCATATAATATATGATATGAACTCAAAAAACTCTTGCGAAAATTGTAAGTTTTATCGTCGCTATTATATGATAAAACATGCAAAACTTATTTATGTAAGAACAGGGATATGCTACCATCACTACATGACGGCAAAAGAGAGAAAAAACATCCCGCAAATTTACGACTGTCTCCATTGGGCGATTGCGGACGGCACGGAAGAAACTTACGACATTGCATCAAGTTTACACGAGATTGCAATACGCTTAAAAGATATTGCTTTGATTCTAAGGCAACAAAACAATCATGATGAATCCTCTCTAACGGAAAAGTAAACAAGGTATCCCCTTCAATGGAGGGGGTATATCTTGCCTCCCCCCCCCAACTCATTGGGGGGAGGTAGGGAAGGGGGCACCTTATTTTTTTATCGAAAGACATTAGAAAGAAACATCATAAAGGAACGCGGCGGGGGTGCCCGCCGCGTTCCTTTATATTACTTTTTTTATAATACGTATTGCATTTTACTCTTCTTCATTGCTCTTTTTTTGATACGTATTGCGTTTTACTCTTCGCTCTCGTCCGTCTCTTCGACAGGCACGTCCGCCGCCGTCTCCTCGGGGACCTCCACCTCCGCCTCGTCGTCGCGGTCGGTGATGGCGACCGTTGCGACCGTGCCGCCGCGCAAACTCATGAGCCGCACGCCGCGGGTGTTCCGCCCGATCCGCGAGATCGCGTCGCCGTGCATACGGATGACGATCCCCTGCGAGGACACCATCATCACGTCGAGGTCGTCCCGCACGAGTTTCATATTGACGAGAAGCCCCGTCTTTTCATTGAACACGCCCGCCTTTACGCCCTTCCCCGCACGGGTCTGCATGCGGTAGTCGGCAGGGTCGGTGCGCTTGCCATAGCCGTTTTCAGAGACGGTTAGAATATCGAAGCCCTCCTTGAGAACGAGCATATCCACGACCGCGTCGTCCTTGGAGAGGTTGATGGCGCGCACGCCCATCGTGTCTCTGCCCATGGGACGGACGTCCTCCTCGGAGAAGCGGATGCACTTGCCCGAGCGCGACGCCACGATGATCTCATCATTTCCGCTTGCGAATTGCACCGAGATGAGTTCGTCGTCCTCGTTGATCTTGATGGCGATCTTGCCGCTTCTCATAATGCGGTCGAACTCGCTCGTCGCCGTCTTTTTGATGAGGCCGTTCTTGGTCGCCATCACAAGGTAGCCCGTGCCGTTTTCATAGACGGGAAGGATCGCCGCGATCTTTTCGCCCGCGTTGAGCTGGACAATGTTGACGATGGCTCTCCCGCGCGCCTGCTTGTTCGCCTCGGGGATCTCGTACCCTTTGATAGAGTACACCTTGCCGAGGTTGGAGAAGAGCAGAATGGGGATATGGGTGGAACAGACGAACATCTGCTCCACAAAGTCGTCCTCCTTGGGTTTGTGCCCCGTGACGCCCACGCCGCCCCTGTTCTGCGCACGGTATTCGGCGACGGGGAAGCGCTTGATGTAGCCGCCGTGGGTCATGGAGATGACGACGTCCTCCTCGTCGATGAGGTCCTCGTCGTCGATCTCGCCATAGTCGACGGAGACCTCCGTCTTTCTCTCGGAGGGGTACTTTGCCTTGATCGCCTCGAGGTCGTCGCGGATGAGCTTCATCACTCTCCACTCGTTGGCGAGAATGTCTTTTAAGTCCTCGATGGCCGCGCGGAGGGCGGCAAGTTCCTCTCTCAGCTTTTCCACCTCAAGGGCGGTAAGGCGTTGGAGGCGCATTTCGAGAATGGCGTTTGCCTGCTTTTCGCTGAGTTCGAACGCCGCGGTCAGTTTTTCGGTCGCGTCGTTTTTATCGCGGGACTCCTTGATGATGCGGATGACTTCGTCGATGTTGGCAAGCGCGATGACGAGCCCCTCCACGATGTGGGCGCGCTCCTCCGTCTTTTGAAGGTCGTATTTCGTCCTGCGGCGGATGACCTCCTTTTGGTGTTCGAGATAATAGGTAAGAATTTCGCGGAGGTTCAAAACCTTGGGCTCGGTGCCGTTTTCAACGAGCGCAAGGAGAATAATTCCGTCCGACGTCTGCAAATTGGTGTGCTTGTAGAGGGTGTTGAGAACGACCTGCGCGTTGGCGTCCTTCTTGCACTCGATGACGATGCGAAGGCCCTCTCTGCCGCTCTCGTCGCGGATGTCCGAAATGCCCTCGATGCGCTTATCCTTCACCATGTCGGCGATCTGCACGATGAGCTGGGCCTTGTTGACCTGGTAGGGAATTTCGGTGACGACAATGCGGGAGCGGACGTTCGCGCCCGTGCCGTGTTCCTCGATCTCGCACTTACTGCGGATGATGATGTTGCCTTGACCCGTTCTGTACGCCTTGCGGATGCCCCCTCTGCCCATGATGACGCCGCCCGTCGGGAAATCGGGCGCGGGAATGTATTGCATGAGCTCCTCGACCGAAATTTCGGGGTTGTCGATCATGGCGATCGTGCCGTCGATGACCTCGGCAAGATTGTGGGGAGGGATGTTCGTCGCCATGCCGACCGCAATGCCGTCCGACCCGTTGACGAGCAGGTTGGGGAAGCGGGAGGTAAGCACGGCGGGCTCCATTTCGATGCCGTCGAAGTTGGGGAAAAAGTCCACCGTCTCCTTGTCGAGATCGCGGAGCATTTCGGCGGCGAGCTTGGTGAGTCTCGCCTCGGTATAACGCATGGCGGCGGGCGGGTCCCCATCCACCGAGCCGAAGTTGCCGTGGCCGTCTACAAGCGGGAAGTTGATGGTGAAGTCCTGCGCAAGGCGGACGAGGGCGTCGTACACCGACGAGTCGCCGTGCGGGTGGAATTTACCCATGACGTCGCCGACGATACGCGCGCACTTGCGGTACGCCTTGTCGTTGTAGAGCCCCATCTCGTGCATTGCATAGAGAATGCGGCGATGGACGGGTTTTAAGCCGTCTCTGACGTCGGGAATGGCGCGGGACTTGTTGACCGCCATCGCATAGGCGATGAAGGAGCGTTTGAGCTCGTCGTTCACCTCCACGTCGAGGATCTTTGTCATCTCGAGCGTCTTTTTGAATTCTTCGGTAAGTTCGGGACTTGTTTCTCTCTTTGCCATAATGTTGATTCCTTAATTGATGTTGGACATGTGTTTCAGATTTTTTCTTGACTGTCTCTTGGGAGCAGATTCCCCTTGGCTCCCCCTTGAGGGGGAGCTGTCACGAAGTGACTGAGGGGGTGTTTGGTTCTGTCATTTCGCCCCGCCCGCACGTTCTATGTTGCCTAAGGGCGGCACGAGGAGCCTGCGACGAAGTACCAAGCCGCTATGCGGCGCGTGGAGAAATCTCGCCTTATGATAATGCGGTAGAGATTTCTCGACTGCGCTCGAAATGACATTTTGGGACGACACCTCTTCCGCCTCCTTCGTCGGCACCCACTCCTCAAGGGGTGGGCAAGGCATACTTTCTCAGATGTCGAGGTCGGTTACAAGAGTTGCGTTTTCTTCGATGAACTTGCGCCTCAGAGCCGGGCTCTCGCCCATGAGAATGTTGAACATCTTGTCCGCCTCTACCGCGTCCTCCATGGAAACTTTGATGAGGGTTCGGGTGGCGGGGTTCATCGTCGTGTCCCAAAGCTGTTCGGTGCTCATCTCGCCCAAACCCTTATAACGCTGGTATTCCACCTTGTTGTTGTTCGCCGCGTCGAAGAGGACCTTCTCCTCCTCCGAATAGAGGTACACATCCTCCTTTCCCTTGACGCTCGCCTTATAGAGGGGCGGCTTTGCCGAATACACGTGCCCGTGCTCGATGAGGGGGCGCATGTAGCGGAACAAAAACGTAAGTAGAAGAATGCGGATGTGCGCGCCGTCGACGTCGGCATCGGTCATGGAGATGATGCGGTCGTAGCGGAGTTTGCTCTCGTCGAAGTCGTCCAAAATGCCGCACCCGAACGCCGTGATCATCGCCTTGATCTCCGCATTCTCGAGGGCGCGGTTGAGGCGCACCTTTTCTACGTTCAAAATTTTGCCGCGGAGAGGAAGAATGGCTTGGAACCGTCTGTCTCTTCCCTGTTTTGCGGTGCCGCCTGCGGAGTCGCCCTCGACGATGTAAATTTCGCACAGTTCGGGACGCTTATCCGAGCAGTCCGCAAGTTTGCCGGGGAGGGTGGTGCTTTCCAAAACGCCCTTTCTCCTTGTCAGTTCGCGGGCGTTTCTCGCCGCGTCGCGCGCCTTCTGCGCCGTGATACAGCGGAGGACGAGTTCCCGTGCGACGGAGGGGTGTTCCTCGATGTAGGTGCCGAATTCGTCCGCCACGGCCTTGTTGACAAAGGGACGGATAAAGGAGTTGTTGAGTTTATCCTTTGTCTGCGATTCGAACTGCGCGTCCTCGAGTTTGACGGAGACGACGGCGGTGATGCCCTCGCGCACGTCCTCGCCCGTAAGACGGTCGCTCTCTTTGAGCAGGTTGAGTTTCCTGCCCGCGTCGTTGATGACCTTTGTAAGCGCCAATTTCAAGCCCTCGACGTGCGTTCCGCCGTCGATGGTGTTGACGTTGTTCGCATAGGAATAGATGACTTCGTTATAACTCTCGTTGTATTGGAGGGCGACCTCGCACACCGTGGTGCCGTCCTGCGCCTCGAAATAGAGGGGCTGTTCGAACAAGACTTCGCTCCCCTGGTTGAGTTCTTCGACGAGTTCGCGGATGCCGCCCTCATAGCAGAAACTGTCCCTGCGCTCCTTTTCGCCTCTGAGGTCCGCAAGGGTGATGGTAAGCCCCTTGTTGAGGAAGGCGAGTTCTTTGAGGCGGGTCTTGAGCGTTTCGTATTTGAAGGCGATCGTCTCGAAGATTTCGGCGTCGGGGAAGAAGGTGACCTTCGTGCCCGTCTTTTGGGTATCGCCGATGATTTGAAGGGGACGTTGGGGCACGCCGCGGTTATAGACCTGTTTATAGATGTGCCCATTCTGGCAGACTTCCGCCTCCAACCATTCGGAGAGCGCGTTGACCGCCTTCACGCCCACGCCGTGAAGCCCCGAAGAAACCTTATAACCCGAGTCGCCGCCGAACTTTCCGCCCGCGTTGACCTTGGTAAAGACGACTTCCACGGTGGAGACGCCCTCTTTGGGGTGAATTTCGGTGGGAATGCCCCGCCCGTTGTCCTCCACGGTGCAACTGCCGTCCGCGTTGATGGTGACGTCCACACGGTCGCAATAGCCCGCCAAGGCCTCGTCGATGGAGTTATCGACGACCTCGCTGACGAGGTGGTGGAGCCCCTTTTCGTCCGTGGAACTGATGTACATGCCGGGACGCTTGCGGATGTGTTCCAAGCCGTCCAACACTTGAATTTGTTCGGCGCCGTATGCGCCCTCTACTTTTTCCGCCATAACTTCTCCTTCGCGCACGCGCGTATGTGCCCGCGTGCGCGCGTCACAATTTATTATAGCATGACTTCACGCATTTGTACAGCAATTTTCATCATATTTTTGTTGAGAGAAGAACAAAAAGAAGCGCGGGAAAGTTCCTTTGGCAAAAGAACTTCCCCGCGCCGTGATGTAATTTGTTTATTCCGCTTTGGCTGGTTCGCTCCCGCCGAAAATTTCGGCGGCGTAGAGCGCGACGTCGTCCGTCGTCTCCGCGGCGAAGAGTTTGCGCTTCCACTCCGCGGCGCCCCGCCGCCCCTTTAAGTAGAACGCCGCCATCTTGCGCATGAACACGCAGGCGAAATGTTCGCCGTAAAGTTTTTTCGTCTCTTGGAGCTGGACGGGGAAGAGTTCGGAAAAGGGGGTCTCCTCCCGCTCGAGGATCTCCGCGAACACCTGCGGACGGTAGAGCGCGGCGCGGGCGATCATGATGCCGTCCACCCCCGTCCGCTCGAACATCTTGTTGGCGTCTTTGTCGTTCCAGACGCCGCCGTTGCCGATGACGGGGATCTTCACCGCCTCTTTGGCTTCGCGGATCTGCTCGAAGTCGACCGGCCCCGCATAAATTTTATCCCGCGTTCTGCCGTGGACGGTGATCATGCACGCCCCCGCGCCTTCGCAGAGTTTGGCAAATTCCGCCGCTCTCCTGTCCCCTTCCTTTATGCCGACGCGGAACTTGACCGCAATGCGCTTGCCGCTCTTGACGCACTCGGAGATGATCTCTTCGGCGAGTTTGGGCTTCTCCATGAGGGCGTTCCCCTCGCCGTTGCGCACGATCTTGGGCATGGGACAGCCCATGTTGATGTCGATGAGGTCGAACTTTGCAAGGTCCTCGCTCTCGCAGGCGGCGCGCATCAAAACGGGCACGCTGCCGAAGAGTTGGATCGCCTTGGGGGTCTCCTCTTCCCCCGTGTAGAGAAGTCGCTTGGTCTCCTCGCTCCCGAAGGCGAGCCCCTTTGCGCTCACCATCTCGTTAAAGGCAAGCCCCGCGCCCAAATTTCGGCACATTTTGCGGAAGGGATAGTTGGTGTATCCCGCCATGGGCGCGAGAAAGACGTTGTTCTCCACCTTCAATCCCGCGATGTCCAGCTCATGAATGTTCATTTTTTGCCCTCCGATAGTACATCTCTTTTTCTTCCTGCCCGAGTAAGGTCGGGTCCTTGCCGTCCGCACGGACGAGGTTTTCGTAACACGTATAGCGTTTTTGCATCTTTTTGACGGTGTCGAGGAGAGCCATTTCGCAGTCCTCCCCCACCGCGCGCCCGAGTTCCACGGCGCAGAACAGCACGTCGCCGAGTTCCTCTTGGGTCGCCTTTTTGTCGCCCGAACGCACCGCCTCTTTGAGTTCGTGATACTCCTCCTTGAACTTCCTCTCGAAATTTTCGAAGGTGGCGGCGTCCCAACCTCCCTTTTCCACCCGCTTGGCGATCTTCTGCGCCCTCAAAAGCGCAGGGAAGCAGGCAGGCACGTCGTTCACCGCGTCCGAATAGGTCGTCTGGTGCTTTTCGGCCATCTTGTTTTTGTCCCAGACGGAGAGCGCGCCCTCCGCGCTCTTCGCCTTGTCCGCGCCGAACACGTGGGTGTGGCGGGTGATGAGTTTTTCGCATACCCCCGAGAGCATGTCCGTCACCGTGAAATTGCCCTGCTCCTCCTCGATGAGGGTGTGGAAGAGAGACTGCATCAAGACGTCCCCCGCTTCTTCGCACATCTTGTCGGGGTCGCTAAGGTCGATGGCGTCCACGAGTTCATACGCCTCCTCAATGGCGTTGATGCGGATGCTCTCGTGCGTCTGCACCCTGTCCCAAGGACAGCCGTCGGGGGCGCGCAGGCGGCGCAGAATGGCGAGAAAATCTTCAAAATCGAACCGCTTCTTTTGTAAAAGCGGGAGATCGTACACCACGAGCGCAGTGCGGGGAGAATAGACGCTCTGGCGGTCGATCTCGAACAGCGGGAGTTTTTTCGCCCCTTCCTCTATGTAACAGGCGGGCGCCTCGTCGCCGAATTTCTCGCACAGGAGCAGTTTTACGTCCCCCGCGAGGAGTTCGTTGTCGAGATCGTACACGACAAGAGGGAGGGTAAGTTTTTTATCGGCGAGATCGTAGGCCGAAACCGCCTGATAGCCGCCCGCAAGCCCCGCCAAGGCCGCCGCCGAAGCGGACTTGGAGACGCCCTCGATGACGGCCGCCCCCTTCAAAAGAGAGGCGGCGCGGTCCTCGAACACGCCTCCCTCCACGCAGTAGCAAAGATCACACCCCTCGGCGCGCTTTTTGACCTCCGCGGCGAGATTTTTTGCAAGCGTATCGAAATTGCGGCTCTTTTCATAGACGAAATCGAGCGTTTCGAAGGGAATACCCTCGTCATGCAGGGTCTGAGCGGCGGGCGACATATTGCGCACGAGCACTTTCTGCGCCCTCTTCATGGCGGCGATCGCCCGCGCCGTGGCGTCTCCCCTCTTCGTTCCCAAACCGATGACCGTGATCATACTTTTTCACCCGTTTTTTCTTTACAGTATAGTACAAATCGAGAAAAAAAGCAACCAGATAACAGGCATTTGCCGCGATTGCCGCACCGCCGACCGAAAATCGCGGAACGAGCAGGCACTCAAGCGCAAATTTTACGCACACGGCGACCGCCATGGAAAGAGCGGCCTTCTTCGCCCTGCCCATGCCCGTAAGACAGGCGGCGAGGGTATCCACCCCCGCAAGGGAGACGGACGAGACCGCAAGCAATTTTACGAGCGAAATAAGGATCTCTGCCTCGCTCTGCGCAAGTCCGCCATAGAGGAGAGAAACGATGGGACGGGCGAACAAAAACAGCCCCACGCCGCAGGGCAGAGACAGCAAAAAGGTGAACGCAAGTGCGCCGAGGGCGCGCGACCTTCCTTCCCCCTCTTCCCCCAATGCAAGGGCGCGGGAGACGGAGGGCACGGCGGCCGCCGCCAGCCCATAGCACGCCGTGGCGGGCAGGGAGATGAGGGAGAGTGCGGCCCCCGAATAGAGCCCGTAGAGGGAAACGGCGCTCTCCGTCTGCGCCCGAAGAAGGCGCACGAGAAGGACGCTGTCCACCGTCTGCGAGAGGGGCAGAAGGGCGGACGCCGCCATTACGGGAAGAGCCGAAAAGAGAATGTCCGAGGCATACGTCCTCCCCGCCGTAAGGGTGCGCCGCTCCCTCTCCGTGCGGCTCCTCAAAACAAGGCAGAAAAGCGCGCAGAGTTCGGAAAGAGTGACCGAGAGCAGGCAGAGCGCAACGGCGCGGGCGGGCGAATTTGCATAACGGTAGGCAAAAAACAGCCCGAGGCAGGACTTTACGAGTTCCTCCACGATCTCCGAAAGGGCGGTGGGAGCCATGTTGTTCTTCCCCTGGAAGTAGCCGCGAAATACCGCGATGAGCGCCACCAAAAAGACGGAGGGTGCAAGGGCGAGATAGCAAAGGTTGAGCGCGGCGTCCCCCTGCATGGCGCTCATGGAGGGCGCGAAGAGACACATGAGCGCCGTGCCGCAGAGCCCCAAGAGAGCGAAGAGTTTTAAGGCGGTTTTGAGGGTAGAGGAACTGCTTCTGCCCGTTGCCGTCTCGCGGGCGATCATGCGGGAGAGCGCCGAGGGGATCCCCGCCGACGAAAAGGTAAGAAGAACGCAAAAGAGAGGGTATGCCATGTGATACAGTCCCATGCCATAGCCGCCCAAGAGCCCCGTCAGCGGGATGCGGTACAAAACGCCGATCCCCTTTGCGAGAATGCCGCCGAGGGAGAGCACCGCGGCGGATTTGAGAAAGTCGTTTCTTTTTAAGCGCATTATGTAAGGGGGATGGCTCTCAACGCGTCATGCTGAGCCGAAATGCAGTAACGCAGTCCATAAAGCAAGTCCGCGAAGGCATCTTGGTACGTTCGGATTCGGTTTTGAACGTACTTGGACGTAGCAAGATTCCCTCGGGGACTGTCCATGTCGGACTTCGTTCCTTCCGTTACGGCTCGGAATGACGCGGACAACGAGTGTTTCGATTTCCTCCCCTACCCCTCCCCCCGCTGACGCGGGGGAGGGCGAGAATATCACGCACCCCCTTTGTCCCCCTCCAATGGAGGGGGCTCCTCTTACCCCATCCGTGGGAGGGGGGTAGGGGTGGGGCGTTCCCAAATCACTGCGCGTTGGAAAACCACGCTTTTCCATAAGCGCCCCCAATTTGCCGTATGCTTACGGCTTAGTGTTCGATGAAACGAACGAGAGAACCAACTAATTTAAGCCGCACAAGCACGTTTCCTCACGGCGTTTCTTTTCGACCGACATCCCTTCCGTCACGCTTTGCGTGACACCCACCCCTCAAGGGGTGGGCAAGGGGGGAGGAAGAAAAGAAACGCGTGAATTTACTCGAATTGGTTCGCAATAATATCCGAAGTGAGACGGGCGAGTTTGACCGCGGACGACTCCATGATCGCCCCCTCGTCGGTGGATAAAAGCACCACCGCGCCCAAACAGTCCCCTCCCGCCACGACGGGCACAATGACCTGCGCCGTGACCGTAAGGTCGCTGTCCGTTGCGATGGGCAGAATGTCTCCCCCCTCCGCCTTGCTGGCAAGATAACTCCTGCGCGAGAGCATCACTTCCGTCATCTTATCCGAAACAGACTTGCCCGCAAGCGACTTTTTCCCCTGCCCGCTTGCCTGCAAAACGCCGTCCGTATCGCAAATGACCGCAAGATAGCCGCTCTGTTCGTTCAAAGATTTTGCGGTGCCCTTTGCAAACTGTTCGATGCTTGCGATGGGCGAATATTTTTTGAGCATCAACTCGTCGCGGTCGGTGAAGAGTTCCAAGGGATCCCCCTCCCGAATGCGAAGCGTTCTCCTTATTTCCTTGGGGATGACGACCCTCCCGAGCTCGTCGATCCGCCTGACAATTCCCGTTGCTTTCATATAAAACCTCCGTGTACTTTCAATATGCGGAGTTTTTTGGGTTTCTATGCAAAATTTTGCGTCCGCGCATTTTCCTCTTCCCATTGACAAAAAATGTTTTGTTTTTTATAATTTTTTTGTAAGATTTTGCCTTGCAAGTTATCTTACAGACGGAAACGTGCGATGAAGGACATTGAAGAGTTCTACAACACCTATGGGGGCAGGCTGTACGCCTATTGCCTGACCCTTGCAAAGAACAGGAGCGACGCGGAGGAACTTGCCGCGGAGACCCTTTTCCGCGCCGTGCAAAAGGAAACTTTCCGCGGGGAAAGCGACCTCTTTACGTGGCTGTGTGCGATCGCGCGCAATCTCTTCCTCGCCGAGGAGAAAAAGCGCAAAAAAAGAGCAAAGCCCGACCCGCCGCCCGACTTCGATTCCGCCCTTCTAGACCGCGACGACGCAACGGGGATCTTGCTTGCGATGAATTCTCTCGAAGAGCCCTACCGCGGCGTGTTCTTTTTGAAGACGGTCGGCTCCCTTCCGCCCGAAAACATCGCAAAAATTTACAAAAAGAGCGTGAATTGGGTGTATGTCGTCTATCATCGCGCGAAGCTGAAAATTTTGGAAAAATTGGAGGGAAACCGTGAATAAATGTAATTTGGTTACCGATTTATTGCCGCTGTATGCCGAAGACCTGCTCTCCGAGGACAGCAAACAGCTTGTGGAACGCCACCTTGCAAAGTGCGCGGCGTGCTCCGAAAAATTAAAACTTCTGAAAACAACGGACTCTGTCCCTATGCCGCCGCCCGAAAACGCGCCCGAAGAGCGGGAGGTGCTGAAAAAGACGAGGAAAAAACTCAAAAAACACACTGCCGCAGTCGCCGCCGCCTCTGTCTGCCTTTCTCTCATCGTCGTTTTTTGCGCCGTATTCTTCCCCGTGCGGATCAAAGAAGTGCGGGACATTCTCTATCCTTACCCCGTAACAGGCCCCTTGATGAGCTATGGCGTCGTGGAATACCCGACCGATTCCATGATAAAACTCGGCGAGCCGATTGAGACATTCACCCGAGAACCGCCCGAGGACGGCGAGCTGTTCACCTTTGACAATTTTTACGGTTTTTCCGAACCCGACACGCCCGCAGTTACCCTCTTCCTTCCCGAGACGTACCGCCGTATCGACGAAGGCGCAGAGCTCGAAAACACGAACCTCTATATTGGGGCGCGCGAAAACTCCTTTGAGAGCGTGTTCGGCATAGGACAGGACGATGTTTCTTCCGACGCGCCTGTGGCGGTATATTGCAAGGAGCATTCTCTGACGACGTGGACGGAAATCGCCGACTATACGATCACCTACCGAAAGAGCGAGTTTTCTCTTCTGTTTTCTTCGAACAACGCCGTGCGCTATACGGCGGACATTTTTCGGGTGCGCGATGTCGTCATCGGAACGTGGAGGTGGACCGTAAAAGACGGAAGATGCTACCCACGGGTCTACTGCTACCCACAGGTCTACCACCCTTTCCGCGGCTCATTTGAGGGATACGCGTTCTCCCACGAGGGAGCGCAGGGGAATTGGGACATATCCGTCACGACCGAACGATTTGTCTACCATATGCAAATTTCCAGCCTCGAAGGAGAGAAGGTCCTCTTCCCAGACGAAAAAAGCATTGCTGCTCTCCTTTCCACGGCAACGTTTGTGTGAGGGAAACCATATAAACTCCGCGCCGCCTGCGGGTTTTCGCAGGCGGCGCGGAGTTTTTTTATTATTCCTTATTTACGGTATTCTTCGATGAGAGATTTGAAGGCGGGGAGGCTCCGCTCGATGACCGAACGCTCCACGCAGTAGGAGATGCGCACATAGCCCGTCACGCCGAAACTATCGGACGGGACGAGCAAAAGCTCATGCTTTTTCGCCCGTTCACAGAACTTTTTCGCCTCGGGCTCGAGTGCCTTCACGAACAGATAGAACGCTCCCTCGGGCGAAATGCACTCATAGCCGTATTCCGTTAAGGCATTGTACAAAATGTCGCGGTTTTTCTTGTACTCGCCGACGTCCGACGACTTGCCGAGGCACTTTGCGACTACCCGCTGGAAGAGGACGGGGGCGCAGACATAGCCGAGCGCACGCCCCGCGCCGCAGACAGCTGAGAAGAGTTCCTCCGCGCCCGCGCACTTGGGCGAAACGGCGATATAGCCGATGCGTTCGCCCGCAAGCGATAAGGACTTTGAAAAGGAGTACAGCACGACCGAATGGGCGTAATAATTCATGACGTATGGCACTTTTGCCCCATAAGTAAGTTCGCGGTAGGGCTCGTCGGCAAGGAGCAGAATGGGCTCTCCTCTTTCTTCGGACTTCTCTTTAAGGAGGGCGGCGAGGGCTTTTATCTCCTGCTCGGTGTACACCGCGCCCGTGGGGTTGTTGGGGGAGTTTAGAAGCACCGCCTTGGTGCGTTTTCCGACATACGGTTTGAGTTTTTGGGCGTCGAGGTGGAATTTTTCGTCTGTCGGCGTAACGACGAGCGTTCCCCCCGCCCGCTCGACGAACACGCGGTATTCGGGGAAGAAGGGCGCAAGCGTCACCACCTCGTCCCCCTCGGTTAAGATCGCATTCAAAGTGACGGTAAGAGAGGCCGCCGCGCCGCAGGTCATGTAGATGAGATCGGGCCGCATTTGGGCTCCAAACTCCGATTGTATGTAGTTTGAGACGGCCGCGCGGACCTCCGAGAGCCCGGGCGCGGAGGAGTAGCCGTGCAGGGCGACGGCGGGCGTTTCGTACAACAGCCGTTCGACCTCTTCCTGCACGCACTTGGGCGCGGGCACGCCGGGGTTGCCGATGGAAAAATCGAATACGTTCTCGCTTCCGATCTCTTTTTTGCGGGCGTTGCCGTACTCGAAGAGCTCGCGGATGTCCGACTTTTCTTCGCCGAGTTTTATCATTTTTCGGTTATACATATGTTGCTCCTTTTTGCAAAAGTTTCGATGAATGCGAAATGCGGTAGAGATGTTTCGACTCCGCTTCGCTCCGCTCAACATGACATTTGGGAATGGCTTTCCGTATTCCCCATGCTGTCCCAATCTGTCATTTCGCCCCGCCCGCACGTTCTATGTTGTCTAAGGGCGGCACGAGGAGCCTGCGACGAAGTACCAAGCCGCTTTGCGGCGCGTGGAGAAATCTCAAAACATTATAATAAGGTAGAGATTTTTCGACAAGCTCGAAATGACATTTGAGAATAATGTACGTTTCCTCGCACAATTATTTTCGACGAGCCCACCCCCTTAATCCCCCTCCAATGGAGGGGGTTCTGTTAAAGGCGGCTTCGTTCCCCCGCTTGAGGTTCTCGCGGGCGAGGGAGAAAAGAAACGCTTGAATTACAACACTTTTTTCAAAAATTGGCCTGTGTAGGAGGTTTCAAAGGCGGCAACTTGTTCGGGAGCGCCCGTGGTGACGATGGTGCCGCCGCGGTCGCCGCCCTCGGGGCCGAGGTCGATGATGTAGTCCGCCACCTTGATGACGTCCAGATTGTGCTCGATGACGATGACGGTGTTGCCCGCGTCGCGGAGCCTCAACAAAATTTTTACGAGCTTATCTACGTCGAAACTCGAAAGCCCCGTCGTCGGTTCGTCCAAAATATACACCGTTCTGCCCGTGGAGCGCTTTGAAAGTTCGGTGGCGAGCTTCACCCGCTGTGCCTCCCCGCCCGAGAGGGTGGTGCTGCTCTGCCCGAGTTTGATGTAGCCGAGCCCCACCTCGTTGAGTGTGGAGATTTTATTGTAAATGCTCGTAACGGGTTTGAAGAACTCGCACGCCTCCTCCACCGTCATATCGAGCACGTCGGCAATGGTCTTTCCCTTGTAGCGCACTTCCAAAGTTTCGCGGTTATAGCGTTTGCCGCCGCACACTTCACAGGGGACATAGACATCGGGCAAGAAGTGCATTTCGATCTTCATGATGCCGTCGCCCTGGCAGTTTTCGCACCGCCCGCCCGCGACGTTGAAGGAGAACCTTCCCGACTTAAAGCCCATGAGCTTGGCGTCGGGGGTCGCCGCGAACAGTTCGCGGATGGCCGTGAATACCCCCGTATAAGTTGCGGGGTTGCTCCGCGGCGTTCTGCCGATGGGAGATTGGTCGATCGCTATGACTTTATCGAAATATTCGAGCCCCGAAAAACTGCCGTGCTTGCCGAACGGGAGCCGCGCGCCGCCGAGGTTGTTGGAGAGAATGGGCAGAATAATTTCGTTGACGAGGGAGGACTTGCCCGAACCGCTTACCCCCGTGACGAGGGTCAAAAGGCCTGCGGGGATCTTTGCCGTAAAGCCCTTTAAGTTGTTTTGGCGGCAGTCGTCTACTTTGAACCATCTGCCGTCGGGCTCCTTTCTGATGGGCGGGACCTCGATCTTGCGCCGCCCCGCGAGGTAGTCCCCCGTCAACGAGTCGGGAGAATTCATAATGTCCTCCACGCTCCCGCAGGCGACGACCTGCCCGCCGTGCACTCCCGCGCGGGGACCGATGTCCACGATGTAGTCCGCCGCCCGCATGGTGTCCTCGTCGTGCTCGACGACGATGAGGGTGTTCCCCAAATCGCGCAAGCCCTTCAAAGAGGCAAGCAGTTTTTCGTTGTCCCGCTGGTGGAGCCCGATGCTCGGCTCGTCCAAGATGTACAAAACCCCCGAGAGCGCGCTCCCGATCTGCGTTGCGAGACGGATGCGCTGGCTCTCGCCGCCCGAGAGGGTCGCCGCCGAACGGGTAAGGGTAAGATAGTCGAGCCCGACCCCCACCAAAAAGTTGATGCGCGCCTTGATCTCCTTCAAGATGACGTCCGCAATGGCGTGCTCGGTGCTTGATAGCTGCAAGCCGTCGAGAAAGGCATAGAGTTCGCCTACGGGAAGATCGCACGCCTCATAGATGTTCTTCCCCCCGACGGTGACGGCAAGCGCCTCCTTTTTGAGCCGCTTTCCGTGGCAGGCGGGGCAGTCGGAGGTGCGCATGTACCGCTCGATGTCCCACTTTACCCCCTCCGAGGAGGTTTGGTTGTATCTTCTTTGCAGATTGTTGACAAACCCCTCCCACGCGCTAACATAGGTGGAGCGGAAGGTGTGGGTCGCATATTCGAGTTCGAGTTTTTCCCCCTTCGAGCCGTACATGAGAAGATCGTACACCTCGGGAGAAAGGTCCTTGACGGGGGTGTCGAGCGAAAAGCCGTAATGCCTTGCAAGCGCACCGAGATACATTTGGGTGACGCTGGAACTGTCCAAATTCCACCCGCTGATTTTGATTGCCCCCTCGCGCAATGTCTTGCTCTTGTCGGGGCAGATGAGGTCGGGGTCGACAAGCTGGCGGAAACCGAGCCCCGAGCACTCGGGACATGCTCCCCACACCGTGTTGAAGGAAAAGAGGCGGGGCTCGATCTCTTCGATGGAAATGCCGCAGTCGGGGCAGGCATAGCGGGAGGAATAGAGGGTCTCCTCCCCCTCGCAGTCGATGACGACGAGCCCGTCCGCAAGTTTTAATGCCGTCTCGAGGCTCTCGGTAAGCCGCTTTAATACCCCCTCTTTGACGACAAGGCGGTCGATGACGACGGAGATGTTGTGCTTGATGTTCTTTTCGAGCTTGATCTCCTCTTGCAGATCATAGACGATGCCGTCGATCTTGACGCGGGCATAGCCGCTCTTGCGGAAGCCTTGCAGTTCCTTGGTATACTCCCCCTTCCTGCCGCGGACGACGGGGGCGTTGACGAGAATTTTGCTCCCTGCGGGGAGTTCCATGACGCGGTCGGCGATCTCGTCCACCGTCTGACGGCGGATCTCCCTGCCGCAGTTGGGGCAGTGCGGAATGCCGATACGGGCATATAAAAGACGGAGATAGTCGTAAATTTCGGTGACCGTGCCCACCGTGGAGCGGGGGTTGTGGCTGGTCGTCTTTTGGTCGATGGAGATGGCGGGAGAGAGCCCTTCGATGCTCTCGACGTCGGGCTTTTCCATCATGCCGAGGAATTGGCGGGCATAGGAGGAAAGGCTCTCCATATAGCGGCGTTGACCCTCGGCAAAGATGGTGTCGAAGGCGAGGGTAGATTTTCCCGAACCGCTCACCCCCGTAAACACGGTAAGGGAGTTCCTCGGAATTTTGACGTCGATATTTTTGAGGTTGTTTTCCTTAGCCCCTTTTACGTACAAATAATCTTTCATTGCTGTTCCGATGCGATTTTTTCCACCGCTTCTTTGATCTCTTCCCACGTTTCGCCGTGATAGCGCACTTCCGCGGCGCGATTTCGACTGCTACTGTCCGCAAACAAGACGGCATTCACGCCCTGCGCCTGCGCCGAAAGGCAGGTCTCCAAGCTGTCGTCGATGAGCGCCCCATAGCCGCGCTGCAAACACCATGCGCCCTTTTGCGAAATTCCCGTAACGAGTTCGTCATAAGGAATGCGGTGTTTTCTTAGCCAACCGCGGGAGACTTTTTCGGGGTCGGAGAACCATTCGGTCGTGCGCGCCGTAAGCACCGTGACCGTGTGCCCCGCTTCTTTGAGGGCAAGAAGCGCCTCCCTTGCCCCCTTGCGCGGCTCGGCCTCGGTAAAGACGGTTTCGCCGCCCGTATGAACAAATTGAAGGACGTCCGCAAGCTCCCAGTCGAATACGTCGACGATCGCGTGCGCGTCTTTGTTTTTGAGTTTGAAGGGGAGCCCCATGCGCCTGATATATTCCTGCGCCTGCGTCACCCGATCGACGACCGAAAGAGTATCGTCTAAATCCACCGCTATCTTCATTTGCGCTATTTCCTCATTCTCTTTCTCAGTTCGTTGATGGTCTCGCGTATCTCGATCGCCCGCTCGAAGTCGAGGGCGTTGGACGCGACTTTCATGAGCGCCTTGAGTTTTTCGATCTCCTCGGGAATATCTTTGAGTTTTATGTCTCCCGAAGGCTTTACCTTGCTTGTGATATTGAGAGACGACTTGATCTCCTTGACGATGGTCCTCGGAACAATGCCGTGCGCTTCGTTATACGCCTGCTGTTTGGCACGGCGGCGGTTGGTTTCGCCGATGGCGCGCTCCATGCTCCCCGTCATTTCGTCCGCATACATGATGACCCGCCCCTCGGCGTTGCGCGCGGCACGGCCGATCGTCTGCACGAGGGAAGTCTCGCTCCGCAAAAAACCCTCTTTGTCGGCGTCCAATATGGCGACGAGTTTGACCTCGGGAAGGTCGAGCCCCTCGCGCAACAGGTTGATGCCGCACAGGACGTCGAATTCCCCCGAACGCAGACCGTTGACGATGTCGATGCGCTCGAGCGTGTCGATGTCCGAGTGCATATAACGCACCTTGACGTTGTTCTCTTTCAGATAGTCGGTAAGTGATTCGGCCATGCGCTTGGTAAGCGTTGTGACGAGCACCCGCCCGCCGCTTTTCACAACGTTGTGAATTTCAGAGAGGAGATCGTCGATCTGCCCCTTGGTGGGCTTGACCGTAACGGGAGGGTCCAAAAGTCCCGTGGGACGGATCAGCTGTTCGACGACCTGCCCCGCCTGTTCGAGTTCATAGGGCGCGGGGGTCGCCGAAACGCAGATGAGTTGGGGCACCCGCGCGTCGAATTCTTCAAAAGTTAGCGGGCGGTTGTCGTAAGCGGAGCGCATACGGAACCCATAGTCCACAAGGTTGATCTTGCGGGCGAGGTCGCCGTTGTACATGGCGCGGATCTGCGGAATGGTCATGTGGCTCTCGTCGATGAACACGAGAAAGTTGGGCGGGAAATAGTCGAGGAGGGTAAAGGAGGGCTGTCCCGGGGAGCGGCCGTCGAAGTAGCGGGAATAGTTCTCGATGCCCGAACAGTAGCCGATCTCCCGCATCATCTCGAGGTCGTGCTCGGTGCGCTGGCGGAGCCGCTGTGCCTCCAAAAGTTTGCCCGCGTCCTCAAACGCCTTCACTTCCCCCTGCAAGTCCTCCTCGATCATGGAGAGCGCGGAGGAGAGCCGTTCGCTCCCCACCGCATAGTGGCTGGCGGGGAAGATGACGGCGTGCGAAAGGGAGGAGACGACCTTGCCCGTGACAACGTCCTCCTCGCCGATGGCGTCTATCTCGTCGCCGAAAAACTCCACACGTATCGCAACTTCGGAGTTGGAGGCGGGGAAAATTTCCACCACGTCCCCCCGCACGCGGAAGGTGGAACGCTTGAAATCCATGTCCCCGCGGGAATAGTGGATCTCCACGAGGCGGCGCAAAAGTTCGTCCCGCGCCATCTCCTGCCCGGGGCGCAGAGAGACGCCCAAGCGGAAAAATTCTTCGGGCGCGCCCAAACCGTAAATGCAGGAGACGGAACTGACCACGATGACGTCGTCCCGCTCTCCCAAAGAGCAGGTGGCGGCATTGCGGAGTTTGTCGATCTCGTCGTTCATCGAAAGATCTTTTTCGATGTAAGTATCGGTGGAGGGAATGTAGCTCTCGGGCTGATAGTAGTCGTAATAGGAGACGAAATACTCCACGCGGTTGTGGGGGAAGAACTCGCGGAATTCCCCCGCAAGCTGGGCGGCGAGCGTCTTGTTGTGGGCGATGACGAGGGTGGGTCGCCCCACGTTTTTGATGACGTTCGCCATCGTGAACGTTTTGCCGCTCCCCGTGACCCCCACGAGCACCTGCGTGCGGACGCCGTCGAGCACCCCTTGGGTAAGTTTTTCGATCGCCTCGGGCTGGTCCCCCGTGGGCGCAAAGGGAGATACAAGCTGATAGTCGTGATGTTCCGTAATTGTACCCTCCTTTGCAAACATTCGTTTTATAAAGAATAGCCCTTTCGGGCGAAAAAGTCAAGCGTTTTAACCGAAGATCGCCCGCAAAAGGACGCCCACCAAAAAGGTGACGACAGCGCCGAGGGCGGCGACGAGAATGCGGAACACGAGCCCCCGCTTCCGCTGGTAGTCGCGGCGGCGGTAACAAAGTCCCGCCTCCCGCATCTGAATGACGTACATCTTTTCTCCCTTGCGGTCGGACTGGATGAAATCGAAATAGCCGTCGAGGGAGAGGCTCCGTAGGGCGCGCTCCAAACTCTCCTCGTCGTACTTGCGCTTTGCGGGGAGCGACGCCGTCAGTTCATAGGGGGAGAGGAGAAAGCGTTCCTTCCCGCCCGAGAGGTCATACACGGCGTTCATCACCTCGTTCTCGCGGCGGTTGAGTCTGTCGCTGATCATATTCCCCTCATCAAAAACAGGAGAAGCATGACAAGCAGCCCGCCGATAAGTGCGCCCGAAAAGCCGCCGAGCATGGCGAGGAAAAATCCGTCCGCGCGGCGGCGCACTCCCTCGCGGCGCTGTTCTTTGAGCATTTGGAAGTACAGCCTCCCCTCGGGAAGGGGGCGGAGGCAGTAGATCCCCTCCTCCGCATATTTGATTTCGATATAACGGCGCTCTTCGAGGCGGGAAAGGGCGCGTTTTACGTCCTCCTTCGTCGCCCCCAAGGAGAGGCAGGAGAGAAGTTCCCCCTCTTCGGCGATCTTGAAGCCGCCCTCGCCGCACAGCGTATTGATTTTTTCGAGCAATGCGCTCGCCCGTTCGTCCAACATACTTTCTCCGCAAACAGTATTGCCTTTTTGAGGAGACGCTATGCGAACGGGCAGGCGGCGTTATTTGTTGAAGTTATCTTTGAGGGAGACGATCTCGGAGAGAACGAGTTTCCCTCCCTCGGTGCATTTTTTGTAATACCCCGTGCGCATGAGCTGGAACGCCGTCCCCTCCTCCGCCTCGGCGAGATAGGGCTCCGCCTTGCCGTAAAGGATGTGTTCGCTGTTCTCGTTCATGCGCTCCGAGAAGTCCTGTCCCGCATAGTCCGCGTCGCGCAGAAGGTGTTCATAGCGGCGCACTTCCGCGTCCTTGCAGGTGCGCGCGTCCACCCAATGGATGACCCCCTTCGCCTTGACGCCGCTCGTATCCGAGCCGCTCCGCGAATCGGGAAGATAGGTCGCCTTGACTTCGACGACATTCCCCTCTTCGTCTGTTACCGCCTCGTCGCAACGCACGATGTAGGCATTTTTGAGGCGCACATAGCCGCCGATCTTGCCGCGGTAGTACTTGGGGGGAGGGTTGAGGGAGAAGTCGCTCCGCTCGATGTAGAGTTCGCCCGAGAAGGGCACTTTGCGCGTGCCCGCGTTGCCGTCCGTCTGGTTGATCTCGAAGTCCACCTCTTCGCTTCCCGTATAGTTGGTGACGGTAAGTTTGATGGGGTCGAGTACCGCCATCGCGCGGGGGGCGTGAACGTTGAGATAGTCCCGCACCACCGCCTCGAAGTAGGAAATTTCGCACTCCGAATTGGCCTTTGCAACGCCGATGCGGGAGCAGAAGTCCTTGATCGCCTCGGCGGGAATGCCGCGGTTGCGGAGCCCCGCGAGGGTGGGCATTCTCGGATCGTCCCAGCCGTGCACCGAGCCGTCCTCCACGAGCTTTTTGAGATAACGTTTGCTCATGACGAGGTTGGTGACGTTGAGGCGGGCGAATTCGATCTGGCGGGGTTTGGGAGAGAAGCCCAAATTGATCCCCACCCAATCGTACAGCGGGCGGTGATCTTCGAATTCAAGGGTGCAGAGGGAATGGGTGACCCCCTGCAGATAGTCGCAGATGGGATGGGCATAGTCGTACATCGGGTAGATGCACCACTTGTCCCCCGTTCTGTGGTGGGTGGCGTGGAGAATACGGTAGATGACGGGGTCGCGCAGATTGACGTTGGGCGAGGCCATATCGATCTTGGCGCGGAGGCACTTTTCGCCGTCCGCGTACTTGCCCGCCTTCATCTCGCGGAAGAGTGTTAAGTTCTCCTCAACACTTCTGTTCCGGTAAGGGCTCTCCTGCCCGGGCTCGGTAAGGGTGCCGCGGGTGTTTTTGATCTCCTCGGCGGAGAGGTCGCACACGAACGCCTTGCCGTCCGTGATGAGTTTTTCGGCAAATTGGTAGATGGTATCGAAAAAGTCGGAGGCGTAACACTCGCGCGCCCACCCGTACCCGAGGAAATGAATGTCCCGCTTGATCGCGTCCACATACTCCGTCTTTTCCTTGCTCGGGTTGGTATCGTCGAAAAAGAGGTTACACTTGCCGCCGTATTTTTCGGCCGTGCCGAAGTTGACGAACATGCTCTTTGCGTGCCCGATGTGCAAATATCCGTTGGGCTCGGGGGGAAAACGGGTCTGGATGCTCGTAATTTTTCCCGATTTGAGGTCGTCCTCGACGATCTGTTGAATAAAGTTTTCAGCTTCAGCCATGATGGTTCTCCTTATTTCTCCCGCCATTATAGCACATTCAAGAAAAAAACGGTACTGTTTGAGAGGGGAGATGAGAAAAAAATAAATATTGAGAACATTCAGAAGCCGCTCTCGCCGCCCCTACCCTCCCACGGAGGGGGTAAGCGAGAACGTCCAACGGAACCCCCTCCCACGGAGGGGGTTCTGTTTGCCCCTCCGTGGGAATGGCGTTTTGTTTCGTTTCCCCTCCCCGCCATTTTAAGCGGTTTTTTCTTGCCATTTGCAAAAAAGCGTGCTATAATGATAGCCGTTATGGAAGCGGCGATATTACAATTTTTCGAAGGGATCCGCTGTTCCTTCCTCGATGTGTTCTTCGGGGTCTTTTCGGTGCTCGGAGAGGCGATGATCGTGGGCGGGGTCGCCATCCTCGTCTTTTGGCTTGCGCCCAAGCGCGCGGGCGAACAGATCATCATGACCGCCCTCACCTCCTTCCCCATCAACTCCTTTATGAAATTCATGATCGCGCGGCCTCGCCCCTTTGTGGCGGGGGTGGTGGAATACCGCGAGCCCCCCTTCCTCGCCGACGAGCTCGACCTGTACGCCTCTTTCCCGAGCGGACACACCCAATCTTCGGGGAGCTTTGCCTTTGCGACGGCGAGTACAATTAAAAAAATTCTTGCGTGGGTGGTGGCGGGAGCGCTCATCCTCCTTGTGATGCTTGCCCGCATGTACTTCGGCGCGCACTACCCCACCGATGTTTTAGCGGGGCTCTGCTTCGGGCTCCTCATCGCCCTTTTTTGGACGGCGATCTTCCGCTATGCCTACTCCTACCGCTACCTCATTCTCCTCTGCCTCGCGGCGGTGGCGGTGATCCCCTGCTTCTTCCCCAATGTGGCGCACGACTACATTCAGGCGACGGGGCTTCTGACGGGCGCGGCGCTTGCCCTTGCGGCGGCGCACTTCAGCCTGCCCGAGCACACCTGTCCCTTCCCGCGCAGACTTTGGCGAATTCCCGTTGGCGCGGCGGTCGTGGGCGTGGTGTTCGTCTTTTGCCTGCTCTTCCCCGAGGGGGAGGCGTTCTCCCTCCTCAAATGGTTCCTCGTGGCGTTCACGGCGGGCTTCCCTGCGCCCTTCGTGTTCTCTCTTCTCAAAATATAGCCCCTTCAAACGCTTGACGGTGGCCTTCAAAAATGATACCATATTACGGAAATTACGATAAATTTAGAATAAAAGGAGCAATTCTATGGCAAACAGCGGCGTGACGATGGACAAATTGGTGGCGCTGTGCAAAAACCGCGGCATCATCTTCCCCGGGAGCGAAATTTACGGCGGAATGGGCAACACGTGGGACTATGGTCCCGTGGGCGTGGAGATCAAGAACAACATCAAGCGGGCGTGGTGGAAACGCTTTGTGCAGGAGAGCGAAAACTCCTTCGGCGTGGACGCCGCCATTTTGATGAACTCCCGCGTTTGGGAGGCCAGCGGACACACCACCTCCTTCTCCGACCCCAAGATGGACTGCAAGTCCTGCAAGACCCGTCATAGAGCGGACAACCTCATCGAGGCGCACAGTAAGGGCGCGGTAAACCCCGACCTCATGTCCAACGAGGAAATGGAACAGTACATTCAGGAGCACCATGTGTGCTGTCCCGTGTGCGGCAATTTTAATTGGACGAACATCCGCACCTTCAACCTCATGTTCGAGACCTCGCGCGGGGTGACCGACGAGAGCCAGAACAAAATTTATCTCCGCCCCGAAACGGCGCAGGGAGAATTCGTCAACTTCGGCAACGTGCAACGCTCGGTGCGCGCGAAAGTCCCCTTCGGCATCGCGCAGATCGGCAAGGCCTTCCGCAACGAGATCACCCCCGGCAACTTCATCTTCCGCACCATCGAGTTCGAACAGATGGAGCACCAATGGTTCTGCAAGGAGGGCACGGACGGGGAGTACTATGAAGAATTCAAGCAGAAGGCCTTTCAATTCCTCGTCGATCTCGGGTTCGATCCCGAACATCTCCGCTTCCACGATCACGACAAACTCGCCCACTATGCAAAGCAGGCGTGCGACATCCAATATCTCTATCCCATGGGCTGGCAGGAACTCAACGGCATCCACAACCGCACCGATTACGACCTTTCCCGCCACCAGGAATACTCGGGGAAATCCCTCCTCTATGTCGATCCTTTCGACGGAAGCAAGTTTATCCCCTATGTCATCGAATACTCCATCGGCGCAGACCGCCTCATGCTGGCGGTGCTCTCCGAGGCGTATGAAGAGCAGACGCTCGAGGGCGGCGATGTGCGAAACGTTCTGCATTTCCACCCCGCGATCGCGGCATACAAGGCGGCCGTCCTGCCCTTGCAGAAAAACCTTGCGCCCAAGGCAAAGGAAATTCTCGCAAAACTCAAAAAGCAGTTCTCCGTCACCTATGACGAGGCGGGCTCCATCGGCAAACGCTACCGCAGACAGGACGAGATCGGGACCCCCTATTGCATCACCATCGACTTCGACACCTTGGAGGACGGCACCGTGACGGTGCGCGACCGCGACAGCATGGAGCAGATCCGCCTGCCTGCCGAAGAACTTACGACCTTCCTTGCCGAAAAGTGCGCCTTCTAACATCCGCCGCCCGCCGCTTGAAAGCGCGCGGGCGGTTTTCAAGCGGCGGGCGGTATAAGAGCGCGCAAAAAATGTCATAAAAATATATGATATTTTCTTGACAAAGCGCACTCAACACTTTATAATACAAAAATAAGGAGAGGATATGAGCGTTCTTGTTCGCAACATCCTGCTCGTCTATGGGGTACTTTCCCTGTTGGCGGTGCTCTTATATCTGCCGAAGATCCTCGGGTTCCGGTACGGGTTCAAAAAGCCCCAATATAAGCGCGCACAGGAAAAGCGGAAGATCTCCGTCATCGTCCCCGCACGGGGAGAGAGCGAGATCATCGGCGACCTCTTTGCCTCCCTCAAACAGCAGACCTACGACCATGCCTTTTTTGACGTGAACGTGATCGTGAAGGACGCCGACGACCCCACCGTGGAACTTGCCAAAGAGTTCGGCGCGCGGGTGTTCGTCGTCTCCGAGCAGCACTGCAAGGGGGACGCCCTCGACGGGTATTTCAAGGCACTCTCCAAGGAAGAGCTCACTTCTTACGCGGCGTTTGCCATTGTGGACGCCGACGCGGTGCTCGCGCCCGATTACCTCTTCGAACTCAACAACGCCCTCGAGCACGATTACGACATCTACCTTACCCGCAAATTCGCCAAAAATTATTTGGGCGAGAAGAAGGACCGCTCCCTCTTTTCCAACTGCTCCACCTTGACGTGGCCGATGATCGACGATCTCGGGAACTTATACCGTATGCAGAAGGACATCCCCCTCAACCTCTGCGGACAGGGCATGATGCTCCGCCGCAAGGTGATTGAGGAGATCGGCGGCTGGCCCTACCGCACCCTCACCGAGGACTATGAACTCAAATTGGACAGCTTGCTCCGCGGGTTCAAGTCGATGTTCTACCCCTATGCCATCATCTACACGGAGGAGGCGCTCGGCCACAGGGAGAACTATACCCGCCGCGTGCGCTGGCTCACGGGATATTCTCAGTGCGATAAAAAGTACAAGTCGGAGATAAAACGCCGCGCAAAGGAGCGCGGGAAGATGACGAACGGCGAGAAAGAGTACTTCTTCGGCGTCGTGCCCCTTCTGATGTTTGCCGTCACCACCATCGTCACCATGCTCTCGGGGGTGGGGCTTGCGATCTTTTACGCGCTCCACCGCGACATCAACTGGTTTTATGCAAGCTGGCTGCTCCTCTTTATGCCCTTCTGGGTCATGTACACCATGCTCTTCATTTTCAGCGTGCTTGCGATGTACTCCGACCGCGACGCCTTCCGCGTGCTCTCGGGCTGGGAGAAATTCGGGATGCTCCTCTTCAACCCCTTCTATCTCCTCGAGTATATTCCCCTCTTCCTCTCGAGCCGCGTATATGTGCACAAGAACAGGACGCCCGCGTGGAAACAGACGGAGCGCATCCGCTATGAAAGCGAAAACGTGGCCGAACGCGCCGCGGAGAGCAGAAAGGACGAACAGCGGAAAGCTAATTAAAGCAAATATATAAGCGGTGCCCTGCGCTTTAAGCGCAGGGCCCGTTTTTTTATACCCGTTATACGTTTTGTTTTGTTTTAAGGGGAAGATATTCGAGGGGGATGCCGTAAGCCGCCTCATAGCAATCTTTCCACTCTTTTTCTGCCGCCGCCTTCATCGCGTCGAGTTTTTCACGGCGGGGAAGGCTCTCGTCCGCATACACCGCGGACAGAATGTGGACGCGCAGTTTGCGGATGTGCCCGCTCTTCTTCCGCTTGAAGGTGCAAAAGAGGGGCAGAACGGGGACGTTGTGTTTGATGGCATAGTGAAAGGCTCCGTCCTTCATGGGGCGGGGTTTTTGATAGTTTGTCCACATCGCCTGCTCGGCGTAAAAGTTGACGATCTTCCCCTTTTTGAGGAGCCGCTCTATCTCCTTGTTGAGGTTGCGCGCCGCAGTGTGGTCTGCACTAAAGGGGAGCATTCCGCCGTGCCGCACGATCCACCCGCCGAGCCCGCCCTTGTTGTTCATGGGCCCCATGGTGTGATAGGAGCGGAAGTGCCCCACGGCCTGGCGCACGAGGAGGGTGTCGAGGTAGTTGAAGTGGTTGCAGATGCAGATCGCGCCGCTCTTTTTGATGGCGCGCAGATTTTTTCTGCCCACGACGCGCGCGCCGAAGCAAACGCCCGTCAGGATCCATCCGAAGAGAAACATGAGGGTGCGCCAAAAGCCCGTCCAAAAGGCGTCCCATCCCCTTTGATGGTAGCGATAATTTTCGTCGGGCATCTTCCACGTCCCGATAAAGGGGATGTAGTCGAGGTCGAAACGGCGGTGCGCCTCGAGCGTTTGCTGGATCCCGCGGATCTGTTCTTGCTTGCTTCTCTTCTTCATTTGTTTTATTTTATCAAACGCCGCCGAATTTGTCAATGATTTCTATGACACAACCCGCCGCAGATACGCCCTTTAGTGCCTTCCCGAGGGAGGGTAAAAATGAGGTAGAGATGTCTCCACTTCGGTCGACATGACAATTTTAGAATATGTCATTTCGCCCCGCACATTCTCTTTTTTGTCATTTCGCCCCGCCCGCACGTTCTATGTTGCCTAAGGGCGGCACGAGGAGCCTGCGACGAAGTACCAAGCCGCTATGCGGCGCGTGGAGAAATCTCGCCCTATTATAATGCGGTAGAGATGTCTCCACTTCGGTCGACATGACAATTTGAGAAATAAGGTAGAGATTCCTCGACTGCGCTCGGAATGACGTAATTGGGAACTGTGTTCGGTTTCCTCCCTTGCTGTCCAAAACGCCCGCCTTTAAGAGGCGGGCGAGAAACTAATATTCTAATAATTGCCCGAGGAGGGGGAGGCGTAAAGATCGAACTCGCCCTCTAAATCGAACGTTTCGCCCGCATCGAAGGCGGCAAGTTTGGAAATGGACACCTCGTATGCAGTCATCGTAACGATGTCCGTCTCTGAAAACTTTTTCTGGTATTCCCTGCTCTGGATCCTGCCCGAGAGCGCGACCCTGTCCCCTACCTTGAGGTTTTGCACAAAGCGGGCGTTCCTCCCCCATGCGATGCAGGGGATATAGTCCGACTTGTTGTAGGCGCGGTTGACGGCAATGAGAAGGTCCGCGATCTCGCGGTTGAAGGGGGTGGTGCGGTAGATGGGCGGCTTGCAGATGTACCCCGAGAGCACGATGCTGTTGGGGTTGCGCGAGGGAACGTTTTCGGTAAGTTCCCGCACGAACACCGTAAGCATGAGCCGCGACTTGCCGTTTTCGAGTTTATTGTAACTGCGGAACTGCCCGAGGGCGCAGATGGTACTCCCCACCCTCAGATCGTTCTTTTGGATGAGACGCTCCGAAATGGTCACGGGCAGAATGTCCGCCTGTCCCGAAAGGCGCATCACCTTGACAAACAATTCGTAAAATCCCTCGCCGTACACCTCGTGCGAAAAGGTCGCCTCGGTCACGATTTCTCCCGTAAAATACACCTTGTTGTTTTTTTCGGCATTGTAATCCATACGTTTATATTGTACCTCCGAGTTTTTCCGTGTTATGCTTTGTTCTCCGCCTTTTGGGTGCCGGAGTTATCGATCGTGTAGTTTTCACGGTAGATGAGTTCGCCGATGGGTACGAATTCATACCCCTTGGCGCGAAGAGTATCGAAGATGATGGGGAGCGCCTCCGCCGTGTGCAGGCCGTTGTTGTGGCAGAGAATGACGGAACCGCTCTTTACCTTGCCCACGATGCGCGCCGCGATGTCCGCCGCGGAGAGGTCCTTCCAATCGAGGGAGTCCACGTCCCACTGGATGGGATAGAGCCCCATGGCGTTTGCGGTGTCGATGAGCAGGTTGTCATAGTCTCCATAGGGCGGGCGGAAGAGGGTCACCTCTTTCCCCGTGACGGAGGTGATGGCCTCCGAGGAACTCTTGAGTTCGGAACGGATCTCCGCTTCGCTCAGACGGGACATATAGGAGTGCGTCGCGCTGTGGGTGCCGATCTCGTGCCCCGCCTCGTCGATCTTTTTGAGGTAGTCGGGATATTTCTCCGCCCAGAATTGTACGGTGAAGAAGGTGGCGCGCACCTTTGCGCTTGCGAGGTTGGCAAGGATGGCGTCGGTGTGCTCCGTCCCCCACGCGCAGTCGAAGGAGATAGCGATCTTGTTGTCGTCGCGGTCCACACAGTAGATGGGAAGGGACCGCGGGCCGCTTAAAAACACCGTTTCGGCCCCCGCGGCTTTGGCGGAAGCGCCTCCCGCAACGAGCAGGACAACAAGCGCCGCGGCGACAAGAAGGGACTTTAAGCGAAGGGTGAAAAACCTCATTGCTTTTACCTCTATATGATAAAATATTTCGGCGCGAAGAAAAGCGGACTTTTCGTCGAATACGGGCGTTTTTGCCCGAAACGCGGCCTTGTTTTATTGTATTGGGCTTGCCCCGCCGAATATGCAAAAACGCCCCTCGAAAAGGGACGCGAAATTTATTCTTTTTTGCCGAACGGATCTTTTTTGGGGACGCTCGTCACCGTAAGCATGTACACCTCGGCGGCTCCCGCGCGCAGGAGCGCGTCCGCAAGTTCGTCGCAGGTCGCGCCCGTCGTAAGTGTGTCGTCTATGATGAGGATGTGCCTTCCCCGCACGCATTTGCGGTCGTGAATGTGGAAACAGCCCTTCAAATTCTCCGCGCGGTCGGCTCTGCCCAAAAATTTTTGCGCCGCCGTCTCCCGCCGCTTCACCGCGGGGGACAGGAGTTCCACCCCGCTCTGCCGCGAAAGTTCCTCCGCCATCAAAAGCGATTGGTTGTAGCCGCGCGCCTTTTGCGCCTTCTCCGTCATGGGCACAAAGGTAAGGGCGTCCGCCTCGGGAAATTCTTTTTGCATGAGGGGGAACAAAAAGTCGCAGAGGGTGCGGAAGAGATACTTCTGCCCCTTTTTGTAGCGCACGACGAGCCGCGCCGCCTCGCCCTCGTGCAAAAAACAGGAGCGCGCCTTTGCTACAACGAGCGGCTTTTGCTTGCAGTCGAGGCAGAGCCCGTCCTCCCCCACCTTTCTGCCGCAGAGCGGACAAAACTTCTTGTTCCACGGCAAGTGGTCATAACAATCGGCGCACACCCGCTCGTTTCCGAACACCTCCCGCCCGCAGATGTCGCAGGTGAAGTTGTGTTCGCGCTCATAGCGGTCGACCGCGTTTTTGAGTTTTGAAATAAGATCGCGGAGCCCCATGCGAAATCAGCGGAACGTTTTCGCGCCCGCATCGTCCTCCAAGCCGAGGATATAATCCGCGGAGACCTTGAAAATATGGCAGAGGGAGATGAGCACTTCGGTAGACAGATCGATCTGTTCCAACTCATAACGGCTGACCGTCTGTTGATTACATTGCAAAAGTTCGGCAAGTTTCCCCTGCGTCATTCCTTTTTCCGTTCTTAATTCTTTAATACGTTCTCCATACATACTCAAAAACAGAGTACGCTTTTTTGGAGTATTCTACTTCTTTAACACCTTTTTTGTGTAAAAAGATTTCTTTGACTTTTTGAAAAAACCGCAAAAGTTCACGCTTGCCCACCCCTTGAGGGGTGGGTGCCGACGAAGGAGGCGGAAGGGGTGTCCTGCTATTCGCAACAAACACACCCCCTCAGTCACTCGCAAGCTCGTGACAGCTCCCCCTCAAGGGGCAGCCAAGAGGGGAAACAGGACAACATTCCCAATCACGTCATTCCGAGCGCAGTCGAGGAATGTCCTTATTTATTTATAATGCGGACACCCTTCGACAAGCTCAGGGTGACGTAATAGAATAAGTGTCCGAAACAGGGTGACTTATTTAGAACACGCCCCACCCCCCTACCCCCCCTCCCACGGAGGGGGTTCTTCTCGCCTCTCCTCAACTTGTTGGGAGGAGGGAAGGGGGCACCTTATTTTCTCGGCGCCCCTGTAGGGGAGCTGTCGCGCCTGCGCGACTGAGGGGTTGGAACCCTTTCCCCCTCGTTTCGCTCGGGTACTGTCTCATGCGGGTGGAATCCCGCATTCGGTCACCGTTCGCGCCTCTGATGCGCTCACTCCTGTCGCATTGCGCCAACAGTTATCAACTGTTGGCAGTATGCAATGCTCCACCTAAAAGGGACAGCAAGGGAAATGCAGAACATTGTTCTAAATTGTCATGTCGAGCGAAGTCGAGACATCTCTACCGCATTATCATAATGTGGGATTTCTCCACGCGCCGCATAGCGGCTTGGTACTTCGTCGCAAGCTCCTCGTGCCGCCCTTAGACAACATAGAACGTGCGGGCGGGGCGAAATAACAATAGGGAGAATGCGCGGGGCGAAATGACAAATCGGGGACAGCAAGGAAACAAAAAAAGCGGGGCGATGGGCCCCGCAAATGTTACCTTGTTTTCAAAATTTCATTAAAAATCGTCCTCGTCTCCCTCGTCCTCGTCGTCATCGTCGTCGCCGCCGAGGGTGTAGATCTCATCCCCCGTAACATAGTCGAGGTCCTCTTCTTCGTCGTGGTACTCCTCTTCTTCCTCCTCCTCTTCCTCGGGTTCCTCCTCATCAAACGTCTCGCCGATGTCGAGGTCCGAATCGAGGTCGTCGGCGTCGTCGTCGAGGTACTCCCGCCATTCGTCGTCGTCCTCTTCGTCGCCGCTGTCCTCCTCCTCGATCTCGAGTTTTTTGCGGCATTCGTCGCACATCTTCTCCCCTGCGCGCATCATGTTCTCCCCGCACACGGGGCAAAGTTCGGTGGGAAGTTCGTTGGCCTCCTCTTCTTCGAGCTCATCCGCGTCCGTCCGGATCCCCTTCATCTCTTTGAGACAGACGTCGCAGTACTCCTGTTTTTCCGCGTCGATGTAATTCAATTCGCAACGCGGGCACTTCATGTAGCGAACCATATTCTTTTCTCCTTGCAAAAACAGCCCCTTGCCGCAATGGGCGGCCGATAGGCTAATAAATTATATTAGTATTCTGCCGATTTGTAAACCGTTTTGCCCTCCCTTTTGCAAAAAAGTTAAAAAATATTTTGAAACATGAAAAAGCCCGCTTGGGAAAGCGGGCTTTTTTGTTATTCTTCGGGTTTTTGCTCGGGAGCGGGTTCCTCTGGAGCAGGTTCTTCGGGAGCGGGTTCTTCGGGAGCGGGTTCTTCGGGAGCAGGTTCTTCGGGAACAGTTTCTTCGGGAACAGTCTCTTCTGTCTCCTCGGTGACGGGAGCCGTCTCGTCCGTCGCGTACACGTCCACATCCTTGTCGTCCGTGGTATCGACGTACATCTTCTTTTTGGCGGGTTCCTCTTCCTTCTTCTTGGAGCGGACGACGAAGTAGACCGCCACGCCCGCGCCGATGACGACAAGGCCGATCGCAATGCCGATGAGCGCCCACGCCCAAGCGGGAAGACCCGTGCTCGTCTCTGTGGGAGGGGTGTAGTGCTGGAGGCTGTTCTTCCAATACTCGGAGTAACTCTCCTCATCCGCCTGCGACATTTGGCCGAGCTTTGTGATGAAGTAGGAGCGGAGTTTGAGGTCCGTCTTTTGGGTGTACTCATCAAAGGCGTTGACCTCGTCCTCGGAGTAGAGGGTGTTCTTCTTGCCCGTCTCTTCCTCGGCTTCCTTGATGTTGTCCTCGAACTGTTGCGTCTTTCCCGTGTAGAAGTAATACTGCACGGCGGTCGCAAGATTGCTCTTTCCGTCGTCGGTAAGCTCCTGGTAGTAGCTGTCCTCGCCGATGGCCGCCTCATACTCGTCGTTGAAGTCGGCGATCTGCGCGTTATTCATGAGTTTGCCGTCCTTTTTCAGATTGACGGCCGAAACATAGGTGTAAGAGGAGGAGCCGAGGCTCTCTGCGTCCGCAAAGTAGAGAATGCCGTCCGACAGTTCGAAGTTGTACCAGCTCTGCGCATGGGAAATTTTGAGGACCTGCACGGGCTGATAGGGCTTGTTACCGTCGTAATTGAGGACATTGTAGTTATCGGCAGTGCCGTTGTATACCGCGCGGAAGATGTTGCCCGAGGCGGTGTAATAGACGTAATGATAGGTGGGATCGGAGGTATCGTCGATGAAGTTCAACGTTGCGCTCCCCACGCCGATCGCAATACGGGTGACTTCGGCAAGCCCGTTCTCTCCGACGTCCGCACGCAGAATGGCGCCGTCGCTCACATAGAGATAGTGGTGTTTGCCGTCCGCATCGCGGTAGAAGATCGCCGCAGTGCCCGCGTTATCGGTGCTCTGCGCAACGACTTCCATGCTCCCGCCGCGCTTGTTGCCCGTGATGGAGTTCCAGCTTGTGCCGAGCGCGCTTTCGGGGAGGTAATACAGCCAGCCGTCCTCGCCCACCGTGCTCGTGGTGGCAAGGTCGGAGCGGGTGAAGTAGATGCCGCCGTTCGTATATGCCTGCAAGGTGTAGGTGAAGCCGAGCGCGCTTTCGGGGGTATCCGAAAGTTTTCCGTCGTTCGTCTTGCCCTCATGGGAGAATTGGGTGGGAATGTCCTTGAACACCGAACCCACGCCGTCGAGCACGATCGTGCCGAGGTTGAGGTAGGGCGCCTCGCCGTCGTGTTCGTCGAGATATTCCTGCGAATAGGTGTACTCATAGGGCGCCTCGGTGACGTCCGCGCGCACACGGTAGATCTGGTTGTAGTTGCGGGCGACGGTGCTGTCCTCCACGTCGATCTCCGCGGTGACGCTCATCGTGTAGTATACGTAAGGATTTGTCTTGTCGACGCTGTCGAGCACATAGGCGCCCATGGAGTGGGCAAGTTCGGTATCGGTATCCGTCTTTGTATTGTAGGAGTGGAGGTTGGAATTTTCCACATACAGCAGATACACGGTGCCGTCCACTTCGGTATAGCGGTAGACGGTGGAGTTGCTCGAGAGGTTGAAATAAGTTTTGACGTCGGAGCCGTCGAGTTTCGCGCTGTTAAAATTGAGGTAGCTGTTTTCGACAACGCCCTGCATGTTGCGGTCGCTGTTGGGGGTCGCATAGTACACGCGGTCGCCGAGGATATAGAGGCCGGAGGTAAAGTCGGAGGCGACCATGAGGGAGGGGATGACCATCTCCGCATTGTTTTCGCCCTTTGCAATGTCGCTCTTCTTCGCCCTCATGAGCGCGCCCTTGACGGGAGCGCCATAGGTGTTGTCCGAAGTGTACGTCTCAACGCCGTTGATGAAATAGACATAGTCGCCCTTTTCCACCACAAACCCGCCGTTGGAATTTACCTCTGCGGTCGCCGCGGGAGCGTCCTTCAAAGGGGTGAATTTTTCTCCGCAGGCGGCAAGGGAGACTGCGCCGAAGGCGAGTACGCCCGCCGTCAAAATTGTCACTGCTTTTTTAACTATTTTACGCATATGTCGCTTCCTTACGTTGAATGAAAATTCTTGTTCTAACGATACGCTACCAATTATATACTAAAATACGGTTTTTTGCAATCAAAAACCGCTCTCTCTTGACTTTTTCTTGCGAAAATTTTAATAAAAGAGGTGATTTTCCGTGGAAAAATTCGGTATCTTCGAACTTTTGGACGCACTCTCCGCGCTTACGGCGCAAAACGAACCGCCGCAGGAGCCCGCGGCCGAGGAAAAGGAGCCCGCGCCCAAAAAGCCCGACGGGGCGTTTGCGCCGCCCTCTTACGGAAGCGAACCGCCCGCAAAGACGGGAGGGAGAGAGGCGGACGCGCTCTCGGACTTCCTCGCCCGCCACGACGCCGTCGCCCGCAAAGCCGAAAAGAAATAGTTTATGCCGATGCGGGCCGCACGCAAAATCCGTGCCCTCTCAGCCATGTAAGCGCAAGCGGGAGCCATGCGGACAGGTGGGAGATAGAGGCCGCCGCCTCCTCGCTCTCCTCCGTTTCGAGCCCCGCGACGCTCGTGCCGTGCCGCCCCTTTTCGAAGAGGTGAAGTTCAAACGGCACCCCCGCTCTTCTGCAAGCCGCGGCAAAGAGAAGGCTGCTTTCAGCGGGCACGCAGTCGTCCTCCCCCGTGTGCCAGAGGAAGGCGGGCGGACAATCTTTTGTCACCCGCTTTTCGAGCGAAAGTTTTTCCCTGAGTACGGGATCGCCGCCCGAGATGCGGTCCATCGTGCCCGTGTGCCCGAACTCTCCGCCCGTGATCACGGGATAGGTAAGGAGCGCCGCGTCGGGACGGATATTTTGCCCTCCCGAAACTGCTTTGACGGGCGCTTCTTCCCAAAGGGTTGCCAGCATCCCCGCAAGATGCCCTCCCGCGGAGAACCCGAGCGCACCCACGTGGGAAGGGTCCGCGCTGTACTTTTTCGCGTTTTCGCGGATAAAGCGCATCGCCATCGCCGCCTCGATGAGGGGCGTGGGATAGGCGGTATTGACGGTGTATTCGAGCACGAAAACGGAGTAGCCCGCGTGCAGAAATTCGAGCGCGACGGGCTCCTGTTCGCGGTCCGAACAATATTCGTAACCGCCGCCCGGGATGACGAGCATGGCGGGACGGACTTTTTCGAGAAGATCCCCCCTCCTTTCGCGGCAATACACGGTGAGGATCCCCGCCCCGTTTTGGGGTTTTTTGACCGAATAGGTTTGGTATAAGTCGATTTTTTCGTAAAGCATAGGATCTCCCCTTTTGCGGAATAAAAAACGAGGTACGAAATGTACCCCGTATTTTTGTTATCTCTTGGAGAACTGCGGTGCGCGGCGTGCCTTTTTGAGACCGTACTTCTTTCTTTCCTTGACTCTGGGGTCGCGGGTGAGGAAGCCTGCCTTTTTGAGCGCGGGACGCATTTCGGGCTCTGCCTGCAGAAGCGCTCTCGAAATGCCGAGACGGATGGCGCCCGCCTGACCGGTGTAACCGCCGCCGATGACGTTCACATGGATGTCGTACTTGCCCTCCGCGCCGATCTCGGCAAGAGGCTGTTTTACGATGAACTGCGTGGTGCCGAGCGGGAAGTAATCTTCGAGCGCTCTGTCGTTGATGATGATTTCTCCGCTGCCGGAGGGAATGAGACGGACACGGGCGACCGCCTTCTTTCTGCGGCCCGTTCCCCAGTATTGCAATTTCTTCTTTAACGTTGCTTTCGCCATGTCAATACCTCTCACACCTTAAAATAATTTCAACTCTTCGGGTTTTTGCGCCTGATGGTTGTGCTGTGCGCCCTTGTAAACTCTGAGCTTTTTGATCATTGTTCTGCCGAGGGAATTTTTGGGAAGCATCCCCTTGACCGCCTCGTAAACGGCGAGGTCGCTCCGCTCGGCCATGAGTTTGCCGTAAGCGATCTCCTTTAAGCCGCCGATATAACCGGTATGATAGCGATAGTACTTATCCTCGAGCTTTTTGCCCGTAAGGACGACCTTATCGCTGTTGACAACGATCACGAAATCACCCGTATCTACATTCGGGGTAAAAGTGGGCTTATTCTTGCCGCGAAGGATAGAGGCGACCTTGGAAGCCAATCTTCCGAGAGGAATGCCCGTCGCGTCAACGACGTACCACTTTCTTTCAACCGTCTGAGCGTTTGCCATATAGGTTTTCATAATTCGTACTCCTTGTTCCGTTACCGCTCCTGTTTGAGCGGTATATCTCGGTAAAAACGGGGCGCTTTGCCGATTTACCCCTTCATTATAAGCAATCGGGGGGGTATCGTCAAGCTGTTTTGAGTTGCGATTTTAAGATTTTTTCGGAAAAAACAAAATTTTTTTATGCAAAACCGCCTCGGTGGGTTGGGGTTTGGTTTTGAACGCGTTCTGAGGGCCGCCGGGCGCCGTTAAAGCGTCATGCTGAGCCGAATTGTGAATACGCAGTCCGCAGAAGAAAGTCCGCGAAGGCATCTTGGTACGTTTCGGTTTGGGTTTAAGCGCACTTGAACGTAACAAGATTCGCGCTTTCAAAATGTCATTTCGAGCGAAGTCGAGGAATGTCCTTGTTTATAATAAGGACATGTTTCGACAAGCTCAACATGACGTGTTTGGGGAGCTATTCCGTTTCCCCTTGCTGTCCCTTTTAGGGAAAGTACCCGCGAAGCGGGGGAAAGGGTTCTTGAAAGGTTTTCTAAAAACCCCTCAGTCTCGCAAGCGCGACAGCTCCCCTAAAAGGGGCGCCGAGGTTGCCCACCCCCTTAGTCCCCCGAGAGTGGTGGGGGTTCTGTTGGGCGCGCCTCCCCTACCCCCCCTTCCGCTGGGGGGCTCGCATTTTACCCCCTCCGTGGGAGGGGGGCGGAATAACGTGATTTTATTTCTGCGGCAACGTTTTAATGACCCGCGCGGGGTTGCCGACTGCCACTGAATTGCTCGGAATATCGTGCACCACTACACTGCCCGCGCCGATGACCACATTATCGCCGATCGTCACCCCGGGGAGCACCCGCACGCCGCCGCCGAACCACACGTCGCTCCCCACGATAATGGGCTTTGCGAATTCGAGTTGCGCGCGGCGAACGTCCGCTTCGAGCGGATGCCCAGCCGTGTAAAATCCGCACTGCGGCGCGATGAACACGTTGTCGCCGAAAATGAGCTTGTTGGTATCGAGAAACATGCAGTCGTGGTTGACGTAAAAATTTTCGCCCACCTCGGTGTTGTAACCGTAATCGAACCAGACGTTACTCTCGATGTTGAAGTTTTCGCCGCACTTGCCGAGAATGGAACGCATGATGTTTTTGCGCTCCTCCACGTTGTCGCGCGGGGTGCGGTTGTAAAGTTCGCACTTTCTCTTGCAGGCGGCAAGTTCGCCCATGAGCTCTTCGTCCACTTTATATAATTCCCCCGCCAACAGTCTTTCCTTTTGGGTCCGTTCTTTCATATTCTTTTCCTTTTTATTCTATTCCTTTATAATAATGCGGACATGTTTCGACAAGCTCAACATGACGTATTTTGGGAATGGTATTCCGTTTCCCCTTGCTGTCCCTTTTAGGTGGAGCATTGCATTCTGCCAACAGTTGATAACTGTTGGTGCAATGCGACAGAAGTGAGCGCATCGGAGGCGCGAACGGTGACCGAATGCGGGGCTCTACCCGCATGAGACAGTACCCGAGCGAAGCGAGGGGGAAAGGGTTCTTGAAAGATTTTCTAAAAACCCCTCAGTCGCGCAAGCGCGACAGTTCCCCTAAAAAGGGGCGCCAAGTGGCTATTCTGTCCTCTCGGCGTCTGTTTTTTATTCGAGTATCGCTTTAATTCTTCTTACGCCGGCGGAGGAGGACTGCTCTTTTTGAATTTTGAAGTGTCCCAAAACGCCCGTGCGCTCCACGTGGGGACCGCCGCACATCTCCTTGGAAAACTCCCCAATCGAATACGTCTTTACCACTTCGCCGTACTTGCTGTCGAACACGCCGACAAAGTGTTCCGCCCGCGCCTCCTCGAGGGTCATCTCTTTATACACAACGGGGATATCCTCTTTGATCTTTTGGTTGACGAGGTCCTCCACCGCCTTGATCTCCTCGGGGGTCATGGCGCGCTCGAAATTGAAGTCGAACCGCATGCGCTCGTCGGTGATGTTGCTCCCCTTCTGGTTGCAGTCGGGAGAGAGCACCGCCTTTAATGCGGCGTTCAAGAGGTGGGTCGCCGTGTGGTACTTCACCGCCATTTCGGAGTGGCTCTCGAGGCCGCCCTTCGCTTCGCCCTTATTGAGGACGCGGCTCTTTTCCTGGTGCTCTTTGAACGCCTCGTCGAAGCCGACTTTATCCACCGTAAGCCCCTTCTCCGCGGCGAGTTCCTCCGTAAGTTCGAGCGGGAAACCGTAAGTGTCGTACAATCTGAACGCCGCCTTGCCGCCGATGACCGTTTCGGGCACATAGGAGGAGTTGCTCTTTGCCATGAACTCGTTCTTGCGGGCAAGACCCGTGACGCATTTTTCGAACTCCTTCATGCCCGTGACGAGCATCGTCTCGAAGCGATCGGACTCCTTCTTGATCTCGTCGAGAATATATTCCTCCTTCTCTATGAGGAGAGGATACGCTTCGTCGTACACCTTTTCGATGTAGATTTTGGCAACATTTTGCAATACGTCCGAAGAAATATCGAGCTGGCGGCAGTAGCGGATGGCGCGGCGCATGATCCTGCGCAGAATGTAGCCCGCGCCCGTGTTGGAGGGCAGAACGCCCGTTTTGTCGCCGATGAGCATGACGGTGGTGCGGGTGTGATCGGTAATGATGCGCATCGCCCGTTGCGCGTCGCCGCCGTCGTCGTATTTCTTGCCCGAGGCGCGCTCGAGTTCGGCGATGACTTCGGTGAAGAGGTCGGTCTTATAGGCGTCGTGCAGGCCGTTCAAAAAAAGGAGCATACGGTCGAACCCGAAGCCCGTGTCCACGTTCTTGTTTTCGAGGGGGGTGTAGCCCTGCTCGAGTTTTTTATACTGCATGTAGACGTCGTTGCCGATCTCCACATAGTCGTCGGGGAACACGGGGTTTTCCTTGTCCGCGTCGAGGGGGTAGAACCACTCGTTGTCGGGGCCGCAGGGGGTACCCACCGTGCCCTCGAGTTCCCACCAGTTGTCCTCTTTGGGAAGATAAAAGACGTGCTCGGGCTTGATGCCGAGGGAGATGAGAAGTTGCGCCGTCTCGTCGTCGCGGGGGGCGGAGTCGTTGCCCTCGAACACGGTGGTGCAGAGCTTGTCCTTGTCAAGGCCGAATACGTCCGTTAAAATCTCGAACGTCCACGCGGTTTTCTCCTTTTTGAAGTAGTCGCCGAGGGACCAATTTCCCATCATCTCGAAGAAAGTGAAGTGGGAGGGATCGCCCACCGAGTCGATGTCCACGGTGCGCATACACCCCTGCACATTGCAAAGCCGCTTGCCCGCGGGATGGGGTTTGCCGAGAAGATAGGGCATGAGGGGCTGCATTCCCGCCACGTTGAACATGACGCCCGTGGTGCCGTCGCCGATGAGGGACACCGCGCCGATGTCGACATGCCCCTTGCTCTTGTAAAAGTCGAGCCATTTTTGTCTGAGTTCTTTCGCTGTGATCTTCATGATTTATGATTTCCTTGATTTGTTTTTGTTGATGATGAGTATGGCGTTTTGAAGAGGCTCATTTGCCGCCCACCCCTTAGTCCCCCTCCCACGGAGGGGGGTAAGAAAGGCGCCTCCCCAGGAGGAGCTGTCACCGCAGGTGACTGAGGTGGTGAATATTCAAAATGAAGGACACCACCCCCTTGATCCCCCTCCTAAGGAGGGGGTTCTGCTTTTACTCCCTCCCACGGAGGGGGGTAGGGGGTGGGCTATTCCCCTCAAATCTTGCTCAACGTGTAGCCGTCCTTGGAGTCCTTGACGGCGTAGCCAAGCTGCTTTAAGCGTTCACGGAGTTCGTCTGACTTCGCCCAATCCTTGGCAAGGCGGGCTTTCCACCGCTCCTCGGCGACCGCCTTCACCTCTTCGGGAGCCTCCTCCTTGGGCGCATACTTTGCAAGATATTCCTTCGCGTCCTTCTTGAACAACCCCAAAAGGGAATACGTTTCGCGGATCTGGTTGGTCATTTTGCGCGCCGCGGGGTCGTTTTCCGCCAAAAAACGCGATACGTCCTTAAAATAACCGTATAAATCGGACAGAGCGAGTGCGGTGTTGAAGTCGTCGCTCATCGCCTCGTCGAACTTTTTGTCGATCTCGGGACACAGCCCCCTCTCCTGCGGAAAGGTCTCCTCCGCCTTTGCAATAAGGGTGTAAAAGCGCACGAGGTGCCCCTCCGCATTGGGGAAGAGGTCGTCCGTGATGTTCACGTCGCCGCGGTACCCCGTGGAGAGAAGCGCAAACTTGATCGCCTCGTTGCTGTATTTTGCAAGCAGGTCTTTGAGAAGCAAGCTGTTGCCGAGGGACTTGCTCATCTTCTGCCCGTTGACTTTGATGAGCCCGTTGTGCGTCCAATATTTTGCAAACCGTTTGCCCGTCAAGGCCTCGGTTTGCGCGATCTCGTTTTCATGATGAGGGAAGATGAGGTCCCGACCGCCGCCGTGGATGTCGATCTGTTCGCCGAATGCGGCCCTGTTCATTGCAGAGCACTCGATGTGCCAGCCCGGCCGCCCCTTTCCCCAGGGGGATTCCCAAAAGATCTCCCCCTCCTTCGCCGCCTTCCAAAGGGCGAAGTCATAGGGGTTCTTCTTGCTCTCGTCGTTTTCGACGCGCACGCCGTCGAGCATATCCTCCTTGTCCCTGCCCGAAAGCTGCCCGTAAGCGGGGTAGCTGTCCACGTCGAAATACACGTCCCCGTTGGGCGCGGGATAGGCGTGCCCCTTTTGAATGAGATCCTCGATAAAGGAGATGATGTTGCCGATGTTCTCGGTCGCTTTGAGCCAGACGGTGGGCTCGTCCACGTCGAGCTCGCGCATCACCCCGTCGATCTCCCCGATCATCATTTGGGCGTACTTGTCGGCGGGAATGCCCGTCTCCTTGCTCTTTGCGATGATCTTGTCGTCGACGTCGGTATAATTGCGGGCATAGGTTACCTCATAGCCCTGCTTTTCGAGGAACTTGCGGAAAATATCGTATAAGATCGCTTGAAAGCCGTGCCCGACGTGCGCCTCGCCCGACACCGTGATGCCGCAGGCGTACATCTTGACCTTCCCCTCCTCGAGGGGGACAAATTCTTCCTTTTTTCTGGTAAGAGAATTGTATATTTTCATAAAATTACCTTTCTTCGTCTCTCTTTTCGAGTTTCTCTTCGAGGGCGAACACCCGCTCGCGGAGAGAACAGAGCTCCTTGACGATGGGGTCCTCTTTTTCGGGCAAGAGGTCCTGCACCCTTTCTCCGTTGATCTTGACGACCCGCCCGGGCACGCCCACCACGGTGGCATAGGGAGGGACTTCGCTCAAAACGACGGCCCCCGCGCCGATCTTTGCGCCCTCGCCCACGGTGAACCCGCCGAGCACCTTTGCGCCGCAGGAGATGGTGACGTTCTTTTTGACGGTGGGGTGGCGTTTGCCCTTTTCCTTGCCCGTGCCGCCGAGAGTGACGCCCTGGTAGATGACGACCCCCTCCTCGATCTCCGCCGTTTCGCCGATGACGACCCCCGCGCCGTGGTCGATAAAGACGCCCGCGGCGATCTTGGCGGCGGGGTGGATCTCGATGCCCGTCGTGAATTTCGCCCATTGGGAGGTGATGCGGGCGAGGAGTTTCAGGTGCATACGGTAGAGCCGATTCGCCCAGCGGTGCCACGAGAGCGCGTGCACCCCCGAATAGGTAAGCCAAATTTCGAATTTACTGCGAGCGGCGGGGTCGTTCCGCTTTGCCGCCGCGATGTCCTTTCTCAGCCGTTTGAAAAAAATGATCCCCACCCCCTTTGCAAACAGTATATTCTCTTACGCAGACGTTTCGTCCGTATGCCTTATCGGGATCGTGTCGATCTTATATTCGGCGAGACAGTTGTCCCGCATCTCCTCGTTGAAAATTTTTTGGGTAAGCAGATATTCGAACACAATGTCCCGCACGCTGTCCCGTTTGAGTTCCAACCCGCACACGGCAAGCAGATTATTGACGTCGAACGTCTGCATACGGCAGACGAGGGCGATCGCCATAACGGTGCACTTTTCGGGATAATATTTCCCCTTTACGATCCCCCGCCATACAACCTCATCGAGGGCAAGCATTTTCCCCACTTTTTCGGGGGTCATGTCGTACTTCTTGAGGACGGTGGGGAAAAGTTTTGCAAATGTCAGCTTGCGAAAAGGGTCTCTGATGCGGTCCGAAAAGGATGGAAAAGAGAACCCGAAGGTGAATTCGGTGTCCGCAAGTCCCGCTTTGAAGTTGGCGAGTACCTCCCGCCAATTCTCCTGATGGACAATGCGCATGAATTCGGAATCTTTGCGGGTGATGTTCCCATCGGGGCCGACCGTAAGCATTTCGGGCATTTTATAGCCATCGATGGCGGCGATCTTCACATAGTCCGAATACTGCGAAGCGAAAAATTCATCCAACTCTTTAACGTAGCTGTATTCCATGGGCAGTATTGTACCATTTTATGCGAAAAAAAGCAAAGCATTTTTATGGAATTCCGAAAAAAACGCACGGTCCCTATAAAGGCGGCGGGGGTTAGGAGAGGTTCCTTGCTATCCCCAATTTGTCATTTTGCCCGCGCTGTTCCCAATATGTCATTTCGACCAAGCCGCTATGCGGCGCGTGGAGAAATCTCACATTGTTAAAAACTAAGGTAGAGATGTCTCGACTACGCTCGACATGACATTTGGGAATTTTCTCGGCTGCCCCTTGAGGGGGAGCTGTTGAGCGAAGCGAAACTGAGGGGGTGTTTTGATTTACGACACCCCTTCCGCCTCCTTCGTCGGCACCCACCCCTCAAGGGGTGGGCAAGCCCTGTTGGGTGAATTATACTAACAAGTGCAACGGGTGGGATAAAAAAAGTAGTTCAAACGGAAGTCTGTGATATAATAGAG
>CANRHB010000013.1 GCA_947630325.1 uncultured Clostridia bacterium
AACTCTATTATATCACAGACTTCCGTTTGAACTACTTTTTTTATCCCACCCGTTGCACTTGTTAGTATAATTCACCGATAAAAATCGGGGCGTGAATATTATTCACGCCCTTTTGAAATCGATGTCTATTGATCTACCCTCCTTTTGCTATTCATTTGTTGTTAAAAGTCCATAGACATCTCCTATGGTTTTATTATACCTATGGCAGGAGCCATGGCGGCTCCCATGTTGTTGACGTCGGTAATGCCGAAATCCACCACCTTCCCGAGGGTCGCCGCCGTGATCTTCACCCCTCTTCCCTCGCGGGCAACGAGCGCGCCGCCCGCCCCCGTCACCGTCCATTGGGACTGCGGAGGCCGCGTCGTGCCGAGTTCCAGGGGGTAGCGGTACTGTCGCTCCGCCGAGGCAAAGTGGCTTCCCGTTGCCGCCACGACGCGGTCGCAATAGCCGCCGTCGATGAAAGTCGCCGCGACGGCTAAACTCTCCGCCATCGTCGAACACGCGCCGTACACCCCCAAAAAAGGCACCGAAAAGTCGCGCGCCGCAAAACTCGCCGAGATGATCTGGTTGAGAAGGTCGCCCGAAACGATCATGTCCACCTCGTGCCGTTTTAGCCCGGCGTTTGCGATCGCGCCGTCGATGACGTGGGAGAGCATCTTGCACTCCGCCTTTTCGTAAGTGCTCTCGCCGAACATGTCGTCGGAGAGCGCAGTCTCCACATATCTTCCGATGATCCCCGCGCACTCCTTTGTGCCTGCGATGGTACTTGTGGCGACGATGCGCGGAGCGTTTTTGAAATAGATCGTCTGATGCTTCATAAGAAAAACCCGTCCGAGTGCAGTTTTTGCATTCGAACGGGTTTTATGAGTTTTGGGTTACAGGAGCGGGATATACGCCTCGGCGTTGAGGGAAAGCGGGGAAAATAGCCCCGCGCGGTAGCGGAGAAGCCCCTCCGAAGCGATCATGGCGGCGTTGTCCGTGCAGTGCTTTTTCACGGGGAGCACGAGTTTGAACCCCTCTTCTTTGCACATCTTCACGAGTTCTTCCCGCAAATAGCCGTTTGCGATCACGCCCCCGCCCGCCGTGACGGTGTTTGTTTTCTTCTCATGGGCGGCCTCGGCGATCTTTTTCACGAGAATGTCGAGCGCGGCGTGTTGGAAGGAACAGGCGACGTCGGCGCGGCTCCATTCCTCCCCCTTTTGCTCCTTGTTGTGAACGTAGTTGATGACGGCGGTTTTAAGGCCGCTGTACGAAAAGTTGTAGCCGCCCTCCCCTTTGAGCATGACGGGAAGGGGTACCAAGGGCGTTCCCTCCCGCGCAAGCGCCTCAACGTGCGGGCCGCCGGGATAGGGCAGAGAGAGAACGCGGGCGACCTTGTCGAACGCTTCCCCCGCCGCGTCGTCGAGGGTGGAGCCGAGCACTTCGAACTCCGTCTCCGTTTTGGCGTACAGAATGGCGGTGTGCCCGCCGCTTGCAAGCAGGGTGACAAAGGGCGGCTCGAGCGTCTCGTCCTCGAGATAGGCCGCCGCAAGATGCCCGCGGATATGGTTGACCCCGATGAGCGGAATCCCGAGCCCATAGGCAAGCGACTTTGCAAAGGAGAGCCCCACAAGGAGCGCGCCGAGGAGCCCCGCCCCATAGGTGACGGCAACGGCGTCGAGATCCTCTTTTTTCACCCCCGCGCTCTTCAAAGCACGGGAGACGACCTCGTCGATGGCGTCGGTATGGGCGCGGGAGGCAATCTCGGGCACCACCCCGCCATAGAGCGCCTGCGTTGGCGCGGAGGAAATAATTTCGTCCGAAAGAAGTTTCCTCCCGCAGATCACGGCGGCCGCCGTTTCATCGCAGGAGGACTCAATTCCGAGAATGATTGCGTTTTTCGGGCTTTTGCATAGTACTATGTCTGACATAACTCACGTTTTTTTGAGGTAATCGATGATAAATCCTTGAATATCGCCGTCCATGACCGCTTGAACGTCCCCCATTTCATAGCCCGTGCGGTGATCTTTGACGAGGGTATAAGGGCAGAAAACATAGGAACGGATCTGGGAGCCCCACTCGATTTTCTTGGTCTCCCCTTTGAGCGCGGCCTCGTCCGCCATGCGCTGTTCGATCTGTTTTTCGAGCAGTTTGGAGCGCAGGTACTTGAACGCCATCTCCTTGTTTTGAAGCTGGCTCCGCTCGTTTTGGCAGGTGACGACGATCCCCGTGGGGAAGTGGGTGATGCGGATGGCGGTCTCCGTCTTGTTGACTTTTTGTCCGCCCGCGCCAGAGGAACGGTACACGTCGATGCGGATGTCCTCGTCCTTTATCTCGATCTCGCCGTCGTCGTCCACTTCGGGCATGACTTCGAGGGAGGCAAAGGAGGTCTGCCGCCGCTTGTTGGCGTCGAAGGGCGAAATACGCACGAGGCGGTGCACCCCTATTTCGGCCTTTAAGTAGCCGTAAGCGTTCTCCCCTTCTATCTTGAAGTCTACCGATTTAAGCCCCGCCGAATCTCCGGGAAGGCGGTCGAGCTCGGTCACTTTGAAGCCGTTCGTCTCGGCATAGCGGCAGTACATGCGGTAGAGCATGGAGCACCAATCGCACGCCTCCGTTCCGCCCGCGCCCGCATGGAGAGCGAGGAGGGCATTGCTACTGTCGTACTTGCCGCGCAGGAGGGCACGGATGCGCATCTCCTCAATGTCCTTTTCGGCGACGACGAGCATCTTGTCGAGTTCGGGGACGAGTTCCTCCTCTTCGGTCTCCTCGATGAGGTCGATGATCTCATAAGCGTCGTCGAGCGCCTTTCTGCCCGCGTTGTAGGAGGAGACTTTTCCCTCGATGGAGGAAATTTCGCGCGCGATCTTTTTGGACCGCTCCAAGTCCTGCCACACTTCGGGAAGTTCCTGCTCTTCCTTGAGCTTTTTGAGTTGTTCGGCGCGATTGTCGATGTCGAGCGCGTACTTTGCCTCGCCCAACATCTCCTCGAGCCCTTTGAGTTTTAATCTGTAATCGTCTGCTTTGAACATAATTTTTGGTTTGATGATGGTTTTTTGAAGGATGGTGGGGATGTTGTGCCAAAAAGTCTCTTTTGTGCGTCATGCTGAGCCGAATTGCGTTTACGCAGTCCGTAAAAGCAAGTCCGCGAAGGCATCTTGGTACGTCTTGGTTTTGTTTTGAACGTACTTGGACGCAACAAGATTCCCTCAGAGAATTGCCATGTCGAACTCCGTAACAACCTTTACGGCTCGGAATGACGCACATGAGGCGGCTCGGAATGACGCACATGAGGCGCGGCTCGGAATGACATTTACGCGCCAAGAGCCCACTCCCTTGATCCCCCTCCGATGGAGGGGGTTCTGTTAAAGGCGGCTTCGCTCCCCCGCTTGAGGTTCCCGCGGCGAGCAAGCAAAGAATTGTGCGAAATAATTAAAACGGTTTCCCGTGGCACTTCTTGTATTTAAGGCCGGAGCCGCAGGGGCAGGGATCGTTTGGCCCGATCTTCTTCTGCTTGGGCATGGAGGCAGGGTTGAATTTGCTCGAACCGCTCGTCTTTAAGCTGTCCACATCCACCGCCTTGGGGATCTGCATTCCCTGCGTGTCCACGCCGCGGAGAGACTGCGGCGAACTCGGATCGGCGGGCGGCATCGAAGGCGCCGCGGGCGTCCCCGGCATTGCGGGCGATTGGGGTGCGCTCTGTGTAGGCGCGGGACGGGGAGTGATCGTGGGCATGATGCGCTGGGCGGGCTGTTGCCGCACCTCCACGCGCACTTTGAGGAGCATCGCCACCGTGTTGGTCTGGATGCGCTCGATCATCTCGTTGAACATCGCCGAGCCCTCTTGCTTGTAGGCGATCACGGGGTCGGTCTGCCCGTATGCGCGGAGCCCGATCCCCTTGCGGAGTTGGTCCATGGCGTCGATGTGGTCGATCCAATTCCGGTCGACGTTGCGGAGCAAGATCTGCCGCTCCACATCGGCAAAGTTGATCCCCGTCTCCTCCTTGAGGCGGACGATCTTCTCCTCATACGCCTTGACGGTGCGCGCCGAAATGCGTTCGAGCGCCTTGGGATAGTCCCACTTTTCGAGTTTCTCGCGGGTGACATAGTTCGTCCCCTCGGGCAGAAGTTTTTGTTCGAGCGCCTTGTTGAGGTCCTCTTCGTTCCACTTTTCGGGCGCGTCCTCCGCGTTCACCGCCGAGCGGATGGTGCTCTCGGCATAGTCGGGAATGTATTTTAAGATCTGTTCGTGGACGTCCTCCCCTTTGAGCACCTTCATGCGCTCCGCATAGATGAGCATACGCTGTTTGTTCATCACGTCGTCGTATTGGAGGACGGTCTTTCTTGCGCCGAAGTGCTTGCCTTCGATCTGTTTCTGCGCGTACTCGATGAGGCGGGAGAGCATCTTCGCTTCGAGGCATTCGTCCTCCTGCATTTTGGAGTGTTCGTAAATGCCCTTCATACGCTCGCCGCCGAACCGCTTCATGAGGTCGTCCTCGAGGGAGATGAAGAAGATGGAGGTACCCACGTCGCCCTGCCGTCCCGAACGTCCGCGGAGCTGGTTGTCGATACGGCGCGCCTCGTGGCGTTCGGTGCCGATGATGCAGAGCCCGCCCGCGGCGATCACCTTCTCCTTTTCCTCGTCCGTCTGCTGTTTATAGCTGTTGAAAAGTTTTTGATAGCGTTCGCGGACAGCCATCGTCTCCTCGTCCACTTCGGCATAGCTCGTGGCGAGCTCGATGGTCTCGTGGTCGATCCCCTCCTCGCGGAGACGCTTCTTGGCAAGATATTCGGGGTTGCCGCCGAGCAGAATATCGGTACCGCGGCCCGCCATGTTGGTGGAGATGGTCACCGCGCCGAACCGACCCGCCTGCGCGACGATCTCCGCCTCGCGTTCGTGGTTTTTAGCGTTCAAGATATTGTGTTGAATGCCGTTGCGGCGCAGAAGGCGGGAAATTTCCTCCGACTTATCGACGGAGACGGTACCCACCAAAATAGGCTGACCCTTTTCGTGCCGCTCCACGATCTCGCGCACGATCGCCTTCTTCTTGCCCTCTTCGGTGGAGAAAATCTTGTCGTGCAGATCCTGCCGCTTGATGGGCTTGTTGGTGGGGATCTCGATGACGTCGAGGGAATAGATCGTGCGGAACTCTCCCTCCTCCGTCTTGGCGGTACCCGTCATGCCCGAGAGTTTGCGGTAGAGGCGGAAATAGTTCTGGAAGGTGATGGTCGCATAGGTCTTGTTCTCCTCGCGGATCTTCACCCCCTCCTTTGCCTCGATCGCCTGGTGCAAGCCGTCCGAATAGCGGCGGCCGATCATCTGGCGGCCCGTGAACTCGTCGACGATGATGATCTCGTCCCCCATCACCATGTATTCCTCGTCGCGGTGGAAGAGTTTATGCGCCTTCAAAGCCTGCTGGATGTGATGGTTCAAGGTAAGGTGGGAGACGTCGGCGACGTTGTCGATGTTGAACCACTTCTCCGCCTTCTCCGCGCCGTACTCGGTGAGTTGGACCTGCTTGTCCTTGCGCTCGATCACATAGTCCCACTCGAGTTCCTCCGCCTTGGCAAGTTTGCGCTCTCCCGCCTCCGACTTCTTGGCGCGCTTCTCGTTTTCGAGGTCTTTGAGATCGTCGTCGAAGCCCCCTTTGAGGGTGCGGACGAATTTATCCACCTGCTCGTAAAGTTCGGAGGACTGCTCCCCCTTGCCCGAGATGATGAGCGGGGTCCTCGCTTCATCGATGAGGATGGAGTCCACCTCGTCGACGATGGCGAAGTTGAGTTCGCGCTGGACCATGAGACGGAGGTCGGACTTCAAGTTATCGCGCAGATAGTCGAAACCGAACTCGTTGTTGGTGCCGTAAGTGATGTCGCTCTGGTAGGCCTTGCGCTTGAGGTCGTCGTCCATGCCGGGCACGACGACGCCCACGGTAAGCCCCATGAACTTGTGCACCTTGCCCATCCACTCCGCGTCGCGGCGGGCAAGGTAGTCGTTGACGGTGACGATGTGCACCCCTCTTCCCGAGAGCGCTTCGAGATAGCTGGGGAGGGTGGCGACGAGCGTCTTGCCTTCGCCCGTTTTCATTTCGGCGATACGCCCCTGGAAGAGGCAGATGCCGCCGATGATCTGCACGTGGAAGTGTTTCATGCCGAGCACACGCCAGCTCGCTTCGCGCAGAGCCGCAAATGCGTCGTACATGATGTCCTCGAGCGTTTCGCCCTTACTGAGCCGTTCCTTAAAGACCGCCGTCTGCCCTTTGAGTTCGGCGTCGCTCATCTTTTGGTACTTGGGCTCGAGTTTTTCCACCTCGAGTGCCATTTTATCGAGTTTTTTGAGGCTCCTGCGGCTGTCGCCGCTTGCCAAATAACTGAAGATTCCCATGTTCGCTCCGTTTTTGGATATAATAATGTTACCTGTTTATTTTACAATATTTTCCGAAAAATTCAAAGCGTTTTTAGGCGGTTTTCCTCAAATGAAATGTCGAAAAAGAAATTTCACCCAAATTACATGAAAAAACCGCAGGTTCACTGCGGCGCTTTCTGCCCGTCGAGGGCGTGATAGAGTTCGCCTGCGATCTGTTCCCCCCTCTCCGTGGTGGCGCGCACCGCGCCCGCTTTGAGGAGGAGGCGGAGCTGTTCGGCGTTCTCGACGCCCGAAACTTCCACTTGAAGCCGCCCCGCGCTCTCCTCGATCGCCCGCATGACGAGAAAGGTCTCCCCGCGCACGCACACCGCGTTCGCCCTCCCCGCGACCGCCGCACGCACTCCTAGCGCGACCTCCTCCTCGTCGAGGGAATGATCTTCGAGGGAGACGATGAGCGTCCCCTTCCTTACCGCCTTGCGCACCCGCTTTACCTCCCGTTTGAGGTAGGCGGCTCCCCCACCCGTCAGCTGGGAATAGCACAAAACGAGCCTGATCTCCTTCGCCCCCTGCCTGACCGCCTTCTTCGCCTCCGTCTTTTTGAGGGACATCAGGCTCTCCCCCGTGCCGCCGACGAGACAGCAGACGGGAAGTTCGCTCTTCCCCTTCAACTTCCGCGCCATCGCAACGTGCACAGGCGAGACGAGCAGTGCGCTTGCGTTCAATTTGACCGCCGTCTCGCACGCCTTTTTGAGGGCGACGCGGTCGGTCTCCCGCCTCGAAGCGTCCACGATGAGCTTTTTGAGGGTAAAGGCGATCTCCGTCTCCCTGCGCGCGCGTTTGAATTCCCCGTATTCCGCGGCCTCCGCCGCAGACAAGATGCATTCTTCTTCCATACCCCGAAGTTTTTTCCAAAATTACCCAAAGTATACAAAAATCAACGGGCTCATGACAAAATCGGGATGGTATAATGCGGGTATGACTTTTCTCTCCGTGCAGTGGCAGGGATTCGGGTGGTGCTTTGCGGTGCTCCTTCTCGCCTTTGCCGTCGCCAACATCATCAAACTGCTCAAGGCGGGCTTCCGCAACTTGAAAAAGAGCCCTCCGCCCCCTCCGCCCAAGGAGCCCGAAAAGCCCGAGCCTGTTTACTATATCGTGGAGCGCAAGAAAAAACGCCCCAAAAAGCAGTACTCCGAACCCAAAGAGATCACCTTCCGATAAACTTCTTTCCTTACGGAAAAGGGGACGCCGCTCGGCGTCCCCTTTTCTCCCCTTAAAAAGTTTACTCTTCGTATTTTGTGACGTTCTGCCCGCTGTCCCAGAGCCGTTCGAGATAGTAGAAGAGCCTGCTCTCCTCGTTGAAGATGTGCACGACAACGTCGCCATAGTCGAGCACCCCCCATCTTCCCTCGCGGAGCCCCTCCGTGCGCTCTGGATAAAGGCCGAATTTCTTTTTGAGTTCTTCCTCCACGTTGTCGCCGAGCGCGCGCACCTGCGTGGTGCTCTTACCGCTTGCGATGACGAAATAGGAGCAGACCACCGTCTGTTCGCTCACGTCGAGAATGACGATGTCCTCGCCCTTTTTTGCCGAGAGCGCTCTGCAACACTCCATTGCAAGTTCTTTTCCTTCCATAAAATTTCCCTCCGAATTTAGTTATTATGTCACACATAGTACCTATATCTTGTGAATTATGTCTGAGATAGTACTATGCAAACATCAATTTTTCGCATTTTCGATCGCGCTGTAATAGCGTTCGGCCTGTAAGGTAAGCGGATAGACGGGCTTTCCCGTGCTTTTGAGATATTCGACCTGCTCTTTCAAAGAGCGGGCAAGACAGGCGTCGAGATCCTCCCAAAAGAGAGCGCGAAGTTCCTCCACGCCGCGGAATGTCCTCCCCTCCTCCAAAAGGTCGGCAAGGTAGAGCAGTTTTTCGAGCGTGCTCATCCCCTCTCTGCCGCTCGTGTGGTACATGATCGCCCGCAAAATTTCCCCGTCCTCAACGCCGAATAAATGCTCCGCAAGATAGGCTCCCGTGTATTGGTGCAGAACGGGCGCGGGCACCCCTTCGGGCGGCGTAAACCCTTTGAGCCTCGGGTCGTTTGGGGCAACATACTTCCCGCAGTCGTGGAGCATCGCGGAAAGGAGGGCCTGTTCGAAGGGAACATGAAGGCTCTCTGCCCTCTTCACCGCAAGCTGTGCCACGCGGTAGCTGTGCTCCCTGCGCTCGGGCGTTTCGAGTTCCAACGCCTGCGCCGCGCTGTATCGGTAGAGCCCCTCTCTGCGGATATATTCCAACACCTTCTTCTCGATCCCGCGCGGCTCCTTCCCGAAGGCAAGCGCGACCCGCGCCTCGGTGGAAGAGACTTCTTCGCCGCAGAAAGAGAGCTCGAGAAAGTCGGTATGGAAGCGGGCGACAAACCTCTCGTGCAGGTCGTTTACCCCCTCCTTACCCCTTCGGCACGCGACGAGGGTCACGTTTTGCAGAATGTCGTCGGGCTCCTTCCAACAGAAGAAATTTTCGAGCATATCCGCGCCGACGAGGAAATACCGCTCCGCATCGGGAAACCGCTCCCGAAAATTGCGGCAGGTAAGGTAGGAATAACTCGTCCCTCCTTTCAAGAGTTCGAAGTCGCTCACCTCGGTCTTCGGAAGGGAGGAAAAAGCGATTTGGCACATTCTCAGCCGCTTTTTTCCGTCCGCGACCGAGCCCGCCGACTTGTGCGGCGCAACATAGGAGGGCATGACGAGCAAGAGATCGAGCCCGAGTTCTGTTATCGCCGCCTCCGCAAGACGGACATGCTCCGAATGTACGGGGTCGAACGACCCGCCGAAGAGCGCCACCTTCATATCCACATCATACCACACTTTTTTTCGCTTTGCAAGACTAAAATAAAAATTCGGCGTCAAAAATCATGTCATGAAAAATTTTCGCTTTGCCGAACTGAGCGATCTGCTCTTTTATTCGGCCTGCGCGTTCGTGCTGAGTTTGAGCATTCTGCGCTACTATGGGGCTCCCCTCTGGCTCTCGCTTACCTGCGCCGCCCTTCTCGCCCTCGCGGTTGGAGGGATCGTCTTTCTCTTATTGTACCGAAGCCGCCGCAAAAAGTTTTTGAGCAAGAAGGAGCGGGAAGAAAAAGAGGCGCTGCTTCTGCACTTTACCCTCGAACAGCCCGAACGGGTACGCGCCGCCCTCCTCTCCGCCCTCGTTGCCGACGGAAAAACCGCCCACTGCGAAAAGGACGTTCTCTTTTCGGACGGCGCGGAACTCGTGCCCCTCTTTACGATGGAGCCCGTCGGCGCGGACGAGATCGCCCTTCTCCTCCGCAAATACGGGAAAGAGCCCTTCTCGATCGCCTGCAACGCGCTTACGGCGGACGCCGAGAAACTGCTCTCCTCCTTTGGGATCCAAGCCCTCCGCGGGGAGGAGATCTATTCCCTCTTTTCCCGCACGGGGACCACGCCATCCCCCCTCATCTGCGGCGAAATTCCGCGAAAGACGGTCAAACAAAAACTGCGCCGCTCCTTTTCCAAGGGCAACGCCCGCCCCTTCTTCGTAAGCGGCGCGCTCCTTCTCATCATGAGCCTTTTTACCTTCTTCCCCCTCTATTACGTCATTTCGGGCGGAATTTTGCTGTTTTGCGCCGTGGCGGTCCGTCTTTTCGGGTACGCTTAAAGGTGCATCGCTTGGGGCAGGAGGTCGATGACGTCGCTTGCATTCGAAGCGTACTGCCCGAACTTTTCCTCCGCGAGTTCCCCCGCCCGCCCGAGCAAAAAGCAGGAGGCGCACGCCGCCTCGAAGGGCGAAACTCCCCTTGCGCATGTGCCCGCAAGGAGCCCCGCAAGCGCGTCCCCGCTTCCCCCTTTGGAGAGCGCGGGGGAGCCCGCCGTCATAATCGCCGTCCGCGTTCCGTCGGTCACGATCGTGCGGTTGTTTTTGAGCACGACGGTCACGCCGTACTCTGTTGCAAACCCCTCGGCGAGTTCGACGCTTTTTATCAAAACTTCCTCCACCGTTTTATCCGCGAGGCGGGCAAATTCCTTGATGTGCGGGGTGACGATCACCTTGCACTGCCTTGCTTTCAACGGCTCTTTGCCGAACAGGGCGAGCGTGTTCAAAGCGTCCGCGTCGAGCACGAGGGTCCCCTTGTAGGTGGAAAGAAGTTCGCTTAAAATGGTGCGCGTCCCCTCTCCCACGCCAGCGCCCATGCCGAAGGCGACCGCATCGGCAAAGATGGGTTCGCCATCGTAAAAGGTAAAGCGGCAGGCGGGGTATTTTGCGGCGCACAGTACGCGGTGAAGTTCGTCTACCGCTTGGAAGGACGCAAGTTTCGCCCCGTCCTCGCAAGGAACGGAGCAAGAGGTCATATAAATATCGGTGTAGCCCGCGCCCGATTTTAACGCCGCTCCCGCCGCAAGCAGAGGCGCGCCGAGGGTGTTGCAGGTCGCAAGGATCGCCGCCGAACCGAAATTCCCCTTGTTGGAGTGGGACTTTTTGGGAGGAAAGAGGGTCTTGACGTCCCCGCTCTCCCAGACCTCCGCGCCGCCGCACAAATTCAAACCAATATCCGCGACCGAAATTTTCCCCGCAACGTCCGCGCCGTCCGCAAGCAGGAGGGCGTTTTTCATGCCGCCCACCGTCAGCGTCTCTGCCGCCTTGACGCAGGGGAAGAGCGCGACGCCGTTTTCGGAGAGCCCGCTCGGTAAATCGCACGAGAGAACGTAAGCCCCGCTATTATTGATAAAATTGATGAGTTCTTCGGCCTCTCCCGTGGGGTGGGACTTTACGCCCGTGCCGAGAATGCAGTCGACGATGAAGGCATATCTCCTCCGCGGAATTCTGCCGAAGAGTTCGCCCTTATACCGTTTGGCGTTTGCGGCGCAGTCGTGGGAGAACTTTCCCGCAAGACACAAGACGGCGATGTCCACGTCCTGCCCGTCCAAAATGCGGGCGGCGACAAAGCCGTCTCCCCCGTTGTTCCCCCCGCCGCAGACGAAGAGCACGTCCGAAAAATTTTTCTCCTTCATAATACGGCGGGTATGCTCGGCAAGGGCCTTGCCCGCCCGCTCCATGAGTTCGAGGGAGGGTGTGCCCTTTTCCACCGCCTCCCCGTCCGCCTTGCGCATCTGAGAAAAAGAATAAGAATACTGCATATTTAACCTACCATTTTATCGCAATTTCCGCCGCAGAGAGGGCGCGAAGTTTGCCGTTTTCCTCCACGGAGAGCCGCCCGTCGGGCAGAATTTCCCGCGCCACGGCCGTATATTGCCGCTCCCCCTCGGTGACGAGAACGGGCTTCCCCAAAAATTTCACGAAGCGCAAATAGTCCGAAAAGTCAGTGGGCGAAAAGAGCTCCTTGATGAGTTTTTCCCGCACCTTTTCCACAGTCGGGAGAGAAGGCAAGAGTTCTTCCATGCTGACGGCGATGTTTTCAAGCCCTTTCAAGGGGTTTGAGACGTTGAGCCCCACGCCGACGACGCTCGCCGTCACATATCCCCCCGCAAGAAGGTTCTCGGTAAGAATGCCCGAAATTTTTCTGCCGCCCGCAAGCACGTCGTTGCTCCACTTGATCTCGGGCGAAATGCCGAAGGAGGAGAGCGTTTTGCAGACGGCGGTAGCGGCGTGCGCCATCACTTCGAAGGCGCGCTCCGCGGGAAGGTCTTTGTAAAAGGTCAGCGCGGAGAGATACACGCCCCCCTTCTCCGAGGAAAAGGTTCGCCCCTTGGTGCCCCTGCCCCCCGTCTGCCGCTCTGCGCAGACGACGACGTTCTCCCCGCCCGACAGATACTCCTTGATGACGTCGTTCGTGGAGGAGGTCTCTTCGAGATAGACGCGCTTCATTCGTCCTCCTCCGCAAGAGAGCCAAGGGCGGCGCGGGCGGTCTCATAGCCGAACCCCTTCCCGATGAGATAGGAAAACGCCTTTTGGAGGGTCTTTTTGTCAATCGTCTTGCCGCGCAGATATTTTTCGAGGATACTTTTCGCGCTCTCTTCCTCGCCCTCCAAGCCTTCAAGAGCCGTCTCGATCTCCTCCTCCGCAACGCCCTTTTGCCTCAGTTCCATGGCGATGAGCTTTTTGCCCTTGCGGGAGATGGCGTGCTCCGCATACGCCGCCGCATATGCGCCGTCGTCGAGGAAGCCGTACTCCTTCATGCGCTCCGCCACATAGTCGCACACGTCGGGCAGATACCCCTTCTTTTTGAGGTAGTCCTTCACCTCTTTCTCCGTTTTCATCGTCGCGGTGATGTGATAGAGCGCCTTGTCGAAGGCGGTGACCTTTTCGCTCTCCAACTGCATTTGGGAGAGTTCCTCTTCGGTGACGTGCATTCCCACTTTGAGGCGGTTCGAAATGACCGTCTCGAGTTTCATGCCGCAGTAAAACCTGCCGTCCGTCTCGATGTTGCACCTTGTCTTGTCCTTCACCTGCGGGGTGATCGCCGTAATTTCCATACCCTGATTATACCACCTTTTTCCCCTCTTTGCAAGAGGAAACAAGCAAACGCAACAAACGAAGCAAGTCCAAGCGATAATGAGAATGAGTATGAGAATGCAAATGAGAATGTCAATGCGAATGAAAAAGAAAATGAAAATGATAATGAAAAGAAAAAAGAAAATGTGGGCGGCGCGCGGCAAAAAGCATTTGCCGCGCGCCGCCCACAAATCCCCTTATCTCAAAACAAGCCCCCCTTCTCCCCTGTCGAGGGTGAGAAGGGCGCCCGCAGGCGGGTCTTTTTCGATAAGGTATTTTGCAATGGGGGTCTCTGCGTGCGTCTGCAGGAAGCGTTTCAAGGGACGCGCGCCGTACACGCTGTCATAGCCGAAGTCGGCGATATACTGCTTGGCGGCGTTCGTCACCTCGAGCGTGATGTGCTCCGCTTTCAAGCGCGCCTTGAGTTTTTCGAGCATGATGTCCACAATGCCCGAGACGTTCTCCCGCGAGAGCGGCTTGAAGAGAATGATCTCGTCCAATCTGTTCAAGAACTCGGGGCGGAAGGAGCGTTTGAGAAGAAGGTTGACCTGTTCACGCGCGTCCTCGCTGACTTCGCCGTTTTCGATCCCCTCCGAGATGATGTCCGAGCCCAAGTTGGAGGTAAGGATGATGATGGTGTTCTTGAAGTCCACCGTTCTGCCCTGCGAATCGGTGATCCTGCCGTCGTCGAGCACCTGTAAGAGGATGTTGAAAACGTCGGGGTGCGCCTTTTCGATCTCGTCGAAGAGGACGATGGAATAGGGACGGCGGCGGACGGCCTCGGTCAAACTGCCGCCCTCCTCATAGCCCACATATCCGGGAGGCGCGCCCACGAGGCGGGAGACGGAGAACTTCTCCATGTACTCGCTCATGTCGATACGGACGATGTTCTTTTCATCGTCGAAGAGGTTCTCGGCAAGCGACTTTGCAAGTTCGGTTTTGCCGACGCCCGTGGGCCCGAGGAAGAGGAAGGAACCGATCGGGCGGTTGGGGTCGGAGATGCCCGCTCTTGCCCGCAGAATCGCCTCTGAGACCTTGGTTACGGCCTCTTCCTGCCCCACGAGCCGCTTGTGTATCTCTTCGGGCAGGCGCAGAAGTTTTGCCTTCTCGCCCTCTTTTAAGCGCGTTACGGGGATCCCCGTCCACCGCGCCACGATTTGGTCGATCTGCTCCTCCATCACCTCGTCTTTGAGGAGGGAATTGTCCTTCCGCGCCTCCTTTGCGGCAAGGAGCTCCTTTTCGAGCGCGGGGATCTCGCCGTATTCGAGCCGCCCCGCCGTGCTGTAATCTCCCCTCTGCTTCGCGCTCTCGAGTTCGCCGCGCAGGGTGTCGAGTTTTTCCTTGAGCTCCTTCTCGGCGCGGATCTCCCCCTTCTCCTGCTCCCACTTCGCCTTCATGCCGTGGAACTTCTCCTTGCATTCGGCGAGTTCCTTTTTGAGGGTCTCGAGACGCGCCATGGAGAGGTTGTCCTTCTCCTTTTCGAGGGCGTTCTCCTCCACCTCTAATTGAACGATCTTGCGGTGGAGCGCGTCCATCTCGGCGGGCATACTATCGATCTCGGTGCGGATCATCGCCGCCGCTTCGTCCACGAGATCGATGGCCTTGTCGGGCAGAAAGCGGTCGGTGATGTAGCGGTTGGAAAGAGTGGCCGCCGCGACGAGGGCGTCGTCGTGGATGCGCACGCCGTGGAAAATTTCAAAGCGTTCTTTGAGACCTCTCAAAATGGAGACGGTGTCCTCCACGGTGGGCTCTCCCACGAGCACGGGCTGGAACCGCCGCTCGAGGGCCGCGTCCTTTTCGATGTATTTGCAGTATTCGTCGAGGGTGGTCGCGCCGATACAGTGCAGTTCCCCCCTTGCGAGGAGGGGCTTTAAGAGGTTGCCCGCGTCCATTGCGCCCTCCGTCTTTCCCGCGCCGACGACGGTGTGCAGTTCGTCGATGAAGAGGAGGATGTTCCCCTCCGACTTTGTGACCTCCTGCAAGACGGCCTTTAAGCGCTCTTCGAATTCGCCGCGGTACTTCGCCCCCGCGATGAGCGCGCCCATGTCGAGGGAGAAGAGAGTCTTGTGTTTGAGACCCTCGGGGACGTCCCCGCTGACAATGCGGCGGGCAAGCCCCTCGGCGATCGCCGTCTTTCCCACGCCCGGTTCGCCGATGAGCACGGGGTTGTTCTTTGTCTTGCGGGAGAGAATGCGGATGACGTTGCGGATCTCCTCATCCCTGCCGATGACGGGTTCGAGTTTGTGTTCGCGCGCCCGCTTGGTAAGGTCCGTGCCGTACTTTTCGAGCGCCTCATAGGACTCTTCGGGGTTGTCGCTCTTCACGTTCTGGTTGCCGCGCACCTCCTTCATGCCCTTTAAGAAACCGTCCTTCGTCACGCCGAAGCGTTTGAAAACGGCTTTCAAGCGTTCCTCGGCGTTGTCGAAGAGGCACAAAAAGAGGTGTTCGATGGAGACGTAATCGTCCTTCATGTCGGCGGCGAGCTTTTCGGCCTCCGAGAGGGTGCGGGCAAGGGGAGCGGTCGCATACACCTGCCCCGAGCCGCTCCCCGAGACGCGGGGAAGCCGCTCCACCTCCTCCTTGACGGCACGTTGTAGGCCGTTTGCGTCCATTCCCGCGCGGGAGAGGATGCGATAGACGAGCCCGTCGCCATCGAGGAGGGCAAGGCAGAGGTGCAGGGTGCCGAGTTCGGAGTTGCCGTACTCGAGGGCGGTATTCTGCGCCGCCTGCACCGCCGCAAGCGATTTTTGCGTGTATTTATTGGTATCCATATTTTTTCCTCCTTGTTTGAGATGATGGGTTATTTCTGTTATTCTGACCTGCGTCATGCTGAGCCGCATTGTATTTACGTAGTCCGCAAAAGAATGTCCGCGAAGGCATCTTGGTACGTTTGGGTATGGTTTTAATCGCACTTGGACGTAGCAAGATTCCCTCGGGGACTGTCCACGTCGAACTTCGTTCTTTCCGTTACGGCTACTTCGTCGCAAGCTCCTCGTGCCGCCCTTAGACAACATAGAACGTGCGGGCGGGGCGGAATGACGCGCTTACGCGCGCGTTTCCTCACGGAAAAAGCTTTTGCTGGGGCAAAAGATTTTTCGTGAACACTGTTTATATACCCCAAAATCAAACGCGATAAACAAAAAATGCGGGCGCAACGCTTGCAAATCGCCGCCCGTTGTGCTATAATGCTCAAAAACTCCACAGAGGCAATTCAAATGAAATTTTTAGACGGACTACTCGTTGCGGCCTTTCTCTTTATTGTGGGGAGTATGCTCGGCTGGGTGATCGAGGTGCTCTTCCGCAGATTCTTCTCGGCGAAGAAATGGATCAACCCCGGCTTTCTGACGGGCCCCTACATCCCCCTTTACGGGTTCGGCCTCTCCTTGATGTTTGCCATCTCCCTCATCCCCATCCACACGGGCTATGAGTGGCTCGACGCCCTCCTCATCATTCTCATCATGGGCGCGATGATGACGGTCATCGAATACATTGCGGGGCTCATCTTCATCAAGGGCATGAAGATCAAACTGTGGGACTACTCCAAGCAATGGGGAAACATACAGGGCATCATCTGTCCCCTCTTCTCATTCTTGTGGTTGCTCGTTGCGGCGGGGTTCTACTTCCTCATGAACGAGGCCGTGCTCGAGGCGGTGAAGTGGTTTGTCAACAACATGTGGTTCTCCTTCTTTGTTGGGATCGTCTTGGGGATCTTCCTCGTCGACCTCGGGCATTCGCTCGATCTCTCGGTGAAGATCAGAAAGTTCGCCCAAGAGAAGCAGATCGTCGTCCACTTCGAACGCTTGAAGGAGAGCATCAAGGAGCACACCGAGAACTTCGAAAAGAAGCACGCAAGTTTCTGCTTCCCCTTCAAATCGGCGCGGAAACTCAACGAGGAACTCGACGGCTATGCCGAAAAGGTCACCGAACAGACAGAGAAAAAATAAGCGCAAAATATATGAACGTCGCCCCGCAACTCGTTGCGGGGCGACGCCTGTTTTAATCGGTTTTTTTGAGCAGGAGCGTATTTTCCATAAAGGAGACGAGTTTTTTCTCGCGGCTCTTTGCGCTCGTGAAGGGGAAGCAGAAACTGCCGCCCCACACGGGATTTCCCGCGGCGATGTAGGCGGTCATCACGAGATCGCCCGCAAGAAGAAGCGCCGTCAGCGGCAGAAAGATAAGGCAGGTAAGCGCGGTAAAAAAGTAATCGTACCACCTCCACGGCTTGCCGACGAGGGCGATCTCCCCCTCTACCGTGCAACCCTCCCCTTCGGTGATCGTTCCGAGAAAGGCGTATTGCGGGGTTTTTCCGCGCCTGCAGACGACGATCTCCGCGCGGTCGCCCTTGCAAAAGACAGACATTTTGAGTTTCTTTGCGCGCTCCGCCGTCTTTGCGCTCTCCATGCGGTTTTTGAGTTGTTTTTTGTTTTCGGCGGTCGTGAATTTCATCTTTCTTAAAAGTAAAAGAGCTCTTCGAATTTTTTGTCGAGCGCGATGCAGAGAACGAGGGCGAGCTTCGCCGTGGGGCAGAACTGTCCCGTCTCGATGGAGGAGATGGTGTTGCGCGAAACGCCCACGAGCCGCGCTAAGTCTTCCTGCGATAAATTTTTTGCCGCACGCACCTCTTTGAGGCGGTTGCGGAGAATTAGTTTCTCGTCCATCTTTTTTGCCGCTCTATTTCCCCGCAAGTTGCAACCCGAATTGCACCCAATATAAAATTGCCACGCCGACCGCCAAAACCGCCACAAAGATTGTGAGCCACTTCACTTTCTTGTTCGTGGTGAAAAACGCCTCAGAGGCATTCTGCGCCGCTACTCCCGTAAAAATGACCGCCGGCAGGTCGTAAGCGAGATCTCCCATACACGCCCGAACGATGATGGCAACGCCGCAGGCGATCACGCAGGCGGCAAATCCGAGGTATTTTGCCCGCAACCTATGATTCTGTTCCCGCTCGTCGCCGTTCTTTTCGTTCTCCTTGCGGCTCCGCTGTAAAATCTCCTCTTTGGAGAGGGTGGGTTCTTCGGCGTTCAATTTTTCTTCTCTGTTGAAATTCTCTTCCATGATAGCTCCTCAAACTTCGATCCCCGCAAGGGAGAGGGCGAACAGCACCCACAAAGCGACCGTGACCGCGATGAGCAGGACGGCGCAGACGATGGAGATCGTCTTTCCTCTCCCTTTTTTCATGACGACCGCCTGACAGGTGGTCTGCGCGCTCATGCTCGTGCCCAACAGAACGTAGATCGGATAGAAAAACACCTCGTCCTGCCGGAGCAGAATATAACAAAATTCGATGACGACGACGGTAATGATCGTGGCGAGATAGCCGCAGTATGTCACCCACTTCCACTTTGCCTGCTCCCGCTCGTCGCCCGATTTTTCGTTCTCCTTGCGGCTGCGCTCTAAAATTTCCTCTTTGGAGAGGGTCTGTTTGCTTTCAACACTCTCTGTTTTTTCTTGCAGTTCGTCCATATTTCTCCTTTTTGCCAAGTGAACTTGGTATGTCTATCATAGCATTGCCAAGTACACTTGTCAAGCGTTTGCGCAAAAAAAGTCGGAAAATATTTTTGCCGACTTACCCTCCCCTTGCTGTCCCTTTTAGGGAAAGTGGCATGAGCGAAGCGAATGCCGAAAGAGTTTCTAAAACCCCTCAGTCACTCGCAAGCTCGTGACAGCTCCCCTACAGGGGCGCCAAGTAGTGCCCCTCCCCTCCCCCGCGTTGCGGGGGTGAGCTTATACTCGCTGTTTCTAATAGTGTCATTTCGCCCCGCGCGCAGTTCTGATTCTCTAAGCGCGGCACGAGGAGCCTGCGACGAAGTAGCCGTAACGGAAAGAACGAAGTCCGACATGGCAATTCCCCGAGGGAATCTTGTTGCGTCCAAGTACGATTAAAACCAAACAAACTTGCGTCATTCCGAGCGCAGTCGAGGAATGTCCTTGTTTATAATGCGGACACCCTTCGACTACGCTCAGGGTGACGTGATCTTAGAATGGCGCATTGTGTTCTAAATCACTGCGCGTTGGAAAATCGCCATTTTCCATAAGCGCACCCAATTTGCCGTATGCTTACGGCTTAGTGTAAAAGCCGAGCGAATGAGAGGGCAACTTAGTTGATGCACAAGGAAGGTTTCCTCGCACAATTATTTTCCGATGTGAGATTTCTCGACTCCGCGCTTCACGCTCCGCTCGAAATGACAATTGAAGCGATTTGCCCATAGCACAAGGAAAAGAATTGTGCGAAACTCTTAAAATGGATAAAAATATCTCTTTCCTGCAGAGAGGGTCACTTTTCCGTTGAAAAAGTCGCGGGAGCGGGCGGTGAAGGCGTTCTCTTCGCTCTCCTTTATCATCACCGTGAAGCGCGCCTTAAAGGAAAATTCGCGCGAGAGGACGATCTCCCCCTCCAAAAAGCGGAGTGCGGCGTTGACGTCGGGATAGTCCACTTCGAGCGACATTTCAACGCCCGTGGTGTACACCCGCTTTTCGGCTCTTTCCACCCCCTCGGCGGCGCCGCCCGCATAGGCACGGGTTAAGCCCCCTGCGCCGAGTTTGATGCCGCCGAAATAGCGCACCACGGCGATCGCCGTCTCCTTGAGGTTCTGCGCCTTGATGACCCCCAAAATGGGCATTCCTGCCGTCCCTTGGGGCTCTCCGTCGTCCGAAAAACGCTGTTCGTTGCCGATCTTATCGGCGATGTAGCCATAGCAGACATGGGTCGCCGCGGGGTGAAGCGCGCGGATGCGGGCAAGAAAGCCTTTCGCCTCTTCCTCGCCCTCCGTGTGCGAAACATAGGTCAAAAACCTGCTCTTTTCGATGACTTTTTCGGTGACCGTCTCCCCGACGACGCTCTTATATTCCATTTACTTGCGCACGACCTTGATGTGCACCTTCTTCCCCTTGTGGAGGATAAATTCGCCCACGGGAAGGGGCATGTTGACGTCCGTCGCCTTCACGTCCCCCACCGAGACGCCGCCCTGCTCCACGAGCCGCCGCGCCTCGCCGTTGCTCTTGCAAAGTCCTGTGGCGACGAGTGCGCCGAGAAGAGTGGAAGTTTCCGCGGGGATCTCCTTTACGGGCATCTCCCCCTCTCCTCCGAACGCCGCCCGCGCCTGCGACTGCGCAAGGTTTGCCGCCTCTTCCCCGTGCACCATTTTGGTGAGCTCGTATGCAAGCCGCTCCTTCGCGGCGTTCATGCGCTCGTCGCGGTGGGCGCAGAGTTCCTTGATCTCCTCCAGCGGCACGAAAGTCAAGAGGCAGAAGCACTTTTCGACGTCGTCGTCCGCGGTGTTCCGCCAATATTGGTAGAATTCATAGGGGCTCGTCTTGTTTGCATCGAGCCACACCGCCCCCTTCTGCGTCTTGCCCATCTTCTTTCCCTCGCTCGTGGTAAGAAGCTGGAAGGTCATCGCAAAGGCGGGTTTCCGCTCCTTTCTCCGGATGAGGTCGGCGCCCGCCAAAATGTTGCTCCACTGGTCGTCGCCGCCGAGTTCCAGAGAACAGCCGTATTTTTGGTGCAGAACGAGGAAATCGTAAGCCTGCATGAGCATGTAGTTGAATTCGAGGAAGGAAAGCCCCCTCTCCATGCGCGCCTTGAAGCACTCCGCCGTCAGCATTTTATTGACGGAGAAATGCACGCCGATGTCCCGCAAAAAGTCGATATAGTTGAGGTTCAAGAGCCAATCGGCATTGTTGACGATGACCGCGGCGTTCTCGCCCTCGAAGGAGATGAACTTCGACATCTGTTTTTTGAAACACTCCACATGGTAGGCGATGGTTTCCTTGGTCATCATCGAGCGCATATCCGTTCTGCCCGAGGGGTCCCCCACCATGGCGGTGCCGCCGCCGATCAAAATGATGGGTTTGTGCCCCGCAAGCTGCATGTGCCGCATGGCGACAAGTTGCATAAAGTGCCCCACGTGCAAGCTGTCCGCCGTGGGGTCGAACCCGATGTAGAAGGGCACGCTCTCCTTTCCCAACAGTTCGTAAAGTTCCTCTTCATAGACGGTCTGTTTGATAAATCCCCGCGCGCGCAGGGTGTCCATGACGTTTTGCATAAAATACTCCCGTGTCGTTTGTTTCCACTATTTTACACGCCTGACGAAAATTTGTCAATGATTTTCGGGGCATACGAGCGCACGCGAACGCTAAAAATCCCCGCTCTGCATATACTGTAAGACGGGTGATGTTATGAAATACATTTTGTTTTGCGGCGGAGGGAGCGCGGGGCACGTCGTTCCCAACCTTGCCGTGATGAACGAACTCAAATATTCCCGCAAACTCGCCTATATGGGCACGTGCGGCATTGAAAAGACGCTTGTCACCGAGGCGGGCTATCCCTTTTTCGAGGTGGACTGCCCCAAACTCGTGCGCTCCTTCACCTTGCAGAACTTCACCATTCCCTCGCGGTTACATGCGGCGAAGAAGCGCGCCCTCGAGATCGTAAAGGCGGAAAAGCCCGACCTCGTATTCTCCAAGGGCGGCTTTGCAAGCTATCCCGCGGTGTGGGCGGCGCATGAGTTGAATATCCCCGCCCTTACCCATGAGAGTGACCTTTCTCCCGGGCTTGCGACCAAACTGCTCGCAAAAAAGTGCAAATATGTGCTTACGTCCTTCCCCGAGACTGCCAAACTGTTTGAAAACGGCGTCTGCGTCGGCTCCCCCATGCGCAAGGAGCTCTTCCGCGGCGACAGACAGCGCGCCCTCAAAAAGTATTCCCTCTCGGGGGAGAAGCCCGTTCTTCTCGTCCTCGGCGGCGGGAGCGGGAGCAGAGCCATCAACGAGGCGGTGATAAAACATCTTCCGACCCTTCTCAAAAAGTGGCAAATTTTACACCTGACGGGAAAGAGCGGAAGCGAGGCCCAACGGGAGGGCTACTGTGCGCGGGAGTTCGAAAAGGACATGGGAAGCGCCTATGCGGCCGCCGACTGCGTTCTATGCCGCGCGGGAAGCAACACGGTGTTCGAGGCGCTTGCGCTCAAAAAGCCGACCCTCTTCGTGCCCCTCGAAAAGGGGTCGCGCGGGGATCAGCTTCAAAACGCCCTCTACTTCGAAAAACGGGGCTTATGCAGAATTTTGCGGGAGAGCGAACTTTCCTCTCTCCCTGCCGCCCTCTCTGCCCTTTGGCGGGACGGGGAACTGCGCTATGCCCTCTCCGCGTGCACGATCGAAAACGGCACGCCCGCCGTCATCGAGTTGATCGGTTCCCTTCACGGCGCGGGCGCGAGTTGATATCCGTTCCCGAAGATGTCCGATTGGAGGTACACCTCGGGAACTTTGCCGACGAGCACGCTCTCGCAGATGAGCACTTCGGTGCGCGAGGCGAAGTTGCGGGTGCGGGCGGGCATGATGATGGAGATGTCGGCGACGATCTCCAAATAGATGGCATGGCGGGTCTGGTTGACCCCCGCCGCTTCAAAGGAGGAGGCAAAGCGGCATTCCACATTGGAGATGGGAATGATCTTGAGGTTGAGTTTGGGTCCGAAGCCCGCAAGCGCCTCGATCCCCGTGAACGCGCCGAGGGGGACTTCCACCCCGCCCTCGCTCATCTTTTGCAAATTCTCCTGCGACATATACGCCGTATCGCGCGCAATGCGGTTGATCTGGAAGGAGTTGGAGGTGATCGAAGTGATGTTCCCCTCCCCGTCTCGGCTGACGGTGACGAGTTCCTCATAGCGCACGCGGTCGGAGAGGGTATAATACACCGCGTCGTTGACGGCGACCGTTGTAATGGAGCGCATGGACGCCTCCGCCACCGACATGAGCACCCGCGTGACGTTGACGTGCAGGGCGATGACGAGGGAGAGAAAAAGGACGGCGGCAAGCGCAAAAAGAACGCGCCGCCGCACTTTGTTTTTGGGACGGCGATATTTCACGCCCTATTGTATGCCTTGTCCCGTTCCCTGTATGACATAGCCCTATCTTCGGAACTTTTACAGCAGATCTTGATAATTTCTCATTCCGTATAGAACGCGGACGACTTGAATTTCCTCGTCCTTAATACGGAAGAATGCGATGTAATTGTTGACGATGAGTTTGCGCAAGGTCTTGTCCTTTATGTACTCGTTATCAACGAGCGGGCAACTTTCGGGAAAATCGCACACCGTTTGAAATCCCCGCTCGAAGTCGTCTATTTGTCTGACAGCCGCAGTTGGGTTTTTCAACTCTTCGGCGAGATAGGCGAAGATACTCTCCATATCCGCCTGTGCCAAAGGGAAGAGTTTCAACCGATAGTTACTTGCCATACTTGCTCCTCATGCGGACGAAAAATTCCTCGCCGTCTGCGGGAGCGGCGCCGCGCTCGATTTCTTCGAGCCCCGCGTTGATCAAAGCGGCTTCCTGCATCTTAGCAAACATTTCCTCATAAAGTTGCACGCTCATCATCACCGCCTCGCCGTACCCGTTTTTTGTGATGACGATGGGGACAGAACTTTCCTTGCATGTTTTCATGATGTTCGCCGTGTTTTTCAACTCGTTCACGGGCAGAATTTTGGGTAAAGGTTGCGTCATGATCTCACCTCCGACACACTATGTTCTTATTATGGCCTTATTGTACCATAATATTGGAAATATGTCAACTCTTTTCAACGATATTTCACGCCCTATTGTATGCTTTTGTACACCGATAAAGGCGGCAGTCGCATAGAATGGACTATGCCTTATGAGATCCTTCCCTTCAACAGAGAAAAAGCCGTTGCCTATGCCCGCCGCTGGGCATTTTCGAGAAACCCTTCCTATTACGATTTCAGCGCGATCGGCGGCGACTGCACCAATTTTGCCTCGCAGTGCATCTTCGCGGGAGCGGGCGTGATGAATTTTACCCCCGTCTATGGGTGGTTCTACCGCTCTGCAAGCGACAGGACCGCCTCCTGGACGGGGGTGGAATATCTCTATAACTTTTTGGTAAACAACGAGGGCGCGGGGCCCTTTGCGGAGGTCGTACCTCTTGACAAGTTGGAACTCGGCGACATTGTGCAACTCGGGCGGGAGACGGGCGATTTTTATCATTCCCCCGTCGTGGTGGGGTTTTCGGGGAGGAATATCCTCGTTGCGGCGCACTCCTATGACGCATTCGGAAGGACGCTTGCCTCCTACCGCGCTCCCGTCACGCGCGGCCTGCACATTTTGGGCGCGCGGAAAGAGGAATAAAACGGGATTTGTTTATTACTTGTCGCCCCTGTAGGGGAGATGTCGAGCGGAGCGAGACAGAGGGGTTGAAACCCTTTCCCCCGCTGACGCGGGTACTGTCTCATGCGGGTAGAGCCCCGCATTCGGTCACCGTTCGCGCCTCTGATGCGCTCACTCCTGTCGCATTGCGCCAACAGTTATCAACTGTTGGCAGAATGCAATGCTCCACCTAAAAGGGACAGCAAAGGAAAACAGAACGCATTCTAAAATATCATGTCGACCGAAGTGGAGACATCTCTACCGCATTATCATAAGGCGAGATTTCTCCACGCGCCGCATAGCGGCTTGGTACTTCGTCGCAGGCTCCTCGTGCCGCCCTTAGACAACATAGAACGTGCGGGCGGAGCGAAATGACAATAAAGGAAACCGCGGGTCGAAATGACAAATCAGAGCAGTAAGCGGAACCCCCTCCATCGGAGGGGGATTAAGGGGGTGGGGCGTTTTCTAAATACGCCGTCCTCTTACAATAAAAAATCGGGAGGGCGCTCCCTATCTTTTTATTTTGTTAAAAGCGATTTCAAATATTCTTCATACTCCTCATCGGTGAGTTTCGGAAGTTTGTTCTTCTTTGCCATAAAGCACCTCTTTCGGTTTGAAAGAAGTATGTCCCCTTCTGCGCTCTTTTATTCGGTGCGGAGGGCGATGACGGGGTCTTTCTTGGCGGCCGCGGAGGCGGGAATGAGCCCCGAGATGAGGGTAAGCGCCACGCTGACCAAAACCATGATGAGCGCCGTCAGCGGCGGCAGGCTCGCTATCCCCGCGATCCCGGAGAGCGAATAGATGATCCAGCTGACGATCCCCGCCAGAAGATAGGATACGGCGATGCCGATGAGCCCCGCGCCGAGCCCGATGATGAAGGTCTCCGCGTTGAAGAGGTTCTTGACGTCCCGCTTCCTCGCGCCGAGAGAGCGCAGGACGCCGATCTCCTTGACGCGCTCGACGACGGACACATAGGTGATGATGCCGATCATGACGGAGGAGACGACGAGGGAGATCGCGGTGAAGGCGACGAGGACGTAAGTGATGACGTCGAGTATCGTCTGCACCATGCCCATGAGGAGCCCAACCGTATCGGTATAGGTGATCTTCTTGCTCTCCTCCACTTGATCGTTCCAACCGTCGAGCACCTTCAAGACCTCTTCCTTGCTATCGAAATCGCGGGGATAGATGGAGATGCTCGTGGGATCCGCAGAACCGCCCACATAGCGGAGAGGCGCGTCGGTCGAGGAGACCATGGCGCTGATCGGCGAACCCGGCATGGACATCTGCGAATAATAATCCTGCAAATTGGGATGAGGCACGCCGACGTAAGCGGTGCTTCCGCCGTAACTTACCGCGCTCTCTTCCGCGATCCACTTCACGATCTTGCTCTCCATGTTCTTGCGGATATACTTCATGATCGTCTGCTCGGTGAAGTTGAGCCCCTCTTGCAGGCACCCGTAAGTGTACCCCTCTTTTAAGCGGAGCACGGCGGAGACGGTAAGTTTCATCCCCTCCTCTTCGCTCACGTCGAGGGTGGCGGGTCGGCCGTCGTCCTTGTAGATAAAGGGATAATTGCCCGAGAAGGGTTTATAGTCGGGGTTTTTGTCATAGATCGCGTCGTTATAGTAGAGCACGTACTCCTTGCCGACGAGGGAGGAGATGTCGATCATGTTGTCCCACTCTCCCTCCTGCATGGTTCCGTTCTCTTTGAGGAAGGGAGAGATGAAGGTGCGCTCGGTAAGGATCCCGAGCTGTGCCGCCGTCATATCGGTAAGCGCGCCGTTCGTGCCCACCACGAGGACGATCTCATTCTCGTTCTCGGGGAAGTGCCCCTCGCCCACGATGTCGTACTGCGCGCGCACGAAATCGGCAAAGCCCTCGTCGGAGAAGTCCTCTGTGTCGGGCATTCTGTGGGTGATACTGCCGAAGAAGTCGGCAAAGGGCAAAAGCCCCGTATAGTCGCTCTCGGCGTCTGTCGAAGAGTAGTCGATGAGTTCGCTGATATAGAAGTTTTTGAGTGCGGAGAGAGAAAAGTTCTCGGGGTGTTCGGGCTCGTCGCTTTCGCTGACCCCGCCCACTCTGACGGAGGTGTAAAGGTTATCCACAAGCGCAACGCCATAGCCGTAAGAGACGGCATAGACGAGATCGTCCGTCAAATTATCTTCGAGATAATTGAGGTAATCGTCGCCGATGGTGTTGGTGATGGCGATGTCCTTGGCAAGTCCCGTCAAAAAGGAGTTGACGTACACCTTATCGTCGATCTTGGACATATCGGGGAGATTGTTCATCTCCTGCATGGCGCCCATGACGGCGGTCATATCGAAGGTGTTTTCGGTGATCTGCACGGGATAGTAGGAGAGCATATCCTCTTCGGTCTTTTTGATGTAATTGTTGAAGCCGCTCGAGAGGGCGAGCACGAGGCAGACGCTGATGATGCCGATACTGCCCGCGACGGAGGTTAAGATCGTCCTCCCCTTTTTGGTAAGCAGGTTGCGCGCCGAAAGGGACAGGGAGGTCAAAAAACTCATCTTTGCGCGGGGCTTTTTCCTGCCGTCCGCCTTTGCCGCCGCCTTTTCGGCCTTCGCTTTGTCCGCCTCGCGGTCGACGTCCCACGTCTCCACCTCTTCGCTTGCGGTGTAGGGGTCGCTGTCCGACTCCACCAAACCGTCTTTGAGGCGCACGATGCGGGTCGCGTACTTTTCGGCGAGTTCGGGGTTGTGGGTCACCATGATGACGAGCCGCTCTCCCGCGATCTCCTTGATGAGGTCCATGACTTCGACGCTCGTCTTACTGTCGAGCGCGCCCGTCGGCTCGTCGGCAAGCAGAATATCGGGGTTGTTGACGAGAGCGCGGGCGATGGCGACGCGCTGCATCTGTCCGCCCGAGAGCTGGTTGGGCCGCTTGTTGAGTTCCTCGCCGAGCCCCACCCGTTCGAGGGCCTGTTTTGCCCTTGCTCTCCGTTCGTCGCGCGGAATGCCCGCGATCGTAAGCGCAAGTTCCACGTTCCCCAATACCGTTTGGTGGGGAATGAGGTTATAGGTCTGGAAGATGAACCCGATGCGGTGGTTGCGGTAGACGTCCCAATCGCGGTCCTTGAAATCTTTGGTGGACTTGCCCTGGATGATGAGGTCGCCCTCGGTGTAGTGGTCGAGCCCGCCGATGACGTTGAGGAGGGTGGTTTTTCCGCAGCCGGACTGTCCCAAAATGCAGACGAACTCGTTCTTGCGGAACTCGAGGTCGATGCCCTTTAAGGCGTGCACAAAGCCGTCGGCGACCTTGTAGTCCTTTTTGATGCCCGAAAGTTTTAACATGTTCTATTTGCTCCGTGCCGTTTTCGCGGCAAAAATGTTTTATGCTTCCTCGTTGTGCGCGTCCACGATCTTGCAGAAGGCCTTGCAGAGTGCGTCGTACTCATCGATGAACTTGTCGAGCCGCTCCGTCCCGAACTGCTTTCCGAGCTCCTCCATGGCGGAGTTTGCCCGTTCGCACTGCTTTACGAACATCGACTGCGCATAATCGGAGAGGCGGATATAGGCGATCTTACGGTCGAACTGAGCCGCCGTGCGCTTGACGATGTTCTCGTTTTCGAGTTTGGTCACGATCTGCGAAACGGCCGAACGGGTGATGCCGAGCCTGCGCGCAAGTTCGGAGGAGATGATGTCCTTCCCCCTCTCCTGCTCCATGATGACCTCTTGTAGAATGCGGAACTCCGTCTTGGAGAGAGTCGCCTGCCCCATGAAAAAGTCCAGCTTTTCAAGCCCCTTTGCCGCTTCGATGAGTTTGATGAGATACTTGTTGATTTCCATATTTTTTCCTCCTGTTTGTATGGTTCTGAACAAACCGCCTTTATTATAGGCAGAAAATGGCGCGCTGTCAAGTTTGTGAAGCGCGCTTTCCATAAATTTCACAATTTTATCATATATTTTCGGGGGGCTTCCCGAGATAGCCGTAAAAACCGCAGGGAATGTTGGCGTTAAAAAGTTTCCGCCTCTTTTGCGCCCTTCCCCCGAAGGCGCGCTCCGCCTCCGCATAGCCCGAGAGGAAATAACAACTCCAATCGGGAAGGGAGCGGTACATCTTACCGAAGTCGCGGTAGAGGGCGAAGAGGTCCTCCTCTTTGAGCCTTTCGCCGTAGGGAGGGTTGGAGAGAATGACGCCGTATTTCTCCTCCGAAGAGAAGGTGCGCATGTCGGCGCAGGAAAAGCGGATGTGCTCTGAAACCCCCGCCCGCTTTGCATGGTAGCGGGCAATGGAGACGGCGTTCTCCGAAATATCCGAGGCAAACAGGGAGAGTTTCGTCGTTTTATCGCGCGTCTCCTCCGCCTCCTGACGCACGCGGGGCAGGACCTCGGGCGCGCACTTCCATTTTGTAAAATCAAACTCCCTTTTTGCGTTGGGAGCGATGTGCAAGGCGTACATCGCCGCCTCGATGGGAAGGGTGCCGCTCCCGCAGAAGAGGTCGGCAAAGGGCTTCCCCGCGCGATAGATACTGCTCTCGACCATGGCGGCGGCGACCGTCTCTTTGAGGGGCGCTTCATAGGCGAGGGTGCGGTATCCGCGCTTGTGCAGACCCTCCCCCGAAGTATCGAGGGTGAAACTCGCAACGTCGTTAAAAACGGAGACCCCCACGATGACGCGCTCCCCCTTTTCGTCGAGGGAACTTACGCCGAGTTTCTCTTTGAGGCGGTTTACGATCGCTTTCTTCACCACGCCGCCCGCCGCTTTGACGGCGACGAGTTTGCTCTTATAACTCTTCCCGTCCATGCGGATGAGGGAGTGCGGGGAGAGAAACTCCTCCCACGGGAGGGAAAAGGCGGCGTCATAGAGTTCGTCGAAGGTGGTGACGGGAAATGCGCCGAGTTCGATGAGCACCCGCTCCCCCGAACGCAGAAAGACGTTGAGACGGGCGACATCGAAAAAACTCCCCGCAAGGGAAATTCTTCCGTTGATCGCGGGGCAGTTACCGTATCCGAGGGCATTGAGTTGTCGTTTGACGGAGGCTTCCACCCCCGCCGCAACGGGAATCAACAGTTGCATGTGTTTCTCGTTCCCGTGTTACTCCTCCGTCTCGTCCACCGTCTCGGGCTTTTCGGGCTCGGGGATAAAGGGTTGGATGGGAGAAGTGACGGGGGTCAGGTCGTATTTATCGTCGATGTCGCCGAGGAGCTCCTCGATCATATCCTCGCGGGTGATGAGCCCGAGCGCGTTTCCCTCCGAGCCCACCATCACCATGTGTTCGCGCATGTTCTGCATACGCTTCATGAGGGCGGAAAGTTTTTCGTCCGTCGCCGTCCACGAGACGGGGCGCACGATGTTTTCGAAGTTGCGCCTTCCCGCAAGCATGTTTTCATAGAAATCGGCGCGGTACAAAATGCCGATGATGTTCTGTTTGGTTCCCTTGTAGACGGGAATGCGGGAGAAGTTCGTCTCTCGGAAGAGGCGTAAAAGGAGGCGGGAGTCGTCCCTTATTTCGACGGCGATCACCCGATCGAGGGGGATCATGCAGGAACCGACGTGCAGTTCGTCATAGCGGAGGGTCTTTTCGATGAGGTCGTGCTCGGTCTCGTTGAGGACCCCCTCCTTTTTGACGTCGGTGACGATCATTTTGAACTCTTCCTCGGTGTATTTCGGCTTCTTTTTGTTGAGCCCGAAGAGTAGGAAGATGAATTTTTTCCAATAGCCGAATACCCAATTCAAAGGCAGACAGACGAGGGAAAAGATGTAGAGCGGATAGGCGACCGCACAGGCGAATTTCTCGGGGGCCTCCTTTGCAAGCGTCTTTGGCGTCACTTCGCCGAAGATGAGCACGATGACCGTTAAAACAACGGTGGAGATGGTGGGGCCGAGTTCCTCGCCGAGCGCCGCGGTGAAAAGGACGGTCGCAATGGACGCCGCGGCGATGTTGACGATGTTATTGCCGATGAGCAGGGTCGTTAAAACGTTGTTGTAATTTTCGCTCATTTTGAGCGCGAGCCGCGCAGAGCGCTTTTTTTGCGCATAGCGCCGCATACGGACGGTGGAAAAGCTGGTGTAGGCGGTCTCAGTCGCGCTGAAAAATCCCGAGAGGAAGATGAGCACGACGAGCGCGATGACGAGTGCAAGCGTTACGCCCGTAAAAGCCGAGGGAATGAGCAGTGCACTTGGGGGCAATTCCGTAGATGGGCCTGCGTCCATGAAAATATGATCTCCTTTTTCCGTGCGGTGTTTTTGCACGGCTGATTATTATTATACACGCTTTTCCCTTCGTTTACAAGCAATTCGGGGAAAAATATGGTAGATTTTTACAAACTCTTTGCAAGTTCCTTTGCATTTTCGGCGGCGAAGTGAAGCCGCTTTTCGGCCTCCGCGGGCGGCTCAGTGTCCATTCCCCATGCCGAAACGACTTCCAGCGCGCCGATGCCGAAGAACTTGCAGATGGCTCTCAAATAGGGCGTCGCCTGCTCCATTTCACTGCCGTCGGGAATGTCCATGCCGCGGGTGGTGAGAAGGACCATGCGCTCGGCCTTGCAAAGTCCCTCATAGTTCCCCTTCTCGTCGCAGGAAAAGGTGATGCCTGCGATCGAAACGTTTTCGAAGTAGGTTTTGAGCATCGCGGGGATCCCCATGTCCCAGAAGGGAGTTGCAACGAGCACGAGGTCGGCCCCCGCAAGATCTTTTGCGTGGTCGAAGAGAGGATCCGAGAGTTTGCCCTCGTCCAAGAGTTTTTCGCGGGCGAAGTAGCGCGCCCTGTCGAGGGGGTGAAGATCCGCCGTGCCGAGGTCGAGCCACTCGGCGTCGTACTCCTCGGGAAGAGCGGACAAAAACGCCTCGGCGAGTTTCCTCGTCCTTGACGCCTCCCCGCGGATACAGCAGTCGATAAACAGCAGTTTTTTCATATAAAATTCTCCTTTTGTTGATGGTTTGAAAGGTACCCCCACCACCCGCTGACGCGGGAGCCTCCCCCTAAAAGGGGTAGGCCTTAGCCCTACCCCAACTTGTTGGGGGAGGGTGGCGCCGCAGGTGACGGGTGGGGGCAATGTAAGAATTCTCTTGGCTACCCCTAATTACCCTCAAGGGGCAGCCAAGAGATAATATATAGCGCACCATTCCCAAAATGTCATGTCGAGCGAAGTCGAGACATCTCTACCGCATTATAATAATGTGAGATTTCTCCACTCCGCCGCAAAGCGGCTTCGGTCGAAATGACAAAACTGTCACGCCCCGCCCGCGGTTCTGATTCTCCAAGGGCGGCACGAGGAGCTTGCGACGTAGTAGCCTGCGAGTGACTGAGGGGGTGTTCTGTTTGACGGCACCCCTTCCCTAATCGTGGACGAGAAATTTGTGAACTGAAAATGCCGCGACAAGGCCCTCCCCTGCGGCTTTGATATATTGGTAGGGTCGGCCCGTGACGTCGCCCGCCGCAAACAGCCCCGCAAGATTCGTCGACATATCCCGCGCGACCTTGACGTGCCCCGCTTCCGTTTCAAGTCCTCCCACGAGCACCGCAGGCGGCGCGGCGTCCTTCAAAAAGAACACCCCGTCCGCTTCGAGCATTTTTCCGCTCTTTGTGACGACCCCCGTAACGCGCCCCTCGCCCACGATCAGAGCGATAGGATCCTCCACTGTTTGGATATTTTCGGCGCGGAATTCGGCGTTTTTGTACTTGCAAAAGGCGTAAACCTTTTTTGCGATCCCAGCGAGATATTCCGCTTCCTCCGCATAGTTCGGGGAGGAGAGTTCGCAGACGACCGTCTTATTTTTATAGAGGGAGCCGTCGCACACGGCGCAGTAACTGACCCCTCTTCCGAGATACTTAGAAGCGCTTTCCACCGTCTCCGTCTCCACCCCCGTGGCGAGAATGACGGAGCGGGCAGAGAACGCCGTTTTCCCGCTCGTAAGCATAAAGCCGCCGCCTGTAGCGTACACACCGTCGATTTTCGCCCTTGTGAAGGGCACCTCTTCGAGCGCCATCTGCCTCTCCAAGAGGGCGGCAAGTTCCACCCCGTTGCCCGTAAAGGTAGGGAAATTCTTCACCCGCTCGGCTTTGAGCAGTTTCTCGCCGAAGGGCTTAACTCCCACCCAGAGGAATTCCTTTTTGAAATTTTTGAGGGTAAGCGCCGCGGTGTAGCCCGCAATGCCGCCGCCGATGACCGCGACGTCGTAAACTTTATTTTCCATATATTCTCAGTATACCACTTGACCGAATTTTTTGTCAAGTGCGCAAAGCCGCCGCGGAACACAGTCCGCGGCGGCGAATTTCACTTGATAAATTTTCCGTACACTTCGGAGGTCGGCGTGAACGACGCAAACGTCCCCGGGTACTTTTTGATGATCTTCTGGATCTCGGCGATGTGTCTTTTCCTGATAATGCACACGAGCACCTTGTGTTCGCTGTGCGAATACATGCCGATGCCGGGCACTTCGGTGACGCCGTGGTGGGTGGTCTCCATGATCTCCTTTGCGATCTCCTCCGCCTGGTTGGTGACGATCTCGAAGCGGTAGGCCGTTTTATAGCCTTGCAATATGAGGTCGGACGTCTTGCTCGTGACGACGAGGGAGACAAGCGCTAAGAGCACGGAGACGAGTTTGCTCGTAAAGGGCGCGCTCCACGGGTAGTAGACAAAGAAGGAGACGAGCACCACGATCGCGTCGAACCCCGAGGTAAGCCAACTTACGCTCAGGAAACTCCACTTCTTTTTGACGAGGGAGGCGAGCACCGCCGTTCCCCCCGCCGTGCCGCAGCTCTTTATCATGATGGCGAGGGCCGCGCCGAGGAAGATGCCGCCCGCGACCGAGGCAAGCAGGCCATAGACGATGGGCTCCTCCGTCACCGTGCCGTCGAAACGGGGAAAGCCGGGGATATAGTCGAATACGATCAAAAGCCCCGATGTCAAGAGCATGGACAGGGTGGAGATGATCGCCTCCCGCTTCCCCAGAAGGAAGAACGCCAAAAAGAAGAGCGGAACGTTGATCATGAGCAGAAACCAGCCCGAATTCCACTTGGTGACGTATTCGAGGAGCACGGCGATGCCGTTTGTCCCGCCCGGGGCGAACTTGTTTGGCGAGACGAAGATGTAGATGCCGAGCGCGCGCACGATCCCCGACAGCAGGATGGGAAGAACCGCCGCCATGAACACGGCGCGCGCATTGATTTGACTTTTTTCGCTCATGTATTTTTACTCAGTCCGGATGATCTTTTCCTATCATAGCAGATTTGCGCAAGGACTGCAACGATTTTTTATCGTCCGTTCAATTTTTTTCTCTCTTGCGCGCGAAGAAGGAGGACTTCTTCTTTTTTTGTTCTTCGGGAAGAGCCTCCTGCGCTTCAGGTACGTCCCCTTTCGGCTGTTCGGGCTCCTCTTTCGGCTGTTTTGGCTCTTCGCGCTCCGAAAGTTTCTTCTGCTTTTTGGGCTTTTCGGCCTCCTCCTTATGCATGGCGTTCGAGATACGGTGGAAAAGGGCGATCGTCTCTAACAGGGCGTCCAAACAGCACAGCCCGCCGATGAGGAGGTTTTGCCCGCCGATATGGAGCATGGGCAGAAAAATATAAACCACCGCGGCGACGAGCAAAAGGACGCTCCCCGCCATGGAAAGTTGCCACAGGCGGCTCTCCTTCCGCTTTGCAAAGAGGGCATAGAAGAGCCCCACGAGGGCGCGCAGGAGGACGATCCCCGTCAGAACGTAATAGAGCGTCTCCGTTCCTTCGCTCTGCACGAACAGCCACACGGCAAGGGCGATGAGCCCCGCGGCGCAGACGATCTGCAACACCCCGCCCCGTCCCAAAAAGGCGCCGACGATGAGGAAGAGGGCGACGATCGCAAGCGCGATCCCCGTTGCGATCCCCAAAACGGTCTCTTTCTCGGCAGGGACCGCAAAGAGGGCGATCCCCGCCGCCAGCAGGAGCGCAATGGGGAGAAGATCCCCCCAGCGGAAGAGGTGCAGGATCCCCTTCTTCTTTTTCTTTTGTGTCTTTTTATCCTTTTTCATCAGAGCAACGACTTGTAGAGCGCAACAATGTCCTCATAGGTGGGTTCCTTGGGGTTCCCGGGGCGGCAGGCGTCCGCCATGGCGCTCTCTGCGAGGAAGGGAATGTCCTCTTCCTTGACGATATTTTTCAAATTCTGCGGAATGCCGACGTCGCGCGAGAGGGCGGCGACCGCTTCGACCGCGGCGGCGCGGTACTCCTTCTGCGTCATCTTTTCGGTCCCCTGTACCCCCATCGCCTTGGCGATGTCGCGGTATTTTTCCCCCGTCGCTTCGGCGTTATACGCCATGACGGTGGGCAGAAGAATGGCGTTGGCGACCCCGTGCGGCGTATCGTACACCGCGCCGAGCGCGTGCGCCATGGAGTGCACGATGCCGAGCCCCACGTTGGAGAAGCCCATGCCCGCAACGTACTGCCCGAGCGCCATACCCTCTCTCCCCTCTTTTTCGCCCTTGACGGCGGAGCGGAGGGACTTTGCAATGATCTCGATCGCCTTTAAGTGGAACATGTCCGTCATCTCCCACGCGGCCTTGGTGATGTAGCCCTCGATGGCGTGGGTAAGCGCGTCCATGCCCGTCGAAGCGGTAAGCCCCTTGGGCATCGTGCTCATGAGGTCGCTGTCCACAATGGCGACGACGGGAATGTCGTGCACGTCCACGCACACGAACTTGCGCTTTTTCTCGACGTCGGTGATGACATAGTTGATGGTGACCTCTGCCGCCGTTCCCGCCGTGGTGGGAATGGCGATGAGGGGCACGCAGGGATGTTTGGTGGGCGCAACGCCTTCGAGGGAGCGCACGTCCGCAAACTCGGGATTGGCGGCGATGATACCGATCGCCTTGGCGGTGTCGATGCTCGAGCCCCCGCCCACCGCGACGAGGCAGTCCGCCCCGCTCTTTTCATAAGCGGCGACCCCCGCCTGCACGTTCTCGATGGTGGGATTGGCCTTGATGTCCGAATAAATTTCGTAAGGGATGCCCGCCTCTTCCAAAACGTCGGTCGCCTTCTTTGTAACGCCGAACTTCAAAAGGTCGGGATCGGAGCAGACGAACGCCTTTTTGAGTCCTCTTCCCTCGATCTCCGCCGCGAGTTCCTTCACCGAGCCCGCGCCGTGGTAGCTTGTTTCGTTGAGAATGATCCTTGCCATAGATAAACCCCCTTGCTCTTCTTTGAAGAGACGGATATATTATATCACTTTGCGCGGAGGATGTAAAGATTTTCGGCAAATTTTTATGAAAAGAGGAGAGCGTTTCGCCCTCCCCCTTCCGAAGATTTATGGAGATGTTTTGAATGAACTATTTTTTCCTCTGCGCGCAGTGGGGACAGCCGCCGCCGCAATTTGCACAGCCGCAGTCGCATCCCCCCTTGCCCTGCTTCCTGCGGACGATCTGCCAAACGACGACCGCCAGCACGAAGCAAACCGCAAGCACGATGATGAGAATTTCATACCAAGTCATTTAATTCCCTCCCCCGGAGACTGCCGCCTCCGCTTCGAGCTCCTCCGAAAGTTCTGCTTTCACGGGATGCTTTTTGTCCCAGAGGATAATTCCGCAGACGGCCGCGGCGAGAACGGCGAGCACGATGAACACCGTCCACCACCAACTGCCGACGAGGTAGATGACCGTGCCGACGATATACGAAGTGACGAGCCAGAAGAGGAGGGTCCACGCGAACTTGCCCTTGGGAAGTTCGGCCTTTGCCGTTGCGCACGCCGCAAAGCAGGGAATGGTGACCATGTTGAAGGCGATAAACGAGATGAGCGCGGGAATGGTGATGCCCGTTGCCGTGATCATCGTCACCGCCTCCATCACGCCCTCCTCGGTCGCAATGTACGCCCCCGCGACGGATGCGGCAAGCGTTCCGAAGGTCGCAATGACGTTCTCCTTTGCAACAAGCCCCGTAAGCGCGGCGACCGCGAACACCCAGCCCGCCGTTCCAAGCTGCGAACCGAACCCGAGCGGCGTAAACAGCGGCTGGATGAGCATTCCTATAGAGCCGAGAATGCTGTTTTCCATGTGCAGGTTGACGAGGATGGTCTCCCCCTCGTATTCGATCTCCTCGGGCAGGAAATGCCAATTCCAGGAGAAGTTGGAGAGGAACCAGATGACGATCGTGGAGGCGAAGATGATGGTGAACGCCTTCTTGACGAAGTGCTTTGTCTTATCCCACAGGTGGATCATCAGCCCCTTGAAAAGCGGCGCATGGTAGGCGGGAAGTTCCATGATGAAGGGCGGGACCTCTCCGCGCATGGTGGTGGAGCGCATCAGAATGACGCACACGATCGCCGTCACAATGCCGATGAGGTACATGGAGTAGGTGATGAGGTCGGCATTCCCCACGCCGAACGCCGTGACGATACCCCCCGCAATGGCGGTCAAGATGGGCAATTTCGCGCCGCAGGAGAACATGGGGATAACGCGGATGGTCGCCGTGCGCTCGTTGTCGTCGGCAAGCGTCCTCGTGTTGATCATGGCGGGAAGGGAACAGCCGAACCCCATGATCATGGGCATGAACGCCCTGCCCGAGAGCCCGAAGCGGCGGAAGATGCGGTCGAGAATGAAGGCCACGCGCGCCATGTAGCCGCTGTCCTCCAAAATGGAGAAGAAGAGGAACAGAACGAGAATTTGCGGCAAAAAGCCGAGCACCGCGGAGAGCCCTCCCCAAATGCCGTCGCCCACAAAACTCCCCACCCAAAGGGGCGCGTTTGCGGTGGCGAGGGAGAGAAGTTCCCCTACCCAATCGAGGCACCACGTCCAGAGGTTGGTGATGATGACGCCGGGCGAGAACACCGCGCCGTCATAGAAGCAGGCGACGAGGGTGGTCCAGGCGTTCTCTTCCCATTCGAGCCCTCCTTCCGCGGCCGACTTGAAGAGGGTGGGAAGTTTTCCGCCCGAAATGGCGCTGATGAAGAAGAGATCCTCCGAGAAAGTAAGGTGGAAAATCGCAAACAGAATGACGAGGAAGATGGGAATGCCCCAAATTTTGTGGGTAAGTACCTTATCCGCCTTGTCGCTCTTGGTCAGGATCTCCCCCCGCTTTCTCCGCTCGTAGGCGGTGGAATAGTTCGCCGAGATGTACTTATAGCGCGCGTCCGCAACGACCGCCTCGAGGTCGGTGCCGAAGGTGTCGTCCTCGAAGGTCGCCTTGAACGCCTCCACCATGGAGAGGAGTTCGGGGTGCATCTTCACCTCGATCTCGTCCATTTCGGCGAGTTTCACGGCGTGGAAGAGGGGCGCGTCCACCTTTGCCCCCTTCAAGGCGATCGAAACGTCCCGCACGAGGTGGGCGATGGGAGAATCGCGCAGAACGGTCGTTCCCTCCCGCGGCGATTTGGAAATTTTGATGGCTCTGTCCATCAACTCTTTGATGCCCGTGTTTTTGAGGGCGGAGATCTCCACGACGGGGAGCCCGATCTTCTTTTCAAGTTCCTTCGCGTCGATCCTGTCCCCCGCCTTCTCCACGGCGTCCATCATGTTGAGGGCGATGATGACGGGCACGTCGATCTCCATGAGCTGGGTGGTAAGGTAGAGGTTGCGTTCCAAGTTGGTCGCGTCCACGATGTTGATGACGCACTCGGGCTTTTCTTCGAGAATGAAGTTGCGGGAGATGACTTCCTCGGGCGTATAGGGTGAAAGGGAGTAGATACCGGGAAGGTCGACGATCTGCACGGGTTCCTCTCCCCGCTTATAGGTGCCCTCCCGCTTATCCACGGTGACCCCCGGCCAGTTGCCGACGTAGGCGGTGGAGCCCGTCAAAAGGTTGAACAGCGTTGTCTTTCCGCAGTTGGGATTGCCCGCCAGGGCGAACTTTTTCATGCCTTCACCTCCAAGGTCACGAGTTCTGCCTCCGTCTTGCGCAGGGTAAGTTCATACCCGCGGATGGTGACCTCCAAGGGGTCCCCCAAGGGAGCCTTTTTGCGGAGAAGGACTTCGGCTCCGGGCGTGACCCCCATGTCGAACAGCCTCCTTCTGAGTTTTCCTTCGCCCGAGACGGTCTTGATGACCCCCCTCTCGCCGACCGAAAACTCGTTGAGATTTTTCGTCATATATGTTTTACCTCCGATGAATTTTATGAGTTAGCAACTGCGAACTCGCAGTCAAAAGAAATTGCACGCAGAAGGTGCAAAAGTTTTAAGCGACGTAAATGCGGCTTGCGAGGTTACGATCGAGCGCAAGACGCCCGTCCTTCACCATGCAGACCGCGCTCCCCCCGCTCGAGGAGAGCACCGTGATGGTGGAATCTGCAATGACCCCCAAATTTGCGAGGTGTTTTTTGGTTTTTTCGTCCACGATGATCTTGACGATCTTCATTTCCTGCCCCACGGGCGCAAGCAATAACGGCATATTTTATTCCTTGAAATGCTCTTTCATGCACGAGTTCGTTATTGCGAACCAACTGTCCGAAAAAAATTCGCATTTTTTGTGCCTTTGGTTCGGCTATGCGAACTCGTGTCCTTGAAAAAAACGCTTCTCTCGCGCTTTTTCGTCCATATTCTATCACAATCATATGCGCCTGTCAACTGTTTTTCGCCCCTTTTCGCAAAAAAAGTTCGCCATTGCTAACCGTTTTTTTTGTGGAGGATAGACAAGGACACCACCCCCCTACCCCCCTCCTGATGAGGGGGCAAGTAAGCGGAACCCCCTCCACCGGAGGGGGATTAAGGGGGTGGGCGAACCCTTGGCGCCCCGCGTCATTCCGAGCCGTAACGGAAAGAACGAAGTCCGACATGGAAAGTCTCCGAGGGAATCTTGCTACGTCCAAGTACGATTAAAACCAAACCCAAACGTACCAAGATGCCTTCGCAGACTTGCTAAAACGGACTGCGTACACACAATTCGGCTCAGCATGACGCTTAAAACAGTCTTTTCGACACCCCCTTCACTTCCTCTTCGGCTCTAAAAATCGAATGAGGCGAAGGACGCCGACAACAAGCAAAGCGATGGCGATCACTCCGAACACGATCAAATACACATAGCTATACGGCAAAGTATCGAAGAGGATAAACAGCTGACCGAATTCGATCCCGCCGAGTTGCATGATGACGATAAAGGGCGCGACGGCGATGATCGGAATCAAAAGCGTAAACGTTAGCCGCAAGCTCTTCTTTTTGAGGCACGACGCGATCATCCCCGCCCCGACAATGCCCACGCCGAGAATGAGCGCAAGCAGTTCCCCCTGCCAACAAGTCATAACAGGCGCTTCGCTCTCCTCAAACACAATGATCCACTCTCCCGACGAAATAAGCACGATGAGGGCAATGATGAGGAAGAAGACCGCGAGGACCACCGCAAAGATGACAATGGACAGCACCGTCGTCAGCAAGACAGACAGGAAGAAGAACCCCGTTTTGCGCCTTCTTCCGATGGGAAGCAGGTTATAAAGGGAGGGACGGATGCGCACAGTGAGGCAGAGCGCAATGACCGTCAGATACCCGAATGCGAAAAAGCAGAGGGTGAAGGGAATGCTACTGCCGCCGACAAAACTTACTCCCCAAATCAGAAGCAGCATGGAAATAATGGGCGCCCACATTTTTCCCGCCGCCTCCTGCGCAACGTTGGGTCCGAAGTTGAGCGCCATATAGTACGTCCAAAAGCCTACCTTTTTCTCCGTATTCTCTGTTATCTTCTCCGTCATATTCTCTCCTCCCCGAGCAGGTGCACGAAAATTTCTTCCACCGTCGGCGTCTTGACAAGCACATTCTCCCCGCTTACTTCCTTCTGTTTGGTCAGGAAGGTATAGCCGAACATCGACTTCTGCACGCCGACCGCCTGCTCTTTCATCTCCTCCGAAAGTTCGGGGACCTGCACGAGGCGGTAGCTCTCGCACAGCGTCTCCTTCTCCTCGCTAAGAAGAATTTTGCCGTCCTGCAAAAAGACGAGGTAGTCGGCGATTTTATCGAGGTCCTCGGTGATGTGGGTGGAGAAGAGCACGGTGTGATCTTCATCGAGCATGAACTCCTGTATAAGGTCGATGACGACGCCCCTGTCGTAAGGGTCGACGCCCGAGGTGGGCTCGTCGAGGAGGAGGATGTCGGGCTTTTGGCAGAGGGCGAGAATAAGCCCGAATTTGCGCTTCATGCCCGTTGAGAAGGTCCTTACGGCTTTCTCCTCGGGGAGCCCGAACTTCTGCATGAGCACGTGATACCTCTCCTCGTCGAAGGCGGGATACATGCCCTTCATGATCTTCAAAAGCCGCTTGGGCTTGATGGCGCTGCTGAAGTGGGGAGAATCGAACACGCACGCGATCTTGCGCAAAACCTCCGTCTCGTTGCCGAAAAAGGGAATGCCGTTATATAAAATACTGCCCGACGCCTCTTCCTGCCTCATGATCGCCTTGATGAGGGTGGACTTTCCCGCGCCGTTCCGCCCCACGAGCCCCGTCACGCACCCGCGGGGCACGTTTAAGGTCACGTCCAATTTGAAATTTCCATAGTCCACGGCGAGATCTTTGATTTCAAGACCGTTCATCCTTTTCCTCCATGATCTCCTGTAAAATTTGGGCGAACTGCTCGGGCGGCACGCCGCACTCTGCCGCAAACCGCTTGGCGGCGCGGAGCTGTTCTTTGAGCCGCTCCGTCTTTCGGTTCACAAGGTCGTCCTCCCGCTTCTCCGAAACAAAGATCCCCTTCCCCTGCACGGCATACAAAAAGCCCTCGGCGATGAGATCGTCATAGGCGCGCTTTGCCGTGATGACGCCGATCTTGAGTTCCCTTGCAAGCGTGCGGATGGAGGGAAGAGCCTCCCCCGCTTTGAGTTCTCCCGAAAAGATCTGCGCACGGATCTGGTATTCGATCTGCTCATAGAGCGGACCGGACTGTAAACTAAGCTGGATGTGCATGTTGCTCCCGACAGTTTCTACTGTTATTATACAGTAGATACAGTGTGTTGTCAAGCGATTGAAAAAAATATTTTCAAACTTTTTTCGGTGAAAATATCGTTCATAGTTGACGAAAATTTTTGCAAATTCTTAAAATTTTTTTCAAAATCGACTTGTTTTTTCAAAAAGAATCTGTTATAATATATTTCTTAAATCTCTCATAAGGTGGATTGAATGATGGATATACTCGTGTTGGGTGCCGCAGTAGTTATAGCTATATTAACAATGTGGGGGAATTTGGATCCTTTGGGTGCCTTAAACGAAGTTATGGAAGAGAGTAATTCGTCCTCAAAAAAAATTGCATTGCCTCGTTATATTTACGTTCCATATAAGAGAAAGTTTTGGTACGACAAATGGATGCCGTTCAGAGGGGTTCCTGCGGATGGTAAAGTATTCCTTTTAACTTTCATCCTAACAATAATAAACTATGCGATAGGTTGTCTACTCCCGTGTCTGTTAATTCTTTTATATGTTTTAATAGATATAAAGGGATTGGAACTATTAGGAATAGCCTTAGGTTATTTATTGTTTTCATTATTGATAGGTTGTTTCTATATCGTTTTGAAACGCAGGAAATAACTTATATCATGTGTTGGACGAATTAAAACGTTATAATAAATATTAGACGGATATTTTTCATAACATAAGAAGATAGCGGGCGATACCATGCTGGATAAATTTTACGATTATATCGGCGCGAACTCCCATGTTCCCGTCGTCATCATCTGCATAGCGATCATGTTGCTTGCGGGCTTTTTGGGCACGCGGATCACCAAACTTTTGAAACTCCCCAACGTCACCGCCTACATTCTCGTGGGCATTCTCCTTGGGCCCTACTGTTTCGACCTCGTGCCCGAATACGTCTCCTCGGGCATGGACTTTATCTCGGACATCGCCCTTGCCTTCATCGCGTTCAGCGTGGGCGAATATTTCCGCTTCTCCACCCTCAAAAAGAATGGGCCGCAGGTGGTGGTGATCACCCTCTTCGAGGCGCTCCTTGCCTCGGTGCTCGTATTCGTGCTTACCTTCTTTATCCTGCGCCTCGGGCTTGCGTTTTCCATCATTTTGGCGGCGCTTGCCTCGGCGACCGCTCCCGCCTCCACGATGATGACCATCCGCCAGACCCACGCCCGCGGGGACTTTGTGGACACTCTCTTTTCGGTGGTCGCCCTCGACGACGTGGTGAGTTTGCTTGCGTACAGCGTTGCGGTGTCGGTGGCGCTCGCCTCCCTCGGGAACGGCTTTTCGGCAAGCGACGTCCTCCTTCCCATCGCGTGGAACATCATGATGATCGCCATCGGGATCGGTTGCGGGTTCCTTCTCAAATTTCTCATGGCGAAACGCTCCACCGATAACCGCCTCATCGTCTCCATCGCGCTCCTGTTTGCGATCTGCGGCATCGGCGCGGCGGTGGACGTCTCCCCTCTCCTCGGCTGTATGGCGATGGGAACGGTGTATATCAACATTTCGGGCGACGATAAGCTGTTCAAACAGCTCAACTACTTCTCCCCGCCCATTCTTCTTCTGTTCTTTGTGAAGTCGGGCATCGGCTTCCGCCTCGACGCGCTCGTCAGCACCGAGCACTCTTTGGGCGGCGTGCCCCTGCTCGTCATCGGCATTCTCTATTTCTTCGTGCGCGTTGCGGGAAAATATCTCGGCGCGTTTGCGGGGTGCGCCATTGTCAAGAAACCAAAAAAGGTGCGGAACTATTTGGGGCTTGCCCTCTCGCCGCAGGCGGGGGTCGCCATCGGGCTTGCCGCGCTCGGCGCGCGCGTGCTCGGCGGGGACACGGGAAGTATGCTCGAAACGATCATTCTCTCCTCGAGCATTCTCTATGAACTCGTGGGGCCCGCCCTTGCAAAACTATCCCTCTATCTCTCGGGCTCCTATGGGGACCGCGCTCCCGCCGAAGTGACCGAAGGAGAGGGAGCCGAGGCAGTGAAAAAGCCGCCGACAAGGGAGGAGCAGGTCGCCTCGCTCAAAGAACAGCTCTGCTCCATTCAAAAACAGCTTGCCGTCAAGGAATACGCGCGCTCTCCCGAGGAAGAGGCCTTTCTCGAGGCAACGGAGCCGCCCGAGCCGGACGAGGCCTCCGAGACCTCGGTGGGCTCCGAATATAACCGAAGAAAATTTATCAACAAGAGGTAACCTATGCCAACCGATTTTATTGCAGACCTTCTCGGCGAATGGTCGGTACAAGTCAACATTGCGTCCACGGCTCTTAAAACCGTGCTCGTCATCATCATGGCAGTCGTGCTCGGCTGCGAACGGTCGCGCAACCGCCACGCGGCGGGACTGAGGACCCTCATCGTGCTCTCCATCGGCTCGATGTTCGCGGGGATCGGGGATATTTATTTTATCACCGTGCTCCATGTGGGCTTTTCCTTCCTGTCGGCGGCGGTGTTCATCGGCATCTCCATCATCACGGCGAACACCATCATTTTCTCCTCCAAGAACCAGATCATGGGGCTGACGACCTCGGTGGGCGTTTGGGCGATGTCCATCATCTCCGCCATGCTCGGCTTCGGGCTGTACACGGCGGCGCTCATCGGCTTTGCCGCCCTCATGGTGGGGCTCCTCGCCTTCTCGAAGATGGAGACGTACATCAAGAACAAGTCCAACCATTTTGAAATTCATCTGGAACTCAAATCGCGCGGGAGCCTGCAGGACTTCATCACGATGGCGCGGGAATTCGGGCTCAAGATCGACAATCTCGAAGTCAACCCCGCCTATGCGAACTCGGGGCTGAGCGTGTACACCGTGCGGCTGACGATCGTCGGGAAGGAGTTGAGAAAGAAGAGCCACAACGACATCATCGAGGCCCTCTCGGTGCTCGACTGCGTCTATTACGTCGAAAAGATCGGCTAAAAATTTTGCACAAAAAAAGAACGGCTCGCCCGTTCTTTTTTTGTTATGAAGTTACTTGCCCACCCCCTTAATCCCCCTCCAATGGAGGGGGTTCCGCTTGCCCCTCTGTGGGGGGTCACCTTCCTGCCCCTTTCGTGGGAGATTCGTTTTCTTGCCCCCTCCGTGGGGGGGGGCACCTTCCTGCCCCTCCGTGGGAGGTTCGCTTTCTTGCCCCCTCCTTAGGAGGGGGGTAGGGGGGGGTGGTGTCCTTTTCTAAATTACATCACCCTCCCCTCCTCAAGGGTTGGGCACGCGCATATTTATTCGTGGTGCTTAAAAGGCTCAGTAAGAACGAGCGGGTCGAGCACTTCGTCGAGTTTCTTCTCGTCCATGAGCCCCTCGCGGAGCACGATCTCCTTGATGGACTGCCCCGTTTTCAAGGACTCCTTGGCGATCTCGGCGGCTTTTAAGTAGCCGATGTAGGGGTTGAGCGCCGTCACGATGCCCACACTGCGGTTCACCCACTCGCTGCAACGTTCGCGGTTGGCGACAATGCCCACAATGCAGTTATCCGAGAGCGTTCTGACCGCCCCCGAGAGCGCACGGAAGGATTCGAAGAGTTGATAGAAGATGACGGGCTCGAAGGCGTTGAGTTCGAGCTGTCCCGCCTCCGCCGCCATCGTCACCGTGACGTCGTGCCCGATGACGAGGAAGGCGACCTGGTTGACAACTTCTGGGATGACGGGGTTGATCTTCCCCGGCATGATGGAAGAGCCGTTCTGCTTGGCGGGCAAAATGATCTCGCCCAGCCCCGTTCTGGGGCCGCTCGACATGAGCCTTAAATCGTTGCACATCTTGGAGAGGTTGACGGCGAGCGCCTTCAAAGTGCCCGAAACGGCGGCGAAGCTGTCCACGTTCTGCGTGCCGTCGAAGAGGTCGTCCGCGCGGCAGAGCCTCTCTCCCGTAAGCAGAGACAGTTCCTCGGTGATGTGGTTGAAGTACGCCTCGCGCGCGTTGATGGCGGTGCCGATGGCCGTTGCGCCCATGTTGATGGTGCGCATCTCCGAAAGAGAGTTTTGGATGCGCTCTTTGGAGCGGGCAATGGAGGTCGCAAAGGCATGGAACGCCTGTCCGAGCCGCATGGGAACGGCGTCTTGAAGCTGGGTCCTGCCCATTTTGAGAATGCCGTCGAACTCCTTCGCCTTGGCAAGGAGGGCGCTGTAAAGCCGCCCGAGTTCGGTGTTGAGTTCGGCCGCAAGGGTAAGCACGGTAAGTTTTCCCGCCGTGGGAATGACGTCGTTGGTGGACTGCTCCATGTTCACGTCGTCGTTGGGGCTGATGATGGAATAGTCTCCCTTCTTGCCGCCGAGACGCTCGATGGCGATGTTGGCGATGACCTCGTTGACGTTCATGTTCGCCGAAGTCCCCGCGCCGCCCTGCACAGCGTCTACGATGAAGTCCTTTCTGTGCTTGCCGTGCAAAATTTCATCGCAGGCTGAAATGATGGCGTCCGCCTTTCTCTCGTCGAGAAGCCCAAACGACTTGTTGACGATAGCGGCGGCCTTTTTGATGACCACGATGTTGCGGATGAACGCCGAATTGAGCCTTGTGCCCGTGATCTCGAAATTGCCCTTTGCGCGCAGGGTCTGGATGCCGTAATAGGCGGCGCTGTCGATCGAGAGTTCCCCCACCGAATCGCTCTCTGTTCTGAACTCTTTTTCCATAGTTTCTCCGCGGGCGTATGCCCGAAAAAGGTTGTTTTACCTATTATAAACCGCTCTACGCAAAATTGCAAGCAGTTTGCCTTTTTCTTTGAAAATTGTTTCCTATCTTTGCAAAAAAACGGCTTTGATGAGGGTGGCAAAGTAACAATACCCCCTCCTTAGGAGGGGGACTAAGGGGTTGGGCAGAGCCCTCGCACAAACAACCTTACAGATCGACCTTTTCGAAGCGTTTCATGGAGAGATATGCGGCAAGCGAAGTCATGAGGAAATACAGGCACAGCCCTCCGAGCAAAACGGCGAGTTTTATGCCGTAATCCGCAAAGTCGGGCGTGGCAAGCGGTGCAGCAAACGGCAGATGGCGGATCAAAATCAAGAGCCCGATGAGCACGAACTGCGCCGCCGACGAAATGATAAACGGGACGCCGACTGTATTCGGACGCAAGAAGTGCAAAGGGAAAAATGCAAGATTGAATGCGCCCAAGACGAGTGCGCCGAATCCGCAGAAGGCGAGATTTGCGCTGTTTCCCGCCTGGTTTACGAGCAATGCTTCGGGAAACGACGCTTGTTTTATGACGATACAAATCGCCGTCAAAAAAAGGAGCGCGCATTGAAAGGTAGCGGCGACTATGATCCGCGCAAGCGGCACATTCCGTTTTTTGACAGGGAGGGAACAGGTAAAAGCCAGATCGCCGTTCTCCCGCGCCGACAAAGAGATGAAGAAAATCGACAGCCCCGAAAAGAAGAAAATCACTTCATAGGGATAGTTCGGCACAAAGACAAGCGCCGCAAAAGTCAGAAAGACGAATGCCGTCGGATGCAGACAAAGGGAAAATTCTTTCTTAATGAGCGCTTTCATTTTGCCTCCTTTTTTCCCATTCGAGGTGGATCATGATCTCGTCGAGGGTAGCTTCCCTCCCCTCTTCGCTCCCTGTTATCAATCCCTCGAACCCTTTCTTGACTTCCTTTACGCCGATTGCCCCAGCCGCGCCCGCCTCCGAAAGCGCGGCAAAGCGTTTGAGCCGATACCGCTTCATCAGGGTTTCAAGCGGTTCGTCTAAAAGAAGCGTTCCGTCCGACAGGTAGAGAATTTGGTCGGCAACGCGCATGAGGTCGGAGGTGATGTGCGTGGAAAACAGCACGGTGACGCCCTGCTTTTTTAGGGTAAGGAGCGTGTCGCAGAAGTCCTCGCGGGAAAGCGGATCGAGCCCGCTCGTCGACTCGTCCAAAAGGAGCAGTTTTGCCCCGTGAGAGAGGGCGAGCGCAAGGGAAAATTTGATCTTCATGCCCTCCGAAAGTTCACGCACCTTCTTGGAAAGGATGAACGCGTATTCCTCGCAGTAACGTTTGAAACTCTCCTCGTTCCAATGCGGATAAAAGCCCGCGACCGCTTTTGCGACGGCGGAGAGAGTTTTATTCGGATAGAACCGAAACCCGCCTCCGACATAGCCGATTAGCTCCTTGACTGCGCCTTCTTCCTCCGAAAAGTCTTTGCCGAACACTTTGACGCTTCCTTCGGAAGAGATCAGCCGCATGATTGATTTCAGCGTCGTACTCTTTCCCGCGCCGTTCCGACCAATCAGTCCCGCAATTTTCCCCGCCTCCACCGCAAAGGAAAAGCTGTCGAGCGTAAAATTCGGATAGACCTTTGTTAAGTTTTGGACTTCAAGCGCGCGCAAGGTCATTTCTCCTCGTTTTTGACTTGTTTTACGGCATCCCAGAACGCCTCCGCATACGAAAACGGTTGCAGAGCAATGCCTTGATTTTTATCTGCCATGAGAAGGAGCGCGTCGCCGACGCCAAGAGAGAACATATCGCGCACCTCTTTAGGAATGACGATCTGCCCTTTTGGACCGATCTTCACGGTCGCAAGATATTTACCTTCGGGAAAGTTTTCCATAATAATTACTCCTAAAAGTATTACTTTTCTTACATTATAAACTTTTCTTTCCAACTTGTCAACCATTTTTTATGCGCTCAGCATGACGTTTAAAAGAGCCCTTTCGCCGCCCCACACCCCTCTCCCGCGGAGAGGGTAAAAGATACCCCCTCCTGCGGAGGGGGACTAAGGGGGTGGGCAAAGATCACCCCTTTATGTTTTGATACACCAACGTGCCGCTTACGGCTTTGAGTGCGGCGTCGGCGTGATGTGCGATCTCTCCCGAATCCACGATCCCGATGAGGTCATCCGCCGTCGCATTCTCGCTTGCCGAAACTCTGATGTAGTAATGGATGTACCCGTTTTCGAGAATATCGAACACGTCTATCCCGAACTCATCTTGCGCCTTGCGCACATTTGGCAGACGCAATAGCGGCGTGTTCTCCTCTGCGCCGAAACGCTCCCGATACACCTTGCACACTGTCTCGGCAAGTTGGCGGTAAGTTTCGGTTTTGCTCGGCTGATAGGAATAGGTATTGCTTGAAACGCGGTCGAGTTCGCTTTGGTACTGCAACGTTACCTTGCCCGCGGCAATCTCTTTCAAGTCGATCTTGTTGAGTTTGCCGACCTTTACCACATTCACCGTATTCGTCCCCTCGCTTTCGCTTTCCGCCGTATAAAGATATGTAAGAGCGATGAGTTTGTTGTTTTCGTCCGTCTCGAACCAAACGAATTCGGAGGCGATCTTCATCGCTTCGGAACCGCTCATTCCCGCGCACATACGCGCAAACGCGGCCGCCTGCTCCGCGTGGTCCTTCTTGAATTCCTCCGCCGTCATGCCGACGACGCTGTATCCGCAAACTTCGCACTTATCGCCTTTCATCGTATGAGCGGCCTCCTCGCCTCGGACGGTAAAATGTTCGCAGGTGGACGGGCGCCAGTGCGAATTTTCGTCATAAGTCCAAAGTCCGGTGTCAAAGGTGTGCGTATGCCCGACGGACGGCGTGCCGGGCGTGTTCGGCGTATCTGGCGTACCCGCGCACCCCGCAATACAAAACAACATGAAAGCGGCAATCATTACAAAAACGATCTTCTTCATTTTTTCTCCTTCCTCAGCTTTTTCGGGTGAAATTATAGCATTCTTTCTCGGGAATGTCAAAGCTATATACCAAAATTCCCTTTCTCTCCCTCAATTTTTTCAAATTTGTTGCGGATAGAGAGGCGGGCAAAAAAATTTCAAAAAAATTTTCAAAAAACGCTTGACAAACGGGTG
>CANRHB010000014.1 GCA_947630325.1 uncultured Clostridia bacterium
ATGCACCTTTAGCTCAGTTGGTAGAGCAACTGACTCTTAATCAGTGGGCCCAGGGTTCGAGTCCCTGAAGGTGCACCAAAAGAAAAGAAGGCGGTTCGCCTTCTTTTCTTTTGGTGAGGAATAAAGGGACGCAGTCCCTGCCCCCACCCGCACGTTCTATGTTGCCTAAGGGCGGCACGAGCGGGCATAGCCCGCGAAGTAAGGTGCAGACCCGAGACAAAAGCAAAGCGAGGACAACTGCCCTCGCCTTTTTGTATTCACTATTTTATCTGTATTGATAGATTACTTCGCCTAATTTCAAATCGTCGGACTTTGCGAATTCGGCACAATAGGGAAAAAAGAGTATGTCCTCCGCTATCGCATCGTTCGGACCGAGTTTTACACGCGAATAACAGGGATATAATTCCCCCTCATAAGTCAGGATATCGAGAAATTTCATTTCGTCGGAAGAGCTTGCAATCGTCGTGAATACAAGCAAGTTGTTCTCCTCAAAAAATGTCTCGGCATAATCGAGCGGAAAATCGCATGCCGCATAACTCTCGTAATCAACGAAAATCTTTGCTTGTTCTTTCGGAAGAGACAAAACGAGGGATTCGTTTTCATCAAAACCAAGAGAAATCGCCTTCGCTTGAAGTCCCGAAGAGATATAATCCTTATATGGATTTTCGGCGCAAGAGGCAAAAATCACCATTAAGCTACACGCTAAAATAAGCAAGGCAAAAACTTTCGATAATTTCTTCATAAAACACCTCCTACTTATATAACGCTACAAAACGAAAATTTACTCACTTCGCCGCAAAATTTCTGTTTATCATAATATGATTATAGCATAGAACCGCAAATAAATCAAATCTAAGCGGGGCGAAAATTACTTTGACATTTCGGAAAGCAGTCAATCAAGCCCTGCAGATGAGGTGACTTCTTCGAGGGAAGGGAGGGCGTCGATCGCGCCGCGGGAACGGGTGGTGAGCGCCCCGCAGACGTTGGCAAAGGCAAACACTTTGTTTAAGGTTTCCCCTGTCCACTCCGCTTTGGAAAGTCCGTCGAGCCGCGAAAGAGCGCCCGCATAAAAGGCGTCGCCCGCGCCCGTCGTATCCACCGTTTTGACGGGAATGGTGGGAAGCGCGTTGCTCTCCCCGCGATACAGCCATTTGCAGCCCTTTTCGCCGAGGGTCACGCAGACGAGTTTTTCTTTGAGCGCCTTTTGAACATACTCTTGCCCGAACGCCGTGTATTCCTCCTCGGATAGTTTGACGACGTCCGCGACTTCAAGCATGGTCTTATAGAGGACAACTGCCTCCTCTCTGTCGGGGAAGATATCCTCGCGGTAGTTGACGTCGAAACTGACGAGTTTCCCTGCCTCATGCGCCTTTTTTGCGAGACCCACGGCATATTCCGCGCCCCGCTTTTCGGAGAGCATCAACGAGCCGATGTGCACGATATTGGCGCGTTCGAGAAGAGAAAACGGCACCGCTTCGAGGTAGGTATCCGCCGTGTCCTTGCGGTAGAAACAGAACGAGCGGTCCCCTCTTTCGTCGAGTTCGACGAAGGCAAGCGTCGTGTTGTGGGTCTCATTGAGCGCAACATACGCCTCATCTACATGGTTTTTTGCGAAATCCGCCAAAAATCTGCCGATGATGTCGTTTCCGACGCTCCCCCAAAACGCGCTTTTTACGCCGAATTTCTTCACGCCGCACGCCACATTGAAGGGTGCGCCGCCCGCACGTCTTTCATAGGAAAAGACGCCGTTTTCGTTTTTCCCGATCATATCGGCGAGAATTTCGCCTACACATAAAATCATGGGTTGCTCCTGAATTTGAAATTTTGTTGCCCCCTCCCCTACCCCTCCCCCGCGCATTCGCGCGGGGGAGGGCAAGAGGCAAATTTCTCGACTTCGCTCGAAATGACAGTATTGGGAGCCAAGGGGGAGAATTATCTTGTGGTTTCGCCGATTACGATGCGGGCGGGGACTTCGACCCGCGCGGGGACTTCCTCTCTCCTGATGCGTTTCATGAGGAGCCCCACCGCCTCTCTTGCGAGCGCAGGAATATCCTGCTCCACGGTGGTGAGCCGAGGGTGTCCGCGCCATGCGTCCAAAACGCCGTCGAAACCGATGATCTGCAAGTCCTCGGGAACGCGCTTTCCCCGCTCTGCGGCAACGTGATAGGCGGCGTTGGCGAGCATGTCGCTGCCCGCAAAGATGCCGTCCACATCGGGGTATGCGTCAAAGAACTCGCGCATGATCTGCATCTCCTCTCCGTGGCGGAACTGCTTTTTGAGAAGCCGCGCGGGAAGGCTATGCGCGGTCATCGTGTCGAGATAGGCTTCGTAGCGGTACTTCGTCTCCGATTCGACCGCCGTCGCGCCGCACACACATCCCACCTTTTTGGAGCCGCTTGAAATGAGTTTTTCGACCGCCTCGCAGGAAATTTTATAGTTATTGGAGGTGACGTAAGGGATCCCCGCGCCGAAGTGCCGGTCGAGCGAGACGATGGGAAGGTTGGGGTCGATGTCGCCGTGGTCATAGTGGGTGATGAAGATAATGCCGTCCACCCGCTTTTCCTCGATCATCTCCAAAATGGACTTCTCCTTTTGAAGATTGTCCTGGGAACTGACGACGACCATCCGATCCCCTCTCGCGTAAATCTCGTCCTCGATATAGAACGCCATTTTTGCAAAGAAAGGATGGAAGATGGTGGGACATAATACGGCGATGCACCCCGTGGACTGTTTTTTGAGGTTCCGCGCCTGTTGGTTGGGGACGAACCCGAGCTTTTTTGCCGCCTCTTCGATGCGCTGTTTGGTTTCGGGCTTGATGGAGCCTCCCCCCGAGAGCGCACGCGACGCGGTGCCGACGCCGACCCCCGCTTCTTGCGCTACATCTTTAATGGTTGCCATAGTTTTGCCTCGCATTGATATTCTCTCCCATCCATTGTAACAGACGGGAGAGATTTTGTCAATGTAATTTTGGAAACGTTTCTGTTATTTGGCGACGTAGGTGTTCTTCGCGTTTACCCATGCGATCTGCACCTCATCTCCGTCGTTGCTCTCTTTCACCGTATCCGAATGTTCTGTTGCTACGGGAGCCGTTTCGTAATAGGTTACGATATCATCGAAGCATGCAACGCCCCAATTCTCTGTCCCCGTGTCGTGCAGTTCGAGATAGAGTTCTTCGCCGATATACGCGCTGAGGTCTGCGACGAAAGTCGTCATGGTGCCGAGCCGCGAGCCCTGCCCGACGTTCGGGAAGTTGACATCTGCGAATTGATCGTTGGCATAGGTCGCAATTTGGGTGCCGTCTGCTTTGAATACACGCACTTCCGCGGTCCTTCCGCTCATTTTGAAGGTAATGAACCCGCTCCCTCCGAGAGTGAACTTCGAAGATTTCAGATACCATGTCTCACCCTCGGGAATGAAGTCGTTGGTCCCCTCATAGAAGAAGTTCCCGCCCTTGTTGTAGGGGATCTTTTCTGCCCAGAAAGTCGTATTCGCGCTGACCGCATTTCCCGTAACGCCTTCCGTGTCGCAATGGAATTCCCAGCCCGTCAAGTCGCCCGTTTCAAAGCCGCCATTCTTGACCTGATACTCGTTCTCTTCCACAGGCTTGTAGAGATTGTCCGCCTTGACCCAACCGATCTGTACATCCTGCGGCGTTTCATCTGCCGTATGCCCGTCCTTGACGGTGTCGCTCTTGGCCGCGAGCTCGTCGATGTCCGTTCCCGCTTCGTAATAGGTGATGACTTCATCGAAGAAGGCATGTGCCCAACTGCTCACCGCTTCATCGTGAAGTTCGATGTAGAGCCGTTCGCCGATGTGGTCGCTGAGATCGATGATATACGTCGCCATGTCTGCCCAAGAGCCTCCCTCTGCGATGTGCGGGAAACCTGCGTCGTTGAAACGGGTCTGCTTGTAGTAGCCTATCTGCGTGCCGTCCTCTTTGAAGATCTTCACGGCCGCTGCGTGTCCGCCCATTTTGAGGGTGACGATGCCCGCGCCTTCGAGCGTGAAGGTGGAAGATTTCACCCACCAGGTATTGGGCTCGTCGACGCCCGTATTCCATCCGTCGAGGTGGTAGTTCCCGCTCTGGTTGTAGGGAAGTTCCTCATTCCACCATGTCGAAGCACTGATGACGCATACGCCCGTCATGTTCTCGCTCTTTGTCCAACCCGTGAGGTCGCCCGTCTCGAACCCGCCGTTTGCGACGCTCGTTGCGGCGCTTACGACGACGGTGAAAGTCGCCTCGATGGTCTCTTCGCCATGAGTCGCCTTATAGGTGACGGTATACGTCCCCACTTCGGTGAAGGTGAAGGCGTCGAGCTCTTCGGTATATTCGGTCTCGCCGTCGGAGATCTTGACGAGCGCGACATCCACGTTCTCTTCGCCGTAGGTCGCCGTGACGCCTTCGAGATAGGTGTGAAGGTCGACGGTCTGTCCTTCGACGGCCGTGCCGCCCTCCGCTGCCTTGGTGAAGCGGAGCACTTCGAGAGCATAGGGATATACGTAGTTGTTGTAGTAGTTATATTCCGCCAAGGAGACGGAAACAGGTTCGGTCGTTCTTGCTTCCTGCGCCTTCAGATAATCCGCCTTCATCTGCGCCTTGACGTCCGCTTCCGCCATGCTGACCTTGAAATCGTCCACGATGATGCCCGCAAATTCGCTCTTTTCACCGTCCACGACCTTGAGGTAGAGCACCTTGCCCTTGTAGTCCTTCGCGTCGATGTAATGACGAACCATATTTTCGGAGAGGTTGGGGTCGCTGAAATACTTGTCGAAGGTGACCTTGACGAGTTCTTCGTCCGTCTTGCCGTCGCAGAGCGCCACATAACTGCCCTTGTTCTTCGCGCCCGCCATGAGGAAGGAGATGACGCCGTCGCCCGCAAGGGTGAACTTGGTGGAGCGGATGGAGCCCGTCGCGCTCTCATCGAAATAGGTATTGAGGAAGTTCTTCCCCTCTTTGTTGTAGGAACGGTTGTTGGTCGCGGTGTTGCCGACATCGGGGTTCGCCCAGAAGAGTTCGTCCGAGCAGAGCGCGCGGGCGCCGAAGGCATTTCCGTCGAGCATGAGCCAGTTTGCAAGCCCTTCTTCAAAGCCGCCGTTCTTGATGGTGGTATCCGTCTCCGTTTCGGAGAAGGCGGGCTTGCCGATCGCCGCAAGTTTGTCGGCGCGTTCCTTTTCCGCCTTCGTCACATCGTCCGCCGTCTTGTAGACGACGAAATCGTCGAGGTTGAGATAGGCGTACTCGTCGGCGTCGCCCTTGTCGTTGTCGGTGATCTTGATATAGATCGTCTTGCCGACGTGTGCCGAAAGATCGACGACGACGCGCACCATCTGGTCGGTGATGTAGCCGAGCGCGAAAGCCTCGTTTGAGACTTTGGTAAGGGCGGTATCGTTGCCCTGTTCAAAGAATTCGACATAGCACTTGTCGCCGCTCATACCGGCGCCCATGAGGAAGCCAATCTTTCCCGTTCCGCCGAGTTTGAAGGGGTCGCTTTGCAGGGTACCCGTGAATTGGGGGTTGCCCGAATCATAGCCCGAGAAGAAGTATTTCCCGGCTTTTCCCGCTTGCTCTTTGAGCTGTCCCGCGACGTCGGTATCGACGACGCCGCCCTGCGAAAAGGCGGTGCCCGACTTCGTCCAGCCGGTGAAACCCTGCTCGAACCCGCCGTTTACGATGTCGTCGTGGACTTCGGTTTTCTCTCCGCCGCAAGCGGCGAGCCCGAGCGCCATCGTGCCCGCAAGGGCAAGGGTAAGCGCTCCGATGAGTTTCTTTTTCATAAATTTTCCTCCAATCAGATTTTATTTTGTACGACGATGTCGTATTTTTCGAGATGAACGATCTTCGCACTGCCGCCCTCGGAGAAGAACACGATCCCGTCCGCGCCGCGGGGGGCATACACAAGTCCCGTCATAGTCCTCTCGCCGCCGTTTAAGAACACTTCGAGGCTCGAAACATCCAAAAACAGGCGGAAAGAAATTTTGTTGTCCTTGACGCGCACCGCTGTGGAGCGGATGAGCGCGTCCCTCTCTCGGGAACTGCCCGAGATGAGCATTCCCATGTTGGAGCGGTCGAAGATGACAAGCCCGCTCGCCCTATCGTAAAACAGAATGGTTTCGAGGTTGTGTCCCGAGAAGAGTTTGACGCCCGCCCGCGCCGCCGTGCCCATGTCGAGGGTGAAGCAAAGTTCGCACTTCGTCCCCTTTACCCCCTCTATGACGCGTTCGCCGAGAACGGAGACGTTATCGACCACGACGGGGGCTTGCCGGTAGCTTTCGATCTCTTTTACGGGCTGTTGATACAGTCTGCCGTTCTTGATAAAGAGTTCGCGGGGAAGGGTCGCCGCCCCCACCCAGCCCTCGGAAGCGGTGACGTAAGTTCTGTCCCACATCTGCATCCATGCGATCATCACCCGTCTGCCGTCGGGCGTCAAGAAGGTTTGCGGGGCGTAAAAATCGAACCCGCTGTCCACTTCGTCCTCGATCTCCGAATAGAATTTCCCGTCCGAGAGGTCGAGTTCGCCCGTAAGATAGCGCGCGGTGTGCACATTCTCGTTGCGCCAGCCGTCGCGGTGCAAAAATTGGATGCTTGTGAGAAGCACGTCCTTTCCCGAGAGCGTGAAGGCGTCGGGGCACTCGCACATGAGTTCGTCGCCGTCGGTGCGGTACGGACAGCCGACAAAGCGCCAATTTTCGAGGTCGTTTGATAAGTAGAGGAGCACTTGCCCCGCGCCGCTCCTGTTTTTGGAGCCGATGAGCGCATAATACGCTCCATCTTTTTCAAAGACTTTGGGGTCGCGGAAGTTGGTTTCGGAGGCGTCCGAAGGAAGGTCCTTCGCCGAAATCACGAGCCCCCGCTTTTCAAAGGTTTCCCCGTCCCCGGAGACGGCGAGCGCCTGCTGTTGGAGCGCGCCCGAAACCGCAGTGTACAGAAGGTACAGTTTCCCGTCCTTCTCGATCGCGCCGCCCGAAAAACAGCCGTCCTTGTCGTAAGGCTCGTCGGGGGCGATCGCCGTGGGAGCGAATTCCCACTTGATCATGTCTTTTGAGATATAATGTCCCCAGTGCATGGGGCCCCACGCCGCCGCATACGGATGAAACTGATAGAAGAAGTGGTACCTTCCGAACGCATACGAAAGGCCGTTCGGGTCGTTCATCCAACCGACGGGCGGCATGATGTGATAGGTATGGCGATAGGCGGTTTTTCCCAATTTGTGCGCTTCGATGTACGCGTCCGCCGCTTTCGTCTTTTTCATATTGTCACCTGAATGATTATTTTGTTCTCTCCGCACTCCGCCGCAGTTGTTCCGCGGCGGGGATCGGGGGGAGGAAGTGACGGCTCAGGCATAGATGGACTTCATCTCCGCAACATGGAGGCTGACGATCTGCGCGTCGCCCTCCGCGTACAGGGAGAGTCCCATGCTGTTTCTGTCCTCGGGATAAAAGCGCGCCGTCACGGCTTTGTATCCGTCATAGAACGCCTCGGTAAGGGAGCGGTCAACATAGATGTCGATCGTGACCGTATCGCCGAAGGTGTAGCTGTCATAGTTGTCGCTGGCGGTACTGAGCTTGCGTTCGCCGCCGAGGAGACTTGTCCCGAGCCTTCCGCTCTCGAAATTGCAGTAGAAGTCCGCATATTCCGTCGAGCCGTTGGTGCGGAGACGGACGCCGAAATTCTTCGCGCCGTTCTTCTTGACGGTGAGCTGAATGTGGAGCATGTCGCCCTTGACGGAGGAGAGCTTTTCGTTCGCCTCGGAAATTGTGAGGTTCTCCCCTTCCGCGAGCGTCTGTTTTTCGTACTTTTCAAGCGCCTTTACGGGGCGGATGCCGAGATCGAGCCCGTCGTCCCTGAGATAGATCTCCCTTGCAAGCCCCACGGTGTGCGCCCAGCCCGCGCTGTACTGCGCGTTGGGCTGCCGCTGGTCCTGCATGATGGAGAACATATACACCTTGCCCGAGACGGGGTCGATGAACGCCGAGGGACCCGTGAACACGTTGTTGCCGAAGTCAAAACGGCGGGGCGTCGGCTGGCCGTCCACAATGAAACTTGCGTCTGGCTCGAAACGATAGGTCGTCTGGTTGAAATTCCCCACGAAGTAGAAGATGTCGTTGTCCGCCTTGTCTGCGGGAGCGGGCGAGAAGGCAAAGAACCACTTTTCGATACTGCCGTCGTCGTTTTTGACGGGGAGCAAAATGGGAAGTTCCCAAGTAAGACCGAGGTCGGAGGGTTGATTTTTGATCTCGTACACCTGCCCTCGGTAGGTCCAATTCGTGAAACTGTCGTCCGTCGTCGTATAGAGGAGCGCGGTGCCGCCGTTCGTGTTGGTGGACGCGGAACAGATGAGCATGTACCATGTCCCTGCCGCCTTGTCCTGATAGACGAACGCGTCGCGGAAATCGCCGGCTTTCCCCTGCCCGGCCTTCTGCTTGATGGCGTATTCGTCCTCCACCACCCATTCGGTGAGGTTGGGATCGGAGGGGTCCTTGGGACGGGCAATGCCGATATTCTGATTGCCGACGAGGCCGTCGCCCGAATCTCTCCAGCTGTCGTTGCCCGCCGTGAAGAAGAGCACGGGAACGCCGTCGGAATCGTAAGTGGAGCCGCCCGACCACACGCCGTCGGGAACGACCGTCCCCGCCGTGGGCGTGATGACTTCTTTGAGAGGCGTCCAATTCACCATGTCGTCGGAGACGAGGTGCCCCCAGCAGATGTTGCGGAAATAGGGACCGGTCAGATTGAACTGGAAGAACAGATGATATTTGCCAACGTCGCTCCCCTCGGGTTTGTAATAGATGGGCGCGTGCGGCTCGTTCATCCAATGCTGGTAGGGGCCGCCGTGATATTGCGGCTTATGATAGTCCTCGGTGAGGATGTTCTGAAGCCAAATGTCCTCGAAGGTGATCTCCGCAGGCTTTCCGTCTTTAAGGCAGCTTTCGTAGTAACTCTTGATGTTCTCGGCGGAGACGGCGGTCTTGTAGAATTTTACATCGTCCATCAGCCCCGAGACAAAGTTGCAGTTGCCCGTCGCCGTGCTGAAACAGTGCGGATTTCTGCCGATGTAGAGGAAGTCGTCACAGCCCTCGATCGCGGCGTTTTCATAGACGAACTTGCTTGCGATCTCCTCGCCGTTGAGGTACATTTTGATGGCGCCCGACGTGCCGTCGAAGGTCGCGGCGACGTGGTTCCACTCGTACTTGACAAGAGGATGTCCGTCGTCCCACACCTTGATGAAGCGGTCGCCGAGCCCTACCTGAAAGCTCCATGCGCCGTGGCGCTGGTAGCCGAGCAGAAACCCTTGGTTTTGTTCCGCGTCGTACTGCGCCGCGATGCCCGTGAGATACTCGCTGTCGTTTTCCACGCCATTCGGATCGTCCCACTCGAACATGCGGGGTGCGACCCACGCCTCCACCGTAAAGGCTCCGCCTGAAATTTTGACGTCGTCATAGTGATAGCGGACGAAGTTGGAATAGCCGTCGAAGAGGAGGCTTCCCCCCACCGCGCCGCTCTCCCTCCACTGGGGGTCCTGCGGCTCGTCCTGATAGACGGGATCGTTGAACACATACTGTACCGTCGCGTCCTCTTGCTTGCCCGCCTCGTCCTTGACGGTATTGCCGCTCCCCTCGTCGAAGGTGAGATGAAGGAGCAAACTGTCCTTATCGGGGTCATTGTTCCCGCCGCAGGCCGCAAGCCCCGCCATAGAAAGCGCAAGCGCGGAGACGAGCAATACGGGAATGAGAATTTTTCTTTTCATTTGAATCCTCCCTTATTTGAGACCGGAGAAGGATACCCCTTCCACGATATACCGCTGGCAGAAGATATACACGATGGCGATCGGGACGGTGGAAATGGTGAGCGCCGCCATGACCATGGAAGTATCCTTGGGTTGCACGTTGTTGACCTGTTGCAGGAATACCTGCAAGGGCATCATTTCCGCATTGGAGGCGAAGATGTACTGTGCAAAGACGTAATCGTTCCATGCGCCCATGAAGGTGAAGATCGCAACCGTTGCAAAGATCGCCTTGGAGAGCGGAATGATGATGACAAAGAAGGTCCTCAGCTTTCCTGCGCCATCGATCTCCGCCGCTTCTTCGAGTTCTTTGGGCATTCCCACGAAGTAGGAACGGAACATGAAGATGTAGAAGGGACTGACGAGCCCGGGGATGAGATAGCCGATCACACGGGTGGCGGGAAGGAGCAGTCCGAGTTTGGTCAAGATGACGATCTGGGGAACGATGGACGTCTCCACAGGCACGAGAATGAGCAACAGCACAACGGTCGTGATGACGCCCGAGCCCGGGAATTTGAGCCGAGAGAGCGCATACGCCGCAAGCGAGTTAACGAGGAGCACCCCCGCGACCGTGATCGCGCAGTAGAGAATGCTGTTGAGAATGGCGCGTCCCATGAGACTGCCGCCCGTTTCGGGGTTGACAAACGCCGTAAACGTGAACAAGTTTGCATACGACGCGAACCACTCTTTGATGTTCCCGGGGAGGAAGGTGCGCATCGAGGAGAGCTGTGCAACGAGCTCGGTGTTGGATTTCATGGAATTGACGATCATCCACCAGACGGGGAAGAGAAAGATGACGGCGAGCACGCTCATCCAAAAATACAGACAAACGCGCGCGGCGATCCGCTTCGCCGTCCACTTTTTCTTGGGCTTTGCGGCGAAAATTTTCTCCGCGCCGCCGAGTTCCTCCGTTTTCACGGGATCGACCTGTTGTTCCACGACGTCTAAGACGGGAGTGCGTTTTTTCATGATCAATGTTGCAGACATTTTCGATACCCCCTATCAGTCCTTGACGTCCATGACCTTGCGGAGCGTGAGTGCGATCGTCGCAAGAAACACGGTGTAGACAAGCGCGATCGCGCTCGAATAGCCCACCTCGGAATAGGTAAGACCCTGTGTGTAGATGTACCAGCTCATCGTCATGGTCGTCTCTCTTCCGTTGACGTCTGCGGCCGCCTGAGGGGTCATGATCATGGGCTGCGTGATGAGACGGAAGGCGCCGATGAGCATGGTGACGAGCACGAAAGAGGTCGTGGGCAGAATGGCGGGCAGGGTGATATGTACGAACTGCTGCCACTTGTTTGCGCCGTCCAACGACGCCGCCTCATAGAGAGCGGGCTCGATGTTTTTCAGCCCAGAAAGGAAGATGAGCATCTGATACCCCGCGCCCTGCCAGACGGACACGATGACAATGGCGTACATTCCGTAGTCGGAGCCCAAAAAGTTCTTGGGATCCTTCATGCCCATACTCATGAGAAGCCCGTTGAAGAGCCCCTCCTGCTCGTTGAGAAGGTTCATCCAAAGGAAGGAAGTGACCGCGAGCGAGAGCATGACGGGGCAGAAATATGCCCAGCGGTAGAAGGTGTTGCCCTTAACGTCCTTATTGAGCAGAAGCGCAAGCCCGAGCGCGATGCCGAGTTGCAACGGCACTGCAATGACAACAAAGAGACAGGTGTTTCCGAGCGCATTCCACATTTTGGGGTCGGTGAACACCGTGCCGAAGTTGGCGAAATTGTTCCACTTTGCCGTGCTGAGATTGAGCAGATATGCATCCGTAAACGCATAGGAGAGGGAAACGACGATCGGTGCGATCACGAAGATGATCCCGAGGATCAGGGCGGGAGCCAAAAACCCGAGACCGATGAGCGAGTCGATGAGCCGATAGTCCTTTCCGAAGAGGCGGAAATGACGGTTGGGACTTTTGCGCTTACGCTCCCCCGCCGTGCTGTTTTCCGCAGGGGCGGGCAATATGCTGCCCGCCTCTTGGACTTGCTTTGAATCAGTCAACACCGTTCGCCTCTTGCTCGATATAACTTCTGAGGTCGAACTGCGCCTCTCCCGCATGGCTGTTGATGTAGTCGATGATCTTTGCATAGGCGTCGCGGAGCTTGTTGTAGTTCGTCAGCTTCGGACGCGCCTTTGCCGTGTCGGTAAGCAATGTAGCAAACGACTTCAAAGCACCGCTGTTGAAATCTTCCGCCGCATCGAGCACGGATTTATGGGTGGGGAAGGTGCCGATGCTGTCATAGAGCAGTTCGCTCGCCTCCGCGCCCGTGAGGAATTTCACGACCTGCGCCGCGGCGTCCACATCCCTTGCCGCCTTGGTCACCGCAAAGCCCCAGCTACCGCAGGGAGTTGCGACCGTCCCCTTTCCGTTTGCGTCCTCGTAGACGGGATAGGGCATGACGTCGTATTTGTCCTCAAAATCTTTGTAGTTCTTGGAAATGGTGCGGGTGAGCCACGGTCCGAACACCTGGAAGGCGATCTCCCCTGCGGGGAACGCGTTCTCGTTGGTACCCGTGTAGATCCACGAGTCGGTATCCGATTTGCTCTGCTGCACAAAATCGGTGAGCATATTGAGCCCTGCAAGAGATTTATCGGAAGTGAGGCTTGCCTTGACTTTGCCGTCGGCTCCCGCAAATTCACCGCCTGCCGAATAGATGAGCGGCGAGTGCAAATACATGAGCCCCTCGTTTCCGCCGAAGCCCAAGCTCAGCTGGACGCGGTAAGGCTCCCCTGCCGCTTTGAGCTTTTTCACGGCGTTTGCAAGGTCCTTCCAGCTCCACGGATTTTCCGCAGTGCCGGGGGTGAGCCCCACTTTTGCGAGGAGTTCTTTATTATAGTAAAGACCGCCGGGTGCGTCCGCTCCCGAGAGCGCGTACAGCTTGCCCTCGTATGTAGACTGCTCGATGACGCTGTCCACATAGTCCGCCTTCTCCTCTGCGGTGATGTAGTCGTCGATGGGAACGATGACGCTCGAACGGCTGTTGGCATAGTAGGCAACGTAGGGAGCGTCGAGCGCGAACACGTCGGGAAGCCCCGCGCCTCCGCCCATGGACATCTCGGAGTTGATCGCTGTTTGCAGCTGGTCGGAATTGCTCTTGAACTCGATCTTCATCACGATGTCCTTGCCGTCCTTCGTCTTGTAGTCGGCTTCGTTGAAAAGTTCTTCGATTGCCTTGTACGTCTTGCCTTCGTCCTCTGTCTGCGATTTGTGGAGCCAGACTTTTACCGTCTTGGTCGTCCCCGTATCGCCGCCGTTTTCCTCGCCGCACGCCGAGAATGTCGCCGCCATCGTGACGCCCATCACTGCCGCAAGAAGGATCGCCCCTGCTTTTTTCATAATTTACCTCCTAATATTTTTTGCCTTATTCTTTGGAAACGTTTCCAACTATGTCCAAAAAATAAATGGAACCGTTTCCAATCAAGCACAGTATAGCACGCTGATTGTGTCTTGTCAACAGTTTTGGAGAAAATTTTTCAAAAAAACACAAAAATTTTTTTGAGAAAAACAAAAGAGCGCTCTGAGAAGCGCCCTTTTCGGAAACTTTTTTATGACTTTTTAGGGGGAAGTTTGTCATGGAACCGTTTCCATAATCTATCTTATCACGTTTTCCTCCCCTTGTCAACTGTTTAGCGTAAATTTTTCAAAAAAATTTTGACGGGCATTTATTCCGTCGCCGACGAACGTCTACGCCGCCATTTCAATCGTTTCGATCCGCGTCATAGGTACCTCCCGACACATATAGTTTATACCAAAATTTGGTATGAATTTTGTTAATATTATCAAGTAATATCTTTTTATCTTCCATTCTTTCCTTTCCACTTAATTGAAATTTATTTCTCTGATTTTTCCAAAACGAACGAAAAACTGCCGTCGTTGCATTTACCGTCTGATTCAATGATGATATAAATCGTTTTATTGCCTGTAAAAGTTTCGGTTTTACCATCAACAGAACCGTCGGTTTCAATGTCAAATAAGTTCAGCTTTTCATCATTATAATCATAGGAAACTTTTATATTTCCTTCTCCCAATGTCGCTTCATAAGTTATAAAAACCTCGTCTGCGTCATTGTTTTTCAATTTTATTACGTATGTTCCGCTAAAACTATCAAATGAACCGGACGCTTTATTTGAGGTATTTTCCCTTACCATCAGCATAGCACTATAATGGCTTACATATTTATCTCCGCAAGCAGATAATGCAAAACATAATATCAATGTTACCGTTGCAATGATTATACTTACAAATTTTTTCATAATTCACTTCTCCACTAAATTCCTGTTTATAATAATGTGATTATAGCATAGAACCGCAAATAAATCAAGTCCAAGCGGGGCAAAAAATCAAATGGCACTCTGGCGGGCGTTGCCCACCCCCTTTGTCCCCCTCCCGAGGAGGGAGTTGCGTTTTTGCGCTCAAAGCGTCATGCTGAGCCGAAATGTATTTACGCAGTCCGTTTTAGCAAATCCGCGAAGGCATCTTGGTACGTTTGGGTTTGGTTTTAAGCAAACTTGGACGTAGCAAGATTCCCTCGGGGACTGTCCATGTCGAACTTCGTTAGTACTTATACGGCTCGGAATGACGCACGGGAGTTACGGGGCGGAATGCCGTAAATAGAACACGCCCCACCCCCTTAGTCCCCCTCCATTGGAGGGGGTAAAATTAAATTGTTCCGAAAAAGCGAGGACAAACCGCCCTCGCTTTTCTTGCTAAATTGAAATTTATTCTTTCGGGTTCTTCATAAATGCAAGAACGATCTGCACGACACCTGCAACGATCAGAACAACTGCAAGAACAGATACAAGTGGAAGCGATATGGAATAATAATTATCCAAATCGTAAATGAATGCAACGACGCAGATAAGTAAAATTCCGATGATCGCCTCAATACTACCCATCAGATAAAGTAATTTTTTCATTGATGCTCCTACAAATTCCGATTTATTGCTTTGATTATAGCATAGAACCGCAAATAAATCAAGTCCAAACGTGACAAAAAATCAAATGGCAGTCTGGCGGGTGTCCACCTCCTTAGTCCTCCTCCATTGGAGGGGGTTTTGTTGAGTGCGGGTTCCACCCCCCTTGCTGTCCCTTGTAGGGAAAGTACCCGCGAAGCGGGGGAAAGGGTTTTTTACATGCTCTCGAAAAACCCCTCAGTCTCGGCTGGCGCCTCGACAGCTCCCCTGCAGGGGCGCCGAGAGTTTATCCACCCCCTTAGTCCCCCTCCAATGGAGGAAGGTTTGTTGAGTGCGGGTTCCACCCCCCTGCTGTCCCTTCTAGGGAAAGTGGCACGCAGTGCCGAAAGGGTTTCTACAAGCTCTTAAAAACCCCTCAGTCTCGGCTGGCGCCTCGACAGCTCCCCTGCAGGGGCGCCGAGAGTTTATCCACCCCCTTAGTCCCCCTCCATTGGAGGGGGTTCCGCCTGCCTCCTTAGTGCGGAGGAGGGACGGCATAAAAATAAGCCCTTGCGGTTAGACAAGGGCCAAATGTGCCTTGCGGCGACGTGGTGCCGCTGACAAGATTTGAACTTGCACGGTATCGCTACCACGGGATTCTAAGTCCCGCGCGTCTGCCGGTTTCGCCACAGCGGCAAAAATATCCCCGCTTTTCGGGCGGGGACGTTTTTTGTTTGTTTATTCTTCCGAAACGGCGACCTCTTCCTGCACGGACGGATTCGTATTGCCGCTTGAAGGGGTTTGCGCTTCCTTCTTCATCTGCTTGCGCACGACGATGTAATAGATGGAGATCCCGAACACGCAGAGCGCGCAGATCGCCGAAATGCAACTCAGCGAGGAGATCGAGAAGCTCATCGAGGACAGGTAAGGCACAGAGGCAAGCAGGTCCGCAAAGGCGGGCATCTGCAAGACCCAAAGCGCGATGGTGGGAACCGCCACGAGAATGAAGAAGAAGAGCCAGCCGAGCCAAATGGGAACTGCAAGTTTCACAGTGGGGTTGGGATCCTTCTTGAGGAACTTCACGAGCAACTTGATGAGGACATACACCCAAGGAAGCATGGAGAGAAGCATGAGCCCAGCCATTCCGTAAAATACGTACACGGCGATACTGCGGATATCATCTCCGATGACGCTGTTCAACATATTCTTGAGGGAGGCGGCAAGTTTCTCTTGGCTGCTGCTTCCATCGCTTTCGCCGTCTGCCAAAGAGACGATGCCGAGCGAAGCAGTCTCATCGTCGTTCCCGTTATTGCTGTCTGGGTTCTTGTCTTTATTTCCCATCGCGTCCAGAGCCTGGGAGAGAAGTTCGGCAATGAGTTCATCGGGGTCGATGGTGCCGTCCTCCTTGGCAAGATCTTCCAAAGTCTTTTTCACGGTGTCCTCGATCGCCGCTTTGTCCTCTTCGGAAAGCTCGATGTCATGGAACTCTTCCAAATCTTCTTTCCCCGCGGAATTCTCGCGGAAATCTTTGTAGACTTCATCCACGGTATCCATGATGTTCTCGGTGACTTGGTCGATGTCCTTGCCGCCCTCGAACACGTCGTCGATGATCTGGTCCGTCTTTTCACTGATGTAATCATCGGTAAAGCCGAGGTCGTCGAGCTTTTGCTGGACTTCCTCTTCGCTCATCTCCTCCCCTTCCTTGGTAAGGCGTTTTTTGACGTTTTCCTTCACCTCGTTCTTAACGGTGTTTTTGGCGACCGACTTCACCGCGCTTTTTGCGATCTCGTTCAAGGTGCCGCCGAGTTGGACGACGATGTTATCCACATTGGAGTCGACGATGTTGTCCACCGTGGCCTCGCCTGCGGAGAAGGAGCCGAGAACGTGCCCTGCGTTGAGCGCAACGGAGATCTCGATGGGTTTGCCCTCCTCGCCGATGACGTCATTGGCGTCGAAGTCGAATCCGCTGTCTTTCGTCAGTTCCTCAAACTGTTCGGCGGTGATGGTGTATGTAAGATTGATCTGCCACACCGGGGGGAAGAAATGACAAACGATGGCCAAGACGCACAGAACGGCGACCACGATGTTCATGATCCAAACGATCTTGCGCTTGTCGGAAGGTTTTTTCTGTTCGGTATTTTGGGTCATAATGACTCTCCCTATAAAGATTTGGACTTATTGTAGCAAATTTTTCGGCAAAAGTCAACGGTTTTCTTATATACTGTAAAAAATGTAAGCATTGTTTATCGTTGTAAAAAATAAAAACCCCACATATCGGCGTAACAAAAGAAACAGCACGATATACAGAGTTTTTGGTGGGGACTACAGGGCTCGAACCTGTGACCTCATGCACGTCAAGCATGCGCTCTAGCCAACTGAGCTAAACCCCCGAAAGAAGCCTAACAAACATATTTTATACGAAAGAATACACTTTGTCAAGCATTCGACGCGATTTTTCAAAATTTTTTTGCCGAAAATTCGGCTTTTTCGTCCCTTTTAATACATTTCGGTTTTGGGCGAACGGGAAAAGAGGGTGGAGATCGCCGCGCGGCAACGTTCGCCGTCGTTCCCCGCCTGACCGTAACAGACATTGTAGACGACTTCGGTGATGGGGAGTTCCACGTGATATTTTTCGCCCAAAAATTTCATCGCCTTGGAGGTGGGCACCCCCTCCGCGAGTTTTTCGAAGCGCTGCCCCTTTGCAAGCATCTCCCCGTACATGCGGTTGTGGGAATAGGGAGAAAAGAGGGTCGTTTCATAGTCGCCGAGGTGGGCAAGACCATAGGCGGAGAGTTCGTTCCCCCCCATCGCCTTGATGAGCCGCGCCACTTCGCGCGCCCCGCGCGACATAAGGGGGCCTTTGAGGGGCACGCAGATGACGTCGAGCGCACCCGCGGCAATGCCCATCACGTTCTTTGCCGCCGCGCCGATCTCGGTGCCGATGAGATCCTCGCCGTAATAAAAGCGGATGAGGTCGCTCCGAAAATCGTCGGCAAGCGTCCGCTTCAATCTTTCGTTGGCGGAGTCGATGACCATGCAGTTGGGGATCCCCTGCACAAAACTCTGGATGTGCCCCGGGCCCACCCAGACTGCGATTTTATCGGGAGAAATGCCGCTCTCCACGAGGATCTCGGAGAGCCGCTTGCCCGTATCCACCTCGATTCCCTTCATGCAGAGCACGAAAATTTTGTCCGCGACGGGATACTTTATCACCCGTTGCATAAAGCCGCGTAACCCCTGCGAGGAAATGGAGATGACAATGATCTCCGCGCGCGTGACCGCTTTTTCGAGGTCGCAAGTCAAATCTATTTTTTCGTCGAGGGAGACGTATTCGTTCTTTCCCGTCTCCTTCAAAATGCGGTAGGAGGCATCCTCCTCGGGACCCCAGCTGATGACTTCGTTCCCCTTGCGGGAGAGGTACCACGCGATAAAACTCCCCCATCTGCCGCAACCGAGCACACTTATTTTCATATTCTATATTTCCTTGCGTTCGATGAGGGCGCGCGCAAGCGTCACCTCATCGGTATATTCGAGTTCGGAGCCGATCGGAATGCCGCGCGAGAGCCGCGTGACCTTCACCTCGAAGGGCTTTAACAGTTTGGCGATGTACATAGCGGTCGCCTCCCCCTCCACGTCGGGGTTGGTCGCCATGATGACCTCTTTCACGTCCCCCTCCTGCACCCTCAGAAGAAGTTCGTGGATGCGGATGTCGTTTGCGGAGACGCCGTTCATGGGGTCGAGCACGCCGTGCAGGACGTGGTAGACGCCCTTGAATTCGTGCAGTTTTTCGAGCGCGATGACGTCCTTCGGCTCCTTTACGACGCAGATGACGGAGGGATCGCGCTGTTTGCAAATTTCGCAGGTGTCCTCCTCGCTGAAATTGCCGCAGATCTTGCAGAAGCGCACTTTGCGTTTTGCGCCCACGATGGCGTCGGCAAAGTCCCGCGCCTCCTGCTCGGACATGTTGATGATCTTATAGGCATAGCGTTGCGCCGTCTTTTTTCCGACGCCCGGCAGTTTGGAGAACTCGTTGATGAGCCTGCCGATGGGTTCGATAAAGACCTCCACTTAAATGAGACCTCCCAGACCGCCCATGTTGAACTTGCCCATCTTCTCGTTGTACACCTCGTCCGCCTTTTTGTAGCCGTCGAGAATGGCGGCAAGCACGAGGTCCTCGAGCATCTCCCCGTCCTCGGGGTCGATGACCGACTTGTCGATCTCGATGCCGTCGATGATCTTTTTCGCGTTCATATAGACGACGACCGCCTCGCCGCCGCTCGTTCCGACGATCTCCCACTCCTCGAGCAGTTTCTCGGTCTGCGCCATTTCTTCCTGCATTTTCTGCGCCTGCTTCATGAGGTTCTGCATTCCCCCCATGCCCGCGCCGCCTCTGTTGAAATTATTTGCCATGATTCTCCTTTATTTGATCTCGACGGGATAGTTCCCGAAATCTTTCTTGAATTGGTCGAGGGCATTTCCGCTTTTTTGCGGCGCGCCCTTGAGTTTTACCGCATAGGAAGTGATGCCGAGCCCCGAAAAGACTTCGGAGATGACCGCGGCGTGTTCTGCCTTGGAAAGGGAGCGGAAAACCGTCTCGCTCTCGGTATAGAGCACGAGGGTGTCCCCTTCGTACTTCGCCTCGAGGTCCATGCACATCGTAAAGAGCACGCCGTTTTTGCTCGTCTTGCGCAGAAGGCGCATGAACTTTCCGAATGCGATCTCCGCGCTCATTCCGCCCGCCGGAGCCATTGCTTGCGGCTTTTCGGCAGGTTTCGGCGGCTCTGTAATCGGTTCTTTGATCGGTTCTCTCTTCGGCGTCTTTACAAAAGGAACGGGGTTTGCGGGCGCGTCGGGGAAGAAGGCCTCCTCGAATACGGGCTCCTCCGTGGGGAACTCGTATTCCTCGCTCTGGGGCTCTTCGGGGACGGTCTTTGCAGGCGCACTCTGTTGCGCTTGGGGCGCGCTCGGTTCGGAAACGGGCGCGGGAACGGAAGCGGACACGAAATTTCCCTCCTTCAAACGCTGTTCGAGGGCATTTAGGCGCACGGTAAGGGCGTCCACGCTGTCGTCGGCGGCGGGCACGGAGATCTTCATGATCGCCGTCTCCAAACAAATGCGGGGCGAAGAGACGAGCCTCAGGTCCGTTTCTGTGCGCGCCAAAATTTCGGTCGCACGCAAGATCGCCCTGCCGTCCGACTTCAGCGCGATCTCGCGGACGCGCGCAAACTGCGTTTTGGGAAGGGACAAAAGTTTTTCGGCCGTGCGGCAGGTCTTGGCGATCGCCACGCGGTTGAGCATTTCGAGCAGGTCGCGGCAGAGCACCCCCACCGACTTCCCCGCCGAAAGAACAGATTCCGTCCTTTCGATGGCGGCGGGCATGTCGAGAGAAAGCACCGCCTCGCAGAGCGAAGCCGTCTCGTTGAAATCGGCCGCACCGAGCACCGCCGTCACCCCTTCATAGGTGAGTTTCTCTTGGTAGGCAAGGCACATTTCGGCGATGGAGAGCATGTCACGATCGCTCCCCGCCCCCGCGCGGGCGATCGCGGAGACCGCCTCCTCCTCGTACTCCTTGCCGATCTCCTTCAAAATGCGCTTTAAGTGGTTTTCGAGGTCCTCTTCGGGAAGCAGTTTGAAGTCCAGCCGCATACAGCGGGAGAGAATGGTCGCGGGGATCTTGTGCGGCTCGGTGGTCGCCAAAATAAAGATGGCGTGCGCGGGCGGCTCCTCGAGCGTTTTCAAGAGAGCGTTGAACGCGCTGTCCGTGAGCATGTGCACTTCGTCCACGATATACACTTTATATTTGCCCGTGACGGGCGGATATTGCACTTTTTCCCGCAAATCGCGCATCTCGGCGACGCCGTTGTTGGACGCCGCGTCGATCTCGGCGATGTCAAGGCTCCCCTGCGCAAGAGCTCGGCAGGTGGGACAAACGCCGCAGGGAGAGCCGTTTTTGGGCTCCTCGCAGTTCACCGCGCGCGCGAAGATGCGGGCGACGGAAGTTTTTCCCGTGCCGCGGGGACCGCAGAAGAGATAGGCGTGCCCCACCGTCCCCGTTTCGATCTGATTCTTCAAAACGGTGACGACATGTTCCTGCCGCACCATTTCCTCAAAGGACTGCGGACGGAATTTTCGGTATAGTGAAAGGTGCATAGAACTCCTTAAACGGCAAAAAAGCCGATTTTTTGTCTTGGTTTGACGGCCTTACAGTTGATCGCGTAACTCAGTGCGATCCAAAGCCCGAGCAGACCGAATACGATGGGATAGTAGAGCACGTAATACCACCACTGCATGGTGAAGTTCGGCGCGGCAAGCAGGATGATCGACCCGTCGACGATCTTGGAAAACACGGCGTTCCCCTCGGCAACGCCCATCGACACGCAGATCTCGATATAGGCAATGATGACGCCGATGACCGCAAGCGTCCACAAAAAATCCGCCTTCCCGAACGGGATGTGGCCGAACATCGCCAGCCCTCCGAAAAAGAGGAGGGAATGATTGACGACGGCAAGATAAAAGGTCATCTCGTTGGGATCCCGCGTCGAAAAGATCTGGGGCGCATAGAACATGACGAGCCCGTAGACCACGCCGCAAAGCCCTGCGATCTGCGCGGCGGCGGCCTTTAAGGGGCGCAAGGGAAGAAATACGCTCAGAATGTACAGGAAATAGCAGATTGCGCTGATATCCATGGGCAGACTGTGCGACCCTGCGTATTCCGTCCCCTTGAAAACAAGGAACCAGACCGCCACGCCGTAAACGGCCAAAAACGAGAGCGTTCTGTTCTTGTAGGTCGCATAGGCTCCGAGGGGCGCGAAAATCAACAGAACGAGTTGTAATGCCTGTACATGAAGATAGGGATTCGAATACATTATCTGTTCTCTTTTGCGGGAGGAATGTTACTTCAAATATCCGATCAATTTCCGCTTTGCCCGCGCCAAAGCGTTATCGACGCTCTTGATGTCCTTGCCCGTCGCCTCGCAGATGTCGAGATAACTCATACCCTCGAGATACATGGTCATGACGCGGAACTCGAAGTCGGAGAGAACTTTCATAAGTTTCAAACGGAACTCCGCGCGCGATTCGTCGTCAAGCAAAAAGGCCTCGGGGTCCTCCTCTCCCACGAACTCCTCAAGGTGCGGGTCGAAGAGGGAGACGGAATTGTTGAGCGGGCTGTTTTTGAGGCGGCTCGAACGCTTTACGGCGTCGAGAATTTGCCGCGTCACGCACAGATAGGCGAAGTTTTTGAAACTCTTCCCCTCCCGCCCGTCGTATTCGTTGATGGCGGAATACAGCCCGATCATTCCCTCCTGCACGAGGTCGTCGGTGTCACCTCCCGCAAGAAAGAACTGCCGCGCGCGGGCAAGCACGAGATTCATATGGCGGCGGAGAAGTTTTTCGGTCGCCTCTCTGTCCCCGCCCTGCGCCCTCTTTACGAGCGCTTCGTCACTTTCCGAGCCTTGCACGCACCACCTCATACACTGCGATCCCGAGCGCCACGGAGGCGTTGAGGGAGTTTACCTTTCCGAAGAGCGGCAGGGAGAGCGTCTTGTCGCACTTCTCCTTTGTCAGCCGCTTCACGCCGCTGTCCTCGCCGCCGACGACGAGCGCGACCTTCCCCGTAAGTTTGTTGTCGTAAATGCTTTCGCCGCCCGCCTCGAGCGCGTACACCCAATAGCCCGCCTTTTTGAGTTCGTCGATGGCATAATTTATCGAGGGGACCTTTGCGACTTTGATGTGCTCCGCCGCGCCCGCCGAGATGCGCACGACCGCCTCTGTGACGCTTGCGCTCTTGGAGGACGGAATGACGACCCCGTCCGCTCCCGCACACTCCGCGACCCGCAGGATCGAGCCGAGGTTATGCACGTCCTCAATGCCGTCGCAGAGCACCACAAGGCTCTCCTCCCCGCCGAAAAAATCGAAAAGTTCGGTATAGCGGAAGTCGGTGGTCAGCGCCACCGTCCCTTGGTGCCGCCCGTCGGGACATTCCCTGTCGAGCACGGTCCTCTCCACGAACTGCACGCGGATATTCTTTTTGCGGGCCTCGGCGAAAATTTTGCCGAGCGTCCCCTGCGCGCCCTTTTCAAGGAGAATTTTCTCTATCGTTTTGTCCGTTTTGAGCAATTCCAAAACGGCGTTTCTGCCGTAAGTTTTCATTTAGCCCTCTGTCTTTTCCTCAAAAAAAAGTTGTAAGATCCTGTCGTTCTGCCCCGTCAGATAGAGGTAGCCGACCACCGCCTCGAGCCCCGTGGAGCGGGCATACTCCCCCACCGTCGCGTGCTTGCTCTTCGTCGCCTTTTTGGCGTTCCTGCCGCGGTGATAGACGGCCTCCTCTTCCTCGGTAAGTTTGGGCAGAATATGCTCGAGGTCCCCGCTCTGTCCGTGCGCGGAGACGACTTCGGAGGCGCGCCTGTTGAGCTCCCCCGTCTTATATCCCGCGGAGAGCGCCAAACTCTGCCGGACATAGAGGGTATAAACGGCGTCTCCCACAAAGGCGAGTACGACGGGGCTCATCTGCCTTGCCCTGTCCCGTTCGATGGGAATGGGTGTAAATTGCATGGTTCGGTCCTCGAAAATCTGCGATTCAAAAAAATCTCATGTACCATTATAACACGAAAATGTTCGCTTGACAAGCGTTCTTTGGAAAAATCGAAAAGACGCCTCAATTTCGTTGCTTTTTTTCTTAAAAGGATTATAATATATGCGTTCGTTGAAATATGAAGGAATGGTCATGGAAGCCTTTGAAGTTTTACTCCCCTTGGCGCTGATCCTCTGCCTCGGCAAACTCATGGGATTGGGCGCGCACCGTATCGGAATGCCCACCGTCATCGGTATGCTCGTGGCAGGCATTTTGATCGGTCTTTTGAAGTATATCCCCTGGGAACCTCTGCAAAACGCCTTTTTTGCGGAGGAAGTCTCCTTTACCCTGCAAGTCATGAGCAAACTCGGCGTCGTGCTCATCATGTTCTCCGCAGGGCTCGGCACCGACCTCAAACAACTCAAATCGACGGGCGTTGCCTCGATCGTCATCACGGGAATGGGCGTCGTTGTGCCCATGCTCTTCGGCTGGCTCGTTTCCTCCCTCTTCTTCGGGTTTGAAAACGTCCTTTCAAACCTCTTCTATGGCGCCATTCTGACGGCGACCTCCGTCTCGGTGACGGTGGCCGTTTTGAAAGAACTCGGCAAACTCGAGAGCAAGGTGGGCACCTCCATCGTGGCGGCGGCGGTCATCGACGACGTCGTCGGCATCATCATTCTGTCCGTTCTGACGGGCTTTGCCTCGGGCGGAGAGGGCGAGGCGGTCGGCTGGCATTGGTTCTCCCCCAACGCGGGGCTCGTCGTCATCAAAATCATCCTCTTCTTTGTCATCTTCATCGCACTCGGCGTGGGACTGAGAAAAGTCTTTGACGTGATGGAGCGCAAGGCCCCCCACAACCGCAGGGTGCCCATTCTCTCCCTCGTCGCCTGCTTTGTGTACGCCTACTGCGCAGAAAAACTCTTCGGCGTTGCGGACATCACGGGCGCCTATCTTGCGGGGATCCTCCTCGGCGGTACCCTCTCCGAAACCCCTTACATCGAGAACAAGGTGGACACGATGGGGTATCTCTTCTTCTCCCCCGTGTTCTTTGCCAACATCGGCATTGCGAATATCGAATATTTCTCGCAGATCACCCTGCCCTTCCTCGCGTTCGGGTGCGTGTACGTTGTGGCGGCGCTCCTCGGAAAACTTTTGGGTTGCGGCGCGGGCGCGAAGCTGTGTAAATTCTCCTTCCACGACTCCTTCCGCGTCGGGCTCGGCATGATGGTCCGCGCCGAAGTCGTGCTCATCTGCACAGAAAAAGGGGTCGCGTGCGGGCTTGTGGACCCTGCCGTGTTCCCCTTCGTCATCCTCATCATCCTGCTCTCCTCGATATTGACGCCTATCTTGCTCAAATGGTCGTATGGCCGCGAGGAGAAGAAACTGCTCAAAACCGCAAAAAGCGAATAATTCATCGGGAGGAAGAAAATGCAATACAGAAATCTCGGAAAATGGGGCTTGAAAGTCAGCGAGATCGGGCTCGGAAGCTGGGTCACCGACCTTTCGGGGACTGCCGCCGAACAGACGGCACGCGACACCGTGAATGCCGCCTTCGACGCGGGCGTGAACTTCTTCGACTGCGCGGACGCCTACTCGGGCGGCGCGGCGGAGCGGTTTTTGGGAAAAGTTCTCGGGGAGCATTCCCGCAATGAATACGTCGTCTCCACCAAGGTCTTTTTCCCGATGGGACGGGGCGCGAACGATTGGGGGCTCTCCCGCAAACACATCATCGAGCAGCTCGACAAGTCGCTCAAAAATATGAAGCTCGACTACATCGACCTCTATTTCTGCCACCGCTTCGACCCCACCACCCCCATCGAGGAGACGATGCAGGTACTCTCGGACATGGTCGCCGCAGGAAAAATTTTGTATTACGGCGTTTCGGAGTGGTCGCCCGTGCAGATCACGGAAGCTCTTCACATCATCAAGGAAAACCACTTGCGCCCCCTCTCCGTCATCCAGCCGCAGTACAACATGGCGGACAGGTACATCGAGGACGAGATCATCGGCATCTGCGAGCAAAACGGCGTGGGCATTACCCCCTTCTCCCCCCTTGCGCAGGGACTTTTGACGGGGAAATACCGCAAGGGACAGCCCCTTCCCGAGGGCTCCCGCGCGACATGGCAGGCAGACAAACAGATCAATAATCTCTTGACGGAGGAAAATCTCGACAAGGTGGAGCGGCTCTTAAAGGTCGCGGAAAGGCTTGATGTTCCCATGAGCGTACTTGCGCTTGCGTGGATCTTGAGAAAGAAGCAAATTACTTCGGTCATTACGGGCGCAAGCAAGCCCTCGCAACTTCAATCGAACGTGCGGGCAAGCGGCCTCGTCCTTCCTCAGGACGCCCTCGACGAGATCGAGGCGATCCTCGACTATCATCCCTTTGTAAGAAGGATCGGCTGATTCTTTGAATATGTAACATAGCGCGGCGGCGCGGCGTGGAGGTCCACGCCGCGCCGCTTTATCTGTTTTTATTCCACCGTAACGCTCTTAGCGAGGTTTCTCGGTTTATCCGGGTCGTTTCCGCGGGCAAGCGACGTGTAATAGGCAAGCGCTTGCAGAGGAATGACGGACAAAATGGGCGAAAACAACTCTTCGCACTTGGGAAGAAGGATGCTCCTGTAAACTTCTTTCCGCGCCGCATATTCGGGGAGATTGGTCACGAGAATCACCCGCCCGCCCCGCGCGTACACTTCAAAGACGGCGTTCATCGTCTTTTCGGCAAGCCCCTCCTGCGTCAGAACGGCGATGACGGGCGTCCCCTCGTCGATGAGCGCAAGCGTGCCGTGTTTGAGTTCCCCCGCGGGATACCCCTCGCTCGGCAAATAGGAAATTTCTTTGAGTTTCAAACTCCCCTCGAGCGCCGTGCAGTAGTCCGCGCCCCGCCCGATAAAATAAACGCTTTTCGCCCCGAGCAATATGGGCGCGATCTCTTTCATCTTCTCCGCCTCGGTCAAGACTTCTTCCGCAAGCGCGGGAAGAGGGCGCAAGGAAGGAGTTTGCCTTCCCTTTGTTTTGGCAAGCGCGGTAGCGAGGGAAAAGAGGAGCGCAAGCTGGGCGTTGAAACTCTTTGTGGCGGCGACCGCGATCTCCCTCCCCGCACGGGTGAAGAGAACGAAGTGCGCGATCTGCGTAATGGACGAATCTGGCGCGTTTGTGATCGCAATGACCGTCGCCCCCTTCTCCTTAGCGAGTTCGGCGGCGGCGAGGGTGTCGGCCGTCTCCCCGCTTTGGCTGACGGCAAGCGCCAAAGTTCCCTTCTTCACGATCGGATCGCGGTAGCGGTATTCACTCGCCACGGTCACCTCAACGGGAACGCGGGCAAGCGCTTCGATGGCGTATTTTGCGGCGATCCCGCTGTGGTACGCAGTCCCGCAAGCGATAATTTGGATATACTCTGTCTGACATAGTACTATGTTAATGCCCGAAAAACAAAAGTCGTCCTCAAAATTTATCAAAGAATTGGCGATCGCGGCGGGAATTTCGTGCATTTCCTTCAACATGAAGTGCGGATATGCCCCCTTTTCGGGAATATCCGATTTGGAGACGAGTTTCATCGTCTCTTTTTTGATCTCCCCTTCTTCGCCGTAAAAACGGATATTGTCGCCTTGCAAGACAGCAAACTCCCCGTCGCAGAGCGAATAAAGTTCTCTGCACTCCGCGATCGCAGGCACGTCGCTTGCAAGATAGAGCCCCTCCTCCCCCTTTCCGACGATGAGCGGGCTCTTTCTTCTCGCCGCATAGAGAACATTCGGCTCGTCTCGGCACATCACCGCCAGGGCGTAAGAGCCCTTGAGCCGCGCCACCGTCTCTTTGATTGCGGAGAGCACGTCGCCGCGGTCGTAATATTCGAGCAGATGCGCGATGACTTCGCTGTCCGTTTCGGAGATGAACTTCTCTCCCCGCGCCTCGCATTCCTCCTTGAGGGGAAGGTAATTTTCGATGATCCCATTATGGACGAGGACAAACCGCCCGAACGAATGCGGGTGGGCGTTGCGTTCGGAGGGCGCGCCGTGGGTCGCCCAGCGGGTGTGCCCGATGCCGCAACCCCCTCTCAGCTTTTCCGCGCCGCCGAGTTCGCTTACCCGCCCCTTTCTTTTGCAGACGGAAAACTTACCATCCGAAAAGACGGCGATGCCCGCCGAATCATACCCGCGGTACTCGAGCCGCTTCAAGCCGAGCAAAAGTTTTGGGGCCGCCTGCTCCTTTCCCGTGTAACCTATGATCCCGCACATAAGCCCTCCTCTCCGATCGCCCGCGCGACCATGGCGACCGCCTCTGCCGTCCGCTCCCCCTCGGCGAGAATGCGCACGACGGGCTCCGTTCCCGAGGGGCGGAGAAGGAGCCGCCCGCCTTGAAGCAGTTTCTCCGCCTCTGCGACCGCCTCCCGCACCCGCTCACTTCCGATCACCGACTTATCTTTCACCTTCACGCTCTCGATTTTTTGGGGAAAGAGGGTCAGTCCCTCCGTAAGCACCGAGAGCGGGCACTTGGTTTCAAGCAGCGTCTCCATTACCATGAGGGAGGTGACGAGCCCGTCGCCCGTGGAGGCATATTTGCGAAAGATGATGTGCCCCGACTGTTCCCCGCCGAGCGCATACCCCTTCGCAAGCATCTCCTCATACACAAAGCGGTCGCCGACGGGGGTGACGGCGCAACCGATCCCCTCCCGCGCAAGCGACTTTATCAGCCCCGAATTGCTCATCACCGTGGCGGCGATCCCGTTCTTTTCGAGCTCCCCCTTCGCCTTCATGCGCTTTGCGGAGAGGTACAAAATGCCGTCGCCGTCCACGACCTCTCCCCGCTCGTTGACGCAGATACAGCGGTCGGCGTCGCCGTCGAAGGCAAACCCAACGTCGAGTTTTTTCTCTTTGACGAGCGTCTGCAACCGTTCGGGGTGGGTAGAGCCGCATTCGAAGTTGATGTTCACGCCGTCCGGTTCGGCTCCCGTGAGATACACCTCCGCACCCAGCGCGTCGAACACCGCCTTGGAGATCGCCCAAGCGCTGCCGTTGGCGCAATCGAGCCCCACCCTCATGCCGCGGAAAGAGGTGTGCGGCAGAGAGAGAAGATAGCCAAGGTATCGGTTCCTGCCCGCGATGAAGTCCACCGTCCGTCCGATGGTACTCCCTGTTGCGAGGGGCAGAGCGAACTCCCCGTCGAGATATTGTTCTACCCGACAAAGCACCTCGTCGTCCATCTTCTCGCCGAAACGGGAGAGAAGTTTTAGCCCGTTGTCCTCGTAATGGTTGTGGCTTGCGGAGATCATCACGCCGCAATCGAACCCCTCCGACTTGACCACATAGGAGACGGAGGGCGTGGTGGTGACGTGCAGAAGATAGACATCCGCGCCCGAGGCGGTGACCCCCGCGGCGAGGGCGTATTCGAGCATATAGGAGGAGCGGCGGGTGTCCTTGCCCACGACGATGCGCGCCCGTTTCCCCTCCTTGCCGAATTCACACCCCAAAATACGCCCCACCTTGAAGGCGTGCGAAGCGGTGAGGGTCTCGTTTGCCCGCCCGCGGAAGCCGTCCGTGCCGAAATATTTTCCCATAGATTCTCCTTTCCGCCATTGTATGCCGAAGGAAGAATTCGGGTGAAAAAGGCGCGGAAGCGAAACAGACCGTCTCGCTCCCGCGCCTTGGTTGCCATACGCCTTTTTTAGTTCATGAGCGCGCGCCCGACCGCTTTGAGATACTCTCTGTACCACTTTTCATAGAGAGTTCTGTCCGCGGCGGGGGTAAAAATTCTCTCCGAAGTCCTCAGAGCCGCAACCTCTTTTTCGTCGAAGAGATCGAGCGCAATGCCACAGAGAAGCGCCGCGCCGAGCGCCGTGCTCTCCCGTTCCTTGGGGCGGTTGACGGTGATCCCGAGCACATCCGCTTGAAACTGCATGAGAAAGTTGTTCGCAGAAGCCCCGCCGTCGCACTTGATCTCGCGCAGGCAGATGCCGCTGTCTTTCTGCATACAGTCGGCGAGTTCTCTTGCGCCGAAGGCGATGCTCTCGAGAACGGCGCGGACGATGTGCGCCTTGGTCGTCCCCCGCGTCAGTCCCGAAAGAAGTCCGCGCGCGTCACTGTTCCAATAGGGCGCGCCAAGTCCCGTGAAGGCGGGCACGAACCGCACGCCGCCCGTATCGGGCACGCTCAAAGCAAGCTGTTCGCTCTCCCCGCTCGAAGAGAGGAGCCCCAGCCCGTCGCGCAACCACTGCACGCAACTGCCCGCATTGAAGGCGCTCCCCTCGAGGGCGTAAGTGATCTTCTTCCCGATGGAGTAGCCGATGGTCGTGATGAGCCCGCTCCCCGAGGAGACGCACTGCCCGCCCGTATTGAAGAGAAGGAAGAGCCCCGTGCCGTAAGTGATCTTGCCGTCCCCCTCCTTGTAGCACGCCTGCCCAAAGAGCGCGGCTTGCTGGTCGCCCGCGACCCCCGCAAGCGGAAGTTTCTCTCCGCCCAAAGAGGCGTACCCCATCACCGCCGTGCAGGGTTTGACATCGGGCAGAATTTCCCGCGGGACACCGAAATAGCGGAGAAGCTCCCCGTCCCAATCGAGGGTGTGGATGTTGAAGAGCATGGTGCGGGAGGCGTTCGTATAGTCGGTGACGAAATTCCCCGTCAGTTTGAAGATGAGATAGCTGTCCACCGTACCCGCGCAGAGTTTTCCCTCCGCCATGAGCTGTTTCGCCGCGGAAACGTTGTCGAGGATCCATTTGATTTTACTTGCCGAAAAGTAGGCGTCCACGGGGAGCCCCGTCTTTTCGGCGATGATCGTCCGCATTTCATTGGGCACGGAGGCGCAAAAGTCGCTCGTGCGGCGGCACTGCCACACAATGGCGGGCGAGACGGGCTCCCCCGTCTCGCGGTTCCAGAGCACCACCGTCTCCCGCTGGTTGGCAAGCCCGATCCCCGCGATCTTACCCGCTCCCACGCTTGTAAGGCATCGGTTGAGCACATAGGCGGCCTTATAATAAATTTCGTCGGCGTCCTGCTCCACCCAGCCGCTTTGAGGGAAGCTCTGCTCCACCTCCTGCTGAGCAGTAAGGACAAAACGCTTCTCTTCGATGTGATAGAGCATGGCGCGGATGCTCGTTGTGCCCGCGTCGAGCGCGATGAGATACTCCTTCATAGGTAAAACTCCTTTGCAAAAATTATATCACAGCGGCGGGAGGAATTCAAGCGCAATTTGAAAAAAAACCGCTTGGAAAGTTCCAAACGGCAATACTATGTCACGCATAGTACTATGTTAAAGGGCAAAAATCAAACGAACTTGAGAATATTTTGATAAATTTCGGTGTCTGCGGGGAGAAAAGTATTGAAAATGATCTTCATCTCGCTGTCGGGGTTGTGAAGTTTCCAATTCACTGCGGTGCCGACGGCGATCTCGGCTGCCATGGCGCGCGGGAAGTTGAATACCCCCGTCCCGACGCAACAGAATGCGACCGTCTTTAAGTCCATTTCGGCGGCCAAGTTCAAACAGGAGATGTAGCAGGAGCGGAGTTCTCCCCTCTGCTCGCGGGTGGGCTCGTATCCGATCATGGGTCCCACGGTGTGCAGGACATATTTGCTCGGGAGGTTAAAGGCGCGCGTGATCTTCGCCTCCCCCGTCTCTTCGGGCACTCCCTGTTGCGCCATAATGCGCGCACAGTCCCGCCTGAGTTGCATTCCCGCGCAGGAGTGGATCACATTGTCGATGCACTTATGCCCGGGAAGAAAGCACCCGAGCATTCGGCTGTTTGCGGCGTTGACGATGGCGTCCGCATTCAAGCGGGTGATGTCCCCTTCCCACTGCGAAATGCCGTACTTGATCTCGGCAAACTGCCCGACGTCCACGATGCCCCGCTCCAAACTCTCCGTCCAGAAGAGGCGGTCCTGTATATCGAGGATGTCCTGAGGGATGGGGAGGCTCAACCGCTCGTTCATGTAGTTGCGCACGAGGGAGCGTTTCCGCTCGTATGTCGCGCTGAAGGCCGCGATCGTCCCCCTCTCGCGCAACAAGAATTTGAGGAGGGTATCGCACGCCTCCGTCTGTTCCTCTGCCGAGCGGAAGGGCTCGGGACGGGGAAAGGGCGTGAGATCAATGAGGGTTTTGTATTCGGCGAGAGAAAGTCCCATTTACTTCTTCCTTACAAGATTGTTTTTGCCGCCCGCAAGCAGAATTTTGCGCTCCTCTTCGGAGAGTTTTCCAAGCGAAAGCACAATGTCCTTCGTCCTACGCTTGCCGACGACTTTTGCAACGATGCGCTCTTCCCCCGTTTTCACGTGTTCGGCGATCTTCTCAAGGTGCAGAATATCGCCGTCCTTGAACTCGAATTTCTCGTAAACGAGCGGCAAAATGCCCCAATCGATGAGGTGGGTGCGCAGTTTTTCGGGGAAATTTTTTGCAAGGGCCGCGAACGCTCCGCGCTCTCTGTCCTCGACCGCATACGACCAGGCGTAATCTTGGAGATCGCCGATGACGACCGCAAGATCCCCCTCCTCGCCGTCGACCGAAAGTTGCAAATTTTCGGGCAGAGGCGGGAATTCGGGGAGCGGAGCGACCTCTTCATCGTATGCAAGCGCGCCCTTTTGCGGCTTTCCGATGTCATTTATCACGCGGCTCAAATAGGGAGCGGGGTCGAATTTGTACTTTTTGACCCGCTTCGGATAGTCGAGCCCGAGCGCAGAAGTAAGTTGCCCTCCGTTTGCGAGGGACGCCGCGATCGTCCTTGCGTCGAGGCGGAGAATGCTTTCAAAACAAAAATCGGTGTCCAAACAGCGCACCTCCGAACTAAGAGGCCTGTTGAGATCCACGCCCGCGCGCAGAAGAACGCCCAAATATCCGTTTTCGGCGAGGGCGAGCGTCACGGGCTTGGAATGTTGCAGAACGCTGCACGAAATTTCGCCGCCGATCTGTTTCTCCCGCAAAATTTCCGCCATCTCCGCGACCGTCTCGTATGTAGCATAGGCGGCGTCCACGGCAGTCGGCGGGAGAAAGACGCGCCCCTCTTTCAAATACTCTGCGGGAGGGTCGGAGAGGAATTCGCGCACGGTCGTAATGTTCCCCTCTGCCCCGATCATCGGTTCGATGTCCGAAAGGTCGACAACGATCGCGCCGTCATAGTAGGCGGGTTGCAGAGGCGCAAGGGACTTAAAATCTTCGGCGCGCAGATGCGTCTCGAAATACTCCCGCGTTTTCTCGTCGGTCGCCCAGACGGAGGCCGCGATCCCCGCACTCCCAAGCGCATTGTCGAGCGCGTTGCGGTAGTCCATGGAAAGACCCGAAACGCCCGCGCCGAACACTTCGAGATATTTTTCTTCTGTGAAATTCCCTGCCTTTTCGAGGGCCTGCAAAACGGCGAGAGCAACGTCGGTCGGCCCCACGCCCTTGCGGAGTTTCCCCTTCAAATATAGGGCGAGAAGTGCGCGGCAAGGCTCCTCCGCCGACCCCTTTGTGAAGAGACGGAGAAGATTGCCCTCCTCCTTCCAAAGGACCATTGCGCCGAGCGCGCCGCAGGAAATTTCATTGGAAGCAAAGAAAAGCTGTCCGCTCTTTGCGACCTGTTCGCGGGCAAATGCGCCCATGTCGCCGAGATCTTCGGGAAGAAACGCGCCGCCGCGGTTTTTTGCCGCCGAGCGCAGAAAATCGCCGTCGAAATATCCCTCGAAGAGATAGGTAGGAAGGGGAAATTCCTTCATGCCCACAAAGTCGAGGGTGCGCAGGACGTCCGTCTCGTCGCATAAAAGCGCCGCGTCGGGCTTCAATGCAAGCGTTTTGCCCATGCTCTTGGAATGCGCCGACAAAATGGAGTAAGTGACCGTATTCTTTTCGGCCGCTTCCTTTTTATCCGAAGTCATGAACGCCTCGCTCTCTTTCACGAGCCGCCCGTCCATGTAGTAAACGCCTTGCCTGATAACTTTGATCATGTTATCCTCCGTTTGTAGCATTTATGATTATAACAAATTGTAAGGGAAATTTCAAGCGTTCCTTGAAACCTTTCTGCGCTTTACGGTAAATTTTTCCATCTCCCAAACGCTTGCATTTTGCCACAAGATGTTTTATACTTGAACTATGGAAAAAAACGATCCGCGCTATCCCTTTAAGTTCACGCCAATCATGCTCATTCTCTTTTTATTGGGACTTGCCCTCTGCGTTGCGGGCTTCGGGCTCACCTTGTGGCGTTTTCTCAATTTCCTCAAAGAGGACATCGGCAACATTTACGGCTGGATGCAATACGTCATCCTCTTCTTTGTGAGCGTCTTTCTTGCGGCGCTCATCATTGCGATGCTCATCCGCTCTCAATACGTCATCACCGACAGACACCTCATCGTGCAATTCGGGTTCATCAGGCAAAAATACGAACTCAAACAGATCTACTCCGTCCACCTCTTCAAGGGGCTCAATAAACTTGCCGTCTATTTTGACGATTTCAAGACGAAGTACACCGTGATCGTCGTCAAAGACGCGTGGTACGAGGACTTTGTGCACTCCCTCCTCGAGCGCAACCCGAAGATCGGCTTCTCCTTCTCCACCCCCGAGGAAGAGGAGGAATTCAAAAAGAAAAAGTGATCAAAAGGCGTCTTTTTCCGTCTTTTGCCACTTCTTTGCGATGAATTTCATTTTGAGCGAAAGCGGAATGGGCGCGGTGGATATGCGCATCATCTTGTTCCAGAAACCGACGACAACCGAGCGTCGGTTTTTTTGTACCGCTTTTAGGCTCTTTTCGGCGACTTTTTCGGGCGGAAGCGCGGCAAGTTTCCCCCAAAGTCCCTGCTTTTTGATATACTTTCTGACGTCTTGCCGCGTGGGAATGGCGCCCGGGAGCACGCAGGTGACCTTGGCTCTGCCTTTAAGCTCGACGCGGAGCGCCGCATAAAACTGCCAAAGCGCCTTTTTCGTTGCGCTGTAGAGGGCAAAATAGGGCATGGGATAGAGCCCCGAGACGCTTCCGACCGCCAAAAATTCGGTCGTGCCGTTAAGGTCGCTCCGTCCCATCACGGCGCGCGTAAAGGAGACCGCCCCCTCGAAGTTCACCCGCGTCTGCATCACGAGTTTTTCCTCGGTGTATTTTTCGAACCCCTTCTGCACGTCAGCGCCCGCCACATAAATGAGCCGCGAAAAACGCGCCTTCACGCTGTCCGCATAGGCGAAAAAACGGCCGCGGGAACGCTCGTCCGCAAGGTCGCAGGGAAAATATTCTATCTGCAATTCGGGGAGCTCCGAGAGCAAAGTATCGGCGAGTTTTTGAAGGCGGCTCTCCTCCCGCCCTGTCAGAAAGAGAGGCTCTCCCCTTTCCGCCAAAAGCCGAACGAACGCGCCGCCAAGGCCCCCGCACGCGCCCGTGATGAGGGTGTAGTTCATGCCGCGTCTCCGAAGGGAATTTCTTTTACGCCGTCCTCGATGAGGTAGCACATCTCCTCGTGTTCGTTGACGCCCGCCTGGATCTGTTGCGGGGTAAGTTTTAAGTATTTGATCGTCGCCTGCGCAAGTACGGTGCCGTCGGGGAGCATGATCGCACACTCCGCCGTAAGAAACGCGCCGCCGTCGCGGACGATCTCCCCTCTCCCCATAAGAGTTTCGCCGTAAGGCACGGGTTTGCGGTATTTTGTCTCGAGCGAGAGGGTCACGCCATAGGTGAATTCGCCCCCCTCCTTCGCCCAGAGCGCGCGCAGACCCATTTCGTCGAGCATCGCCGTGATGAGCCCGCCGTGCACCCGACCGGGGTAGCTTTGGTGCTCCTCGCGGAAGCGGAAGAGAGACATCACGCTCCCGTCCTCCATGCTGTAAAAGGGCGCCTGCACCCCGTAAACATTGTCTAAGCCGCACACCGCGCACATCTTGCTGTTTCTCTGTTTCCAAGCCACTTTCATTTGATTTTCTCCTATGCGGGCATTATAGCACGTTTCCTTTCCGCCGTCAAGTTGATGAAGCAAAGAAGAAGCCGCCCGCGGCGCTTGTGTTTTTAAGCGCCGCGAGCGGCAACATTTTAATTTTGAATATCGAAGGCTTCATGCTCGAGGAGCGGATAACAGGCAAGTTCGGTCCCGTCCAAGTTTTCGCGGTGCATATCCACGCCGTGGATGCGGGAGTTGTCGTAAGTCTTGTAGTAATAAATGCCGCGGTCGACATTGCAACAGGAGGCGTAAACGGTGATCTCGTACCGTTCGCCGAGCTTCACGCACCCGCGCTGTTGCTCCACCGAGTCGAGAATGTGGAAGAATTGGCTCACGCTCTCCTCCTCGCTCTCCCCCGAAAGGGAGTGCGCCCGCGTGAAGGCGGCTTTTACAAAGCGGGAGGCGGAGGAAAGGTCCCCGGGGAGCCCCATCGCCCCCATGCCGCGGCTGTAAGGCTTTAGGTCAAGCCCCGCAAAGTTGTTCTTCGGCGGCTCGATGGAGAGCGCCATATAGTCGGCAAGGCGGTTCATCTGCATGGGGAAAGGCGGGTTGTTGGTCATCACTCCCACGGGGTTTTCGTACACTCTCAGCCCCTCCCCCGTGCTCTCTACCACAAGGGAGGAAGTCCTGTCCGAGATCATAAAGTGCAGGGGCGTAAGGGGCAGTTCTTTACTAAATGGAATGTCCGCAAGGTTCAAATTTTCAAGGAGTTTTTTCGTGTCCTCCACCCTTTCGCACTGCGCGAGAACAAAGGGAATGAGCTCGAAGGGCGAAACGTTGGTCTTGCCCTCCTTTTCGGGAAAATAGACGGCGTTTCCCGGGAAGTTGAGCCCCGCCATGCCGAGCCCTTTTTCATTCACTGCGTCGTAAAAGAGCGGATAGCCGTCCTGCACATACGCCATGCCGATGAGCGCAAAGTGGGTCTTGAGTTCCCCCGCCTTCCGAAAGACAAGCGGGAAGTTGCGCGGCACGACGGTGACTTCCTCGCGGTAGGAATATTCGAGGTCCAAATTTCTGCCGAAGTAATGGTCCTTGGTGGAATAGGTGATCGCAGTACACATAATTCTCTCCTTAACGTGGGTGAAATTTTTTGCTTCTATGCGCAACGCGCGAAAACAATTATACCACCCCCTTAGCTGAAAATCAAGACGAATTGTAGAATTTGCAGAAAACCCGCCCGCATGTTCCAAATTGTCATTTCGAGCTTGTCGAGAAACTCTACCGCATTATAACAAGGCGAGATTTCTCCACTCCGCCTGCGGCTTGGTCGAAATGACAATATAGCTCTCGGCGCCCCTGTAGGGGAGCTGTCGCCCCGCGCGAAGTTCTTTTTTTCTAAGCGCGGCACGAGGAGCCTGTGACGAAGTAGCGCAGTCGAGGAATGTCTTTTTTATAACTCTTAGGCTTTTTTGTTATCATGCGGCATCGTCGTTAAGGCACAGGCACTACAGCAAAGTTGCCATATTATTTTGTAATTTTTGTTGATTTTTGTGAGATATTATTGTATAATCAAACAAAAAATCACCGAGGGAAAAATGAAAAATTTATTTTTAAGCCATGCAGGAGCAGATGGGGAAATCATTGAGCCCTTATGCCACATTCTAAAAAAACGCCAAGACAATAAGGAAATCGTGTTTTCTTCGCTTGCGGAAACAGGAACGCGCGGCGGAGACGAGCTCATGCCGTGGATCAATCAAAATCTCGAACAATGCGAAATTTTTGTAGCCGTAATTACAGAAAATTATGTTCGAAGTTTGTATTGTATGTATGAGCTTAATTTGGCCATCTATCTTTATGCTCAAAAACGGCTATCAAAAATTATCCCAATTTGTAGTAGCGAGAATGTCTACCGTAAAATTGAGAAACTTCTCGCGCCATATGGACTAATTTATCTCAATGCTTCCGATCCGGAAAAAGCAAGCGACATTTTTTTATATACTTTTTCTCTGTCCGCAGAGGAAATTTGTATCGATCGGGTGCGGGAAGTCATGAGGGCGATTGCAAGTAAACAGTCGAATTCTCCCTACATCGGCTGTACAGCTGAAGAATACGGCCAATATATCTCTTATTGTGAAGAGCAGAAAATCAGAAAAATTCAAGATCAATCGCTTCCGATAGAAGAGGTCAGGCGCAATCTGCTCAATTGCAATGAGATCGTTATCTTTGCAACGACGGGGATCGGCGTTATCCGTACCCTGCGGGAGAATGTCTTTGTGGATGCATTGCTTTGCGGAACGAAGATCCATGTTATTACTGCCAATCCTTGGTCGGGGTTTTGTGAAGATGTCGCGTGCATCGAGGATCCCGCCAACGACGGTGCTTCGCGTATCAAGCCACTCGCAGATGAGTTCGGCACGGTATTCGGATACTTGCGAGAGGCCTATGAAGCGGCAAAAGAAAGGGCAAATGGCAAACCAATCGGCGACATTATCTGCTACTGCTCTTATACATTGCTAAGACAAACAATCACTATGGGACGTAAGCAAAACGGTGATGGTTGGTGTTGGCTCAGCATGACTTTGCCGCCAAAACGTTCGAATACAAAGACGCCATCATTGCTACTTGAGGGAAATATACAGGACGATAGTCTTCTGATTTCGACGGTTTGGAAGCACTGCAATGGCGTTATGGAAATTGCTAAAAAACGGAAGGGATGTTTTTCCATATCGAATACTATCAGAAGTCGTCCGTTTTATCTGGAAAAGGTACCTGCGCGAGAATATTGGAAGCAGAAGTTTCTTTCGGCTATGCAGTTTATGAGCGAACGGCGTGATGAATACGCTGAAGGTTTTTTGATCGAAGTTGCGGCGCAACATCCGTTACGGGGTGAGAAGCCAAACAGAGAGTTTGAAGAGCGCCTCAAATATGCTGTCCAACTCTACAAGAAACTTATGGCAACGGATAACGAGGAAAGAGTCGTAAAAATCTACGTTCCCGGAAGCAGACACAAGTTCAATGGAAAAGTCGATCCCATCAGTTTAAGCGCAGCAGGGAAAGCTTATTTAATTTCCAAGGGCATACCCGCAGAAGACATCTATGGTGAAGAGGCAAATGATCGATATAAGGGAGAAGACGGTGTCTACAATAGCGCCGATGAATGCTATGTCGCTTCTGAACTGTTCAAGTCGGGGGATTTTGGATGTCTCTACTGTATTTGTTCACCCGTGCAGGTCATGCGTAAAACATTATTTTATTATGAATTTGGGGTTTTGCCACAATGTATTTCTGTTCCGACACAAAAGATGTATCATAGCGCGATTGATGAACTTTTTGACTCTATCCCAAACGTGTTATATTTAGATCACGATTGGCAGGACAAAAAGAACGAAGCCTTTATCAAATCTCGCGAAAATCGAAAGCCATAACCTTAGGTTAGCTATTTAACAACTAAAACTTGATACGCAACAAGAATACAATCAAATATTCGAAAAACTGTTATGAGTTCGATTTCCTTGCGGATTTAGCGTTGCTTTACACCCCAAACTAAATTTCAACTCACACAAAGTGCTCTGACTAACGTAATTATTCCCTTGTGTAAAAGTGCTACAATCAATCCAAGAAAAATTTTTTTCAGGTCGCAAATGGAAAAGAAACGGTGCAATTTTAGCTTGGGCGCAAAAAAGATCTCCGAAAAATCTTTGCGCTACCATGATACGCGTTGGTGCAAGCCCGAACATCGGGACAAAGAACTCTTTGCAATGCTCGTGCTCGAAGGGATGCAGGCGGGAGTCAGTTGGGATCTCATCCTGGAAAAAGAAGAGAACTTCAGAAGGGCATTCGACGGTTTCGACCCAACAATCGTTGCAAATTACGGCGAACAAAAGGTCGAGGAATTGCTTCAAAACAAGGGCATCATCCGCAACCGCAACAAGATCATGGCGGCGATCGGCAATGCTCGCGCCTTCCTCAAAGTGCAGGAAGAATTCGGCAGTTTTGATAAATTTATTTGGAGTTTTACGGACGGGAAGGTCATCGACCATCACCTTTCGGACATTAAGGACATGCCCGCAAAGGACGAACTTTCGGAAAAAGTCAGTTTAGAGCTCAAAAAGCGCGGCTTTAAGTTTGTGGGTCCGACGATCGTCTATTCCTACCTGCAGGGCATCGGCGTCATCAACGACCATTGGGAACACTGCGATTTTCGGTAAGAAAATGTGTGAAAAAAACATCCCCCCCTTGGCGCCCCTGTAGGGGAGCTGTCGCCCCGCGCGAAGTTCTTTTTTTCTAAGCGCGGCACGAGCCATAGGAGAAGTAGCGGAGCGAGACTGAGGGTTTTTTGAGAACCCTTTCGGCGCTTACGCACCACTTTCCCTAAAAGGGACAGCAAGGAGCCACCCCCCCTCCCGCGGAGGGGCTAAGAGGAACCCCCTCCCGCGGAGGGGGATTAAGGGGGTGGGCACCATTCTAAAAATGTCATGTCGACCGAACTGGAGACATCTCTACCGCATTATAATAAGGCGAGATTTCTCCACGCGCCGCAGAGCGGCGCGCTTGTCAAGACAAGCTCACGCCTAAATGCCAAAGTGACTTTTGATTGCTTGATTTTTCTGTGTGTTTATGATATGATG
>CANRHB010000015.1 GCA_947630325.1 uncultured Clostridia bacterium
TACGGAATCGGTCTTACGACGTCCAAGAAAATTCTTGCGGAGACGGGCATCGACCCCGACACCCGCGTGAAGGATCTTGACGAGACGGACGTTTCCAAGTTGAGAGAATATATCGACCACCACTATGTCGTGGAGGGCGAGCTCAGAGGACAGAAGAGCCTCAACATCAAGCGGCTGATGGAAATCGGCTGCTATCGCGGCGTTCGCCACAGAAAGGGACTTCCCGTGCGCGGCCAGAGCACCAAGCGCAACGCAAGAACGCGGAAAGGACCCCGCCGCACGGTCGCGAACAAGAAGAAGTAAGGAGCGTGTGAGAAATGGCAGATAAAAGAAGAACAGTCTCTCGCGGTAAGAAGAGAGAAATCAAAAAGATCGACAAAGGACAAGTTCATATCCAGTCCACCTTTAATAACACGCTTGTCACCATCACCGATATGAGCGGCAACGCGATCAGTTGGTCGAGCGCAGGTTCCCTCGGGTTCAAGGGATCGAGAAAGGGTACTCCCTTTGCAGCGCAGATGGCGACGGAGACGGCGGCAAAGGCCGCAAAAGAGCACGGGCTGCGCTTTGTGGAAGTGTATGTCAAGGGCCCCGGCGCGGGCAGAGAGTCCGCGATCCGCGCGCTCGCAAATTGCGAGCTCCAAGTGACCCTCATTTCGGACGTATCTCCCATTCCCCACAACGGATGCAGACCGCCCAAGCGCAGAAGAGTATAAGGAGGCAAGAAGATGGCAGTATATAGAGACGCAAAATGTAAACTTTGCAGAAGAGAGGGCGGCAAGCTCTTTTTGAAGGGCGAGAAATGCTACCTCGACAAGTGCCCCTTCAACAAGCGCCCCACTCCTCCCGGAAAGGCTCCCTCCGCCGTGCGGAAGAAGGTTTCCGAGTACGGCTTGCAGCTCCGTGAAAAGCAAAAGACCAAGCGCATTTACGGCGTACAGGAAGGGCAGTTCCGCCATTACTACGAACTTGCCGACCGCATGAAGGGCATCACGGGCGAAAACATGCTCTCCCTGCTCGAAAGAAGGCTCGACAACGTGATCTTCCGTATGGGCGTCGGTGCGTCCCGTACGCAGGCGCGGCAGCTCGTGAACCACTCTCACTTTATGGTGAACGGAAAGACGGTAAACGTTCCTTCGTACAGCGTGAAAGTCGGCGATGTGATCGCGGTCAAAGAGAACCGCAAGAACAACAAATTCTTTGAACAAATCAAGACGATGAAGGTTGCGAATATGCCCAAGTGGCTGGAATTCGATCCCGAGAAGCTGGAAGGCAAAATTTTGGCGCTTCCCACCCGTGAGGACGTTGACAGCCAGATTGCAGAGCATATGATTGTCGAATTGTACTCCAAGTAATTTCATATAAAAGGAGGTAACTTTATGATCGAAATGGATATGCCCAAAATCGAAGTGACGGAAAACGACGAGAAATCTTATGCGAGGATCGTTGTAGAGCCGCTTGAAAAGGGCTTCGGTCTTACGATAGGCAACTGTCTCAGAAGAATTTTGTTGTCGGCGCTGCCCGGCGCTGCTGCGCAAGGGATCAGGTTTATGGACGGGAGCGTGAAACACGAGTTTTCCGCGATCCCCGGCGTCAAAGAGGACGTTACGGAGATCATTCTCAACCTGAAACTTCTTGCGATCAAAACAAAGGTCACCGATAAAGATTATACAAAGACGCTCCGGTTGTGCAAAGAAGGGCCCGCAGTCATTCATGCGAGCGACATTGCGCAGGACGCCGAAGTGGAGATCGTGAATGCCGACCAATACATCTGCACTGTGGATGCGGGCGGCAAGATCGATATGGAAATCACCATCGGCAGAGGCAGAGGGTATCACCCCGCCAAAGATAACAAACAGCCCATCATCGACTATATTCCCATCGACTCCATTTATACGCCCGTCCAGAAAGTCAATTACAATGTGGAACCGGCGCGCGTGGGGCAGAATATCGACCATGACAGGCTTACGATCGAAGTGTGGACAGACGGCACGTTCTCGGGCAAAGAGATCGTTTCGCTCGCCGCAAAGATCATGCAGGACCATATCAGTCTGTTCGTCAATCTTTCCGATAGTATCAAGGATATGGACATTTTAGTCAAGACGGACGATGACAAACAGCAGCAGATTCTCTCTATGAAGATCGAGGAAATGGACTTCTCTGTCCGTTCCTACAACTGCTTGAAGAGAGCGAATATTCACACTGTGGAAGACCTCATCTCCAAGACGGAGGACGAGATGCTCAAAGTGCGCAACTTGGGCAAAAAGTCCCTCGACGAGGTAATTCAGAAACTCGAACAATTCGGTCTTTCGCTGGAAAAAAAGGAGGATTAAATTATGCCGGGTAAATTGGGCAAGACAAGCAAACAAAGAATTGCATTATTGAGAGGGCAGGCTTCCCAGCTCCTTTGGTACGGAAAGATCGAAACAACGGCCTCTCGGGCGAAAGAGTTACAGTCCTATGTCGAAAAGCTCATCACGAAAGCGGTGAACACTTATGACGACGTGATCGAATACGACGTTATCATCAAGGATAAGAAGGGCAAGGACGTGAAAACGACGTCCGTGAAAGACGGGCCGAAAAAGCTCGCCGCCCGCCGTGCGATCATCGCGAAAACGTACGATCTGCAAGAGATCAAGGCGTTCAGCGAGAGCAAGAGCGACTACAAAAAGCGCACGGCGCAGATCCAGCACCCGCTCATCGAGAAGCTGTTTAACGAAATCGCACCCAAGTATGCTCAGCGGAAGGAGGAGCTTGGTCAAGGCGGCGGATACACGAGAATTTATCTTCTCGGTCAACGTCGCGGCGACGCAGCCGAATCCGCGATCATCGAATTGGTGTAACGAATTTAATTGCAACGCCGCCCGAGGCATTTTGCCTCGGGCGGCGTATTTTGTTGCCGCAAACAACACTGTCATAACGAATTTACACGGAGCCCGCGCGGGTGGGAGAGGGGCACTTTTTCTTGACGCCGTCTTTTTAGTCAACATTATATAGAATCGTTGATCATAATTCTCGCTTTATGATTAACAATCATAAAATATTCAAATGATGATATATTTGTTTCAGCAAAATGCCTCCCCCAAACTTGTTGGGGGGGAGGGTAGGGTAGAGCGGCGCAATTTTGCTCAACAGCGCGGTGCGCTGTGAACTGCGCCGCGACAGCCGAGCTGGTAGCGAGGCGGGGTTGCGGTGGGCGCCACCGCCGCAATGGGGCACCTTATTTTTTTACATGAGTAACCGTCCCCCCTTTCGGCTCACTGTGTTCGCCACTTTCCCCCGCTCTGCGGGGGACAGCAAAGGGAAAATGAAACCCATTCCAAAGTGTCATGTCGACCCGCGCGCAGCTCTGATTCTCTAAGCGCGGCACGAGGAGCGTCAGCGACGAAGTAGCGCAGTCGAGACATCTCGTCCACATTATAACAAGGTGAGATTTCTCGACTTCGCCTGCGGCTCCGCTCGAAATGACATATTGAGAACTTTGTTCTTTAATTGTCATGTCGAGCATAGTCGAGACATCTCCACCTCGTCGCCACACGCCTTGGTTTTAATATTGTGAGATTTCTCCACTCCGCTCATTTCATTCGCTGCGGTCGAAATGACAGATTAAGGACACGAGCGAAATGATAAAACCCTTTCCCCCTCGTTTCACTCGGGTACTTTCCCTAAAAGGGACAGCAAGGAGCCCACTTTCCCCCGCTACGCGGGTACTTTCCTTTTCAGGGACAGCAAGGGCAAGCCTACCCCTTTCCCACTGTTTCTCATGCGTTGTCGCAAACAATACCTTAACAAAGTTCGGTGAGAAAATTATAAATCAAATTTCTCTCCAAAAGGTATTATCACGCGATCATAAAACGAAAAATTGTCACCTATCATTGCCTTTTTGTTTGAACGGTGGTATAATGGTGGTATAAAAAGAAAAAACGGAGGACAGTATGTCTGAAAAAAAGAGCGAAGGGCAGGAGCTTTTGGAACAGCTCGCCTATAAGAAGAAAAATTATTACGAGGTCGCAAGCGCGGAAGAGCGCAGCGCAATTTTCGATTATGCCGAGGGCTATAAAGCCTTTCTCGACGCCGCAAAGACCGAGCGCGAGGCGTGCGACTTTGCAGTAGACGCAGCGAAACGCAACGGATTCACCGAATACCGTTTCGGTGATAAACTCAAAGCGGGCGATAAAAAATACTTTATCAATCGCGGTAAGTCCGTCGTTGTGTTCCGCGTGGGGACGAAGAATCTGGAAGAGGACGGCATGCGTATCATCGCCTCTCACATCGACGCGCCCCGTATCGACATCAAACAAAACCCGCTCTATGAGGACAGCGGTATGGCCTTCTTCAAGACCCACTATTACGGCGGCATCAAGAAGTACCAATGGACGGCGATCCCGCTTGCGCTCCACGGCGTTGTCGTGCTCAAAAACGGCGAAAAAGTCACCGTGCGCGTCGGCGAAGATCCTGCCGATCCCGTGTTCTATATCAACGACCTTCTTCCGCACCTCGGCGGAGAACAGATGAGCGGCAGCGCAAATAAGCTCATCGAAGGGGAACAGCTCAACGTGGTCGTGGGCGGCCTTCCCTACGGCGACAAGGAAGTCTCCGAAAAAATCAAACTCAGCGTGCTGTCCGTTTTGCATGAGAAATACGGGCTCTGCGAAGAGGACCTCCTCTCGGCGGAGCTTTCAGCCGTGCCCGCCTACGGCGCGCGCGACATCGGCTTTGACCGTGCGCTCATCGGCGCTTACGGGCATGACGACAGGGTCTGCGCCTATCCCGCGCTCACAGCTGTCCTCGGGAACGAGACGGAGCACACTGTGCTTGCCATGCTCGTCGACAAAGAGGAGATCGGCAGCGAGGGGACTACGGGAATCCAATGCAAAGTGTATGAGGACCTCATGGAGGAAATTTCCCTTGCGCTCGGGGCGAACTTCCGCAAAGTGCGGGCGGCGAGCAAGTGCCTTTCCTCGGACGTAACGGCGGCATACGACCCCAACTTTGCGGGCGTGTATGAAAAGATGAATTCCGCGCTGCTCTCTTGCGGGACGGCGATGTGCAAGTTCACGGGCGCGCGGGGGAAGAGCGGCAGCAACGACGCCAACGCCGAATTTGTGGGCGAGGTGCGCAAGATGTTTTCAGAGGGCGGCGTCGTCTGGCAGACGGCGGAGCTCGGCAAGGTGGACGTCGGCGGCGGCGGAACGGTCGCCAAGTTCGTGGCGCAGCTCAACATTGACACGGTCGACTTGGGGGTGCCCGTCATCTCCATGCACGCGCCGTGGGAGCTCGTCTCGAAGGCGGACGTGTATAGCAACTACAAAGCGTTTCTCGCTTTTATGAAATAATGCCGATAAGACAAAGCGGATAAAAAGCGGCGCCCGCCTCTTGAAGAGGCGGGCGCCTGTTTTGTTTCCTGAAAGTTACGCTGTGACGAGACGGGCCCATTCGCCGGGATAGCCCGCCGTGAGCCAATGCGCCATGTCGGACTGCGACTTTTCGCCTCCGTTCGGGTTCGGGTTGACGCTTCTGCCGATGTAACGTTCGGTCGTGCCGGGACGGAAGGACCATGCGAGGAAGTTCACCGTGCCGTTTATGGTGGCTTTGGTGAGTGCCGAACAGCCGCTGAACGCTTGCTGGCCGATGAATTCCACCTTTGCGCCGATCGTGATCTGCGTGAGTTTGTCGCAATTTTCAAACGCGCGGGCGCTAATCGTAATGGTTTTCTCGTCGAGCGTGATCGCGCCTTGCACGACATTCACGTCATCGGGAATCTTCGTCATCTGAGCAAGGTCGGGCACGGTCGCGATCGTATCGACGACCGCCTCTTTGCCCGAGTTCGCTTTGATGAGGTGTTTCCCGATGTAGAGAATGCCGTGTTCGTCCCAATTCTCGGCGGTCTGATAGTACTTCGTTCCCGCAAAAGCGTTTTCGCCGATGTAATAGGATTTCTCTCTCTGCACTTGGCTCTTCACGGATTTGAACGTGATCGTGTCAAGCGCCGTGCAGCCGTAGAACGCATACGCGCCGATGGAGATCACCGTTTCGGGGATCTCAACTTTCGTGAGCGAGGTGCAACCGAAGAATGCTGCGGCGCCGATGTGCGTGACGGAGTTCGGGATATCGATGCTCGTAATTTTATCGCCGCGGAAGGTTCCCACGGGAATGTATGTGGCGGTGTCGGGGATATGGACGTCACCCTCCAAGTCGACGATGTTGAACGTCTCCGTGTAATTGAGCGGGCTCGCGTCGTCGTTTTCAAAAGCGATCACAAACCACGCCTTTAAGAGTTCGTCGGAAGTTTGCTCGTCGTTCGCCTTTTGGAAGGTGACAGAAGTAAGTCCCGTGCAGCCCTTGAACGCGTCTTTATCGAATCTCAGAATGCCCGCATAGATGGTCAGCGTTGTGATGTTGGCGCAATTTTCAAACGCGCCTTCCGCAACCGAGAGGGTGCCTTTCTTGATTGTAAACGCGCCCGAATGGCTCTCTTTCACGCGGATAAGGTGCCTGCCGAGGTAGACGTCTCCTTCGAGTTCCGCGCGTTCCAAGCGTTTGGTCTCGTTGAAAGCGCCCTTGCCGATCTCCTCGGCGCTCTCGGGCACGGTGAAATCGTCGTACTTAACGCACCTCTCGAACGCGTAAGTTCCGATCGTGGTCAGGGTGTCGGGAAGGGCAAATGTCACGAGTTCCCTATCTCCCTGGAAGGCGTATGCGCCGATCGTGGTAAGTTTCGGAGCCTCTTCGGTCTTTGGAGTGCTGCCGTCTGCGGTGTCGCCGAAGGTGATCGTAGTCAGATTGGAGCAGTAGTTGAACGCATACTCGCCGATCGTTGTTACAGTGGAGGGGATCACGACCTCTTTCATGTTAAAGGCGCGGAATGCCTGGTTGCCGATCTCTACAACAATCTTGCCTTCGTGGACCGCAGGAATGACAATGCGTTCGGTGTCGGAAAGTTCGAGGTTACGTTTTACACGAAGGTCGTTGCCCGCGTTTTCGTAAGTAAGTCCGTCTACGCCGCAGTCGCAGAAGTTGGACTTACTGAAATCATGTCCGCCGCGCGTTTCTTGTGTTTGGCAGTTTTCGCAGTTGCGGACATGTTGCCCGTTGTCTGCCACCGTCCACTTGCTCCATTGATGTCCGAGGGGATTATCGATGGAGGTCCTGGTCTCGTTCTGGCAGTTGCGGCAGGTGTTGATCTGAATGGTGGGCTGAATGCAGCTCCCTTGCTCGATCTTACGGTCGATTGTGCAACTCGTCGTGCCGGAATAACGGCAGCGCGTACAAGTGAAACGGTGGGTGTTGCCATAGAGATGCACATATTCAAACACATGCCCGAGCGCTTCGGTATCGTCGCGCGTCAAAACTTCCCTGCAAACCGTACAATAGAGGTCGTTATCGCCCCCCGCCGTACAGGTCGCGACCGTCGAGACGGGTTTCAACGTGCAGTCGACCTCTTCGTCAAGATCGCAGTTTTCGCAGGTGACACGGTGGGTGTTGTGATCCAGCTTGTCGCCCGTGTACTTATATTGATAGACATGCCCGCCCGTGCGGACGACCGTCTTAGACTGTTCGCCTCCACATTGGGCGCAATATTGCCGTGTATAGCCGTCTGCCTCGCAGGTGACGGGAACGGTCTCCTCCGAAAAAGTACATTTTTCAAACTTGTTCGCAGGGCAACGGGAACACTTTACCGCGTGTTGGCCGTATTGCTTGTTGGTGCTGATCTGATAGCTGTTCTTGTCGACCACCCAGTCGTGTCCGCCGTAAGAAGGAAGTTCGTCTTCTTTCCAAGTGTTGCCGCACTCCGAGCAGGTCTGCTGTGTATAGCCGTTGACGAGACAGGTCCGAGGTTGCACCTTCTTCTTTGCGGGATCGGGGGTGCATGCCGTGGGATTTATCTCTTCACCGCAGCTCATGCAGGTGCCGTAATGGGTATGATCTTCGGCATTGAACTTGTAGCCGCCCGAGGGGGTATGTCCCTTTGGCTCTTCGGTAACGTATTCATGGGTATGCCCGCAACGGATGCAGTGGAGCGTCTCGGTGCCTTTTTGCGTGCAGGTGGCGGGTGTGGAGTTTGTCTGTTGGAGCTGGCAGGCCTCGTTGACGTCCTGTCCGCAGCGGTCACAATGACCCTTATGGTAGTGGTATTCGACGCCGCTGTCACTCGTATGGGTATCGAAGGTATATGTTTCGATGTTATGCCCGAGACGGGTGAGAACTTCCGTTACGACATTTTTGCAGAGCGTGCAGGTCTTTACGCGCTCGCCGTCCTCGGTGCACTGAGGGGCTGTTTCCCGTTCGGTATATTCGCAGCTCTTTTCTTCGCTGAATCCGCATTTCGCGCATTCCCGCTTATGTTTGCCGTCTGCCGAGAACGTCCATCCGTCGTTTTGCGTGTTCTTCCAGGTGTGACCGTTGGCGGGGAGCACTTGGCCGTCTTCGGTGCGGCCGCAGTCGGGGCAACGCTTGGAGGCAGTGGAACCTGCGCGCACGCAAGTGTTTGGAATGCTCGTGCCTGCCACCATTCTGCACTGTCCTTCCTGTCTTGCGCCTTCTTCGCCGCAATTTCTCGTACACATGCGATAGTGGCTGTTACTGCCCGAGGGGGTGTAGGTGGCGCCCTCGAAGTTGTGGCCGAGTGCATCAAGGACTTTGGTCTCCTCGTGCTGGCAGATGGGGCAGACGTCCTTTTCGGAACCGTTTGTCATGCAGGTCGCGGGCGTCATGCTCTCTTCGACCAAGATGCACTCGTCCGTATCCGTCTCCTCGCAGTTCTCGCAAGTGGCGGTGTGTTGGTGTTTACCGTTCTTATATTCGTATTTATAGTCCTTGAATTCGTGCCCTTTGACGCCTTCCGTCACTTCAACGATCTTGTATTGGCAGGCTTTGCACGTTTTTGTGGTCGTGCCCTCCGTTGTGCAGGTCGCGGGCTGCGTCGTTTCGTCGAACTCGGTACAATCGCCTTCTTCGATCTCTTGACAGTCGTCCCGCGTGCAGATGCGGTAGTGCTTGCCGTTTTCATTGGAGTGGTACACCGCGCCCTTAAAGCTGTGTTGGAGCGCATCTTGATAGTCCTCCACCTTGGAGGCGTGGCAGTCGGGACAGGTCTTGGTGGTGTAGCCGTTGGTTTCGCAGGTGGGCTTGGTTTCTACTACTTCCGTAAAGGCGCAGTCCTTCTCTTCCCGATGCCCGCAATCGGGGTTGGTGCAGATGTGATAGTGCTTGTCGCCCTCGCCCTGTTCCCAGGTGTCGGGATAGGAGTGCCCCGTCGCCTTTTGGGTCGCCTCGTCATAGGTGTCGAATTTGCCGAAACAGACTTTGCAGATATAGCTCGTATAGCCGTTTTGCGTGCAGGTGGGTTTTGTTTCGAGAGGGTTCGTCATGTCGCAGTCCGTGGGCCCGAGCTTGTGCGTCTCGTCGTTGTGGCAGACGGCGGTGTGCTGATGTGTCTCTGCGTTGAATTCATACCGCCAGTCGTGGTTGAGCTTGCCGACCGTCTCTTTGTAGCTCCCTTGGCAGTATTCGCAGGTAAATGTTTTTTCGCCGTCCGCTTCGCAGGTGGGCGCCAAAGTCTCTACACCGTCGCCGAAAGTGCAAGCCGTAGCTTCAATCGTGTGCGTCTCGTCGCGCTTGCACACGGCTGTATGGGTCTTAGTCGTTTTGTCGAAAGAATACTCGTAGTCGTGGCCGAGTTTCTCCGTTTCATTGTCGCGGTAGCTGCCTTGGCAGACACCGCAGGTATAGAGCGTATATCCGTTGTTCTCGCAGGTGGGCTTAGTCTCTACGCCGTCGTCGAACGAGCAAGCCGTAGCTTCCAACGTGTGCGTGGGGTCGTTTTGGCAGACGGCGGTATGCGTATGGGTCTCTTCGTTGAAGGTGTACTTGTAGTCGTGGCCGAGCTTGCCGATCGTCTCTTCATAGCTGCCCTTGCAGACTTCGCAGGTGAATTTCCTCGTGCCGTCCGCCTCGCAGGTGGGCGCCAAGGTCTCTACGCCGCTACCGAAAGAGCAAGCAGTGGCTGCCAACGTGTGCGTTTTGTCGCGCCTGCACACTGCGGTATGCTCATGGGTCGCCGCATTGTAGGTGTATTCGTAGTCATGGCCGAGTTTCTCCGTTCTTGTGTCCGTATAGGAATAATCGCAGACGGAACAAGTGTGGGTGGTGTAGCCGTCCTCGTCGCAAGTGGGATCGGTGACGACGCTTTCCAGATGCTCTTCGCACGGCTCGGTCTCGGTGTGCGTTTTGTCGAGTTTGCACACGCGGGTGTGGTTTCCTTTTCCGTCCGAGCTCCAATCGCCCCATTCGTGCACATGCTCCACAACCGAGGGCTGATCCGGGTCGACGGGAGCGTCGGGTTTTTGGTCGCAGGCGGCAAGGCCCAATGCGCCGCAAAGAACTGCAATCAGAACCAAACAAACAGTCAATAATTTTTTCATACGGTTTCTCCCGAAATAAATTGCGAAAAATGTAATTTCGCGTTTGAATTATATCATACGTTTGAAAAATGGTCAAGGGAAGAGGAAGAAGTTTTTCTCGGAATATAGTGAAAATAGGTCGCGCGAACATTATATATCAACAATATTTGAAAAACGTAAAATAAAACCTCTCCGCAGCCGTACGGAGAGGGGAAACCCAAAAAAACTGTGAGGGCTTTTTTTGTTACAATTTACCGAAGCGGGAGCGCGACAGGTGACTCCGACAAAGCTACCTCATGGCACACGCGCGGCTCCGTTTAGCGCTGCTGTATCCCTACCCTGACACGGTTCGCGGACGCACGTTGCATAAGACCTTGTTATCAACATTCCTTATCGCGCGCAGCCTTCCATAAACTGCACCGAGAAAAGCGTTCGGCTCTGCTATAGCGGATTGCAGATACAGGGCACCGCTAACTCCCCGCCTATCACAGCAAAAACAGTATAGCTCAAAACGGGGAATTTTGCAAGCGATTTTTGCGGAGCATTCAAAAACTCGCGGCAAGTTTCGTCGTTTGGGGCATGACGTGCTCTCGTTTTATGCCACGCGTGCCATTTTCTCCGTCTTACGGGAGATAGCTTTTTCGCCCTTTGATCAATTTGCATTTCATTTGCTTGTCATTCTCTTTCAAACATGATAAAATACACATGCAAGGAGGTCAATATGGGCGTAATCAAATTCGGCTTTCAATATTGGAAAAAATATTTGCCGCTCTCTCTCCTTGCCAAAGTTTTTTCCTTTATCGCCATCGTGTGCGACATTCTCATTCCCCTTCTTTCGGCGGGGATCATCGACTATATCATCGGATTCGACGAGGGGACCGTCGTCGAAGAGGGCGATTGGTTTGCCTTTCTCTTCCGAGGCAGCTACGGAGAGATGGGCAGCTGGAAACTCTTCGGCGTCGTTGCGGGCGTGTTCGCGGGGCTCGTGCTCGTACGCATTCTCTTCCTCTATCTCAAAAACGTCACCTTCCAGTGGTGCGGTCTCCGCATGGAGTGCGATCTCCGCGCCGCCACCTACGAAAAACTGCTCTCCCTCGACGAGGAGACCGTTTCAAGCTACAACATCGGCGAACTTCTCACCACCATGAACCGCGATACCATCATCCTCAAAGAGATGTATTCGCGCATTTCCATGAACATCTTCGATTCGGTGTGCGTGCTCGTCTTTTCGGTGGTGATGCTGACGAGTTTCAGTCCCTATTTTCTCATTCTTCCCGTCTGTCTCGCGCCCTTCTACGCCGTCGCGCTCGTCCGCTATCTCAAACTTTCGCGGCAGCACTTCCGTGCGATCCGCGAGGGGTATTCGGAGATCAATCTCACCGTGCAGGAGAATATCGACGCCGTGCGCATCGTCCGCTCCTTCGCGGGCGAGGAGACGGAACTCAAAAAGTTCGACCGCGACAATCAAAAAGTCTTTCATCTCCAAACGGAAGAGGTCAAACTCTCGGCAAAGTACGAGAGCATATTCACCGCCTTTCAGCAGGCCGCCTATGTGGGGACGGTCATCATCACCGTGTTTTTGGTGCTCAACGGCAGTATCCACATCGGCGCTCTCACCGCCGCAACGACCTACGTCACCAAGATCGTCTCCCACATCACCCAACTTTCCCGCTCTTTCTTCCGCATGCAGAACCAGCTCGTCTCGGGCGGGCGGCTCAAACGCTTTCTCACCGAGGAGGGGAAAGTGCCCGACTGCGCCTCCTCCCTCTTGCCCTCCAAAGAGCCCCATTTGCGCATGGAGAACGTCTCGCTCACCCTCGGGGATAAGAGTGTTCTGAAAAATATCGATCTTGACATTCCCTACGGCAAGCGCATCGGCGTGATGGGGGGAACGGGCAGCGGTAAATCCGCGCTTTTGAAAACGCTCTGCCGCACGTTCGACGTCACTTCGGGAAGGATCACGCTCGACGGAGCGGACATCCGCGACTATACCCTCGAAACGCTGCGTTCCGAATTTTCCTATGTCTTTCAGGACGTCTTTCTCTTTTCCAATACGGTGGACGCAAACATCGCCTTTGCCCGTCCCGACTGCGAAGAGGAACTCGTTCTCGGCGCCGCAGAGACGGCGCAGGCCGCCCGCTTTATCGAAAAACTGTCCGAAGGGTATGAGACGATCGTCGGCGAACGGGGGATCGGACTCTCGGGCGGACAAAAACAGCGCGTCTCCATTGCCCGCGCGCTCGTAAAAGGCGCGCCAGTGCTCGTTTTGGACGACGCCTCTTCCGCCCTCGATATGGCGACCGAGCGGCGGGTGCTCTCCGCGCTCAAAGAGACTTGCCCCGGACATACTCTCCTCATCTCCGCACACCGCGTCTCTTCCGTGATGGACTGCGACGAGGTGATCTATCTCCGCGACGGCGAGATCGTCGAGCGGGGGACCCCGCAGGAGCTCGTCGCTTTGGGCGGCGCCTTTGCGGCGGTTTGGAGATTGCAGACGAGCGACGGACAGCTCGACGATTCCTCTTACGGAAAGGGGGAACTGTGATGAAACGGAATACCTATTATCTCGACGAAGAGCTCAATACCGATAAGGTGGATATCAAATATCTCCGCCGTCTGCTCTCCTACATCAAGCCCAAACGAAATCTCTTTTTGCTGGCGCTCTTTCTGCTCATTCTGTCTTCCGTTGCGGGGCTTGTCCCGCCCGCCATCATCCGCTACCTCGTCAACGACGTCCTCCTGCGCGAGGAGACGGCCTACCGCTCCCTCGTCCTCTGCATGGTGGGGCTCGGCGTGCTCGGCGTGATCACTTCCCTTCTTCCCTACTTCCACAAACTCATCATGGGGACGATCGGGCACGGCGTCATCGCCGATATCCGCAGAGAGATCTTTGTCCACTTGCAGGCGCTGCCCTTTGAATATTACGACTCCCGTCCCGCAGGCAAGATCTCCATACGGGTCACCGAGTACATCAACGAGCTCGCGGACTTCCTCACCGAGCATCTGCTCAACTTTATCGTAGACATTCTCAAAATTTTCACCGCGACCGTGTTCATGCTCTGCATGAGCCCTCTCCTCACAGCGGTGGTGTATGCGGCGATCATTCCGCTCGTCATCTGTATCTTCCTCGTGAAAAAGCAGGTGCGGCGGCTCTTCCGCAAACACCGCGCAAAGAATTCCAACCGCAACGCCTTCATCGTCGAGTCGATCATGGGTGAAAAGGTCATCAAAAACAGCAACCGCAGTCAGTTTAACCGCACGGTGTATCACGAATTACAGGAGGACAGCGCCCGCTGTTGGATGCAGATCGTGCGCCGCAACGAGCTGAATACCCCCATCTCGGAGTTCTTCTGGAATGCGGGCACTTTGGGGCTGTATGCCGTGGCGCTTGCGCTCACCTTTGCGGGCGATATGACGATGGCGGGCACCGTCATTGCCTTTCTGCTCTATGTCAACGTCTGCGCGGAGCCGCTTTTGCAACTCGGCGCGGTGATGCAGCAGTTTTCGCAGGTCTCCGCCAATCTCGAACGCGTCTATGAGACGATCGACGCCCCCGTTGCCATCTACGATAGGGCGGGAGCCGTCTCTCTTGAAAATGTTGCGGGGCGGGTGGACTACGACGATGTCTCCTTCTGCTATGAGGAGGGCGTGAATGTGCTCGAACATTTCGACCTGCATGTGAAAGAGGGGGAAAAGATCGCCTTGGTCGGACCCACGGGGGCGGGCAAGACGACCGTCATCAACCTTTTGACCCGCTTTTACGACGTGAAGGAGGGGAGCGTGAAAGTGGACGGGATCGACGTGCGCGACGTGACGCTGCATTCTCTGCGCAAGGAGATCGGCGTGCTCATGCAGGAGCCCTTCCTGTTCAAGGGGACGATCCTCGACAATATCCGCTACGGCACCCCCGAGGCAACGGACGAGGAGTGTATCGCCGCCGCGAAAAAGATCTATGCCGACCGCGTGGCGGCGCGTTTCCCCGAGGGCTTTTCGGGACAGATCGAGGCGCGCGGCGAGGGGCTGTCCGCAGGGGAAAAGCAGCTCATCTCCTTTGCGCGCATCGTGCTGAAAAACCCCAAGATCGTCATTCTGGACGAGGCGACGAGCGCCATCGACTCGGAGACCGAGTTGCTCATCCAGGGCGCTCTCGACAGCATTTTGGCGGGAAAAACGGCGTTTATCGTGGCGCACCGTCTCTCCACCATCCGCAAAGCCGACCGCATTCTGTACATCGCGGACAAGGGGATCGCGGAAGAGGGCTCGCATGACGAGCTCATGGCGCGCAAGGGTATGTATTATCGTCTCAATATGAGGAAATAATCCCAAAAAAGGAGATACATATGGCAAACTGTACGCATGATTGTTCCACTTGCAGCTCGAACTGCGGCACGCGGAGCAAGCAGTCGTTTATCAAGCCGCTCGGCAAGGGCTCCAAAGTAAAGCGGGTCGTTGCCGTCGCAAGCGGGAAAGGGGGCGTGGGGAAGTCGCTCACGGCGGCTCTTCTCGCCGTCCGCGCCAATGCGAGAGGGTATAAAACCGCCCTTCTCGACGCGGACGTCACGGGGCCTTCCATTCCCAAAATGTTCGGCGTGCACGAACTCGCAACAGGGGAGGACGGCAGGATCGAGCCAGTGCGCATCGGAAATGGTGTCAAGCTCATGTCCATGAACTGCCTCTTGGAGCACGAGGACGACCCCGTCGTGTGGCGGGGCTCCCTCATCGCGGGGGCGTGTATCCAATTCTGGACGGACGTCGTCTGGGGGGACGTTGACATCATGTTTATCGATATGCCGCCCGGAACGGGGGACGTGCCGCTCTCCGTCTTCCAAAGCATTCCTTTGAGCGGGATCGTCGTCGTGACCACCCCGCAGGACCTTGTGGAGACGATCGTCGGCAAAGCCGTCAACATGGCAAAACTCATGAACGTGCCCATTTTGGGGCTCGTGGAGAACATGAGTTATTTGAAGTGCCCCGATTGCGGGAAAGAGATCGAACTGTTCGGCCCGAGCAAGGCGGAGGAATTGAAGAAAAAATTCGGCGTGCCCGCCTGCGCGAGAATGCCGCTCGACCCTGCGATCGCAAAGCTCGCCGACGAAGGAAGAATGGCGGAGGCGGACACCGATCCGCTCGCGGAGATCTTTTTCGAGATCGAACGCTCCCGCGAGATCAAGGACTATTTGAAATAACAAAAAAACGGAGCGGGCGCTCCGTTTTTTTCAACCGTATGCAGTTTTGATTATTTCTTGTCCTCTTCTTCGGGATTTTCCACCACGACGATCGTCGTTGCCGCCCAGCGCTTGATGGACTCCATCGCGCTTTCACAGGAGGGGCGGGTCTTATAGTCGGCGCTCGTCGCAAGCAGACGTTTACTTGCATTGTTTATCTGCACGAAGAAATTTCCCTTCTTTGTCTCCACGATTTCGAGCCGACCCGCCGCAATGTTGTCCTGGTAGGTCTTGACCCCCGACTTCGCGCTGGAAAGGCTCGCGTAGGGAGAACTGCTTTTGAGCATGACCTCGCCGTTGGAGGCAACGAGCTTGAACCCGTATCCGCCCCGTTCCTCTTCGTATAAGATCCATTTGCCCACGCTCTCCTTTTTTGCGGGTTTCTTCTTTACGGGAGCGGGCGGAACGGCCGTTTTTGCCGTTTCCTGTTTTGCGGGGGCTGCGGCAGTCTCTTTCTCCGCTGCGTCGGACGCCGAGCGGTCCTTTTTGACGGGGACGAAAACAAATTGCTGCGGTTGCGCTTTTTCGGCGGGCGTTTCTTCGGGCTGAGGTTCTGCGGTCTCCTCTTCGGGTTGAGGTTTGGCAACCTCCTCTTCGGGTTGGGGATTTGCGGTCTCCTCTACGGGCGGAAGGGCGTCTGCGCTCTCCTCGGCAGGAGCGGCTGCCGCTTGGGTTGTCTCCTCGGACTTCGCTTTACGCTTGGAACGGGCGACCTGCACCGCAAGCAGAACGGCGAGAACGACGATCAGCACTAAGATCACCGCAAGCACTACGGTCAAAGCGATATGATCCTTGATGTATGCGAAAAAGGTATCCATATTTTCATCTCCTTGTTTATTATGTGCATTATAGCACATGAATTGTTTTCTGTCAATTCATTGACAAATTTTTTTATTTGCGTTATCATAAAATCATGAATGTCGTCATCATCGGCGGCGGGACCGCCGGCATGGTCTGCTCCATCGTTCTTGCAAGAAAGGGGGTCGCCGTGACCCTTCTCGAACGCGGGGAACGGCTGGGCAGAAAACTCTCCGCAAGCGGAAACGGACAGGGCAACGTCACCAATCTGCATATGGGCGCGGAGCACTATTTTTCGGACGACCGTGAAAAGGTCGCCCGTGCGCTTGCGCGCTTTTCAAATCTTGATACGGTGCGCTTTTTGGAAGAGTTGGGCGGGATCTTTCTGCCCGATCCGCGCGGCAGGGTGTACCCCGCAGGCCGTCAGGCCTCCGCCGTCACCGACCTCTTGCGGGGAGAGATCACCCGTCTCGGCGTGGACGTCCGCCTGAATGCGCAGGTGAAGGACCTTTCTTATGAGGACGGGTTCAAGCTCGACTGCGGCAAAGAGCGCTTTTCCGCCGACAAAGTCATATTGGCGGCGGGCGGGAAAGCCGCGCCCAATTTCGGGACGGACGGTTCGGCATTTGCGCTGGCGCAAAAGTTCGGGCATACCGTATCGCCCTGTTCGCCCGTGCTTGTGCAGCTCCGCTGCGATCCCGCGCGGGTGCGGGGACTGAAAGGCATCCGCGTAGATGCGGGTCTGCGCGTCATGCGGCGGGAAAAGGAAATTTTCAGCACGCGGGGAGACGTGCTCTTTACCGAGAGCGGCGTTTCCGGCGACGCGGTGTTCCAGGCCTCCTCCTATGCCGAGAAAGGCGACCTCCTCCTCGTCGATTTTTTGCCCGAGGTCGGGCGGGACAGGCTTTCCGAACGTCTGAAACGCAATACGGGTGCGGAAAAGTTGTTATGTATCGTCAATAACGGGCTCGGGCGAATGCTTGCGCGGTCGGCAAAAGACGACGGCGATCTTCTGCGCCTTTTGAAGAAATTCCCGCTCGAAGTGACGGGGACGCTCGGATTTGCGTACGCGCAGGCGACGCGGGGCGGCATTCCCCTGCGGGAAACGGACGAGAATTTGCAGAGCCTCAAACAAAGAGGGCTCTTCTTCGCGGGCGAGATCCTCAACGTAGACGGGGAGTGCGGCGGCTACAATCTGCAATGGGCGTTTACCTCGGCGCAGATCGCCGCAGAGGGGGCGCTCTCATGAAATTGCAGCTTACCCTTCCCCCCGAGGGATCGGAAGAGGAACTGAAAAAGCTCTGCGAAAAAAAATTCCGCAGGCCGCTGCGCTATTTTAAAATTTTGAAAAAATCTCTCGACGCCCGCAAAAAGACGGACATTCGCTGGGTGTACACGGTGGAGTGCGACGTACGCGCCCCCGTTGAACGGCCGCGCACCTATCCGCAAGTCATCGGGCGGGCGCCCAAAGTCGTTATCGCGGGTGCAGGGCCTGCGGGCCTGTTCTGTGCGGTGCGGCTCGTAAAGCATGGGATCGCGCCGCTCGTGATCGAACGGGGAAAACCCGTCGAAGAGCGCGCAAGGGACGTGGAAACTTTCTTCCGCACGGGCGTGCTCGACCCCCAAAGCAACGTGCAGTTCGGCGAGGGTGGAGCGGGCACCTTTTCGGACGGAAAACTCAACACCCAGACGAATACCCCCTTCAACCGCGCAGTCATCGAGACCTTTCTCGAATTCGGCGCGCCCGAGGAGATCGGTTATTTGGCAAAGCCGCACATCGGGAGCGACAAACTGCGGACGGTCGTTGCAAACATGCGCGATTTTCTCCTCGCAAACGGGGCGGAGATCATGTATTCCACCCTGTTGGAGGATGTGAAATTTCGCGGCGGCGCGCTTGATTCGGTGAAGATCGGCGGCGGCTGGCGGGAGGCGGACGATCTCGTCCTCGCCGTCGGGCACAGCGCGCGGGACACCTTTGAAATGCTTCTCTCCCGAGGCTTTTCAATGGAACAGAAGGAATTTGCGGTGGGCGCGCGTATCGAGCACTTACAGGAGCGGATCGGAAAGAGCCAATACGGTCAACAATACAGCCTGTTTCCGCCCGCAGATTACAAGCTCGTGTCCCATGCGGGGGAGCGGGCGGCATTCACCTTCTGCATGTGCCCCGGCGGGGTCGTCATTCCCTCGGCCTCGGAGGAAGGGGGCGTCGTCACCAACGGCATGAGCAACTTCGCGCGGGAGGGGAGGAACGCGAATTCCGCCCTCGTCGTGCAGGTGAAACGGGAGGACTTCGGCGGGGAACACCCCCTTGCGGGCGTGGAATACCAAAGAAAGTTGGAGCGGGCGGCATACCTTGCGGGCGGCGGGAAATTCTGCGCGCCCGTGCAGCTCGTGGGGGACTTTCTCGCGGGCAGGGAGAGCAGCCGTTTCGGCGAAGTGCTCCCCACATACGCCTGCGGGACGGCGTTTGCCGCAATGGACGGCTGCTTGCCCCCAGAGATCGTGAACGCCATGCGGGCGGCGCTGCCCGATATGGACGGCAGATTGAAGGGGTTTGCCTCGCCCGACGCAGTTTTAACGGGCGTCGAATCGCGCACAAGCTCGCCCGTCCGCATTTTACGCGGGGAAGACCTGCAAGCGGTCGGAAAAACGGGCGTCTATCCCTGCGGAGAGGGGTGCGGCTACGCAGGTGGGATCACCTCCTCGGCGGCAGACGGTCTCCGCGTTGCGGAACGGATCGCTTTCAAATATCTCTCATAGAAATACAAGAGAAATACAAGAGCCCCTCGGCTGATGCCGAGGGGCTCTTGTGAGAGAATATGAAAAAATTGTGGAGTATAGGAGAATTGAAGTGGGTGATCTCCCGTGTGGAACGATCATACTTTAACACCCTTTCGTGTAAATTGCGTGAAAAAACGATTAAAAGAAGGAGAATTTTACGGCGGGGAAAAAAATCAAAAGAATTTTGGGATAGCGCTTGCAAACACGGCCGAAATATGGTAAAATGTAACAAACCAATTTCAGGGGGAAAGAAAATGAGAAAGACACAAGGAATTCTGGCGCTCGCTCTCGGCTCCGTTATGGCGCTTGCGGCATTTGCCGGCTGCGACAAAGGAGAAAATGCAGCGAAAGGGGAGTATGAAAAGCTTCCCGAGGCGACGCGAATCTGCTATGACAACTTGCCTGACGACGGCATTTCCATTGCCGCCGAGGACACCACTTGCGAGGTAAAGAACGCTACCTCCCGTAAGGAATACGGTTTGGACGGAAAAGAGGTCCCGGAGGGGACGGTCGTCTCCTATGAGGGGAGCACCGTTACCGCCAAGAGCGCGGGGACCGCAGAGTTTACGGTGGAGGCCGGCTCCACAGTGCGCGTGGAAGTCGTTCCCGCCTATGTCACCGATCCCGGCAACCAATACTCTGGAACCGCAAGCGACTACACGCAGGACGGGAAAATGCTCGGCGGCACCCACGATCCCTCCCTTATCGAGGTGATCGAGGACGGCAAGCCCGCCTACTACATCTTCTCCACCGGTTGGGGGGTAGGCAATGAGATCAGAAGATCGACCGACCTCATCCACTGGGATTACATGGGGAAGAGCACCGCGACAAGCACCGCGATGACCGATATCGCGACATGGATCGGCGGCGAGAACAACGGATTCATCCAGTGGTGGGCGCCCGACATCGTGCCCGCCTCGGGCGGCGGATATTGGCTGTACACCTGCTGCGTTTCTAACGGATATGTTAAGCTCGACGACGGCGTTGAATATTCCAAGGCCTGCATCGTGCTCTTCAAGTCCGATTCCCTCAAAGCCGAGTCCTTCCGCTATGTGGGCGTTCTGATGCAATCATGTATTCCCAACAACGACAGCGGCGCCATCGACGTCAACTCCATTGACCCGCAGATCATCTACGATCCCGACGGCAACATGTATATGGCGTACGGCTCCTTCGGTACGGGCAACTGGATGCTCGAACTCAATCCCGCAACGGGCCTGAGAAAGGACGGCGTCTATAAGAACGGGAAGTTCCTCGATTGGAAAAAGATCAGAGAGTACCGCACTGAGGCGACTGGGATCTATACCCAATATAACCTGGGCGAGGAAGTCAAGCACGCTTTCTACGGCACGATGATCTCGGAGGGCGCGATGGAAGCTCCCGTCATTGCCCGCCACGACAATGTCACCGTCTCCGACGAAACGGGAAAAGTGCTCGAAGAGGGCAAGACGTTCTACTATTCAATGCACTCCTACAACGGCCTCGGACAGGCATACCAGATGTGGGGCGGCAGGAGCGAGAGCCCTTGGGGCAGATACACCTCCACAGGCGGCACGGGGATCTATAACGAACGTCCCGGCGCAACGAGCAATTCGGGAAACAAGTACATGGGCTCCTTCACCTGGACGACGAAGGCGCAGGGCGTATTCGAGCCGAACATCGTGCTCCCCGGCCACAATGACCTCTTTACGACGAGCGACGACGTCAACATCGCGGCCTACATCACGAGAACGCCCTCCTACAACCCCAACAGCGATCTTGTGTTCATGGTCCAGCTGCACCAATACTATCTGAACAGCTTCGGCGACATCTGCATCAACCCCAACCGCTACGGGAAGGAGATCGACCGCACCGTCACCAAAGAGGAGCTCTTCAAATACACCGACAACGGCAAGTTCCAGATGATCGCCCTCGAAAACGGCACACATGCCCAGACGACGGCGAGCACTTCGGTGGACGTCACTCTCACCGAGGACGGCAAGATCAACTATGCGGGCGAGCAGATCGGCACATGGCTCATGTACGGAAAGGGCTATATCAAGCTCTCCTTCACCGAACTCCAAAAGATCCCGAACGTTGCGTCCGGCTTGCAGGAGACCTACTACGGCGTGGTGCGTCCCGCTTGGCTCAACGACCAGAACAAGTCGGGGTTCACGATTACCTGCCTCAGCCATGGACAGGCGGCGCGCAGCATGGCGCTCTTCATGAACAACTACTCCACCCTTGGCGTCAAATAAGGGCGAAAAGAAAACAGGAAAGGCTTCCCTGCGGGGAAGCCTTTTTCATTGAGGAAGGGGCGGCGGGCGCATTTTGCGCCCGCCGCCCCCCTTTGACTGTCCGTTCGTTTTTACACGATCACGCTTTCGTATTCGTTGGTGTGCGTGCCCGTAAGAATATCATAGAGGTCGTTTGCCCTGACGTCCGTCTCAAAGCAGGCAAGGGCGTCTTTTTTGAGACTTCCCGCGTCGCTCTTGCGCATAATGACGGGGTAATTCCCGCGATTGAGTGCAGCCAAAACTTCGGGCTTGCGCGTGACGGCAAGCACTTTGCAATAGAGGGGCGCTTCGAGAAAGTCCCGCACCGCTTTGCGGTCCAGTCCCAAAAAGTTTTGCAGCAAAATGCGTTTCAAGCGGGAAAGAGTATAGCGTTTGGAGACGACCTTTCCGAGCGCTGCGTCGTAAGAGGGGTTGCTCTTCACCATGCTGCGGAGGCGGTTTTCCAGTCCTTCCGAGCAATCGGGGCACTTCATCACTTCCTCGGGGCCTCTGAGGAGCAGCGCGGCGAGCGCGGCCTGCCGATAGGGCGGTTCGCGGTAGTTTGCAAGGTCGCGCAGAACGTTGGCGGGAAGATTGCTCTTCAAGAGTTTGAGCGTCTTTTTGTCGGGCGATTTCAACGCCTCTCTGAGCGCGGTCGCGGAGGAGAAATTCTTGAAGAGCGCAACGTCGGCATATCCGCCTCCCACGCGGGGAATGGGCAGAGGCTTTATCTTCGCGCCTGAAGAGAGGATCGCGCGGCAATACTCCACGCCCAAAATATTGTTGGGGGCGGTGAGGAGAGCCTCGTCGATATCGGTGTTCAGCGAGAGCACCGTCTGCGTCCGCGCCTTTACATAGGAGGTGCCGTCCTTCATGTTCTCTTTTAAGGCAGCCTTAAACTGCTTGTCCTCCGAAAGGGTCGCCTTGGCGGCATTGAGAAATTCCTCTTCCGTCCCGCTTTCGCAGCCGAAGGCGAGCGCGCTCACCTCGGGAATGGCGGAGAGAATGTGCACGGCGCCGCTTGCGAAGATCTCGGCAGGGGCGACGGCAAAGGCGGCGGGCAGTTCTAAAACGACGTCCGCGCCGCATTCCACGGCATGCCGCGCGCGGATATTTTTATGGAGCACGGCAATTTCCCCTCGCTGGGTAAAATTTCCGCTCATGAGGCAGAGGATCTTATCGCATCCGCTCAACTTCCTGATCTGCTCGAATTGATACTTGTGCCCGTTGTGGAAGGGATTGTATTCGCAAATGACCGCACAAAATTTCATCTTTTTCGCCTCTTGTCCTTTACAATTTTTCCCAAATAGTGTATAATGGTCGGGAAATGACTCCCGAATGCTATTATACACGAAGCGGGGGGAAAAAGAAAGCAAATTGCGGAGGTTTTTTAATTATGGCTTTTATGGACAAACTCAAAGAACTCGGCAGAAAGATCACCGAGAGCGGCACGATCGTGGAAGAGATCAAGAACAAGGCAAGGGAACTCAATAAGAAAATCGTCCTTTGCGAGGGCGAGGACAAGCGCGTCGTGCAGGCGGCTTCCATCTGCACGCAGGAGAAGATCGCCCGTATCGTCTTGCTCGGCAACGAGGAGGAGATCAAAAAGAACAACGAGGGCGTGGACCTCAGCTACATCGAGATCATCGACCCCGCCACTTCGCCCAAACTCGAAGGGTATGCGAACCTTCTCTATGAATTGCGGAAGGCCAAGGGTATGACGGAGGAACAGGCGAAAGAACAGGCGAAAGATCCCACCTTCTTCGGCGCGCTCATGCTCAAAAGCGGCGATGTAGACGGGCTCGTCTCGGGCGCTTGCCACTCCACGGCAAACACGCTGCGTCCCGGCCTTCAAATCATCAAGACGGCTTCCGGCGTCTCCGCCGTTTCGAGTTTCAACCTCATGGTCGCGCCTGCGGTCGGCAATAAATACGTCCCCGACGGCAAGATCGTATTTGCCGATTGCGGTCTCAACCCCACCTATACGGCGGAAGGGCTCGCCGATTGCGCCATCGCGACGGCCAAGAGCGCAAAGGAGATCGCGGGGCTCGATCCCAAGGTCGCCATGCTCTCCTTCTCCACGATGGGCAGCGCCAAGCACGACCTTGTCACGCTCGTACAGGAAGCGACGAAGATCGCCAAGGAAAAGGCGCCCGATCTCAAAATCGAGGGCGAGCTCCAATTCGACGCGGCGATCGTGCCCGAAGTGGCGCAGCTCAAAGCGCCCGGGAGCGAAGTTGCGGGCCATGCAAACGTGTTCATCTTCCCCGATCTGCAAGCGGGCAATATCGGCTACAAGATCGCGGAGCGTCTCGGCGGATTCCAGGCAATCGGTCCCATCTGCCAGGGCTTTGCAAAACCCCTCAACGACCTCTCCCGCGGCTGCAAGGCGGACGACATCGTCTGCGCGGTTGCCATCACGGCTTTGCAAACAAGATAAAGGGTTTCGCACAATTCTTTGCTCGCTCCTCCCTTGCCCACCCCTTGAGGGGTGGGTGTCACGCGTTTCGCGCGTGACGGAAGGGGTGTCGCTTCGTTAATAATTGTGCGAGGAAAGGTGCATATGCGCTTTCACCTCCTCAACCTCTCATTCGTTTCATCGGACAATAAGCCGTAAGAGTGCGGCAAATTGGGTGCGCTTATGGAAAATGGCGATTTTCCAACGCGCAGCGATTGAGGAATAAGCCATACCCCAACTTGTTGGGGGAGGTGTCACCGTAGGTGACGGGTGGAGGTGCCATTGTATCCCAAAAATCAAAAAATCGACCTGATAACGAGGTAATTTATGAAAATTTTAGTCATCAATGCGGGAAGTTCTTCCCTCAAATACCAACTCATCGACATGGAGACCGAATCGGTGCTCGCAAAGGGCGGGTGTGAACGCATCGGCATCGACGGCGGCAAGCTCACCCACAAGGCAAACGGCGAGACCTTCGTCATCGAACAGGATCTGCCCGACCACACCGTCGCGATCTCTCTCGTTTTGAAGGAACTCGTCGATGAAAAGGCGGGCGTCATCAAGAGCATGGATGAGATTGACGCCGTGGGACACCGCGTCGTCGCCTCGGGCGAGGCCTTTACAAAGACGACGCTCGTCACCGACGAGGTGATGGAGACGATGGAAGTCATCAAAGAGCTTGCGCCTCTCCACAACCCCGCCGCCATTTTAGGCGTCAACGCCTGCCGTGCCGTCATGCCCGACAAAAAGATGGCGCTCGTGTTCGACACCTCCTTCCATGCCACCATGCCCGACTATGCCCACCTCTATGCGGTGGACTACGAGGACTACCAAAAGTACAAAGTGCGCCGCTACGGCGCGCACGGAACGTCGCACAAGTTTGTATCGCAGGCGGCGGCTCAGTATCTAGGGAAAAACATCGAGGATCTCAAAATCGTCACCTGCCATTTGGGCAACGGCTCCTCCATTTCGGCCGTCAAGGGCGGGAAGTGTATCGACACCTCCATGGGATTCACCCCCTTGGCGGGCGTGCCCATGGGCACCCGCAGCGGGGACATCGACTATGCGGCGGTGGAATTCTTGTGCCGCAAGAAGGGCATGACGATGGAAGAGGGGCTCACCTATCTCAATAAAAAGTGCGGCATGCTCGGCATTTCTGGGGTCTCCTCCGATTTCCGCGACCTCTGCGCCGCAAAGGAAGCGGGAAACGACCGCGCCCGTCTTGCGCTTGACATGTTCGGCTATTCCTGCAAGAAGTATGTCGGCGCGTATATGGCGGCGCTCGGCGGCTTGGACGTGCTCGTGTTCACCGCAGGCGTGGGGGAGAATACCCCCTCCGTGCGGCAGGCCATCTGCGAAAACATGGCGGCATTCGGGATCGTCCTCGACGAGGAGAAGAACAATTACAAGAACGACGGAACGATCCACGACCTCTCCGCAGAGGGCTCGCGGGTGAAAATTCTCGTCATTCCCACCAACGAAGAGCTGGTCATCGCCCGCGAAACGGCGGCACTGCTCTGATTTTTCGGAAAAATTGTATTTCGCAGGCAAAAGCGATTGACAAAGCCGCCGAAAAATAATATACTTTTTAAGTCAATGGTGCCCAAGTTCGACGTCCGCAAGGCAAATGCGGAAAAAAAGTACGCGGGAGAGCTGTCCTTCTCGTTTGAGGCAGAGCCCTCTCTCGTTGAGATCCCCTTCGTTTCCATCTCCTCGCCCGTGGATGCAAAGCTCCACTATGAGATCTTGGAGGACGATTCGGTGGAGATCACGGGTAGCCTTGCGTTCACCCTGAAAGGGAGTTGTTCGCGGTGTTTGAAAGAGACGCAGCAGCGCGTCAGCGGACAGGTGGAGGGCTACTTCGTTTTGAACGGCACGGACGGGGAGGATTATTCCTACTCGAACGGCGTCATCGACTTCGGCGAGTTTTTGCGGGACAGCGTGATCTTTCTCATGCCGGCGCGGCTCGTCTGCAACGAGACTTGCGTTGCACCCGACTACAAAGAAGATTAAGGAAAGAGGTGAGATAAATGGCAGTTCCCAAGGGAAAACAATCGAAGAGCAGAACGAACAAGCGGTTTGCGAACTACAAGGCAACGGCGCCTACGCTCGTCGAGTGCCCGCATTGCCACGAGCTGAAAGTCGCGCATAGAGTTTGCAAGAATTGCGGCTACTACGACGGACAGGAAGTTGTTGCGCAAAAAGAAGAAAAGAAAGACTGAGGCTTTGATCCAGGCAAACAAAAGCGGACTTGATTTTAAGCCCGCTTTTTGACTTTATTTTCGTTTTTGCGAGAAGGGCAAGGAGGGCATATTCTAAAATATGTCATTTCGAGTGGAGCGAAGCGGAATCGCCCCGCGCGCTGTTCTGTTTCTCTAAGCGCGGCACGAGCCATAGGCGAAGTAGAAATCTCTACCGCATTATAATAAGGCGAGATTTCTCCACGCGCCGCTTACGCGGCTTGGTCGAAATGACATTTTAGAATTTGTGCCTTAGGCGGAATTCATTTCCGCCTTGGGCGACTCAATTTGGCAAATTCTTTTGCCTTCTTGTATTTCAAGGCGAAAAAGAGGATAATAAGGTTAAACCGATAAGGAGGGTTTCCTCACGGAAAAAGATTGCGCAGCAAGATTTTTCGTGAACTATAAAATTCTCTTGCGCAAGAAGAACCACGCTTCTTCGCTGCGCGACAACATTTGTTGCACTCTTGCAACTTCTTGTACTTCAAGGCGAAAAAGAGAAAATATAAGTTAAACCGATAAGGAGGGTTTCCTCACGGAAAAAGATTTTGCGGAGCAAAAGATTTTTCGTGAACTATAAAATTCTCTTGCGCAAGAAGAACCACGCTTCTTCGCTGCGCGACAACATTTGTTGCACTCTTGCAACTTCTTGTACTTCAAGGCGAAAAAGAGAAAATATAAGTTAAACCGATAAGGAGGGTTTCCTCACGGAAAAAGATTTTGCGGAGCAAAAGATTTTTCGTGAACATATTATGGACAACACCGCTTTTTTCAATTTATCGTACGGCGTGTATCTGTGCACCACTTGGGACAACGGCCGTCCCACAGGTTGCGTTGCAAACAGCGCCATGCAGATCACATCGGCTCCCGCCACCATCGCAGTGAGCATCAACCATGAGAACTACACCCACAAGTGTATCAAAGACTGCGGGTATTTTGCCATGGTCGTGCTCGCGGAGGATTCCGACCCCAAGCTTATCGGAAGATTCGGCTTTATGAGCGGCGAAAAGGTGGACAAGTTCGACGGCACGCCCTATTCGGTGCGCGGCAAACTTCCCATCCCCGACGGCGGGCTCTGCTATTTCGTCTGCAAAGTCATCAACACCATGGAGACGACGACGCATACCGTGTTTCTCGGCGAGGTGATCGAGGCGGAAAATCTTCGGAAGGGCACGCCCATGACGTATGCCTACTATCACAAAGTCTTGAAGGGCAAAACTTCCGCAAAGGCGCCCACCTATGTCGCCGATGAGCCCAAAGAGGAGGTCAAATACGTTTGCAGCATCTGCAGCTATGAATATAACGGCGACGTTCCCTTTGAAGAGCTCCCCGACGATTGGGTGTGCCCGCTCTGCGGTATGGGCAAAGAATTTTTCCAAAAGGTCGGCGCGGACGGCAAAAAGACGTCGGCAGCCAAGAAAGAGAAGTGGGTGTGCAAGGTCTGCGGCTACGAATACGACGGGGACATTCCCTTTGAAGAACTCCCCGACGACTGGCTGTGCCCCATTTGCGGCATGGGAAAGAGCGAATTCGAGAAGGTAGAATAGGGAATATTAACGCGGCGGCGGGCAGAACAATTCTGCCCGCCGCCGTTTCCATATAATTTTTTTCTCCAAACGCTTGACAAATACCCCAAGGAGGTATATACTGTACATACCCCCACGGGGTATTGCATATTATAATAAGGTAGAACGTTATGGAAGATTGTTGTTGCAGCGCAAGGACGAAGGTGCGCACCGAAGAGGAGAAGAAAAAGATCATCTCCCGCCTCAACCGTATCGCGGGGCAGATCGGCGGCATAAAAAAGATGATCGAGGAGGACCGCTATTGCGACGACGTACTCATTCAGCTCGCCGCCGTCGACAAGTCGGTGAAGAGTCTTGCGGGGGTCATTTTGGAGAACCATATGCACTCCTGCCTCATCGAAAACATCAAGGAGGGAAATCTTGCCGTCGTGGATGAGGTCGTGGACCTCTTCAAACGGTTCCAATGATATGAAGAAAAGATACAGCATTACGGGCATGACCTGCGCGGCGTGCGCCTCGGGGATCGAACGCACGGTAAAAAAGCTGAATGGGGTGCAAGTTTGCGCCGTCTCCCTCATGGGGGAGTGCATGGACGTGCAGTTCGACGAGACGCTCCTCGGCGACGAAAAGATCAAAAGCGCCGTCTTTTCGCTCGGCTACGGCGCGTATGACTACGGCAAGGCACCCCAAAAAAAGAAGAGCGTCAGTCCGCTCTTGGTGCGCTTTCTCCTGTCGGCGGTCCTCCTTCTGCCACTCATGTATTTCTCCATGGGCGGCATGATCGGGCTGCCCGTGCCGGACGGGTGGTGGAATTACGGCTTTCAGCTCGGACTTTGCACCGCCATTCTCCTCGTCAATTATCCGTTCTTTACGAGCGGCGTGCGTGCGATCTTCAAGCTCGTCCCCAATATGGATACTCTCATCACGGTGGGGAGCGGCGCGTCCTATCTTTACAGCCTCGTCGTGCTCATTTTAAACGCAACGACGGGCGGGCAGCACGGACACCTCTTCTTTGAGTCGGCGGCGATGATCTGTACCCTCGTCTGCCTCGGGAAATGGCTCGAAGACCGCTCAAAACGCAAAACGGGTCGCGAAATAGAGAAACTCATGTCCCTCGCGCCCGACATCGTCACGGTGGAGCGGGAGGGGCAAGAGGAGAAAATTTCCCTCTCGGACGTGCAGGTCGGCGATCTTGTGATCGTGCGGCAGGGGGAGTCGGTCCCTGTGGACGGGATCGTCGCCGACGGGCAGGCTTTTGCCGACCAAGCGGCGATCACGGGCGAGAGTTTGCCTGTGGAGCTCACGGCGGGGAGCAGGGCGATGAGCGCCTCTCTCGTCACAAGCGGCTTTCTCAAAATCAAGGCGGAAAAGGTGGGCGAGGACACCATGCTCGCAGGCATTATCCGCATGGTACGGGAGGCGGGCGCGAGCAAAGCGCCCATCCAAAAGCTCGCAGACAAAGTTGCGGCGGTATTCGTTCCCGCCGTCTGCCTCATCGCGCTCGTCACATTTATCATCTGGATCGCGGTCACGCGCGACTTTGCGCAGGCGATCAATTATGCCGTCAGCGTGCTCGTCATCTCCTGCCCGTGCGCGTTGGGGCTGGCGACCCCCGTCGCCATCATGGCGGCAACGGGTCGCGGCGCGGCGCTCGGCGTTCTCTACAAAAATGCCGAAGCGCTGCAAAAAATGGCGACGGTGCACGAGGTGATGCTCGATAAAACGGCGACGATCACCGAGGGAAAGCCCAAAGTGGTGTATTTCGAGGGGGACGATGAGGCGAAGAAAATCGCATACGGGTTGGAAAAAAAGCTCAACCATCCCCTCGCACAGTGCATTGTGGAGTTCTGCGGAGGGGGCTATGAGGCGGAGAGTGTTTCCTATGTTGTGCGGCAGGGCGCCGTCGGGAACGTGGGCGGAAAGACCTATTTCCTCGGCAACGAAAACCTCATGCAGGCAAAGGGCGTGAAATTCGACGGACTGTTCGAGCGCTTTCGGCAGCTCACTTCGGAGGGCAAAACGGTGCTCTTTCTCGCGGACGAGAAGGGGGTGCTTGCGCTGTTCGCCCTTGCCGACACCTTAAAGGAGGGGAGCCGCGCGGCTGTGGAGGAGCTCTCCGCCCTCGGCTGTCTTCCCGTCATGCTCACGGGGGACAACGCCGCCGTTGCGAAGTACATTGCGGGCGAGGCGGGATTTCCCGATTGGGAGAGTTGCGTGTGCGCCGAACTTCTTCCCGAGGATAAGGCGCTCCGCGTGCGAAGTTTGCGCGAACAGAACGAAAAAGCGAAGAGGGAACTTCCCGCCGCACGGCGTGCAAACAGATACGTTGCGATGGTGGGGGACGGGATCAACGACGCGCCCGCGCTCAAAGAGGCGGACGTGGGGATCGCGATGGGGAACGGCACGGACATTGCCATCGAGAGCGCCGACGCCGTGCTCGTGAGCGGAGATATTTCGGCTCTTCCGCGCGCGATCGCCCTCTCCAAGCGCACGATGCGGATCATCAAACAAAACCTCTTTTGGGCGTTTTTCTACAACTGTATCGGAATTCCGCTCGCGGCGGGCGCGTTCGCATGGGCGGGGGTCATGCTCAATCCCATGATCGCAGCAGCGGCGATGTGTCTTTCCTCTCTCTTTGTAGTGACAAACGCTCTGCGGCTCATGCGGTTTGGGAAGAGAAAACCCGAAAGGGATCAAACAAAAAATCAAAATAAAGGAGAAGATAAAATGAAAAAGACGATCTATGTGGAAGGCATGATGTGCGCGCACTGTGTGGCGCGGGTAGAGCAGGCGCTCGGCGCGGTGGAGGGCGTGAGCAAGGTAAAAACCGACCTCAAAAAGAACAAGCCCAGCCCCGTACAGGTGGAGCTTACTTCGGAAGTTTCCGATGACGCGCTCACTGCCGCCGTCACGGGCGCGGGGTACACGGTCGCGAGCATCGCATAACCGACAAAACCGTATACGGTTCGACAAAACGGACAACTTTGCGCAAATGAACATATGTTATTCTGTCATCAAAGGAGACGGGTATGACGGAAACATTGTTGCTCGATAAGCGTACGCAGTCCATGGTGGAGGGGGGTGTGCCCGGGGGCGAGATCCTCACTTCTCTCGTGCGGTTTTTCTCCGTCTTTTCGGATGGAACACGGCTGCGCATTTTGTCTGCGCTGGCGATCTCCGAGATGTGCGTCACGGACATCTCCCGCGTGCTCGGGATCAACCAAACGACGGTCTCGCACCAGCTGCGGTTTTTAAAGGACGCGGGCATGGTGAAAACGGAGCGGCACGGAAAGGTCATTTTCTATTCCGCTGCGGGAGATGTGGTAAACGACGTTCTCTTGAAGGGCGTGGAATTTTTGGGCTATTGAACGAACAGTTTTAAGCGCCGCCCGAGGCTCTGCCTCGGGCGGCGCCGTTTTTTCGGCCGAGCCGCGCTTTGCAAAAGGTTTTATGCCGAAAATTTTTCGCCGAAATCTTGCTTTTTTCTCTCAAATATGCTAAACTGTATGCGTCGTACAATTATATATTTGCACATAGTACAACTGGCATCGTTGTATCCTTTTTTCCTATGTGTGGATAATTGTACGACAAACCAATTACGGGATACTTGTATGCGGGCATTCCGTAATCGGAATGTCCTTATTTTTTGCCCGAAATCAAGCGAGGAAGGAGAAATAATATGAAGAAACACAAATTTTTGGTAGTGCTTTTGGCGGTTTTGGTGGCCCTTTGCATGGCGTTCGGCCTTGCTGGGTGCGATGAAAAGCCAGACGAAACGGGCAAGAACCCGCCTATCACCGACCCGAGCGGCGGCGACCAGGACAACCAAGGGAATCAAGGCGGCACGCAAAAGCCCGACGACGGCGAGCAGGGCGGCACGCAAAAGCCCGACGACGGCGAGCAAGGCGGTTCGCAAAAGCCAGACGATAGCGAACAGGGCGGCACGCAAAAACCCGACGACGGCGAGCAGGGCGGCACGCAAAAGCCAGACGATAGCGAACAGGGCGGTTCGCCCGCTCCGCATGTCCATTCTTACGGCGAATGGAAGGTGGAAACCCCCGCAACACATCTAAAAGAGGGGGTCGAACGGCAATACTGCGAATGCGGAGAATATAAAGAACAATCTATCCCCAAACTCACGGAGCATACTTACGGAGATTGGCAGGAAGTAGAGCCCGCCACCCATTTGAAAGAAGGAGTCAGGCGGCAGTATTGCGAATGCGGGGAATATCAAGAACAGTCTATCCCCAAACTCACGGAGCATACTTACGGAGATTGGCAGGTAGAGACCCCTGCAACGCATCTAAAAGAAGGCGTGGAAAGACAATATTGTGAATGCGGAGAATACAACGAAAAGAGCATTCCAAAAGTCGAAGGTCACACTTTCGGTGAATGGAGAGTGACGAAAGAATCGACTTGCAAGGAGGCAGGCATCAAGGAGCGTGAGTGTGCCTGCGGCGAAAAGGAGACGGAAACGCTCCCGCTTGCTGGGCACGACTTTGAGAATATGACTTGTAAATTCTGCGGAATACAGGCAAGCCTTGGGCTCCATTATACCCTTATTCACGGCTATGAGGAATATGCGGTCTCCGACATCGGTGAATGTAAAGATACAGACCTCATTATTACAAACAATTACCAAGGCAAGCCCGTAACTGCGATTGGAGATAAAGCGTTCTATCAATGTGCCAGGTTGACTTCGATCAACATTCCCGACAGTGTGACTTCGATTGGAGGTAATGCGTTCTATGGTTGTAGCAACCTTAAAGAAGTGCATATTTCCGATCTTGCTACATGGTGTAAAATTAACTTTGGAAACATTTATTCAAATCCGCTTTCTTATGCACAGCATCTATTTATGGACGGGGAAGAAGTTACACAATTAAAGATTCCCAACAGCGTGACCTCGATCGGAAGATATGCGTTCTTGGGTTGTAGGGGGTTGGTTTCGGTTACCATTGATGGCGGCGTGACCGAGATCGGAGAGGCGGCGTTCCGTCTGTGTGCCAAGTTGACTTCTGTAAACTTGATTTATGGACAGTAAATAGGTTTTATCCGTTTTTCGTTTTTGGTTTATCAATCAGTTTGTAGTAGATATGAATTTCTCTTGGGGTTGCTTTGTCTTTCGGCACACAACCCACCGTGATATATTCGATGAGTTCCATAGCTGCCGTTCTATCCAACTCCGTCATATCCACGTACTTTTTCAACCTGCGGATAAACTCGTCAACATCTGCCGTCGCCTGTTTTGCCCTCTGTTCGAGGTCGTCCATTTCTTCAAGTTGTTTTTGTAGCGACGACTTTTCCCGTTGATACTTCTGCAAAAGCTCTATGCACACTTCTTCGGGGATACGCTTCATAACTCTGTCCTCATAGATAGAGGAAATAAGCTCTGACAATTCCTCAATGCGCCGCTCTTTTGCCTTGTGCGTTTTACCGTCTGCGTTTGCCTGTTGGGTCAAATACTGCGTCTTGCGCCTCATGAACGTATTGCGCGCCGCCTGCTCGTCTCTGATGACAAGTTCTGCCTTTGAGCGGATATCCTGCAAGACGATTTCGTTCAGAATGGATTCCTTGATTGCCTTGCTGTGACAGTTCTCCTTGCCTCTGCTCAAAAACTCCGAGCAGTTAAAGGTCGCGGCTCGTTCTCCCGTGTTCACGCCCTTTCGGATAATGGAATACCACATAATACGGTGTTTCGCTCCGCATTCGGGACAATAGACCAATCCCGATAACGGTTTGACTTCGCCCTGCTTGGTTTTCTTCCCGTGGCTCACGGAAGTGTCAATCTCTCGGCATCTGTCCCATAACTCGCGGCTTATGATTGGCTCATGCGTATTTTCCACGACAATCCAATCTTTTTCGGGACGCTTGACGATTTTCTTGTTCTTGTAAGATACCGTCGTCGTCCGCTGTTGCGCGAGGTTGCCGATGTAGACGGGGTTAGAAAGCATTTCCTTGACGTATTCCGCGCTCCAACCGTGTCTGTTTGGATTGACGGGAGGAACTCCGAACCGTTTTTTTCTTCGCTCGGACGGTGTGGGGATTCCGCTTTTCGTAAGTACCGTTGCGATATGCTTCTTTCCCATGCCCGCGGCTCTCATCTCGAAAATCTGTCTCACGACGGGCGCGGTCTCTTCGTCAACAATAAGGGGAACGCCGTCTGACCCTTTCAGATAGCCGTAGGGGATATAGGTGGCTTTGAATTGTCCCGCTTTTGCTTTGGCAACGAATACTGCGCGGATTTTCTTGCTCGTGCTTGCCGAATGCCACTCGTTGAACACATTGACAATCGGCATCATATCCATGCCCGTACTGTTCCTGTCTCCCGTATCCACATTATCGTTGAGGGCGATAAATCGGATACCGAACGCGGGGAAGATATAATCGACAAATTCTCCGACTTGAATATAATTTCTGCCGAAGCGGGAGAGGTCTTTTACGACAATCGTATTGATTCTTCCGATTTTCGCATCCTCTAACAACCTCTGCACATCGGGGCGGTCGAAGTTCGTGCCCGACCAACCGTCGTCTATGTACTCATCGACAATTTCCCACCCGCGCTCTTGCGCGTATTTTTCAAGTATCATCTTTTGGTTTTCGATGGATACCGACTCGCCCTCGCGTTCGTCCTCTTGGCTCAAACGCATATACAGTCCAACTTGATTATTTAATTGTATTTGCTTTGATTTCATTTCTTTTACTCCTCTGAATCAAAGCAGCCAAATTCAATGTACCGTCATTATAGCACAATACACCGAATTTGGCAATGCTTTGGTATATATTTTAAGAACAGTTATAAGCTGTTCGTTGTTCGGTTACGCCTTTCGGCGGGTCATAAGCCCATTTCTTTTAACGCACGGTTTAAGGCAATTCGTTGTAACACCTCGTTTACATCTTTATCCCCCGTGTAATGGCTCGTGACAACATATTTTTTCCCTCTAATCACATATTCCCTCTGACTTGTGGGAGCGTCCGCAAACGCTTCCCGCAACTGTTCCAACGATTTCTTCGTAATTTTTCCTCCGATTTTTTGAATTTAGGTTTTAGGCATTTCCATATTAAAATCCTCCGCTCGTCGCCGCAAACTTTGCTTTTAGCCGCCCGCTTCTCGCGGGCGGCATCTTCGCGCCGTTGCCGCTCCTCTTCCCGCAAAAATACTTCGTCTTTTTGCGGGAGCCCTGATAAGAGCGTAATACTTTGCCTGTCGGCTTTCATTTATGTAGTCGCAGTTCGTTCTTTCAATCCCTATATATATTCTCTCTATCGTTTTCTTCGACGGGACGCCTGTATCCCTGCGCCGTTGTTTTGCCCCGAATAGGCGGGGCGACCTTTTTGTTGCGGCGGCAGGTACCGCCACAACTCCGTCGCGCTTGCCTGCGCTCCTGTCACGGCACAGTTCACAGCTCACAGGGCTGTTGAACGAAATTGTGCCGTTCCACCCTTGCGTGGACATACGCAAAGGAAAGTAAAGCGGTTAGGTTATGAGCAGAAAAGCGAGAATAACCGTCTGCACAAGCAGAAGCGCGGGGGTAGCCCAAAAGAAAATCTTACGGAATAAGCCTTGCTCTTTCAGTTCCGAGCGTTGCTTGTTCAATTCCTTTGCACACTCCGCAAGTTCTTTCTTTACTTCTTGCGTGGACTTGTCCATTTGCCCTTTGACGTAGGAAGTAACCTCATCGGCTGTTCCTCGAATAGCCGCCGCTATTTCTCGGCTTACCTGTGCTTTGAACGTCCTTTCGCTCTCCGTGATTTGCCGAATTTCCCTTATCGCTCGGTTTGTGTTCGACTCCAACTGCGCCTCGTGCCAATCGTTGCTCTCTTTCACTCTCTCCACTTGCGAAATCAAGTCCGCGACGAGCGTATTCTGCCTGTCGATCAAGCCATTGCATTTCTCGTTGGATATCGCCAACGCTTCTTTCAAAAGGCTGTTTTCGAGGTTCGCTTTCTTTTCCTCGTTCATCTCCTGTAATTGAAGAAGCGGCGTTGCCGCCTCTCCCGTGTCTGTTCTTTTCAAACCCAATTTCAATCTCCTTTTTGCTGTAATTTTCTCCGAGTTTAAGCCCTCGGATAGGCTTTTTCTTTTCGGGGTGCAAATAGGAATATTCCGTTTTGCTCCTCGTAACTTCCACGCCGTAGAGCTTCAAGTGCTTTATAAACTCCTCTTGGTTCGTGGCTGTCTGCTTCGCTTCCTCAATCACTTCCCGTAAATCTTCTTTCCAACTCGTGCCGCCTTTGAGAATAATATGCCGTTCTTGGGCGGTGCGCTTGTTCTTGGATTTCTTTCGGAAGTCAAGTTCGCTGAATCCCATTTCCTTTCCGAGCCGGTTCGCCTCGTCTTTCATTGCCGTATAGTCGTTTCGGCTTATCCGAAGTTTCTTGCCCGTCAACGGGTGTACGGCGTTGACGATTATATGGCTATGTACGGTTTTTGTGTCGGTGTGGGTGGCGATCACGCACTCGCAGTCTGGGAATAATCTTGCCGTCAATTCCTCGGCATAGATCTGTGCCTCTTGGGGCGAAACATTGTCTTTTCGGTCGCAAGATAATTTGAAGTGATAAAACTTCCGTTCATCATACTTCTTGCCTTTTCCGTAAAGCCTCGCAGTCTGCTCGAATTGCTCCGCATAGTCCTCGTCCTCGAAAAGGTTACGGGTGGAAACATACGCCGCCTTATCTTCTCTCGTGATATAGGCAATCGCCTTGTGCGGCGTACTTTTACTTTCCTTGCATTTGAGTAATGGCATTTAACTTCCCCCGATGGCAGTAATTAGTTTCCGATAGGCTTTCTTGCATAAGTCCACGCAGGAGAGAAGTTCCCGTTCCGTTGCCTTGCCGAAGTAATTGTTTTTCACCGCTTGGTTGAGATTGTTCCCTTGCCGTTTTAACTCCGACAAAATCTCCGCGCCGTTCGCTATGCTCGCGATAGGCTTCTCGGAAAGCGCTTTGAGTAGGAAGTCCGTCTTACTCATTCCGCTTGCCTTGACCTTTCGGTCGATCAGCTCCTTTTCCGCCGCTGTCATACGAAACGTATAACAGTACGGTCTTGCCCTTGTTACCTTCTTTTCGATAATTTTACCTCCGTATTTTTTCTCTCTGTTCGCCTTGTTTTCTGAAATCACGTCGGAATTTTCAAGGGTGGATTCACTCCGCCCGTTAAGAAAATTCCCGACCGCAGCACCCTCACGGAAAATCTACGCAGTAGATTTTCGTGAATAGGCATTGGGGTATTAGGGGAAAGCATTTCCCCTAACGAGGGGCGCATAGCGCAACATTTGGCAAGCCAAATGTGTACCTCGCCCTTCCCGCAGAACATAGTCTGCGCCTGTGATTGCCCGCTCAAGGTCTTTTCCGCATTTTGGAAGTTCGGCTTGTATTCAGCTTCACGCGGGCTTCACACTTTCCCGATATTTCATGACAATGGAATACATATTCGCGTCCTGCAATTCTTTCTCGTGTTCCCCGATATATTTGTGTAATCTCTTTAAGTCCACGCCGTCGAGAACGGGATTATCTGCCCGAAGATTGCCCGTAATAAACGGGAAATCCACCTGTATCTTTTCAAGCGTTATCGGCGCGGACGGCTGTTTCGTCGCTCTGTCCGACTGCGCTTTGCTCTTTGAAAGCGGTACTTTGATTGCCGAAAAATAGCTCCTGACACACTTGCTTTCTTCCTCCGAAACAAGCTCTCCCCCGAACATGAAATCACAGATTTGCTTGATAAGGATGCCCGCCTCGGCGTCTTTCAGACAGAAAAAGATATTGGCATAAATCGAGCGGAAAGCAAACCGACGTTCCCGCTTACTATGAATATCTTTGCCAGATTCCCCGCGCTCTTTCTCCGCTCTGAAATCGTCCGAGAGAAGTAAGAGAAGGCAAGTCACCTTGTCCGTCGCAAGCTCGTCCAACTCCTTATCACGGAACATAAAATCAAGCAGTTTCTTGATATACTGTCCCGCTTCGGCGTGGGAGAGGTTTGCGATGTTGTCCATATAGGACTTGTAAAAATTGAATTGCTTTACCATAAATCCTCCTATAATTTTTCACATTCGCCGCTGTTTACCGACTGTTCGGCGAAGTCAGAAATTCTGCATTGGTCTATACCTCCTTTGATGTTTTCGGGCATACAAAAGCGGCGGTCGCAAACGCGACCGCCGCATGAATAGTATGTTCCTCGTCTACATAAGTAGCGTCAAATTATCCTTGAAATTTCACGATTTACGAAAATCCTCGGAAAATTTTTTGAGGGAAACATTTGCGAAAGATTGGAATATCCGTTTCCGTAATATTCCCCCGTCTATATAAGTAGCTTCATTTTTTGCTGTAAATTTCACTTCTCGAAAAAAAAGTTAAAAAATTTTTTAATGTTGACAGATATTGTCATCTTTACTATGGTATAATGGTCTTATGAACGATGATTATTTCTACAAGGACGATCCCGTCATAAAACTGCGTCCGAGCCATATCCGCAAACAGAGAAAGCCACCGTTTGTTCGGGAGTTCAACTTCTTTTCGCCCAAACTTCTCAACCGGGAACCTGTGCCGAGCGAGAAAGAAGGATACTATCTCTATTACTATATGGAAAGTTACCAAACAAGCCGCACGGAATATAAATACGGGAAAGAAGTGACTGTCTACGACCGCCACACCTCGAAGAAAGCGGTAGAAGTTACCCTCGAACAATGGAACGCGCTCCATGAAAAAGACCGCGCAGATTACACCGTAAGCCGCCGCGAAGAGGAAAAGTTAGAGTACGAACCGAAACGAGTTTGTTCCACAGGGACAGTATTTAAGAGTGGCGTAGAGCGGCATCCCGCGGGGGCGCAAATACATAAAGAAAGACCTACCGCAAGTTAATCCTCAACTGTATGAGTGGTTGAGCAGTATTCGGTAAGCCTTTAACAAGAGTATAGCGCAAAGAGCGGCTAATGTCAAACGAAAAGACGGGCTGGCGACACACTTTGTGCTGAATTTCAGAGAAAGAGAGGGAGAGCAAAAGGGAATGAAGGTAAAGGTAAAAAAGGCAATGGAGAGAGTAGCAATCTACAATCCCATACACAACACAGAGGAAGCGAAGCGGCAGGACTACCGCACGTCAGATTGACTTCCTGCGTGGACTAAAAAAGAAAAGAAAAGGAGAACGGAGTGGAAAATAAAGTAACGAAGTTTATGTTCTACGACTTGTATTGGTCGCTCATCAAAGGCGAGAACAACAAGGCGGCGGGGAGATTTGCAAAGCGCATTTGCACCGTAATGTTTACGGACGACGAGCCTGCAAGCATAGAGGACAA
>CANRHB010000016.1 GCA_947630325.1 uncultured Clostridia bacterium
ACTCTATTATATCACAGACTTCCGTTTGAACTACTTTTTTTATCCCACCCGTTGCACTTGTTAGTATAATTCACCGCCTCGGGCGGCGCCCGAGGCTATGCCTCGGGCGGCGCTTAAAATTGTTCGTTCAATAGCCCAAAATTCCGCGCATTTTTATGCGGCGTTACATTCAAACTTCTGCGCGTTAAATGCTTTAATATCCCAAAAATTCCACGCCCTTTAAGAGGACGTCGTTCACCACATCCCCCGCCGCCGAATAAAAGATCACCTTCCCGTGCCGCTCCGTTTTTACCATGCCCGCGTCCTTCAAAAACCGAAGCTGGTGCGAAACGGTGGTCTGGTTGATCCCCAAAACGCGGGAAATATCGGTGACGCACATCTCCGAGATCGCCAGCGCAGACAAAATGCGCAGTCTTGTGCCGTCCGAAAAAACGGAGTAAAACCGCACGAGCGAAGAGAGCACCTCCCCCGCGGGAACGTACCCCTCCACCATCGTCCGCGTGCGCCTGTCGAGTAGCAATGTCTCTGCCATATTCTATCTCCTTTTTATGACAGAATAACATATGTTCCCCCGCGCAATGTTGACCGTTTTGTCGAACCGTATGCGGTTTTGTCGGTTATGCGATGCTTGCGACCGTGTACCCCGCGCCCGTAACGGCGGCAGAGAGCGCCTCGTCCGAAACCTCCGCATTAAGTTCCACCTGCACGGGACTGGGCTTGTTCTTTTTGAGGTCGGTCTTTACCTTTGCAACGCCCTCCACCGCGCCGAGCGCCTGCTCTACCCGCGCCACACAGTGCGCGCACATCATTCCTTCTACATAAATTGTCTTTTTCATTTTATCTTCTCCTTTATTTTGATTTTTCGAAGTTTCTTTTTCGGGCTTTCTCCTCCCGAACCGCATGAGGCGCAGGGCGTTGGTCACCACAAAGAGGGAAGAAAGGCTCATCGCCGCCGCCGCGATCATGGGGTTGAGCATGACCCCCGCCCACGCAAACGCGCCCGCCGCGAGCGGAATGCCGATACAGTTGTAGAAAAACGCCCAAAAGAGGTTTTGTTTGATGATGCGCATGGTGCGTTTGGAGAGAGCGAGTGCGCGCGGCAGAGCCGAAATATCCCCGCTCACGAGCACGGCGTCCGCGCTCTCGATGGCAACGTCCGTGCCGTTCCCCATGGCGATGCCGACGTCCGCCTCCTTCAAAGCAGGCGCGTCGTTGATGCCGTCCCCCACCATGGCAACATAAAAGTTCGCCCGCTTTGCAGTGCGCGTTTCCCCTTTCGCGCGCTCGTTCTGCTCCCGCATTTCGCGCACATATTTGAGTTTATCCTCGGGCAACAGCTCGGCGCAGAGGCACGCGTCATAGGGCGGGAACCCCGCTTCCTTTGCGATATAACTTGCCACGGCTTGGTTATCCCCCGTAAGCATGACGGGCAGGCACCCCATTTGGGTAAGTGCGCCGATCGCCTCCCTGCTCCCCTCCTTTAAGGTGTCGGCAAGGGCGAAGAGGGCGAGTACCTTCTTTTCGTCCGCGAGAAAGAGCGCCGTTTTGCCCTCCGAAGTCAGCTTCTCGAACATTTCCGACCATTCGGAAAATTTCACGCCGCGCGCCTGCATCATGCGTTCGTTGCCGAGGAAGTAGGTCTTGCCGTCCACTTTTCCGACCGCGCCCTGCCCCGCAACGTACTCCACATTCTGCGCTTCGTACCCCTCCTTGCAGAACGCCACAATGCACTGCGCGAGGGGGTGATTGAGCTTTTTTTCCAAACCGTATGCGATTTTCTTTCCTTCATCGTCCCCTTCGAAGAAAACTACCTTAGGTTTTCCCTCGGTGATCGTCGCTGTTTTGTCGAGCATCACCTCGTGCACTGTCGCCATTTTTTGCAACGCTTCGGCATTTTTGTAGAGGACGCCGAGCGCCGCGCCGCGACCCGTCGCCGCCATGATGGCAACGGGGGTCGCCAGCCCCAACGCGCAGGGACAGGAGATGACGAGCACGCTGACGCCGTAGTTGATCGCCTGCGCAAAGTCGCGCGTGACCGCGATCCAGATGATAAATGTGATAAGGGCAATGAGGCAGACGGCGGGCACAAACACGGCCGCAACCCTGTCCGCGAGTTTTTGGATGGGCGCTTTGCTTGCACCCGCTTCCCGCACCATGCGGATGACGCCCGCAAGCATGGTGTCCTCGCCCACCTTTTCCGCCTTGATCTTGAGATACCCGCTCGTGACGAGGGAGGCGCTCATCGCCCTGCTCCCCGCGGTAAGTTCGACGGGCAAACTCTCCCCCGTGATCGCCGCCTGGTCGGCAAAGGCCTGCCCTTCGGAGACGATCCCGTCTACCGCGACCGACTCCCCCTGCCGCACGATCACAAGGTCGCCGACGTGCACGTCCGAAAGAGAAATTTTCTCCTCCCTCCCCTCCCGCTCCACGGTGACGACGTCGGGCGCAAGGGACATGAGTTTTTCGATTTCACGACCCGTTTTGCGTTTTGAGCGGTCCTCGAGCCACTTTCCGAGGCAGACGAGGGTGCAGATCATCGCCGCCGACTCAAAGAAGAGGTGCCCGTGCTGTGCGCCCGTCGTTGCATTCAGAATGAGCACAACGAGGCTGTAGAGGTAGGACGCGCCGCTCCCCACCGTGATGAGGGTGTCCATATTGGGGACGAGTTTGAAGATGGCGCGCACGCCGCTCGTAAAGAAGGGATAGTTGACGATGAGAATGACGGTGCATAGCCCGAGTTGGAAGCCGTAATTCCACCACCCGCTCGGCACGGGCAGTCCCACCATGCCGCCCATGGAGAAATACATGAGGGGCAAAAGCAACACGACAGAGAGCAAGAACCGCACCAAGAGCGGGCTGATGTTTTTCTTCTTTTGAGGGGCTTTGCCGTAATCATACGCGCCGTAACCGAGCGAAAAGACGGCGCTCTTGATCTTTTCGTCGCCTAAAACGTTCTCATCGAACTGCACGTCCATGCACTCCCCCATGAGGGAGACGGCGCAAAATTGCACCCCGTTTAGCTTTTTCACCGTGCGCTCGATGCCCGAGGCGCACGCCGCGCAGGTCATGCCCGTAATGCTGTACTTTTTCTGCATATTATTGGAACCGCTTGAAGAGGTCCACGACCTCGTCCACGACGGCAAGATTCCCCTCCCTGATGTTTTCGATGAGACAGGAGTGCATGTGACTCTCCAAGATGACCCCCGCGAGGCTCTTCACCGACTTATCGATGGCGGCGAGTTGAATGAGCACGTCGTCGCAATAGCGGTCCTCCTCGATCATCTTCTTTACGCCGCCGATCTGCCCCGCGATGCGGTTGAGACGGGAGACGATCTTTTTCTTCTCCTCCTCGCTTCGCACCTTCGTCCTTGCACTGCAACAACAATTTTCCATAACGTTCTACCTTTATTATAATATATGCAATACCCCATGGGGGTATACACAGTATATACCTACTCGGGGTATTTTGTCAATCTTTTTTCAATAAAAAAATTCCCCTTTCGGGGAAAATTTTTATTGAATTTTTTCAAACTCGCTCTTTCCCATTCCGCAGATGGGGCAAAGCCAATCGTCGGGGAGTTCTTCGAAGGGGACGTCGCCGTCGTACACATAGCCGCAGACTTTGCACACCCACTTTTCTTTCTTAGTCGCCGACGTCTTTTTGCCGTCCGCGCCGACCTTTTGGAAGAATTCCTTTCCCATACCGCAGAGCGGGCACACCCAATCGTCGGGGAGTTCTTCAAAGGGAACGTCGCCGTTGTACTCGTAACTGCAAATACTGCAGACGTATTTGACTTCCTCCTTGGGCTCGTCCGCAACATAGGTGGGCGCTTTGGCCGAAGTTTTGCCCTTCAATACCTTGTGATAATAGGCATAGGTCATGGGGACGCCCTTCCGAAGGTTCTCCGCCTCGATCACCTCGCCGAGGAACACGGTGTGCGTCGCCGTCTCCATGGCGTTGATGACTTTGCAGACAAAATAGCAGAGCCCGCCGTCGGGGATGGGGAGTTTGCCGCGCACGGAGTAGGGCGTGCCGTCGAACTTATTCACCTTTTCGCCGCTCATGAAGCCGAATTTCCCGATGAGTTTGGGATCGGAGTCCTCCGCAAGCACGACCATGGCAAAATACCCGCAGTCCTTGATGCACTTGTGGGTGTAGTTTTCGTGGTTGATGCTTACCGCGATGGTGGCGGGGTTTGCGGTGATCTGCATGGCGCTGTTTGCAACGCACCCCGTGGGGCGGCCGTTGTCCCAAGTGGTGCACAGATACACCCCATACGATAAATTAAAAAAAGCAGTGTTGTCCATAGAAATGTTCCGAGGAATCTTTTCACTCCCTTTCCCGTCCCTCGGGGGATGGGGCGTAAAGAATTCTTCGGGGAAACCCTCCTTATCGTTTTAACCTTATTATCCTCTTTTTCACCTTGAATTACAAGAAGGATCCGCTTTCCCTAAAAGGAACAGCAAGGGGACACGAAACCTCTTTCAAAAAATGTCATTTCGACCAAGCCGCTATGCGGCGCGTGGAGAGATCTCGCCTTATTATAATGCGGTAGAGATTCCTCGACTGCGCTCGGAATGACATATTTTAGAATATGCCCTCCTTGCCCTTCTCGCAAAAACGAAAATAAAGTCAAAAAGCGGGCTTAAAAACAAGTCCGCTTTTGTTTGCTTGAATAAAAGCCTCAGTCCTTCTTTTCTTCTTTCTGCGCGACGACTTCCTGGCCGTCATAGTAGCCGCAATTCTTGCAGACTCTGTGCGCGACTTTCAGTTCGTGGCAATGCGGGCACTCGACGAGCGTGGGCGCCGTTGCCTTGTAGTTCGCAAACCGCTTGTTCGTTCTGCTCTTCGATTGTTTTCCCTTGGGAACTGCCATTTATTTCACCTCTTTCCTTAATCTTCTTTGTAATCGGGAGTAGCGCATGTTTCGCTACAGACGAGCCGCGACGGCATGAGAAAGATCACACTGTCCCGCAAAAACTCGCCGAAGTCGATGACGCCGTTCGAATAGGAATAATCTTCGCCGTCCTCCCCGCCCGGCACAAAGTAGCCTTCTACCTTGCCGCTTACCTGCCGCTCCGTCTCTTTGAGACACCGCGAACAGTTGCCTTTGAGGGTGAACGTAAGACCTCCCGCGATCTCCACCGAATCGTCCTCCAAAATCTCATAGTGGAGGTTTGCCTCCACGGGCGAGGAGATGGAAACGAACGGAATTTCAACGAGGGAGGGCTCCGCTTCGAAGGTGAAGGAGAGGTCCCCCGCGTACTTTTTTTCGGCATTTGCCTTGCGGACGTCGAACTTGGGCACCATTGACTTAAAAAGTATATTATTTTTCGGCGGCTTTGTCAATCGCTTTTGCTTGCGAAATGCAATTTTTCCGAAAAATCAGAGAAGAGCCGCCGTTTCGCGGGCGATGACCAACTCTTCGTTGGTGGGAATGACGAGAATTTTCACCTTCGAGCCCTCTGCGGAGAGGTCGTGGATCGTCCCGTCGTTCTTATAATTGTTCTTCTCCTCGTCGAGGACGATGCCGAACGCCGCCATATTCTCGCAGATCGCCTGCCGCACGGAGGGGGTGTTCTCCCCCACGCCCGCAGTGAACACGAGAACGTCCAAGCCGCCGAGCGCCGCCATATACGCGCCCACGTACTTCTTGCAGGAGTAGCCGAACATGTCGAGCGCAAGACGGGCGCGATCGTTCCCCGCTTCCTTTGCGGCGCAGAGGTCGCGGAAGTCGGAGGATACCCCCGAAACGCCGAGCATACCGCACTTTTTATTGAGGTAGGCGAGCCCCTCCTCCATCGTCATGCCCTTCTTGCGGCACAAAAATTCCACAGCCGCATAGTCGATGTCCCCGCTTCGGGTGCCCATGGGAACGCCCGCCAAGGGAGTGAAGCCCATGGAGGTGTCGATGCACTTCCCGCCCTTTACCGCCGAAATGGAGGAACCGTTCCCCAAGTGGCAGGTGATGATGTTGAGGTCCTCGATGTTCTTGCCGAGATACTCCGCCGCCGCCTGCGACACGAACTTGTGCGACGTGCCGTGCGCGCCATAGCGGCGCACTTTGTATTTTTGATAGTCCTCATAGTCCACCGCATAGAGGTGGGCATAGTCGGGCATGGTGGCGTGGAAGGAGGTGTCGAACACGAGCGCCATCTTTTTATCGGGCATCACGGCGCGGCAAGCGTTGACGCCCAAAATGGCGGCGGGGTTGTGGAGGGGCGCAAGTTCTTTGATGACTTCCATCGTCTCCATCACCTTGTCGGTGACGAGGGTCGTCTTGGTGAACGCCTCGCCCGAAGCGACGACGCGGTGCCCCACGGCGTCGATCTCGTCCATGCTCTTGATGACGCCCGCCTTTTTATCGACGAGTTCTTTGAGAACAAGGGAGATCGCCACGGTGTGATCGGGGAGGTCCTGTTCGATGACAAAGGTCTCGCCGTTCGCCTTGTGGGTAAGTTTTCCGCCGTCGATGCCGATGCGTTCGCACCCGCCCTTGGCGAGTACCGATTCGGTCTCCATGTCGATGAGTTGGTATTTGAGGGAAGAACTCCCCGCATTGATAACTAAAATTTTCATAAATTACCTCGTTATCGGGTCGATTTTATTTTTTGGGATACGTCTCTCTCGTTTTAATGACTTGCCTTAGGCGGAATTCACTTCCGCCGTGGGCGAACCAATTTGGCAAATCCTTTTGCCTTCTTGTCCGTTGAAACGAATGAGAGGTCAAGTAAGTTAAGACATAAAAGCGCGTTTCCTCGCACAATTATTTTCGACGAGCCCACCCCCTTAATCCCCCTCCAATGGAGGGGGTTCTGTTGGAGGCGGCTTCGCCCACCCCTTAAGGTTTCCGTGGGCGAGGAGCAAAGAATTGTGCGAAAACTTTTATCTTGTCTGCAAAGCCGTGATCGCAACTGCGCAGACGATGTCGTCCGCCTTGCAGCCGCGGGAGAGGTCGTTGAGGGGCTTTGCAAAACCCTGGCAGATGGGACCGATCGCCTGGAACCCGCCGAGGCGCTCCGCGATCTTGTAGCCGATGTTGCCCGCCTGCAGGTCGGGGAAGATGAACACGTTTGCATGGCCCGCGACTTCACTCCCGGGCGCTTTGAGCTGGGCGACTTCGGGAACGATCGCCGCGTCGAATTGAAGTTCGCCCTCGATCTTGAGGTCGGGCGCCTTTTCCTTGGCGATCTTCGTCGCTTCCTGCACGAGGGTCACGAGGTCGTGCTTTGCGCTTCCCATCGTGGAGAAGGAGAGCATGGCGACCTTGGGATCGAGCCCCGCGATCTCCTTTGCGCTCTTGGCTGTTGCGATGGCGCAATCGGCAAGCCCTTCCGCCGTGTAGGTGGGGTTGAGGCCGCAGTCCGCGAACACGATCTTGCCGTCGGGGACGTACTTATTGCCGACCGAGGGGGCGACCATAAGGTTGAAGCTCGAGACGGCGGAGACGCCGGGAGCCGTTTTGATGATCTGAAGGCCGGGGCGAAGGGTGTTCGCCGTGGAGTGGCACGCGCCCGAGACGAGCCCGTCCACATCGCCGCTCTTGAGCATGAGCGCGCCGAAGAAGGTGGCGTCCTTGGCCTGTTCCTTGGCCTGTTCCTCCGTCATGCCCTTTGCCTTTCTCAATTCATAGAGAAGATTTGCATATGTTTCGAGTTTGGGCGACGTTGCGGGATCGATGATCTCGATATAGCTGAGGTCCACGCCCTCGTTGTTCTTTTTGATCTCTTCCTCGTTGCCGAGCAAGACGATGCGGGCGATCTTTTCCTGCGTGCAGATGGAAGCCGCCTCGACGACGCGCTTATCCTCTCCCTCGCAAAGGACGATCTTTTTGTTGAGTTCCCTCGCCTTGTTCTTGATCTCCTCGACGATCGTGCCGCTCTCGGTGATCTTTCTGCCGAGTTCCTTGAGCTTGTCCATAAATGCCATAATAAAAACCTCCGCAAATTTGCTTTATTTTTCCCTCCGCTTCGTGTATAATAGCATCGGGAGCCATTTCCCGACCATTATACACTATTTGGGAAAAATTGTAAAGGACAAGACGGAAAAAAGATGAAATTTTGTGCGGTCATTTGCGAATATAATCCCTTTCACAACGGGCACAAGTATCAATTCGAACAGATGAGGAAACTGAGCGGGTGCGACAAGATCCTCTGTCTCATGAGCGGCAACTTCACCCAAAGAGGAGAAATTGCCGTGCTCCACAAAAATATCCGCGCACGTCATGCCGTGGAGTGCGGCGCGGACGTCGTTTTGGAACTGCCCGCCGCCTTCGCCGTCGCCCCCGCCGAAATTTTTGCAAGCGGCGCGGTGCACATCCTCTCCGCCATCCCCGAGGTGAACGCGCTTGCGTTCGGGTGCGAGAGCGGGACGGAGGAGGACTTTCTCCATGCGGCAAGGGCGACCCTTTCGGAGGACAAGCAGTTCAAAACGGCGCTCAAAGAGAACATGAAGGACGGCACCTCTTACGTGAAGGCGCGCACGCAGACGGTGCTCTCCCTCAATTCGGACGTGGACGAGGCACTCCTTACCTCCCCCAACAATATCTTGGGGGTGGAGTACTGCCGCGCGATCCTCTCCTCGGGCGCGAAGATAAGGCCCCTGCCCATTCCGCGGGTGGGAGGAGGATATGCCGATACCGCCCTCTTCAAGAATTTTTCCTCCGCGACCGCGCTCAGGCAGGCCTTGAAATCGCCCGATAAAAAGACGTTGAAACTTTTGAAGAGCAACCTCCCCGCCAACGTTCTGCGCGACCTTACTTCCTACCGGGAACCGCCCTACAAAGAGGCCGCCCTCTCCGCCCTCCTGCTCAAAGTCCCCGAAGAGGTGATGAAGTGCCCCGACTGCTCGGAGGGACTTGAAAACCGCCTCCGCGGCATGGTGAAGAGCAACCCCTCTTACGACGCCGCGCTCGGAAAAGTCGTCTCCAAGCGGTACACTCTCTCCCGCTTGAAGCGTATTCTCGCGCAGAACTTTTTGGGGCTCGAGCGCAAACAGGTGCGCGATTTTCTCGCCTCTCCCCTCTACTGCAAGGTCCTCGCCGTTTCACGGAAAGAGACGCCCGAGATCTTGGCGGCGCTCAACCGCGGAAACTATCCCGTTCTCATGCGCAAGAGCGACACGGGGAGCCTCAAAAAGGACGCCCTCGCCTGTTTCGAGACGGACGTTAGGGCGAACGATCTTTACGACATCCTTACCGGCGTGCACACCAACGAATTCGAGAGCGTGATCGTATAACATTCTCATAACTTAAAAAGGCTCCCCCGCAGGGAAGCCTTTTTTGTTTCTGATTTTACTTCACGCCGAGGGTGGAGTAGTTGTTCATGAAGAGCGCCATGCTACGCGCCTTCTGTCCGCGGCTGAGGCAGGTGACCGTGAAGCCCGACTTGTTCTGATCGTTGAGCCAAGCGGGGCGCACCACGCCGTAATAAGTCTCCTGCAAGCCCGAGATCTTGTCGAGCGCCGTGAAGGAGAGCTTGATATAGCCCTTGCCGTACATGACCCAAGTGCCGATCTGTTCGCCGCCGAAACTGATCTTGCCGTCCTCGGTGAGGGTGACGTCTACCGATTGGCTCGCGCTCGTCTGCGCATGAGTGCCGTTTTCGAGAACGACCATCTGGAACTTGCCGTTCTCGGTGTACTTAAAGAGTTCCTCTTTCGTGACGGTACGGTCGATCTCCTTGCCATAGCGGTTGGGGTTGATGCAGATGTCGCCGAAGCTGTTCAAATAGTATTGGTGAAGCTGGACCATGAACACGAGATCGCTGTTGGGGTTGTAGGTAGGCGTTCGCGTGATGTACGCCGCGATGTTGACGTCGTCGCTCGTCGTGAAGAGGTCGTTGTGGCCGGGGAGCACGATGTTCGGTTCGAATACGCCAGGCGCCTTATACGTCCAGGTGAAGGAGCCCATGTACTTGTTGCCCGAATTGCTCGTTGCGCCGGGACGTTCGTTATAGATCCCCGCGCCGCCCGTGGAGGTATATCTTCCCCAAGGGCTCTCGCTTCTGCCGCCCCACATCTGATAGGCCTGTCCGAGACCGTTGTAGGAGTGCATGGAGTAGTAGAACGTCTTGCCCTCTTCAAGCACTTTTCCTGTTTCGTCGGAGACGGTAACGTTGTCGTGGCGGGCGATGATGGGAGCCTCCATAGCGCCCTGAGAGATCATCGTGCCATAGAAGTCGTGCTTAACTTCCTCGCCCTGGTTATATTTGGTGTAAATGCCCGTCGCCTCGGTGCGGTACTCTCTGATCGTCTTCCAATCGAGGAACTTCCCGTTCTTATAGACGCCGTCCTTTCTCAGACCCGTTGCGGGGTTGAGCTCGAGCATCCAGTTGCCCGTGCCGAAGGAGCCGTATGCCATATACATGTTGCCGTCGGGATCGTAGATGATCTGCGGGTCGATGGAGTTGACGTCGATGTCGCCGCCCACCCTCGGAATGCAGGACTGCATCAGAACGCCCACATAGCGGAAGGACTCGGCTTTGAGAGAATCGGACTTGAAGAGCACGATGCAGGCCTTGGAATATTCGACGCCGTCTTCGAGCTTGACATATCCGTTCGACACACAGCAGGTGTACAGCCAATAGCCGCCGCCCGATGCGGGCACGATGTCGGGAGCCCACCACTGGATGAACCCGTTGTTCTCGCCGCCGATCCATGTCGCAATATCGGTCATCGCGGTGCTTGTAGATGTGCTCTTCCCCATGTAATCCCAATGGATGAGGTCGGTCGATCTTCTGATCTCGTTCCCGACTGCCCAACCGGTGGAGAAGATGTAGTAAGCGGGCTTGCCGTCCTCTATTACTTCGATGAGGGAGGGATCGTGGGTGCCGCCGAGCATTTTTCCGTCCTGCGTGTAGTCGCTTGAAGTTCCCGAATACTGGTTGCCGGGATCGGTAGTGTAGGCGGGCACGACTTCGACGCGCACGGTGTCGTCGCCCTTCATCGTAAACACTGCGGTACCCGCGCTCTTGGCGGTGACCACGTTATTCTCATAGGAGACGACCGTCCCCGCCGTGACTTCCTTGCCGTCCAAGCCGTATTCCTTAACGGAGGTAGCGTTCTTTACCTCGCAGGTGGTGTCCTCTGTGGCGATGGAAATGCCGTCGTCGGGCAAATTGTCATAGCAGATGCGCGTCGCCTCGGGAAGCTGTTCATAGTCTCCCTTTTCGCCGCAACCGGCAAATGCCGCAAGCGCCATCACGGAGCCGAGCGCAAGCGCTAAAATGCCTTGTGTCTTTCTCATTTTCTTTCCCCCTAAAATGGATTTGTTACATTTTACCATATTTCGTGCGTGTTTGCAAGTGCTATCCCGAAATTCTTTTTATTTTTTTCCTCTTTGGATATTCTCCGTCTTTCAACGAGAAAATTCTCCGTCTTTTAATCGTTTTTTCACCCAATTTACACGTTGGGGTGTTATAGTGAAACCGTTCCAAAAGAAAGGAGCGGCAATACCCACAAATTCAATTCTCCTATACTCCACAATTTTTTCATATTCTCTCACAAGAACCCCTTGGCCGAAGCCGAGGGGTTCTTGCGTTCAAAGATATTTGGAGAATATTTTTTCGGCGACGCGGAGGCCGTCCGCCGCCGAAGAGGTGATCCCTCCCGCATAGCCGCACCCCTCCCCGCAGGGGTAGACGCCGCACCTTCCGACCGCCTGCAGATCCTCGCCGCGCACGATGCGCACGGGAGAACTTGTCCGGGATTCCACCCCCGTCAAGAGGGCGTCGGGAGAGGCAAACCCGTGAAGTTTTGCGTCCATGTCGGGGAGCGCGCTCCGCATGGTATTCACGATGACCGCGGGAAGATACGCGTCCGCTTCGGCAAACGCCGTGCCGCGGGAGTATGTGGGAAGCACCTCGCCGAAACGTTTGCTCTCCCTCCCCGCGAGGAAGTCTTCCACGCGTTGCACGGGAGAAAGGAACCGCCCTCCGCCCGCAAGGTACGCCGCCCGCTCTAGCTTTCTTTGGTATTCAACCCCCGCGAGAGGGTGTTCCCCGCCGAAGTCCTCCCGCTTCACCTGCACGACGAGGGCGGAATTTGCGTTCCTCCCCTCCCGCGCGAAGTTGCTCATGCCGTTGGTGACGACGCCTCCCTCCTCCGAAGCCGAGGGAATGACCACCCCGCCCGGACACATGCAAAAGGTGAACGCCGCGCGCTCTCCCGCATGGGAGACGAGTTTATAATCCGCGGGCGGGAGCAGGCCGAATTGCGAACTGTATTGACTTTTCCCGATGTTCTCCTGCAGATGTTCGATGCGCATTCCCACCGCAAATTCCTTCTGTTCCATCAAAAACCCGCGGGAAAGGAGCATTTCGAAGGTGTCGCGCGCGCTGTGTCCCACGGCGAGAACGAGTTCATCCGCCTCCCGCCAACCGCCGCCGATTTTCACCGAATCAAGCGCACCGTCTCGGAATTTTACGTCCTCCAACAGGGTGGAATACATGATCTCCGCTCCGTTTTCGAGGAGAAATTTCCGCATATTCGCAACGACCGTTTTGAGTTTATCGCTCCCGATGTGCGGCTTTGCCGAATAGCCGATCTCCTCGGGCGCGCCGAATTCGAGAAAGGTCTCGATGACTTCGCGGTTGAAGGGGGTGTTCGTCTGCGTGTTGAGTTTTCCGTCCGAAAAGGTCCCCGCGCCGCCCTCGCCGAACTGCACGTTGCTGTTTACATCGAGGATGCCCGTCCGGAAGAAAGTTTCCGCGTCCCGTGCGCGTTCTTCGACGGGTTTCCCCCGCTCGACGACGAGGGGCGCGATCCCGTGCTTTATGAGCCGCACCGCGCAAAACAGCCCCGCGGGTCCCGCGCCCGCGATGACGACTTGGGGCATTTTTTTGCCGATTTGCGCATACGTATGTTGTTTTTCGGCGGGAACGCGGGAATCGCACTCCACCGTATACACCCAGCGGATGTCCGATTTTTTGCGGGCGTCGAGAGACTTTTTCAAAATTTTGAAGTAACGGAGCGGCCCGCGGAATTTCCGTTTGCAGAGATTTTTGAGGTCCTCCTCCGTCCCCTCGGGCGGGAGGGTGAGTTGCAGTTTCATTGAAGCGCCCCCTCCGCGGCGATGTGCGCCGAAGTAAACGCCCATTGCAGGTTGTACCCGCCGCACTCCCCGTCCACGTTGAGCATTTCGCCCGCGAAGAAGAGCCCGCTTTGTTTGAGGCTCTGCAAATTTTCGTCCGTCTCCCCGAGCGGGATCCCTCCCCTCGTCGCCTGCGCGTATTGAAAGCCGAGCGTCCCCGTCACTTCGAGCGGGAAGGCTTTGAGCAGGCGCACGAGGTCCTCCTCGTCCTTCGCGCGCGAAAACAGGGCGCGCCCCAGCCCGTTATTGACGACGCAGAGCAACTTTTCCACACCCGTATGACGTTTTAACGCCTCTTTGAGCTTGTTTTCCTCCACGTCGGGCAGGAAGTCGATGAGGAGCAGGTCGCCCTTCATCGCATAGGAGGAGGCGCGGAACACGGCGTCGCCCGAGACGCCGCTCTCGGTAAAGAGCACGTCTCCGCGCACCGAAAATTGTTCCTCTCCCTGCCTCAGAACGCGGAGCCCGCCGTCCACACGGATGCCTTTGAGCCCCTTCACCCGCGCGGGATCGCACCGAAGTTGCACGAGCACGGGGGAGCAGGGCAAGACGGTGTGTCCGAACCCCTCCGCAAGCGCAAATGCCGAACCGTCCGTCCCGAAATTGGGCGCGGCCTTCCCTCCCGCGGCAAGAAGAACTCTGTCCGCGCCGAAGGTCTGCCCCCCGCTCAGAAGCCGAAACCGCCCGTCATGCCATAGCTTTGTGACTTGCGCATTGAATTTTACCTCTATGCCGAGGCGGGCGATCTCTCCGCGCAAGAGGTCGGTGACAGCGGAGGCCTGTCTGCTTGCGGGGTATACTCTCCCGCGGGCGTCGGGCAGAAAAATTCCCCCGATCTCCTCCAAAAACCGCACCGTATCGCAATTTGAAAAACGAGAAAGCGCGCGGGCGACCTTTTCCCGATCGTCCGAAAAATAGTGTTCGGGGCCCATGTGCACGTTGGTGACGTTCCCCTGTCCGTTTCCGCTTGCGGAGAGCTTTCTGCCCAGCCGTTCCCCCCGCTCGAAGAGGGTAACGCGGCACCCCTTCCGCGCAAGAAGGATGGAGGCGGTCATGCCCGCGGTCCCCCCGCCGATCACTGCTATATCCATGTTTTTATGATAGCGCAAACAAAAAAATTTGTCAATGAATTGACAGGAAACAAATGATGTGTTATAATGCGGGTAACAAACAAAGGAGTGAAAAAAATGGACACTTTCATCGCATATATCCAAGATCATGTCGCTTTGACGGTCGTGCTTGCGGTGATCCTCGTGCTGATCGTCGCCCTCGTCGTTCTGCTTGCGGTGGAGATCGCCCGCGGCAAAAAGCGCAAGGGAGAAGAAACCGCTGAAAAAGAGACGCCTATCGAAAGCGAAGCGCCTGCCGAAGAACCGATACAGGAGCCGACCGAAGAACAGACCGAAGAGCCCGAGGAAGAGCCGGAGGAGCGCTCCGAAGAGACTTCGGAGGAACCGCCCGCAGAGCCCGCTCCCCAAAAGACGGACGAAACGCCGGGCTTTGTGTTCGTACCCGTAAAAAAGAGCCGCCCCGCACCCGAGGCGACGGAGGAGGAACAAATGAAACAGGAGAAAAAGGCAAAGCCCGCGGCGGCGCCCGTTGCGGCAAAGAAAAAACCCGCCAAAAAGGAGACGGTCGGCAAATGGGTCCTCTATGAGGAGGAACGGGGCGGTTACGGCTTCAAACTCGTCGCCTCCAACGGGGAAGTGATGATAAAGAGCAGTTCCCCCTATGCGAGCCTTTCGAGCGCAAAATCGGGCGTGAAAACCTATCAGGACAACATCGCGGCAGGACGGCTCGAAGTTGTGGAGACGAAAAAGGGCAACTTCTTCGTGCAGGTGAACAACGCAAGCAAGCGTCTGCTTGCAACGAGCGCGGACTACAAGACCCGTTCTTCCTGCGAGAGCGCGATGGAGTCCATCAAGCGTTGGGCGGCGACCACAATTATCGTGGTGGAAAACCCCGACGAGGACGACAAAAAGTAACAAAACCCCATACCCATCAAAAAACGGAGCAACGCTCCGTTTTTTTGTTGCCTGTATATCGAAAAGAAGCCTCAAACATTTTCGGAAGGACTTTCGTTATCCGCCGAAATAGAAACAAGAAATGTTTTAATATCTTTTTCCAGTTCTTTTTCGCGCTTATTTACATAAAAGCTCATACCGACACAACCCAAAAACAGCGCGACTGCCAAAATACACCATATCCATGATACGGAATTTGCTAAGGGGAAATAGGTAGGTGGTTCCTGAAATAATAAATTCCCCATATCAATATCCTTAAATGAATATTTCATAAGAAAAATATAAACAACTAAAAAAATGTTTACGCAGATTGTCAGTCCACTCCCATGCGTGGCATGCTCGTGGAAAGTGAAATTGTCCCGTGTTTTGACATCTTCGTCATGCACATTATGCGTAAGAGTATTGATTATTTTTTTCTTATCTGCCGCCAAAAACTGCCACGCAAGAACAAACGCGGTAATCAATGCCGCTGTTAGAAGCAACGCTGAAATACTAATACCAAAAAACGAAAAAAGCATCGAAATTATCTGAGCGACAGTCGGTTCTGTAACCATACCAAAGGGATCCTTGTAAAAGTGCCACACTTCATCCCACAATGAAAACTCTTTTAGGACAAGAGTTTCTCCGAAAACTTCGGTTTTAATTTGAAAAATCGGCGCGAACAAAAACACGGCGCAAGACGCAAACCCCACGACAAGTGCCGCCAAAGCAATACCTCTTATGTTGGTTATCCGTTTGAAAAGATTCGAGAACTCGGCATTCTTCTCAATTTCAGAAAGCGTATTTTTGAATTCCTCTTTGGATTCAGCTTCATTTTTCTTTTCCCTTTCCTTTTTCAAAAAGAGCAAAACAAGAAAAACAAAAAGAATAGCACAAAGTATAAATAAAAGCAAAACAATTGTGTTTGGCGACAATTCACCACTGCCACCGCCGCCATCCGCCAATAAACCCATCTGCATACTGAAACCTCCTTTTTGACAATATTATATAGTATATTGTCCTATAAGTCAAGAAAAATATAGGAAAATTTCCCATAATTTTTATTATGGATATTGCAAAACAAGTCGGCGAAAACCTAAAAGAGGCACGACAGGCAATGGGCGTGACGCAAGCGCAAATTGCCAAAGAGCTCCACAAGTACCAGTCTGATTACAGCGATTATGAAACGGGCAAGGTGCGTATGAGCTACGAACTCATCGTACAACTTTGCAAGCGGTTCGACATTACTCCGAACGATCTGTTCGGCTTTGAAAAATAATTCCCCTCGCATGTATGCGAGGGGAATTATTTATTTTGAAAATAAAGTCGTTTTTATTTCAAATAGTCTTTGATCTCTCGGGAATTTTCGATTTTGAAAAAGATCTCTTGAAGCGGGTCGGTGTCCGCCTCCGCCATTCTTCCCTCGTCGGCGAGTTTTGCAAGGGCGGGGTCGAGGGGCATTCTCGCGCAAGAAGGCACGCCGAACCTTTTTTTGAGTTCCTCCGCCTTGCTCGGGCCGAACAGTTCGATCTCTTTGCCGCAGTCGGGGCACTTCAAATAACTCATGTTCTCCACGAGCCCCAAAATGGGCACGTTCATGAGTTTTGCCATGTTGACGGCCTTGCCGACGATCGTCTCCACAAGGTCCTGCGGGGTGGTGACGATCACGATCCCGCTCAAGGGGATGCTTTGAAAGACGGAGAGGGGCACGTCGCCCGTTCCCGGAGGCATGTCGATGAACATGATGTCGATGTCCCCCCACACGACGTCCGTCCAGAATTGGATGCACGCCCCCGCGATGAGGGACCCCCGCCACACGACGGGGTCGTCCTCGTGCTCCAAAAGGCAGTTCATGGACATGAGTTTGATGCCGCTTCCCGTGCGCACGGGCTCGATCTTGCCGTCCTCTCCCGTTGCAAGTTCGTGCACGCCGAACATCTTGGGGATAGAGGGACCCGTGACGTCCGCGTCGAGAAGGGCGGTCTTATACCCTCTTGCGTTGGCGCGGACAGCAAGAAGAGCCGCCGTAAGCGACTTTCCCACTCCCCCCTTCCCGCTTGCGACGGCGACGACCCTCTTTACTTTGGAGCCCTTGCCGAGCGGCTTGATAAAGGACTGCTTACTCCTCGTGCCGCAGTTGGAACTGCAGGTGGAGCAATCGTGTGTACAGTTTGCCATATATCTCTCCTTTGGGAATTATTTCCGCATATTCAAACGATAATACATGCCTTTGCGCGCCATGAGTTCGTTGTGCGAACCCTCCTCCGCGATGCCCTTGTCCGCGATGTACAGAATGCGGTCTGCTTTGCGGATGGTGGAGAGGCGGTGCGCCACGATGAACGCCGTTTTGCCCTCCAAAATGCTGTCGAGGGCGCCTTGAATGAGCATTTCGGTCTCCGAGTCGATGGCGCTCGTCGCCTCGTCCAAGATGATGATCTTGGGATTTTTGAGCACGATGCGCGCAAAGGAGATGAGCTGTTTCTCCCCCGCGGAGAGCCCCTCTCCCCGCACCTCGATCTGCCCCATAAAGCCCTCGGGGAAGCGCGCCGCCACGCGGTCGGCATAGATCTTCTTCGCGGCGGCGATACACTCCTCGTCCGTCGCCTCGGGGGTGCCGTAGCGGATGTTGTCGAGAATGGTCCCCTTGAACAGGAAGGGCTCCTGCATGAGCACGCCGATCTCCCTGCGCAGGGAATGGAGGGTCGCGTCGCGCACGTCGACGCCATCCACCTTCACGCTCCCCTCTTTTACGTCATAGAAGCGGGTCAAAAGGTTGATGACCGTCGTCTTGCCCGCCCCCGTGGGACCGACAAGGGCGATCTTCTCCCCCTCCTTTACGTGCAGGTCGAAGTGTTCGAGCACGTTCACCCCCTCCTCATAGGAGAAGGTCACGTCGTCATAGTCCACCCTTCCCGTCACGTTTTGAAGGATCACCGCGCCCTCTTTGTCCCGGATGTCGACGGGCGCGTCGATCGTCTCGTAAATGCGCTCGAGGTTCGCCGAGACCTGCGAGAACTGTTGCATCACCGCGCCGAGTTGCAGAAGGGGCTCCGCGCAGACGTTGACATAGAGCAGAAAGGCGATGACGGTGCCCGCCATCGTTGCGTCTCCCGCAAAGGTAAGGGCGAGAGCCACGGCATACAGCCCCAGCGTCCCCGCGTTCCAGAAGAACTCCGAAATGGGGGTATTCAATTCGTTGCGGCGCACGATCTGCATCCAACAGCGTGCGCTGTCCTCCTGCAAATCGTGGTACACCGTGCGGTTGAACTGACTGCGGTTGCTGTTTTTGATCACCTTCTCGCCCATGATCGACTCGACGATAAAGGCGTTGCGGTTGGAATTCTTTGCGCGGTGTTTGCGGAAGAGCCGCCGCACCTGCTTCTTCACGAGGAAGATGCAGACGACGAGCGGAATAATGGCCGCATACACCACGGCGGTAAGGAGCGGGCTCATGGAGAGCATGAACACGGTCGCCGTGAAAATTTTGAGGATGTCGACGATAAAGTTGAGCAGGTGCTCGGTTAGGAAGTCGGCAAGTTCGTTGATGTATTCGGTCACACGGATGGAGATCTTCCCCGCGGGACGGGCGTCGTAATACTCGAAGGGAAGTTCCTGCAAGTGGACGAAGATCTCCCGTCTGATGTCGGCGATGACGCCGTGTCCGATCGTCCCCATGATGAGTTTGTGGAAATAGGGCAGGACCGAAGTGATCGCGCCGAGCACGCCGAGCCCCACCATGCAGAGAATGAGGGAGCGGTAGGCCGTCTCCTCGCGCAATAAAACATCGTTGACGAGATAGCGGATGATGGCGGGCGGCACGAGCCCCGCAACGGAGGAGAGGATGAGCAGAAGGAGCGCAAGCAAAAAGAGGTTGCGCTTGGGCTTGATGTAGGAGAGCAGACGGCGGAGATATTTGATGTCTACCTTGTCGGTATTGATTTCTTCATCGAGATAGTAGGTATTCCGTTTCATCACAGTTCCCCCTTCCCGTAAGAGGAATCGTCAAGCTGGCCGTCGCTCGTCTGGAGCCGCCAGATCGCCGCAAACGCACCGCCGAGGGCGATGAGTTCCCGCGGGGTCCCCCGCTCCACGATCTCGCCGTCGCGGAGATAGATCACCTCGTCGCAGTCCATGACGGAGGAGACGCGGTGGGCGGAGATGAGGAGGGTATGTCCGGGGCAGGTCGCTTTGAGGGCGGCAAGGACGCGCCGCTCGGTCGCCATGTCGAGGGCGGAAGAGGCGTCGTCCAACACGAGCACGGGCGCGCCCTTTACGAGCGCGCGGGCAATGGAGACGCGCTGTTTCTGCCCGCCCGAGAGCCCGATCCCCCGTTCGCCGATGATGGTCTCATACCCTTCGGAGAGTTTTTCGATGAAGCGCGCCGCCTGCGCCGTCTCCGCCGCGCCGAGGACAAGTTCCTCCTCGCAGTCGGGGTGGGCAAAGGCGATGTTCGCGTCCACCGTGTTGGAAAAGAGAAAGACGTCTTGAAAGACGTAAGAAAATTCGGAGCGGAGCGCCTCGAGGGAATAGTCGCGGATGTCCGTTCCGTCGAGGGTGATCTTGCCCGAAGTGACGTCAAAGGTGCGGCAGAGGGTCTTGAGGAGGGCGGACTTGCCGCTCCCCGTGCCCCCCATCACGCCGATGCGCTTGCCATAGGGAATATCGAGGTCGATGTTTTTGAGCACGCTCTTTTCCCCGAGGGTAAGGGAGACGTTCTCCATGCGAAGGTGTGGCTCCTTTGCGGGCAGGAAGGAGGAGGCGCAGTCGGGCACCCTCCCCTCCTCGGTAAGGAAGCGTTTGAGCCGCCCGCCCGAGACAAGTTGGTTCTGCATACGGGAGAAAGAGCGGGAGAGTTGGGTGATGTGCGAGACGATCTTGGTGACATAAGTGGTGGCGGCGGTGAGCGCGCCGATGTGGATACTGCCGCTGAGCACCAGAAGAACAGTGATGATGACCGTCCCCACATAGGCGGCCTGTTGGAAGCCCGCGAAAATGCTCTCGTACTTTGCCGTAAGTTTCACCTCTTCGGTTTGGAGATGAAAGACTTTTTGATTGTCGCGGTCGAATTTTTTGAGTTCAGTCTCCTCGCCCGCAAAGGAGCGGACGATGCGCACGGCGTCGATGTTCTCCTGCACGGTAAGGTTGATCTCCGAATATCCCTCGCGTATGGCGCGGAAATGGCGGCGCGAAAGTTTGAGATAGCGGGCAAGGGCGACGGCATAGAAGGGCGCAAGGCAGACGGGGAGGATGAGGAGATAGGGATTGAAACTTGCGAGCATCGCCACCGAAAAGATCAGCACGCAGATCGAATCGAAGATGTTCATGGAAATGCGCGAATACATCTCTTTGAGGATGATGGTGTCGCGGTTCATGGTGGTGAGGAGTTCTCCGATGTTGTAGTTTGAAAGAGTTTCCTCGTCGAGGGAGAGGAGTTTTTCGTAAGTGGCGGCGCGGAGGTCGCACTCCATTCTGAGGCCGCACCATTGAAAGGTGACGTTTTTGAGATAGAGGAAGAGAATGCGCACGAGTACGAGCCCCGCGAACACGCCCGCCACGACGCCGAAGAGTTGCCAGCTTCCCAATTCGCCGAAACTGCCGCGGAAGAGGAAGGCAAACCAATCGCCGTCGTCCACCGCCGTGCCCTCGTCGAAGCTGATGATGTAGTCGATGATGCCCGCGGAGAGCAAGGGGATGAGAATATCGCACACGATGGCGATAAAGGAAAAGACTTTGGCAAGGAGAGAGAGGGGCAGATATTTCTTCCAATATTGAAAGCCGAATTTGATAACGCCCATATTGACCTCCTTGCATGTGTATTTTATCACGTTTGCATAAGAATGACAAGCAAATAGAGCGCTAATTGATCGAAGGACAAAAAACCTATCCCCTACTTCGCGTCCCTAAACGGGACAGCAAGCAAAACCCCTTCCATTGGAGGGGCAAGCAAGCAAAACCCCCTCCTCGGGAGGGGCAAGAAAGCAAAACCCCCTCCATTGGAGGGGGACTAAGGGGGTGGGCACCATTCCAAACTGTCATTTCGAGCTTGTCGAGAAATCTCGCCTTATTACAATGAGGACACCCTTCGACAGGCTCAGGGTGACGTATTTTAGAATACGCCCTCCTCCCCTACCCCTCCCCCACGGAGGGGGTAAGAGCGGAACCCCCGCGGGAAATCAATAGAAATACAGCCGAGGGCGAATGCCCTCGGCTGTGATCATTTAAGGTCGACAAAGAAAATTCTTTCTGCCTTAGTCGCCGGGCGTCAAATCTTCCATCTCCTTACCTGTGTCGAGCCCCGAGTTGCCTTGGAACGTAACGGTAATGGTTTCATTGAGATCTTCGGGTCTGCTCAAACCGTAACCCCACGTGGTATTGACATACTTACAATTCTTGATCTCGACCTTGGCGCTACCGTTCGTATTTCGATTACAATAGATCGCGCAGTACATATCTTCGAAAATGCAATCTTCAAAGATGATGTTCGCCGTCGAATCAAAGCCGAGGGTCATGACATAGCCTGCACCTGCATCTACTGCCTTAAAGTGCACGTTTTTGATCGTGATCGTGCCCGAGAGGATCCCCTCGTTGATATTGAAGTAGTTGAACGCGGTGTGTTTCACATTGATGAGCGTCTTGCCGTCAGTCGTATCGGACGTTGTTCCGTCGATCGTAAGATTGACGCCGGGATCGAGATACATTCCGTCGGTGGGACGGACGCTGCTGCTATTCCCAAGGGTCGTACCTGTGGGCATGTTCTTGACGGTGATCTCCACACCTTCTGCTTCATGCACTTCGCCCGTATAGGAACCGCCCGCGGTGTATCCCAAGAAATAGTTGTTGTATTGCGTGCACTGCGTTGTGAACTCTGCGCCGAAATCGAGGGTAGCCTTAGTGCCTTCCGCAAGTTGGACGTTCTCAAATACGTCAGCCCCGCTTAGAACGCCAACCACAAAACCGATGGAATTCCATGTTTCTTCGCTCGCCGCGAAGCTGATATTCACCTCGCCTTCAAGTTTACAATTTGTAAGTTTGCTCCCTTCGGCATTGCCGACAAATGCGCCCGCCTGCGAACCCGCAACGGTGACATTGCGAAGGGTAAGGTTGGAGATCACGGGGTTGCCGTTATAGAACAATCCTGCCTGTCCGTTATCATTCGCGCCCTCCACAGACATGTTTTCAATGGCTTTGTTGTTGCCTTCGAGGTTGACCCAATATCCATTCATCGGCACGTATGCTTTCCCTTCCAAGTCGATGTCGTTTTCAAGGAAAATGTAGAGGACGGAACCTTCACCTGGAACGGCAATTTTCTCTTCAGTGCGCATTTCCGCAAGCGTCATCCAGCCATTCACGTTGGAGACGGCATACGTTTTATGCTTGACGCCGTTCGTGTACTTGATCGCCAAACCGTCGGCAATGTTCACCGACAAAGAATACTTCTCGGTGGTCTTTACGCCTGACAAGTTGGCAGGGGAGTAATTTTGGAACAGCCGTCCGCACCAATAGTTATCGTCGTTCCATGTGCTCGTGGCCGTCAAATCGTACTCATCGATGTTATTGAGATTGAGCACCGCGTTGCAGTCAAGCGTAACATCACCGACATTGCCCGAAATATATACGCCGTAAAGCAGACCAATGCCGCCCGCAGTAGCGTCGGCTCCGAGCGCCACATCACTCCAATTTAGGATGATGTCGCCTTTGAGAGTAACATTCTTAAATCCTGCGCCTGAACCTGATTCCATCCGTCCGCCGAAAACTCCAACTTGGGAACCGGTTGCGGTAACATTTTCAAGAATCAAATCATTGATAGCAGGATCGGGCATATATGCGAATACGCCTCCGGATTCACCGTCTTCCACTGTGGTGATATTTTTCAAAGTGGAATTGTGACCGTTCAAAACAGCTCTGCCGACGGAGAGCGGAACGTACTCGACGTTCGAGAAATCGTAAATAGTATCTTCTTCCAATTCAATCGTCAATATATTTTCGCCTTTGTTCTTCCCGGTAATGGGACAGGTGTTCCAACCCGCATTTGCATAGATTTCCTGCAGATTCATGAAATCTGCGACCGTATACAGATGGACAGAAGCGACATACAAATCACCGCTGTAAGTCTTCCCATACGTGACATCTTTCAACCGGGCTTCTACCGTAACGCCGGAGAAATCTCCCGAAAGGGTCAGCGTGATACCGGTTTGCGATGCACTATATCTGCCGCCGAGGACCTGCGAGGGCACATATTCCCCATTGGTTGCGGTAATGCCGTCCGTCTTAACAGTGAAGAGAACCTTGACAACAACGTCTGCAAGCTGGCTACCATTGACGGTGATCGCCGCATTGGAAAGCGCATCACCTACAACGCCGCCGACATTCACAGGGCTGTCATCGATCAACGCTTCCTCTGTGGTACACTTAACGACAACATTCGCCATTGTAACGCCATCGAGTTTTGTGCCAACGTGCATTCTGCCGACGACGCCGCCAAGCGCGCCGTCACCGTAAACGGTAAGATTTTTAACGGTAAGATTAGACATATATCCGCCGTTTTTGTTTGTAAAGCCGACAACTCCTCCGACGACTTGGCCGTGTTCGCCCGTCGTTTCGGAAATTGTTCCGTCTGCCTTGACAAAGCTCGTTCCATCGCCTTCTACCGTTGTGCCTTTGATCGGGAATTTATTAACATTGTTCCAGATCGAACCGAACGCACCGCCGACTTGGCTGACGCCGACAACTTCGATGTGCCCGTTGACAGTCAACCCCGTAATAGCTCCATCCGAGAAATTGGAATCGGGTTGCAAAGATCCCGCGATACCGCCCGTATGGATCCCGCCCGACTTGCCGCCGGACACTTTTACATTGGTCACTGTGATGTCATGGAATTCCACGATGTTCATCGCAGTCCCAACGACCGCGCCGACATCCGCATTCCCCGTAACATTAACGTCGGTAAAGGTCAAATGGTGTATCTCGGCATATTCAACATAGCCAAAGAAACCAACGCTGTTCATCTCGGGCTTGTCGATCGTGAGATCGGAGATCACATAATTTCCGCCCTCGGGCTTTGTCCCAACGAAAGTGCCGTGGAATTTATGTTCGTTCGTGCCGATCGGCTCCCAATCAACGCCCGCAAGACTGATATCCGCGGCGAGTTTGATCGTCTTTCCTGCGAAGTCGTTCCCCGCGTTCACTTGATCGCGGAACTCGATGAGTTCATCCACGCTCGTGATTTCATATTCATCTTTCTGGCCCTGCTCTTCCTTCGGGAGCTCGGAGGACATATCGACCAACAGCACCCAGGTCTCGCCGTCATAGCAGTAGATCTGATAGCCCGTTTTGTCGGAGAAATCGCTGTATGTACGCAGATAGAAGTCTCCTTCCCGCGCCTCGCCAAGAACGCTTGCGGGCTCTTCCTCAGGCTCAATCGTTCCTTTGAACCACAAGGTGCCACGATCCCCTTTCTCGCCGGGATCGCCCTTGTCACCCTTTGCGCCATCCGCGCCGTCTTTGCCGTCGACGCCGTCTTTTCCGTCTTGTCCGTCGGCACCGTCTGCACCGTCTGCACCATCTTGTCCATCGGCACCGTCTGCACCGTCTGCGCCGTCCTGTCCGTCAACGCCGTCCTGTCCGTCAACGCCGTCTTTTCCGTCTTTGCCGTCGGCGCCGTCTTGACCGTCCTCGCCGGGATCGCCCTTGTCGCCTTTGTCGCCCTTGTCGCCTTTTTCCCCCTTCTCGCCGTCCTGTCCGTCGACGCCGTCTTGGCCGTCTGCACCGTCTTTTCCGTCAACGCCGTCCTTGCCGTCCTGTCCGTTGACGCCGTCTTTTCCATCGACGCCGTCTTTGCCTTGAAGGGACTGCAACCAATCCTGCTCGGTGCCCGTGAAGCCGTTCTTCACCGCGATGTCATACGCGCTTTCGCCGCGGCACGCCGCAAGCCCGAAGCTCATGGCAAGGCTCATGCCTACCGTTGCTACTGCAACAAGGACTTTCCGCAACTTCTTTTTCATCTCTTTTCTCCTTGAAACAATAGATTTTTCGTCCTATAAATATCGTATTTTTCGGCACGAAATCGAACACATTATAACACTATAGTTTTGCGTTGTCAACACTTTAGATGAAAAATTTTGGGTTTTTGAGGCTAAAATATAAACTATAGTGCAAACTTGGGGGTAACTTATGAACGCGAAAGAAGTTGGGGAGCGCATAAAATATTTTCGGGAAAAGAAGAACATTTCCAAAAACGCTTTGGCGACCAACGCGGGCGTCTCCCCTACCTATGTCTATCAAGTGGAGCAGGGGATAAAGTGCCCCACGGTGGAATATCTCGGATATCTTTGTTGGGGGCTGGGCATCACCTACCTCGAATTTTTTTCTTTTGGCACGGAATCCCACCGTCAGGACAAACTTTCTTACCTTACGCCCGAGCAGAAGAAACTTTTGAACGACTTTTTGAACGCCCTGTAAAAAAACGCTTGCAAAAATTTTTGTTTTAGCGTATACTGTTTTTGCTGTGATAGGCGGGGAGTTAGCGGTGCCCTGTATCTGCAATCCGCTATAGCAGAGCCGAACGCTTTTCTCGGTGCAGTTTATGGAAGGCTGCGCGCGATAAGGAATGTTGATAACAAGGTCTTATGCAACGTGCGTCCGCGAACCGTGTCAGGGTAGGGATACAGCAGCGCTAAACGGAGCCGCGCGTGTGCCATGAGGTAGCTTTGTCGGAGTCACCTGTCGCGTTCCCGCTTCGGTAAATTGCAACAAAAAAAGCCCTCACAGTTTTTTTGGTTTTTCCCCTCTCCGCGCCCCTTGCGGAGGGGGTTTTGTGATAAATTGAAACTCTTAAAATCTATTTAACAGATCGCAGTTAAATTGTACGCGCGCGACCTATTTTCACTATTTTTCAGAAAAACTTCTCCCGCTTTCCTTGACCGAATATCAAACGTATGCTATAATTCAAACGCGATCATCGCGCTTTGAAATTTACGTATAGGAGAGTATTATGAAAAAACTTTTTACGGCTCTTCTCGTACTGCTTGCGGCGGCGTGCGGAATGCTCGGGCTTGCCGCCTGCGACCAAGGACCCGACACCCCTGTTGACCCCAACCCGCCCGTTGTGGAACATGTGCACGAATGGGGCGATTGGGAATCGGACGGCAAGGGCAACCATACCCGCACCTGCAAGCTCGACGCATCGCACGTGGAAACGGAGAAGTGCGCCGAAAAATACGGCGCGCCCGACGTTACGCCCGCGACCTGCAGCGAAGAGGGCGAGGAGAAATACACCTGCTCGGTGTGCGGCTATACCGAGACGAAAACTTTGGAGAAAGTTCCGCACACTCCTTTTGAGACTGTGGCGGAGGCTCCCACCTGCGAGAAGGACGGCATGTCCGCGGGCACCTATTGCTCTGTGTGCAAAGTGGAACTCGAAGAGCCCAAGGTCCTGCCCAAGCTCGAGCACGACTATCCCGATACATGGACGAACGGCGAGGACGGCACCCACTACCGCGTGTGCGCCAACGATCCCACCCATGTCGAGACGAAAAAGTGCAATTACTCGCAGGAGGTCGTAACCAAGCCCACCTGCGTGGCGCAGGGCTACACCACCCACACCTGTACCGACTGCGGCGCGACCAAAACCGATACCTATGTAAACGCGCTCGAGCATAATTTCGAGGACGCGGAATATCGATCTGACCACAGCGGCAAGCACTACCGCGAGTGCACGCGCGAGGGTTGTACGGAAGTGGAGGAAGGCACGTGCTCCGATTTCGAGGAAAAGACCACGAAAGCGACCTGCGACGCGGACGGTTTGCTCCAACAGACCTGCCGCCAATGCGGATACGTGATCGAGACGGTCAAGGAGAACAAGACGGGGCACAACTGGGGGAATTACACCCAAAATGCCGACAAAACGACGCACACGGGGCATTGCCTCAATCCCGATTGCGACGCGACGGACACCCAAACCTGCGTATTCTCGGTGGGGAGCGTGACCGCCGCCACCTGCACGAAAGAGGGCTCCGAGATCGAAGTCTGCGCCGTCTGCAGCGGCAAGATCACAAAGACGCTCCCCGCCCTCGGCCATGCTTACGGCAGTTGGGAATCGGACAAAAACGGCTCCCACGTCAAAACCTGCAACCGTAATTGCAAGGAGGAGAATGCGACCGTCACCGAAAAATGCGAACTCGTGGAGGGCGCAAGCGTTAAGAATTCCTGCACGGGAGCGGGCTCCACTGCCGAAAAACTCTGCCCCGAATGCGGCTATACCGAGAGCGGCACGGTGATCCCCGCGCTCGGGCACAAGTGGGAGAACACCGAAAACCCCGAAGGCTGGGTCTCGATCGCGGGCGACAAGCATGAGCGCGTCTGCTCCGTCTGCAAATTCAAAGAGACGGCGGATTGCAATTACACTCTCGAAGAAACGCCCGCAAAGTGCGACGTGAACGGCTTAAAGGTAAAGACCTGCCCCACCTGCCAACATACCGAACGGGAGATCCTGCCCCAGCTCGGGCACGTGCTCGACAAATACACCTTCACGACGGAGACGGAGAACGAAACGATCGAACGCCACTTCCACACGGGGCACTGCTCCCGTTGCAATCAAAATGTGGAAGAGGCGTGCAAACTCGAAAAAACCGCGTCGACCGCCGCTTCCTGCACCGAGGACGGCACCGAGACTTACACCTGCATCCGTTGCTCCCATATGCACACCTACATCTCCGAGGAGGCGAAGGAGCATTCCTCCACGGGTAGTTATACGTTCAACGCCGGGGAGCATACCCACTCGAGCGTCTGCAGAAGTTGCGGCGAGACGATAGAAACAACTCCCTGCACCGCCGACCCCCAAAAAACCAAGACGCAAAAGCAAACTTGTATTGTCGGCGGATACACCGAACATACCTGCTCCGTTTGCGGCAACACCTGGAAAGAGAATGTGACCACTGCGCTCGGGCATGATTATCAAGTCTCTCCCAATAGCTACAACAAGCAATACAACCAACATTATGTAAAATGTTCCCGTCCCGGTTGCCTTGCGAACAAACCCGAAAGTTGCACTTACGAGCAGGAAACTGTCAACCCCACCTGCACTGACCAAGGCTATACGCGGACGTACTGCACCGCTTGCGGCGGGGAAAAGGAGGCAAGAACGGTCGTTCCCGCGAACGGACACACCATCGTTTGGAAATATACGGGCGACGACAACAACACGCACACCCATGTCAAGACTTGCGCAAACTGCGATCTGCATGAAGTGGGAACTTGCAACTTAAAACCCGTCAATACGATGGCGACCTGCACGGAACCCGGCGACAACGACCAGCAGTGCACGATTTGCGGGCATATCATTTCGGTAGAAGATTCGGGTCCGCTCGAGCACGACTACATCTATACCCATGTCAGCGGAAACCTGCACATGATCACCTGCTCCCGTTGCGATTACAAAGAGAGCGGCACCTGCGATCTCGATACCTCCTTCGAAAAGGGGACCTGCATCACGCCCACCGTGGAGAAAACGACCTGCAAACTTTGCAAATTCGAAACGAAAAAGGAGACGAATGCGCTCGGCCATCAATGGGGAGCGTGGGAGATCCTCGAGGGCGGTTTCCACAAACGCACCTGCCAGAACCCCGATTGCAAGGCGGTGGAAGAGACGGCGCACGATTACAGCGCGGCAAGCACCTGTCCCTGCGGCGAGGACGCACTCCTGTATGAAAAGATCGGCGAGAGCGGCTATCGCGTCGTGAAATGCGACAGCAAACTCGCCAATACAAAACTCCTCATCATTCCCGCGGTCCATCTCGGCCTGCCCGTCACGGAAATCGGCGAAATGGCGTTCTTCTCCGCCAAAAAAGCGGAAAGAGTCATCCTTCCCGCTTCGGTCACCAAGATCGGCAAATATGCGTTCTATTGCCTCACCGAGCTGAAGACCGTCGAGATCGGGGAATATGTCGGAGCCGAGTTCAAAACGGACAAGGCCTCCGAACTTACCTCGGTCGGAGAATATGCGTTTTACAACGACAAGAACCTGACGACCTTTGCCCTTCCCGACAGTCTTGCGGCCGTGGAGCAATATTCGTTCGCCGAGTGCCCCGCATTCACCTTCACCGCACCGAAGAATTTGACGACGATCGGCAAGTCCGCATTCCACAACACCAAGACAGTCAACGATGCCGAAAAGAGCACAACGGGCGACGCGCTCTATCTCGGGCAACACCTCTATCGCGTGCGAGACAACCATGAGGGCAAATTTACGATCGCAAACGGGACCGTCTCCGTCGCGGCCGAAGCGTTTATGGATTGCGCCAAAATGACGGAAGTGTTCATCCCCGCGTCGGTCACGACATTCGACCGCGACGCATTCAAGGGTTGCACGGGACTGCAATCGGCCGAATTTGCGGGATCGCTTGAAGCATGGTTCAACATCGTCTTTGAAAACGACGAGGCAAGTCCCCTCCACTATGCGTCGTTTTTCAAGATCGATGGGCTCGACAGCGCCTCCGTTTCGATCCCCGAAGGCGAAACGTATATCCCCGCAGGCACCTTCCGCGGCTTGAAGATCACGTCGATCGCCATCCCCGCCTCTGTCACAAAGATCGGCGCATACGCCTTCTATGGCTGTTCCTCCCTTGCCGAGATCACGATCGCCGAGGGAAGCAACCTCTCCTACATCGGCGAAAACGCCTTTGCTGGCACGGCTTATTACAAGAATAAGGACAAGTGGGACGAGAAAGGTCTCCTCTATATCGGCCATCACCTCATCAAGGCGAATTCGGGCGAGAATATGGAGAGCGGATCCGCCGCTCCCGCCGAAGATGGGAAACTCCCCACCGTCGACGAGGCGACAAAGGTCCCCTATGGCGTTGCAGTCTCAAGCGGCGAAATCGTTCTCGACGAGGCGACCGTCACCATCAGCTCCCGTGCGTTTGAGAACTGCAAAGAGCTCACGCAGATCACGATCGGCGCGAAGGTCGATTTCATCGGCAAACTCGCTTTCAACGGCTGTAACGGCCTGCAGAAAGCCATCATCAAGGGGTCGACCTCCTTCCTCGCATGGCAGCTTCGTCCCGGCTCCACCGACCACTTCCTCGGGCGCGGCGTCGCTCCCACAAAGGACACCGAAGAATCTCAGAGAAACGCGGCATGGTATCTCCGCGTCAGCTACCTCGGAGAATGGACGCGCTACAAAACGGCAAGCGCAACGGCTTCCGATTAAACATCAAACAAAAAAACCCGTCCGCCTCGTTTTGAGGCGGACGGGTTTTTTATTTCGGTTATTTCATGAATGCGAGGAACGCTTTGTAGTTGCTGTAAACGTCCGCTTTGGACACGAGTTCCCAAGGCGCGTGCATGGAGATGACGGGCACGCCCAAATCGACGGTGTCGATGTTGAGTTGCGCCACGAACTTGGCGACCGTTCCGCCGCCGCCGACGTCCACTTTGCCGAGTTCCGCCGTCTGCCAGACAACGCCGCCTTCCGCAAACATCTTGCGCACTTCGCCCACGAATTCGGCGTTGGCGTCGTTACTGCCGCTCTTGCCCCGCGCGCCCGTGAACTTGCACATCGCCGTCCCGCAGGAGAGGATCGCCGAATTCATCTTTTCGTACACGCCCGCAAAATTGGGGTCGTATGCCGCCGTCACGTCCGAAGAGAGGCACTTGCTCGCCGCCCGCACCTTGCGGAAATTCGCGCCGAGCGAGAGAGAAATTTCCTCCATGAGGTCCTCGTACACCTTGCATTGGATGCCCGTGGTGCCCTCGCTGCCGATCTCCTCCTTGTCGACGAGCATGGCAAGCACGGTGTGCTCCGTCTCGTTCCAAACGACTGCGGTGAGTGCGGGATAGGCGCACACTCTGTCGTCGTGACCGTATGCGCCGATGAGCGCGCGGTCGAACCCGATGTCGCGCGCCCCGTAAGCGGGAACGGCGGAGAGTTCGGCAGAGAGAAGGTCCTCTTCGCACACGCCGTACTTTTCATGCAGAACGGAGAGCACGGAGAGTTTGATCTTTTCGGAGACCTCCTTGTCGCCGTAAGGAAGCCCGCCCACGACCACGTTGAGCTGTTCGCCGTCGATGAGTTTATTTGCGCTTCCGCTCATCTGTTCGCCGCCGAGGTGGGGAAGAAGATCGTTGATATAGAACACGGGATCGGCGGGGTCCTCTCCGACGCGCACGGTGACTTTCTCGCCGTTTTTGAGCACGACAACGCCATGGAGCGCAAGCGGGATCGCCGTCCATTGATACTTTTTGATGCCGCCATAGTAATGGGTCTTGAAGAACGCCATGCCGCTGTCCTCATAGAGCGGATTCTGCTTGATGTCGATGCGGGGCGCGTCGATGTGGGAGGCGATGATGCGCATTCCGTCCTCCTCCAGATTCTTGACGCCCACGCGGAACACCACCACGGACTTGCCGCGGTTGATGAAATATTTTTTGTCGCCCGCATGGAGTTTGTCTCCGAAACGGTATTCGGTGAACCCATGGCTTTTTGCCGTCTCCACTGCGAAATCGCACGCCTCGCGCTCCGTCTTTGCGGCGTCGAGGAAGGCTTTGTATCCCTCCGCATAGCCGAAGATGGCCTTGCGCTCGGCCTCGTCCGCGGCCTCATAATAATTTTGTTTCTTATAGGCAAGCTGTTCCATCAGCTCCTGCCCCTTGCTCTTTTTCTCAGACATACCGTCCTCCGTTTTTTGATTTTTTCCACATCATTATATCACCCCCGCGCCAAAAAGGCAATGAAAATCACCGAACTATCCCCTCATGCGCTTGCAATTTCCGCAAACACGTGCTAAAATAATGAAAAAATTGATGAATACAGAGGTAGAAACATGAAACGATGGACTGCGCTCTTTCTTGCCGCGGCAATGACTGCGGCGACCTGCGCCCTTGCGGCGTGCAAGCCTGATACTCCCCCCGAACAATTTACGCCCCGTGAAAACGCCACGGTGACGATCTTTACCACCAACGACATGCACGGCAATCTTTCGGGAGACGGAAAAAGCGTGATCGGCGTCGTGCAGGCGGCGGCGATCAAGGCTTCCACTCCCAACTCCCTTTTGGTGGACGCGGGCGACGCCACGCAGGGCGCCTCCTTTGCCTCCGTCTCCCGCGGGGCGGACGTCGTGCGCATGATGAACGAGGCGGGTTACGACCTCATGGCGGCGGGCAACCATGAATTTGATTACGGCGCGGACGTTCTCCTCGAAAACGCCGAACTTGCAAACTTCCCCATTCTCGCCGCGAACGTGCAAAAGGACGGCAAGCCCCTCCTTGAAAGTAGCACGGTCGTCACAACAGCCGACTACAAGATCGGCTTTATCGGGCTGACGACCGTCTCCACCGCGACCTCCACCAACCCCGCTCTCCTTACGGGCGTGACCTTTGAGAACGAAATTGCGACCGCAAAGAAAGAGATCGCCGCCCTCAAAGACGAAACAGACGCCCTTATCCTCGTCTGCCACATGGGCGACAACGGCAATGCGGTGTCCTGCACGAGCGAACAACTCCTCAACGGGCTCTCCCAAGCGGAACAGGAGGCGGTCGACGCCGTCATCGACGGGCACAGCCACACCGTGGAGGACAAAACGGTGCAGGGCATTCCCGTGCTTCAAACGGGAGTGAATTTTGCAAAACTCGGCAAACTTACCCTTACGTTTACGGACGACGAGGCGGGCGCGAAGGTCTCTGCCGAGGGCGAAGTGCTCGATTACGAGGCGGCGATGAGCTATGAAACGACCGAAGCGGGAGAGTTGAAGGCGCACAAGGTCAAAGAGACGCTCGACGCCATCAACCTCCAACAGGACGAAATTTTGGGCGAGACGCTCTGCCAAATCAACCATCCCCTCTTCGGCGGCTATGTGTGCTACAACTATGTGGAGGCGCGCGTGGTGGAGACCGCTTACGGCGACTTTGTGACGGACGCCTTCAAATACTATGCAGATCAGTTTGCAAAGAACGAAAAACTCTCCCTGCCCGTGGTGGCGGTGGAAAACGGCGGCGGCATTTCGCAGAGCCTGCCCACGTGGCACTCGGGCGGCACGAACGTCACCCGCGGCGACGTGCTCAGCGCCTTCAACCACGGCAATTTGGTGGAAGTTTTGAAGGTCTCCCCTGCCGATCTGTTTGCGGCGATCGAAAATGGACTTGTCACAACGGGACAGGACGAGAGCGGACTGCTCCTGCGCAAAAAGGTGAGCGGCTCCTTCCTCCAATGCAGTGGGTTCTCCTATACTTATGACCCCGCGGGCGAAACGGGACAGAAAGTCACCGAAGTAAAACTTGCCGACGGGACGACGCTCGACCGCACGGATACCGAAAAAAAGCTCCTGCTTGCCACCAACAACTATGTCTCCACCTTCTTCCCGCAGGCGGAAAAGCTGGGCGAACTCGGCGGCGAAGACATTCTCATCGAGGACTACATCCTCTATCTGAGCGGGCTGAACGGCGGCGTTCTCGACTATACATGCAACTATGGGCGCATTTCGATCGCAAACGATAAGTCGCCCGAAACTTACACGGTGAAACTCCGCGTGCTGAAGGGAGAGGCGGCGCAGGCAAATCAAACCTTTACCCTCTCGGTGGACGGCGGCAAGGCGCAGAACGTCACGACAGACGCCGATGGATATATCACCGTCACTCTCTCAAAGGGCGCGCATTCTCTCCGCCTTGCCGAGACGGACAACTATGTGTATGTGAACAACTACTCGGGCACGGGCGTTGCCGCAGGCAGTCAGGAGGAGCCCGACTTCTACACCAAGGAAGGATATTATTGCTTCTACTTCTACAACGCCGAGGAATAACTTGAAGTACTATTTGGAATAAAAGAATCTAAGTATCATTTGGCGCCCCGCGGCGAAGCCGCGGGGCGCCATTGTATGTGGTTCCACGCCCCTTGCTGTCCCCCGCGAAGCGGGGGAAAGTGGCACACAGTGCCGAAAGGGGGGACGGTACACTGTTTTAATTAAATAAGAAAATCCGAAATTCGGAATTTCATACCCATTTTTCTGAATTTAGTCTATAATTTTCTTATTCAATCATATAGCGGTATTGTTTGCGACACTCCCCTAAAAGGGGCGCCGAGATGCCCACCCCCTTGGTCCCCCTCCGATGGAGGGGGTTCCTCTTGCCCCCTCCTCAGGAGGGGGGTAGGGGGGTGGTGTCCTTTGTTCTAAATAATGTCATTTCGCCCCGCGCTGTTCTCAATATGTCATTTCGAGTGGAGCGAAGCGGAATCGAGAAATCTCACATTGTTATAATAAGGTAGAGATTTCTCGACAAGCTCGAAATGACATTTTAGAATGGTGTTCCGTTTCCCCTTGCTGTCCCTTTTAGGGAAAGTACCCGCGAAGCGGGGGAAAGGGTTTCTGCGGTCTCAAAACCCCTCAGCCGCGCAAGCGCGACAGCTCCCCTACAGGGGCGCCGAGTACCCACCCCCTTGATCCCCCTCCATTGGAGGGGGTTCCTCTTGCCCCCTCCTCAGGAGGGGGCAAGAGGGGTGGTGTCCTTTGTTCTAAATAATGTCATTTCGCCCCGCGCTGTTCTCAATATGTCATTTCGAGTGGAGCGAAGCGCGTGGAGAAATCTCTCCTAATTATAATGCGGTAGAGATGTCTCCACTTCGGTCGACATGACATTTGGGAAGGAACGCGGTACAATATGACATTTGGGAATGCCCCCACCCGTCACCTGCGGTGCCACCCTCCCCCAACAAGTTGGGGTAGGGCTAAGGCCTACCCCTTTTAGGGGGAGGCTCCCGCGAAGCGGGTGGTGGGGGTGACATAATTGATACCCACCCCCTTGATCCCCCTCCATTGGAGGGGGTAAAATAAGGTGCCCCCCTTTCCTATCCCTTTTGCAACATAATACGCCGCCCGAGGCAAAGCCTCGGGCGGCGTGAAATTTCTCTTGCAATCAATTTACACCAATTCGATGATCGCGGTTTCGGAAGCGTCGCCGCGGCGCTGGCCGAGAAGATAAATTCTCGTGTATCCGCCGCCCTGTCCAAGCTCCTCTTTCCGCTGAGCATACTTGGGTGCAATTTCGTTGAACAGCTTCTCGATGAGCGGGTGCTGGATCTGCGCAGTGCGCTTTTTATAGTCGCCCTTGCTCTCGCTGAAGGCCTTGATCTCCTGCAGATCGTAAGTTTTGGCGATGATCGCACGGCGGGCGGCAAGTTTCTTGGGACCGTCTTTGACCGAAGTCGTCTTGACATCCTTGCCCTTCTTGTCCTTGATGATAACGTCGTATTCCACAACGTCGTCATAGGTATTTACCGCCTTGGTGATGAGCTTTTCGACGTAAGGTTGAAGTTCCTTCGCGCGAGCCGCCGTTGTTTCGATCTTTCCGTACCAAAGGAGCTGAGAAGCCTGCCCTCTCAATAATGCAATTCTCTGTTTGGTTGTTTTACCCAATTTACCCGGCATGATTTAATCCTCCTTTTTTTCCAGCGAAAGACCGTACTGTTCGAGTTTTTGAATGACTTCGTCGAGGGACTTCTTGCCCAAGTTGCGCACTTTGAGCATCTCGTCCTCCGTCTTGGAAATGAGGTCTTCCACAGTGTGAATGTTTGCTCTCTTCAAGCAGTTGTAGGAACGGACGGAGAAGTCCATCTCCTCGATCTTCATGGAGAGGATCTGCTGTTGCTTGTCGTCGTCCGTCTTGACTAAGATGTCCATATCCTTGATGCTGTCGGAGAGATTGACAAACAAGTTGATATGGTCCTGCATGATCTTCGCGGCGAGCGAAACGATCTCTTTTCCCGAGAACGTGCCGTCCGTCCAAACTTCGATCGTAAGCCTGTCATGGTCGATATTCTGCCCCACGCGCGCCGGTTCCACATTGTAATTGACCTTTTGAACGGGCGTATAGATGGAGTCGATGGGAATATAGTCGATGATGGGCTGTTTGTTATCCTTGGCGGGGTGATACCCTCTGCCTCTGCCGATGGTGATCTCCATATCGATCTTGCCGCCCGCGTCCACCGTGCAGATGTATTGGTCGGCATTCACGATCTCCACCTCGGCGTCCTGCGCAATATCGCTCGCGTGAATGACCGCGGGACCTTCCTTGCACAGGCGAAGGGTCTTTGTATAATCTTTATCGGTGACCTTCGTCTTGATGGCGAGGAGTTTCAGATTGAGAATGATCTCGGTGACGTCCTCTTTGACGCCGGGAATGGCCGAAAACTCATGTTTCACGCTTCCGTCCATAAATCTGATCCCCTGTGCCGCGGCGCCGGGGAGCGCCGACAACAAGATTCTTCTGAGACAGTTGCCTATCGTAAGACCGAAACCCTTTTCAAGCGGTTCAACAACGATTTTCGCATAAGACTTTTCCTCGTTTTCCACCACTTCGATCTTGGGCATATCCATTTCGATCATTAAAGTTACCTCCTTTTATATGAAATTACTTGGAGTACAATTCGACAATCATATGCTCTGCAATCTGGCTGTCAACGTCCTCACGGGTGGGAAGCGCCAAAATTTTGCCTTCCAGCTTCTCGGGATCGAATTCCAGCCACTTGGGCATATTCGCAACCTTCATCGTCTTGATCTGTTCGAAGAATTTGTTGTTCTTGCGGTTTTCCTTCACCGCAATGACGTCGCCGACTTTCACGATATAGGAGGGAACGTTCACCGTTCTGCCGTTCACCATAAAGTGGGAGTGGTTGACGAGCTGGCGCGCCTGTGTGCGGGAGGCTCCGACGCCCATACGGAAAATCACGTTGTCGAGCCGTCTTTCGAGCAGGGAGAGCATGTTCTCGCCCGTGATGCCCTTCATGCGGTCGGCAAGTTCGTAGTAGTGGCGGAACTGTCCTTCCTGCACGCCGTAAATGCGCTTTGTCTTTTGTTTTTCGCGGAGCTGTAATCCGTACTCCGAAACCTTCTTTCGCACCGCGGAGGGCGCCTTTCCGGGAGGGGTGGGGCGCTTATTGAAGGGGCACTTGTCGAGGTAGCACTTTTCGCCCTTCAAAAAGAGCTTGCCGCCCTCTCTTCTGCAAAGTTTACATTTTGCGTCTCTGTATACTGCCATCTTCTTGCCTCCTTAAACTCTTCTGCGCTTGGGCGGTCTGCATCCGTTGTGGGGAATGGGAGATACGTCCGAAATGAGGGTGACCTGGAGCTCGCAGTTTGCGAGTGCGCGGATCGCGGACTCTCTGCCCGCGCCGGGGCCCTTGACGTACACTTCCACGGAGCGAAGCCCGTGCTCTTTGGCCGCTTTTGCAGCCGTCTCGGTCGCCATCTGCGCCGCAAAGGGAGTGCCCTTTCTCGAGCCCTTGAACCCGAGGGAACCCGCGCTCGACCAGCTGATGGCGTTCCCGCTCATGTCGGTGATGGTGACGAGCGTGTTATTGAAAGTGGACTGGATATGAACTTGTCCTTTGTCGATCTTTTTGATTTCTCTCTTCTTACCGCGAGAGACCGTTCTTCTTTTATCTGCCATGATACACGCTCCTTACTTCTTCTTGTTTGCGACCGTGCGGCGGGGTCCCTTTCTCGTTCTCGCGTTGCGCTTGGTGCTCTGGCCGCGCACGGGGAGACCCTTTCTGTGGCGAACGCCGCGATAGCAGCCAATCTCCATCAGCCGCTTGATGTTGAGGCTCTTCTGTCCTCTGAGTTCGCCCTCCACAACATAGTGGTGGTCGATATATTCTCTTAACTTGGAAACGTCCGTCTCGTCGAGATCCTTCACGCGGGTGTCGGGGTCGATGCCCGTCTCCGCAAGAATTTTCTTGGACGTCGTAAGACCGATTCCGTA
>CANRHB010000017.1 GCA_947630325.1 uncultured Clostridia bacterium
CGCGTGATGGAGACGTTCTCCCCCTTGCGCGCGATCTTGTCGATCTCGTCGATATAGATGATGCCGCGCTGGGCGCGTTCGATGTCATAGTCGGCGTTCTGGATGAGTTTCAAGAGGATATTTTCGACGTCCTCGCCCACGTAACCAGCCTCGGTAAGGGTGGTCGCGTCGCTGGTTGCGAAGGGCACGTTGAGAATTTTGGCAAGGGTGCGCGCGAGAAGGGTCTTTCCGCTTCCCGTGGGCCCGAGGAGAAGAATGTTGCTCTTCTCGATCTCCACGTCGTCGTCCTTCTTGCCCGTGGCAAGGGAATTGATGCGCTTGTAGTGGTTATAAACCGCCACGGAGAGCACCCGTTTCGCCTTGTCCTGCCCGATGATATAGCGGTCGAGTTCCTCCTTGATCTCGGCGGGCTTTTTGAGTTCCACCTGCTCTGCGGGCGAAGAGGAGGGCGTCTTATCCAAGATGTCCTTGCACAGTTCCACACACTCGTCGCAGATAAAGATCCCGTCGGGACCCGCGATGAGTTTCCTCGTTTTGGATTTTTCCTTTCCGCAGAAAGAACAGCTTTGTTCGTATTTTGACATAACGCTCCTAAAAGTCCGTTTTTTTCGTGCCCGAACGTTGCACGCGCCTATTTAACGCTTTTCGTACACCCTGTCGATGAGCCCATAGCGGAGGGCTTCGTCGGCGGTAAGATAGTTGTCTCTGTCCGTGTCCCGCTCGATCTCCTCCACCGTTTTGCAGGTATTGCGGGCAAGGATGGCGTTCATTTTCTGCTTGATGCGCAGAATGTGATCCGCCTGGATGCGGATGTCGCTTGCCTGTCCCTGCGCGCCGCCGAGGGGCTGGTGGATCATCACTTCGCTGTTCTTGAGCGCATAACGCTTGCCGCGCGCGCCTGAGGAGAGCAAGAATGCCGCCATGCTCGCCGCCATGCCGATACAGATGGTGGAGACGTCGCACTTGATGTAATTCATCGTGTCATAGATCGCAAGTCCCGCCGAAACGGAGCCGCCGGGGCTGTTGATGTAGAGGCTGATGTCCTTGGAGGGGTCCTTCCCTTCGAGATAGATGAGCTGTGCGACGACGGTGTTCGCCGTTGCGTCGTCGATCTCCCCGCTCAAAAAGATGATGCGGTCCTCGAGGAGGCGGGAATAGAGGTCATAACTCCGTTCGCCGCCCGAAGTGCGCTCCACGACATAGGGAATGAGTACGTTCTTTTCGTTCATTTATTTCACCTCCGCAGGGACCATTTCGTTATTTGCCTGCAAGAACTCGAACAGCTTGGTGACCTTGATGTCGTTCTCGATGTACTCAAGCTGGCGGGGATCCATGCTCTTTTTGTATTCTTCGGGCTCCTTGCCCACTTCGGCCGCCTGCTCTGCGACCTTGGCGTCGATCTCCTCCTGCGTCGCGGTAATGTTTTCGAGTTCGATGAGCTTTTCCACAACGAGCTGGTGAAGTACCGCCGTCTTTGCGTCCTCTTCGAAGTTCTTTTTGTACTCTTCGCGGGTGGAGCCGATGTAGGAGAGATAGTCGTCGAGTTTGATCCCCTGATACATGAGGTTATATTCCATGCGTTGAAGGGAAGCCTCGCACTGGCGGTCGATCATGACCTCGGGGATCTCCGCCGAAGCGGTCTTGGCGATCTCGGTGATGATGCTGTTCTCCGTCTCGTTGAGGGAGCGGGAAGCGGCGTTCTTTTCGAGGCGCTCACGCACCTTTGCGGTGTAGGCTTCCACGCTGTCGCTGCCCATCTTCTTTGCAAACTCTTCGTTGAGTTCGGGCAAGATCTTTCCCGTGATCTTATGAAGAGTGACGGTGAATACGGCGGGTTTTCCCTTGAGGTCCTCTGCCTGGTAGTCCTCGGGGAAGGTGATGTCGATGTCCTTGACTTCGTTAAGGTTCATGCCGACGACCGCCTCCTCGAACCCGGGGATAAAGGAGTGGGAGCCGAGCACGAGGTCATAGCCCGCGGCGGTGCCGCCGTCGAACTCCTTGCCGTCCGTCTTGCCCACAAAGTCGATGGTGACGGTGTCCCCCATCTGCGCGGGACGGTCGGTGACTTCCACGCTCTCGGCGATGCGTTCGCGCACGTTTTCGATCTCCTTCTCGACGTCCGCGTCCGTAACAGTATACTCATACTTGGTGATTTTTATACCCTTGTAGCTACCGACGGTGACATCGGGCTTTACGGGCACATCGGCAACGAGCACGACGTTCTCCTCCGAGAAGTCCTCGCCGAGGGAGAGGGAAGGATCGCCCACCGCGGTGAAATGCTCTTTCTCCGCCTCGAGGATCTTGCCATAGTGGTCATAGTAGAGCAGATTGAGCGCCTCTTCGTAAAAGAGTCCCTTGCCGTAATACATTTCGAGGACGTGCTTGGGAACTTTTCCCTTACGGAACCCGTTGACCGCGTATTTGCTTCTGTTTTGGACATAGGCCTTGTTGTTTGCCTCCGCCCACTCTTCGGGGGTGAAGGTGATCGTGATCTTGACGGTGCTCTTTTCTGCGGGTTTCACTTCGTATTTCATATTGGAGTCTCCTGATATAATTTTCTTCGCTAAAATTTCGCAAATTACATTTTAACATATTGCCGTCAAAAAGAAAAGCGATTTTTATCCGTTTTTATTTCTTCCCGCGGTATTTTTTATGTTCTCGCGTTTTGTTTCCTGCTGTGCCTATCATTCCATGCGTCATGCTGAGCCGTAATGTGTTTACGCAGTCCCGTTAGCAAGTCCGCGAAGGCATCTTGGTACGTTTATGTTTGCTTTTAAGCGTACTTGGCTTGCGTCATGCTGAGCCGCAATCTTTTTACAAAGTCCGAATAGTAAGTCCGCGAAAGCATCTTGGTACGTTTGGGTTTAAGCGTACTTGACGTAACAAGATTCCCTCGGAGACTTTCCATGTCGGACTTCGTAATAACAAATCGGCTCGGAATGACGCGGCGGGGCGGAATGACGCATTTGCGCAAGAGCACCCACCCCCTTAATCCCCCTCCAATGGAGGGGGTTCCGCTGGGTTCCTCTTGTCCCCTACGATGGAGGGGCTAAGGCCTACCCCTTTTAGGGGGAGGCTCCCGCGAAGCGGGTGGTGGGGGTCATTTTACGGCACCCCTTCCCCACCTCAAGGGGTGGGCAAGTGTTTTTCCCTTGCTGTCACTTTTTCCTCTTTACAAACGAGCGCGTTTGGGGTATAATATAGCCATGCCGCAGGACACATTTACATTAAGACTCATTGCAAAAGAACTCGACGAAACTTTGCGCGGGGGAAGGATCAACCGCGTGAACCAGCCTGCAAAAGAGGAGCTGGCGCTTATTATATACACCGGAAAGCGCACTCTTAAACTTACCCTCAACGCAAACGCCTCGGAGTGCGGCGTCTATTTTACCGACGACGAGCGCGAAAACCCCCTCGTTGCCCCCAACTTTTGTATGCTCCTTCGGAAACATCTTACGGGCGCGGAGATCCTCGGCGTCTCCCTCGACGGCTTCGAGCGCATCGTCGTGCTCCGCGTGAAGTGCTTTTCGGACTTTTCGGAGACGGTGCGGGAACTGCGCGCCGAGATCATGGGAAAATATTCCAACCTCATTCTCGTGGAGAACGGCACGGTGCTCGGGGCGCTGAAAACGACAATGCTCGACGAAAACTGCAAGCGCGCCATCCTCCCCGGGGTGAAGTACGTGCTCCCCTCCCCGCAGGATAAGGTGAACCCCGCCGACAAGGCCGCCCTCTCCGCCCTGCTCTCCACCCCGCACGACGACCTTCCCCGCTTCCTCTTTCTCAATGTGGCGGGACTTGCGCCCTGTACGGCGGAGCAGATCGTAAACTCCTACCGCGGCGGAGATTTTGCCGAGCATGTTTACGGCTACATCTTCTCCGATGAGATCTCCCCCTGCGTTGCGGAGCGGAACGGCGAGGCGACCGACTTTTTCGCGCGCTTTCAAGAGGGCGCCCTCCCCTTCCCCACCCTGAGCGCGGCGCAGAGTTACTATTACAACAAAAAGCGGGGGCGCAAACTGCTCGAGAGCGAACGGCGCAAGCTGACGGCCGCCGTGAACACGGTGAAGAAAAAAGCAGAAAAGCGGCTCTCTCAGATCCGCGAAAAACAGCGGGAATGCGCAACGTGCGAGGAAAACCGCATCAAGGGAGAACTGCTTACTGCCAATCTCTATGCCCTCTCGCGCGGGATGAAGAGTTGCGCACTTGTGAACTTTTACGACGAAAACGGGGCCACTTTGAAAATCGTCCTCGACGAGACCCTTTCTCCCTCGCAGAACGCGCAAAACTACTTCAAAAAATACCGCAAGCAAAAGCGCGCCCTCGAAGTACTTGCGCCGCAGGAGGAGGAGACGAGCGCCGAACTCGACTATGCGGAGAGCCTTTCCGCCGCCGTTTCCGCCGCCGAAAACACGGACGATCTGCGCGCGCTCGAAGAGGAACTCTTAGCGGCGGGAATGCTCAAACCGCCCAAGGAGCGCGGGCGCAAAAAACCGCCCGAGGTGGAGTTCCGCCAATACGAGAGGAAGGGCTTTCTCATCCGCGCGGGCAGAAACAATTTGCAGAACGACAGGCTCGTTAGGACGAGTTCTCCCGAGGACATCTGGCTGCACACCCAAAAATATCATTCCTGCCACGTCGTCATCGAGACGAGGGGAAGAGAGGTGCCCGACGAGGTGCTCCTGTTTGCGGCGGGGGTGTGCGTGCGCTATTCGGACGCAAAGGGCGGGGGCAAGACGCCCGTCGATCACTGCAAGGTGAAATACGTGAAAAAACCGCCCAAGACAAAGGCGGGTTTCGTGATCTATACCGACTATCAAACAATTCTCGCGGAACCGATCGACCCCAACAATTAAAAATATCTCCCGCCTTTAAGAAGCGGGAGGAATTTTTTTTATAGTCCCTCGAGTTCGTCGAGGGTCAGATCGAACGCGGGGATAAAGTGCTCGAAAAAGTATTCGACGGCGGGGATATGAAGGGCCATGAGGGACTCCTCGATCTCCTTTTTCGCCTTGACGAACTCGTTGTTGCCCGAGCGCAACTCTTCGAGGCACTTGATGTAGGCGGAGAGCCTGTCCGCCGCCTTGGTCAGGCGGTACTCCCGCGAACTCTTGTCCGCTTCGAGGTAGGGGTAGATCTCCCCTCTCATCTCCTCGGGAAGGGTGCCCGCGATCTTCTCCACGGCGAGGGTCTCGAGTTTTTCATACTCCCCGTGGATGCTGTTGTTGAAATATTTGACGGGCGTGGGAAGGTCCCCCGTCATCACCTCGCTTACCTCGTGATAGAGGGCGTAAAAGACGGCCTTGTGGGTATCGACATTGCCGCCGTAAATTTTGTTCTCGATGACGCAAAGGGCGTGCGTTAGAATCGCCACGGAGTGGGAATGCTCCATGATGTTCTCCTCCCGCACCGAGCGCATGAGTTGCCAACGTTTGATGAACTTCATCCTGTCCATATAAGCGTAAAATTTATCCATGTTTCACATTATATCGCATTTCCCCCCAAAAAGCAATTTACTTTTGCAAATTTTCGTGATATAATGCAGACATTAAATTAAATATCCGTCGTGGGTGCCGTAAAAAGCTGAGATCATACCATTGGAATCGGACAAGGTAATACTTGAACGAAAGACAGGATTTTTTCGAGGAATTTCTCCGCCCGCGCCGCTATTTACGGCACGGGCGATTTCTTTTGAAACATTCCAAGACGGACAAGGAGGTAATTGTTATGTTCGGTTGTCTGTTGGCGTCCTATACGGACGTCATCGAAACTGCGGACGGCGACGGATACGTCTATCCCGACGTATGGACAGAATTTGCAAAGAACAATCTTGCAAGCATCTTCTTCTATGCCGCCATCGTCCTCGCGGTACTGCTTCTCGCGGTGGGCATCGTTGTCCGCTTGAAAAAGCAGGAGGCTCTTCCCAACTTTTTGAAAGTTGCGGTGTCGCTTGCGTGCGGGTTTTCGGTCACGGTGATCCTTGCGATGCTCTCTCTCGAATTTTTGGAGATGCAGGAGAAGGGGTACATCTTCGACCTCGTGTTCCAGCCCTCCGCGGTGCTCGGCGCGACGGTGGTGCTTGCGATCGCCGCAAGTTATGTCTGCTATCTCTTCGGCGAGAAAGCCTTTAAGATCGGAAAGATCGTCTCCCTCTCCGCCGTCGGCGCGGCGCTTATCGCCCTGCTTGTCTGCATCGGCATTTACTATGCGAACGGCTCCGCCGAGGAGAACAACGGCGCGACCATCACGGTGGGCGAGAATGTGGGGCTGTATGTGGGCGCACTCGTGCTCATCGGCATTCTCCTCTTTGCCGCCCTCTTCTTCGGCAGAAAGGACAAGCGCGGGTTCGACAGCAAGTCCATCGCCTATGCCGCGGTGTGCATTGCGATGAGTTTTGCCCTCTCCTATCTCCGCATTCCCGGACTGACCCTTCCGCAGGGGGGCTCGGTGACGATCGCCTCCCTCCTCCCCCTCGCCGTCTATTCCTACATGTTCGGCGTGAAGAAGGGGATCTTTGCGGGCTTCATTTACGGCATTTTGCAGATCGTGCAGGACCCCTGGCTCATCCACCCCGCGCAGATCTTGCTCGACTACCCCATCGCCTTTGCGGGGATCGGGCTTGCGGGGCTGTTTGCGCACTTCAAACCCCTTGAAAAACTGCCGCAGATCCAATTTGCGCTCGGCGCCGTTTTGGGAAGTCTGTTCCGCTTTGTCTCCCACGTGCTCTCGGGGGTGTTCGCCTTCTCCGAATACAGCACCCTCGACAACGTTTGGGCATATTCCCTCGCCTACAACTCCTTTGTATTCGTGGACATTGCGATCGTCATAGTGGTGGGCGTGCTCGTGTTCAGCTCCAAGACGTTCGTAAAGGAAGTACGGAAATTCAATCCCCAAAAGCCGCAACCCGCTCTTAATGCGCAAGAGAGCGCAGAAGAGAGCCCGCAAGAATAACTTCTATAAAACCGCCGCTCCGCGCGTTGCGCGGAGCGGCGGTTTTTTATTAGGTGACGAATTGAAGAATATCGACGAGAACGGCGAAGCCTAAAAGGAGCACAAATCCGACGGCGTGGATGATGGCCTCCACCTTGCGGGAGATGGGCTTGCCGCGCACCCACTCGATGGCGGTGAACACCACCTTACTGCCGTCGAGCGCGGGAATGGGAAGCAGGTTGAACACGGCGAGATTGACGCCGATATAACCCGCGATCTCGAGAAAATAGCGGAACCCGCGCGAGGCGATCTCCGACGTCATGCGGATGGTCGTGACGGGGCCGCCGAAGGCGGAGAGCCCCAATTTCCCCGTAAGAAGTTCGCCGATGACCTTGAAGATGCTCCCCGCGATCTTGAAGGAATAGACGAACGCGCGCCCGAGCGCCTCTCCGAATTTGAATTTATAGATGGCGTTGGCGAGGAAATACCCGTCGCCGTTGTCGCCGCCCTGCTCGTATTTGACGCCGAGCGCGTCCCATACGCTCGTGAAATCGGCGCTGTTTTTTACCGTGACGTCCGAGCGGAGCATGACGGTGATCTCCTTTTCCTCCCGATGATCGAAGGTGGGTTTCTCCCCTCCTTCCTCCTCCTTCCATTCCACGCCGAAAGCGCGGGAGACGCGCATTTTGACGAGGTCCCCCTTCTTTTTGCCGTTGAGGGCCTGCGCGATGTCCGAGGTGAGGTAGAGGTCCTTCCCCTCGATCTGCAAGAAGATGTCGAGGTCCTGCAAGCTGTACGCGGCGAACTCCCCTTCCGCTTCCTCCGTTTTATACACGGCGACCATTGTCTGGCCATAGGACAAAAATCCGATAATGATGAGAAAGAGGGCGAGCAGATAGTTCATGAGCGCGCCCGCAACGAGCACGATGATGCGCTGCCAGCACGGACGGTTGGTGAAGTAGCCCGAGGTGTCGGTTGTGGTAGATCGGGGGCGGCCCCCCTCCCCTACCCCTCCCCCCGACGCGGGGGGAGGGCAAGAAGCGGTATCCTCCCCCGACGCGGAAGAGGTCGTGCTTCCCTGTGTGGGAGAGGTCGTACTTACCTGTGCAGAAGAGGTCGTACTTCCCTGTACGGAAGAGGTCGTACTTCCCTGTACGGAAGAGGTCACATTTCCCTGTGAAGAAGAGCCTTGGTTTTGCTCCGTTGAAGCGGCAGGAGGAGAGGAAAGGTCGGTAAACGGTTCTTCCTTTTCGGCGCGCGCTTTTTCCTCCTCTTCGAGGCCGTCCTCGCCCGCAAAGGCGCAATAGCCCCCGAGCGGAATGATGCGGAGCGCAAAGAGTTCGCCCGTCTTTTTGCTCCTATGCTTGAAGAGGGCGGGCCCGAAGCCGACGGAGAATTCGTCGATTTTGAAATGAAGAAGTTTGCCGGCGAGATAGTGCCCGAATTCGTGGATGGTGACCATGACGAGCAGAATGAGGATCGCAAGCAGGACGGAACCCACCGTTCCCCATACCGACAGAAGATTATTTGCCATAGATGTATCCGGATGCAACTGCGCGCGCACGCATATCCGCCTCCCGCAGGGTCTCATAGTCCTCTGCGGGCATTTGCGGAATGCGGCCGAGCGTTTTTTCAATAGTTTCCGCGATCGCGGGGAAAGTTATCCCTCCCGCGAGAAAGGCATGTACGGCGACCTCCGCCGCCCCGTTGAGAAGGGCGGGAGCCGTCCCTCCCCTCTCGCCCGCCTCGAGCGCAAGCCCATAACAGGGGAATTTCTCCTCTGGGAGCCGCTCGAAATGAAGGGCCCCGAGAGCGGGAAGATCGAGCTCTCTTTCGCAGGGAAGCCGCTTTGGATAGGTAAGCGCAAGCTGGATGGGCACCTTCATGTCGGGATAGCCGAGTTGCGCCATCGCCGCGCCGTCCTCGAAAAAGACAAGGGAGTGCACGATGCTCTCGGGGTGCACCACGGCCTCGATCTGCGAAAAATCGGCTCCGTACAGCCACTTTGCCTCGATGACTTCATACCCCTTGTTGAGGAGGGTCGCGCTGTCCACCGTGATCTTGGGGCCCATCTTCCACGTGGGGTGGCAAAGGGCGTCCTTTGCGGTGACGCGTTTGAGTTCTTCCTCCGTGCAGTGCAGAAAGGGCCCGCCGCTTGCCGTTAAAACGAGTTTTTTATAGGGTGCGCCGCGGTGAAAATTCAAACATTGGAAGAGCGCCGAATGTTCGCTGTCCACGGGCACGAGATCGACGCCTCGGCGTTCGACCTCCCGCATGACGAGTTCCCCGCCGCAGACGAGGGACTCCTTGTTGGCGAGGGCGATCTTCTTGCACACTTTTGCCGCCGCGAGGGTATAGGAGAGCCCCGCAAAGCCGCCCGCCGCGATGAACGCGACGTCGCACCCCTCGAAAAGAGTTTCGGGGGAAGGAGCGGACGGATCGCTTGCGAGGCAGGCGATCGGCGGATGAAATTCTTCGGCAAGACGGACAAGCTCCCCGCCGCGGCTCCCCGAGACGAGGGCGGAAAAGCGAAAACTGTCGGGATGCGCCCGCACGACTTCGCACACCTGATGCCCGATACTGCCCGTACAGCCGATGAGCGCTATGTTGACCATGTTCTTCCTCCCCGGTGCGCCCCTGCGGCGCAAATTCCTTTGAAAAACGCCCGCCTGAGCGGACGTGTCCCGTTTCTTCTATTCTATGCGTCTCAGCCTGCGATCATGATACGAAGTACGAGCACAAAGCAGACGATGAGAGAGGCATAGAGAGCCGAATCGATACGGTCGAGGATCCCGCCGTGTCCGGGCAGAATGTTGCCCATATCCTTGATCCCGATCTTGCGCTTGACGGCGCTCTCCACGAGGTCGCCCACCTCCGCAAACGCCGCCGTAAGAATGCCGAGCCCGACGAACAGAATGAGGTTGAGGGGGTTTGAAAACATCGTCCACTGCGGCAAAAGCCCCAGATCGGCGAACCAGCCATAGACGAAAAAGAGCGCGGCCGCGCCGAGCGCACCCCCCAAAAAGCCGCCGATACCGCCGATGACCGTCTTGTTCGGGCTAACGTTGGGCGCCATCTTTTTGGGGAATTTTTTCCCGAACCATTTTCCGAACAGAAAAGCAAAACAGTCGGCAAAGGGACAGAGCACGAACACGAACAGAATGCCGATCTCCGAATAGGCGGGCATGTGATTGACGCCGCACATCACAAGCAAAAAGACGGACGGGAATACGTTTGCAAGAAGCGCATAGCCGATGGAAGAGAGGCTTGTCTTTTCATGACGGAACACGAGGAGGCTGAAAAGGATCGCCAGCCCCGCCATGAACACCGCAAAGGTAAGGTTGGGGGAATAGTTGACGACCTGCCGCCCCTGTGCCTGCAAGTATTTGTAGACCGAATCGCTGACGCAATAACAGACGATGATCCCCACCGCAAAGATCTGCACAATCGCACGTTCCACACGGTCGATCCTGTCCCCCAGCGCGCGGCACATTTCGAAGGTGCCGATGACTGAGAACAAAAGGATGAGAAGATCGAAAAAGAGGGGTTCGTTGAAAAACACCCTCAACGAAAAGAAGGCGATCAGGACCATCACATATATGACTGCTGTAATAAAGCGTTTCATATTCTCATAAGCCGTCCGAAGTTTATATTTTGCCGTAACGGCGCTCCCTGCCCGCATAGCTTGCGAGCGCGCGGTCGAGATCGGCGTTCGTGAATGCGGGAAACATTTTGTCCGAGAAATAAAGTTCCGTATAGGCGCATTGCCAGAGCAAAAAATTACTCAGCCGCTTCTCCTTGCCCGTGCGAATGAGAAGGTCGGGATCGGGCATCCCCGCCGTGGACAGAAGCCTTCCGAACTCCTCCTGAGAGAGTTCCTTTCCCCCGCGCACCGCTTGGTTGACCGCCGAGACGATCTCCTGCCGCGCGCCATAGCCGATGGCAAGGACAAGGGCGCCCCTCTCCCCCGCCGCGGTCGCCTCCTCCCCCTCTTTGGAGAGAGCGCCGATGTCGGGCGGGAGCAGGCTCAGATCGCCGATGACTTTGAGACGGATCCCCTTTTTGAGGAGCCGCCCGACGTTCTCGGCGAAATACTTCCGGAACAACGAAAACAGCCCGTCCAGTTCTTCCTGAGGACGGGAAAGATTTTCGGCGGAGAGCGCATAGAGGGTGACGTATTCCACGCCCATATCAAAGGCGTGTTCGCTGAGCGAGATCATGCGTTTCATGCCCTCGCGGTGCCCCGCACTGCGGGGAAGCAGACGCTTTTTTGCCCAGCGTCCGTTTCCGTCCATGATAATGGCGATGTGCCGCGGAAGCTCCATCAAATGGTGAGCAACTCCTTTTCCTTTGCGGAAACGATCTTCTCGATCTCCGAAACGCACTTGGAGATGGCGTCCTCCACGTCCGTCTCGGCGTTTGAGGCCTCGTCCTCGGAGATCTCCTTGCCCGTTTTGAGTTTTTTGATCCCCTCCATCGCTTCTCTGCGGATGTTGCGGGCGGCGACCTTTGTCTCCTCGCCCATCTTCTTCACCTGCTTGACGAGTTCCTTTCTGCGCTCCTCGGTAAGTTCGGGGAACACGAGGCGGATGACGTTGCCGTCGTTGGTGGGGTTGATGCCGATGTTGGACGCCTGTATCGCCTTTTCGATGGCCTTCAAAAGGGATTTATCCCACGGCGCAATGACGAGGCACCTTGCGTCCGCAACGGAGATGTTGCCGAGCTGTTTCAAGGGGCTCATCATGCCGTATGCTTCCACCTGCAATTTGTCGAGCACGTGCGGATTCGCCCGTCCCGCGCGGATGGCGGCATAGTCGTCCTGCAAGACGTTCTTGGCCTTGTCGAGCTTGTCGTCGAGCACGAGGAAGATCTCTTCCAATTTTTCGTTTTCCATAATCGTCCCTCTCTTTGAATTTTATTCGTTGGAAATGAGCGTCCCGAGCTGTTCTCCGCATACGGCGCGGAGCACGCTGTCGGGTTCGTTTAAGGCAAATGCCAGAACGGGGATGTGGTTTTCCATGCACATCGTCGCCGCGGTGGCGTCCATTGCCTTGAGGCCTTGGTTAAGGATCTGCGAAAAAGTAAGTTTTTCGTACTTCTTCGCCTGCGGGTTGGTGTTGGGGTCGCTGTCATAGATGCCGTCCACGTTCTTTGCCATGAGCAGGACGTCCGCGCCGATCTCGCACGCGCGCTGTGCCGCCGCGGTGTCGGTGGAGCAGTACGGGTTGCCCGTGCCGCACGCCATGATGACGATGCGTCCCTTTTCGAAGTGGTGGAGCGCCTTGCGGAGGACATAGGGTTCGGCGACGGACACCATATTGAGCGCCGTCTGCACGCGGGTGGGAATGCCCTTTTGCTCGATGGCGTCCATCATGGCGAGGGAGTTCATCACGGTAGCCAGCATCCCCATGTGATCGGCGGTGGTGCGGTCCATTTTGATGCCCTGCCTGCCCCGCCAGAAGTTGCCGCCGCCGATGACGAGGGCGATGTCCACCCCCATATTATGCACTTTTACGAGTTGGTCGACAACCATGGAGACGACTTCCTCATTGAGGCCGAACTTCTGCTTGCCTGCGAGCGCCTCGCCCGAGAGTTTGAGTAAGATCCGCTTATATTTGGGTTGCATAGCATACTCCCGCAGTTTGATTTTCCTCAGTATAGCATAGTTTGGAAAAAATTGCAATACCTTGCATGAAATATTTTGTTATAAGGGTACGGAGGAAAGAAACCTTGCCCACCCCCTCCTTAGGAGGGGGCATGAAAACGGAACCCCCTCCCCCTCAAGGGGCAGCCAAGAAGTAGCGCAACACCATTCCAAAATGTCATTTCGACCGAAGTGGAGAAATCTCACATTATTAAAACCAAGGTAGAGATTTCTCGACAAGCTCGAAATGACATATAAGAACGGCTTGGGAGAAATGACATATTAGAACGGCTTGGGAGAAATGACAATTAGAAGCGCGGGGGAATCATCTCTACTCTTGCCTCCCCCCAACTTGTTGGGGGGAGGGTAGGGAAGGGGGCACCTTATTTTTCTTGTATGGTAAACCGCCCCCTTTCGTCGCGTGCGCGCCACTTTCCCCCGCTCCGCGAGGGACAGCAAGAATACCCCCACCACCCGTTTCGCGGGAGCCTCCCCCTGAAAGGGGTAGGCCTTCCGATTCCAAATAAAAACAGCCGACCGGAAGGGACGGCTGTTCGAATGACTACACTATTTACTTCTTCATCGCTTCGACCTGCTTTGCGACTTCTTCGCTCAGGTCCTCGGCCTTCTTCTCGATGCCCTCGCCGCGGACGAAACAGCAGAACTCTTTCAAAGAAACAGGCGTTTTCTTAGCCACGTTCTCGATGAGCTGTTTGACGGTGACCGAGTCGTCCTTGACGTACTTCTGCTCCAAGAGGCAGTTGTCCTCGAAGAACTTCTTCACCCTGCCGACCACGATCTTTTCGGCGATCGCCTCGGGCTTGCCCTCGTTCATGACTTCCTTTTTGAGGATCTCCTTCTCGTGCTCCACCACGTCTGCGGGAACATCTTCCGCCGCAAGATAGCGGGGCGTTGCGAATGCGACGTGGAGCGCCACGTTGTGCGCAAGTTCTCTCGTTTCGGGGGTCTCTGTGCCCTCGAAGTTGAGCAGAACGCCGCGCGTGCCGCCCATGTGGATATACGTCTCGATGAGCCCCGCGCTCTCAAAGCAAACAAAGCGGCGGACGGAGATCTTTTCCCCGATGACGCCCGTCTGCTCCTGCAGGAAGGTCTCCACCGTCTTGCCGCCCATGTCGAGGGCAAGCAGTTCTTCCACGTTTGCGGGTTTCTTCTCTGCGGTGATCTTGGCGACAGCCTCCACGAGTGCGCCGAACTTTTCGCCGTTGGCGACAAAGTCGGACTCGCAGTTGACTTCGACGAGCACGCCCGTGCCGTTTGCGACATATGCCTGCACGAGGCCCTCCGCCGCAACCTTGCTTGCGCGCTTAGCGGCCTTTGCGATCCCTCTCTCGCGGAGAAGTTCCGCCGCCTTGGTCATATCGCCGTCCGCGTCCGTAAGGGCGCGCTTGCAATCCATCATTCCCGCGCCCGTCTGTTCACGAAGCGCCATAACGTCTTTCGCAGTAAATGCCATAACCGTATTCTCCTTTTATTTTACTCTTCGGCGGGAGCTGCGGGCTCCTCTGCCACGGGCTCAACCGCCTGTTCTTCGGCGGGAGCCTCTTCGGGCTCCTCGGGCTCTTCCTTGACTTCGAACGTCTCGCCCTGGTTCGCCTCGATGACCGCGTTTGCGATGACGGAAGAGAGCAACTTGATGGCACGGATCGCGTCGTCGTTGCCGGGGATCACGTAATCGATGAGGTCGGGATCGCAGTTGGTGTCGGTGATCGCAACGATCGGAATGTGCAACTTGCGCGCCTCCGCAACGGCGATGTCCTCTTCATGAGGGTCGACGACGAAGAGAAGCCCGGGCAAAGAGCGCATGTTCTTGATGCCGCCCAAGTTCTCCTGGAGTTTTGCCATCTCCTTTTTGAGACCGAGCACTTCCTTTTTGGGGAGAAGGTCGAACTCGCCGCTCTCCTCCATTCTCTCGAGTTTTTCGAGATACTCGATGCGGCCGCGGATGGTCTTGAAGTTGGTGAGGCAACCGCCGAGCCAACGGGAGTTGACATAGTACTGTCCGCAACGCTCCGCCTCTTCCTTGATGGCGTCCTGCGCCTGCCGCTTGGTGCCGACAAAGAGCACGGTCTTGCCCGACTTGACCATTTCGACAACGTAAGCATACGCCTCTTCGACGAGTTTTGCCGTCTTTTCGAGGTCGATGATGTGGATGTCGTGGCGCGCCGCGAAGATGTACTTCTTCATCTTGGGGTTCCACTTTCTCGTCTGGTGTCCGAAATGGACGCCCGCTTCGAGAAGCTGTTTCATGGTGATAACTGCCATATATCCTCCGTTTTCCTCCCCTCTTTGCGGCAGTTCCGCTCCTTTCCCGCAGGAATAGATTTACGGGCACGGAGAGCGGCGCAAAAGAAGGTGTGGATTTGCCTGCGGCATTTTTCCGCAGACTGATAAAGTATATCATACCCGACAAAATTTTGCAAGTTCTTTTACGGTGTGAAACGGGAAATTTTTACAAGAAAACGCCGCCGCGCCGCAAATTTTTTGCGGCGCGGCGGCTGATTTTAATCTTCAATTTCCAATATTGTCTGTATTTTTCTTAGGAGGGCGTCCTTTCCGTCGCCCGTAAGACCCGAGACGGCGAGAACGTTCCCCTCGCCGAGCCCGTAACCTTGCGCCACTTTGCGCACCCGCTCCTTTATCTTCATGCGGGAGAGTTTATCGCTCTTGGTGGCGATGACGGTGAAGGGCAGGATATGATAATTCAAAAAGTTTATCATCTGCAAGTCGTCCTCGGAGGGGTCGCGGCGGATGTCGGAGAGTACGAACACGTGCGCGATGTCCTCTTTGCGCGCGAAAAAGCCGTCGAGCGTCTTTGCCCACTTGATCTTTTCCTCCTTGGAGACGGCGGCATAGCCATAGCCGGGAAGATCGGCAAACAGAAACTCCCCGAAATCGAAGTAGTTCACGAGCCGCGTTCTGCCGGGGGCGGCGCTCGTTTTGGCGAGCCCCTTTCTGCCCGCAAGCAGATTGATGAGGGTGCTCTTGCCCGAATTGGACTTGCCGCACACCGCGATCATCGGCTTTTCGGGCTTTAAGAACTGCTCCTCCCGCGCCGCCGACGTCACAAATTTTGCCTCTTTAATGAGCATAGGTAAGCCCCGTCACCGCATTGCGGAACACCTCGTCCACGTTGTTCACGCAGATGAAGTTGAGGTCCTTGCGGATATTTTCGGGAATGTCCTCCACGTCTTTTTTGTTCTCTTCGGGAATGATGATGTCGTGAATGCCGATGCGGTTTGCCGCAAGCGCCTTCTCCTTTAAGCCGCCGATGGGGAGCACTTTGCCGCGCAGGGTGATCTCCCCCGTCATGGCGACGTCCCGCCGCACGGGCTGGCCCGTGAACGCGGAGAGAATGGCGGTCGCCATCGTGATGCCCGCGGAGGGCCCGTCCTTGGGGGTCGCCCCCTCGGGAATGTGGATATGGATGTCCTTATGTTCGAAGTCGAGGGCGTCGATGCCGTACTTTTCGGCATGGGCGCGGATGTAGCTGATCGCCGCGTGCGCAGACTCCTTCATGACGTCGCCGAGTTTGCCCGTAAGGAGGATGTCCCCCTTGCCCTGCATGGCGGAGACTTCGATGGTAAGGGTCGCGCCGCCGACCGCCGTCCACGCAAGCCCCGTTGCGGCGCCCACTTCGTCCCTCTCGCGCATATCCTCGTCCCGCAAGAACCGCTTTGCGCCGAGGAATTTTTCGAGATTGTGCTTATTGACGGTGATAGAGTTCCCCTCTTCGCCCTTGGCGATGCGCACCGCCGCCTTTCTGCACACGGCGCCGATGGTGCGCTCCAAAGAACGCACGCCCGCCTCCATGGTGTAGCCCTCTATCATGTCCGAAATCGCGCCGTCGGTGATGTGCAGGTTCTCCTCGGTAAGCCCGTTTTCCTTGCGCTTTTTGGGGACGAGATAGCGCTTGGCGATCTCCTCCTTTTCCTGCGGGGTGTAGCCCGAGAGTTCGATGACCTCCATTCTGTCCCGCAAGGGGGTGGGAATGGTGTCGAGAGTGTTCGCCGTGGCGATGAACATGACCTTGGAAAGGTCGTAAGGCACTTCGAGATAGCGGTCGCGGAAGGTGCAGTTTTGTTCGGGGTCGAGCACCTCGAGCAGGGCGCTTGCGGGGTCGCCGCGGAGGTCCTGCGAGATCTTGTCCACCTCGTCGAGAAGGAACACGGGATTGATAGAGCCCGCGTTCTTCATTTCATAGAGAATGCGCCCGGGCATCGCGCCGATGTAGGTGCGCCTGTGTCCCCTGATCTCCGCCTCGTCTTTGAGGCCGCCGAGGCTCATGCGCACGAATTTTCTGCCGAGGGAGCGGGCGATGGAGGTGGCGATGCTCGTCTTGCCCACCCCGGGAGGACCGACAAGGCACAGGATGGGCGCCTTGAGTTCCCCCGTAAGTTTTAAGACGGCAAGATATTCCACCACCCGTTCTTTGATCTTTTCGAGCCCGTAATGGTCGCCGTCGAGCACCTTTTCAACGTCGGCAAGGGAGGCGGTGTCCTCCGTCTCCTCGTGCCAAGGCAGGTCGATGAGCCAATCGGCGTAGTTGCGGAGCACCGTATATTCGGGGGAGGAGGGAGGCATTTTGTCCATGCGGGCAAGTTCGTTGAGCGCCTTTTCCTCCACCTCGGGCGGAAGTTTTTTGGCGAGGATCTTTTCGCGGAGTTTGATGTTCTCCTCCACGTCGTCGCCGAGTTCTGCGTGAATGGCTTTGAGCTGTTCACGGAGATAGTATTCTTTTTGAGATTGGTCGATGTTTTTGCGCACGTCCTGCGCGATCTTGCGTTCGAGGCGGGCGACTTCGAGCTCGTCGTTCAAGCACCGCTCGAACATTTTGAGACGGGGGACGAGCCGCTCCTCTTCGAGAAGCGCCTGCTTCACCTCCTCGCGGATGCGCATGTTGTAGGCGCAGACGTTGATATATTCGTCGATGTCGCCGATGGTGGAGAGGCGGGCCTCCACGTCCTTAGTAAGTTTCCCGCCGAGGGCAACGATGTCCTTGACGAGTTCCTTTGCGGTGCGGAAATAGGCCTCCTCGAGGGTGGGATCGCCGTGAATGGTGTTGATTTCATCCACCGCGGCGCAGATGCACCCCTCCTCCACGACGAAATCCCGCGCGCGGGCACGGTAAAGGGCCTCCACATAGACGCGGATCCTGTTGCCCGGGAGGCGCGTTGCCTGACGGATGTTGGCGACGACCCCGACGTCATAGAGGTCCTTCCCCTCGGGACATTCCTCCTGAGGGTCCTTTTGCTTGGTCAAAAAGACCAGCTTATCGTTATGGTCGGCGCGCTCGATGGCGGCGAGGGAGAGATCTCTGCCCGCGTCGAATACGATGTTGGTATTCGGGAACACCACCTGTGCCCTCATGGGGAGCGCCGATAAAATTTTCAGTCTTCTGTCTGCCATATTTTTCTCCTGTCTGCCTTGCGAGGGGAATGACATTCCCCGTCTTTTAATATATCACACCTTTTTTGCGAAAGCAAACAAAATCTCCGCTAAATTTTTGCCAGAAGAGTGATTTTCACCCTCTTTTCACCGTGAAAAGGAGGAGAAAAGAGCGGGCGCCGCGCGATTTTCGCGCGGCGCCCGAGGGAAAATTTACTCTTCTTCGTCCCCGTCGAGGAGCACCGCTTCGTCGGCGTCCTCGCTGTCGCCGTATTGGTTGCAGAATTCGGCGAACACTTCGTCGAGAAGGGCGTCGTCCTCGACCGTTTCGAGGTGCTCGTCCTCTTCCTCTCCCACGATGCGGAAGATGACGACTTCATCGCCCTCTTCGTCGTCTTCTTCGTCGCTCTCTTCGGGTTGTGTTTCGGGAGTGAAACAGGCGTACCACTCCCCCTTGTATTCGATGGTGGCGAGATGTTCGTATCTCTCCTTGTTTCCCTCCTCGTCCACCAGCTCCACGATGTTCTCGTCGTCCTCGTAATCGTTGCGATCTTCCTTCATGTTCATATCCTTATCTCCCTTATTGAGTTTTTTCAGATAGCTTTCGAGAATGTATGCGGCGGCAAGGGAATCGACGTTCTTTTTCTTCTTGTCCTTTCTTTGGGAAATGCCCATCAGGAGCAGGTCCCCTCTCGCCTCGCGGGTGGTGTAACGCTCGTCCTCCGTGACAACGGGAAGGCTCGTGCGCTCCCTTAAAGCGGAGAGAAAGCGCTCCGTCTTTTCGGTCTGCACGCTGTATGTGCCGTCCGCGTTGACGGGAAGCCCGCACACGATCGTCCCCGCGCCCTCTTGTTCCACAATGGAGAGAAGAGCGGAAATATCCTCTTTTAAGTTCCCCGTGCGGAAATAGGTGTCAAGCGGCATCGCATAGCCGTTGAAGGGATCGGAGATAGCGACCCCGATCCGTCTGTCCCCGACGTCGAAGGCAACGATTCTCGGTTGCATACGGAAAGTATAGCATATTTCCTTGCGAAAGTAAAGCGGAATCACACAGAAAAGATGCCGCGGCATGAATGTAGCCGCGGCATTCCCGTGTTCGGGACTTACTTCTTCTTTTCTTTTTTCTCGGACTCGCCCTTTTCGGGACAGTTCCCCTCTTTACAGCCGAGCTTTTCGTCCATCATCTCGTTGACCTTATCCACAAATTCCGCCTGGCTCTTTTTGACAAGAGAGCGCATCTTGTAGCTGTTTGCAACGAGGAGCGCGCCGCCCACTGCGCCGAACATCAGTCCGAGACAAAACATCTTTTCCATGTCATCCTCCCGAAAGCGGCCTTTTTTGCCGCTATCTGCAGTTTGTGACAGGATATTTTGTTTATTCCTCTTTTTCCTTGCGTAATTTTTCCAACTCGGCCTTGAGCGCGGCGTTCTCCCTCCTTAAATCGACCGCAAGACGGGAATAGAGGGCGTCGATCTCCCGCTCCAGCTTGCGTTGCAAAAAGCTCTTTTCTTCGGGAATGCCCGCCTCCCGCGCCGCCTTTGCGACCCGCTCGGGCTGTTTCTTCAAAAGATTGCGGTACTTGTTCTGCATTCTCAGCATTAGCCGCTCGTCCCCCTCGGAGACGTTCATGATGGCGCGCCGCACCGAATAGCCCTTGCTTTTTTCGGTAAGCACCTTTTTCAAGAGTTCGTCCGTCTCCTCCTCGGTGAAGGGCTTTACCTCGCCCGCATGAAGGTCCTTGTCCTTTAAGATGCGCTCCACCCGCTCGTCTCCCCTCTTTTTGAGAAAGGCGTAATAGTAGTTGCGCACGCTCCCCTTTGCGCGGCTGTGCTCCTTTCCGTAAGTCTCAAAGAGATAGGAGAGAGTTTTTCCCGCGTTTTTGCCCGAATAGATGTATTCCATGAGCCCCGTCGCTTCCTCTTCGGTATAGCCGTTGATCTTATTCATAGACCGCCTCCATAAGATTTGCATGGAGTTTTGACATAATTTTGTTTTGCTATACATCTAATAGAGCGATGCGGGTGTGTTTTTTATCCGAAAAATTGTGCGCGCTCAAGATCGGCGGCGCATATTTGGGATTTGTGGACGGGTTCGAGCGCACGACCGAACTCGACCCAAAAGACGGGCTCTTTTGCGAACTCTCTCCCTGCGACGGAGAATTTCTGCCCCTCTGCTTCCGCTTTGACGAGGCGTTTCTGCTCTCTCCCCCGCCGCAAGCCGAACTCTATTATACCGAACAAGGGGTGGCGGTGTACCTTTCGGGTTTTTTGCGCGCGGACCAAACTTTGCGCGTCTTAAAGCAGGAGAGATTGGGCGGGAGCCTCTTCACCCTTACGCGGCAGGGAAAATTGCAACTCGCCCTCGACAACGAGACGGGGTTCCATTTGACCGAACTTCCCGACTGCTTTGAAACTTGCACCTTTTCGGCGAGGCGGGAGGGCTTTCTCCTGACCGCGCCGACCGCGTTCGCCCTCCTTTCGCATAGCGGGGAACTGCTCCTCCTCAACGAGGGGACCCTTCTCGAGAGCGGCGAGACCCTCAAAGCGGAGGTCCCCTTCCACGACAGCTTAGGACACACCGCCCTCTGCGAATGGCGGGAGGGAAAACTCGTGAATTGCTCCATCCGCGCGGCGGGAGAGCCGACCCCTGCGACGTTCGCCCTCGCCCTCTTCGAGAGCGCGCTCATCGGCGCGGACGTCCGTCCCTTCCTCAGCGACGCCCTCGCGCAGAAGGCAGGTTCGCTCAAGGAGTATTTGGGGGACTTCCGCTCCATCGTGCTTACCGATTCTCCCGAAAAGGTTGGGCTCGTCTACCCTCGGAAGGAACGCGTGTTCGATGTGCGCTATTATTCGGTGGAACTTTCGGACGGAAAAATTTCCAACATCAAACCGCTGTAAATTATCCCCGCGTTCAACGCGGGGATATTTGATGTTTGGGCATAAAAAACGGTAGAAAGCTACCCCTTTGAAGGGGGCGGCTCCTGCGTCAGCGGGTGGTGGGGGTTGACGTTCTTAAATTGCCCCCACCTGTCTCGCTTTGCTCGCCACCCGCCCCCACAAGTGGGGGCAGGTCATAATAAGGGGGACACCCTTCGGCTTCGCACAGGGTGACGTAATTTAGAACACACCCCCTCCCCTACCCCTCCCCCAACAAGTTGGGGGAGGGCGAGATTACCACCCCCCCTCCTCAGGAGGGGGGCAAGAGAAACCCCCTCCAATGGAGGGGGACTAAGGGGGGGCGAGAGTTTTTAATGCAAACTGATCGTCACCTCGGCGGGGTCGGGGCTGATTAAAAGTTCCTTCAATTCCTCCGCAGAGAGGTCCATCTTTCCGAGTTTTGTGTACTCCCAAGTGTTGCTCCCGTAAAAGAGGACGATCTGATTGCCCAAATAGAGCATAACATCGCCCGCGGACGCCGTCATACGGACGTCGCTTCGGGGGAGGGAGCGCCCCAATGCGCCCACTTTTTCGAACCCTCCGTAATTGCTTGCGGTGTAGGTGATGTCCCCCTCCCTCAAGAGTTCGACGAGCGCCTCCGCCGCGGCATTCGGCTCGAGTTTTACGGCGATTTTGCGGCCGTTTACTGTGAAATAAATTTCTTCGACCATTTCGCTCTCCTCATCGCCCGACCCTTTCGACCCGAGCGAATTGACCCATTCTTCGACTGCGCTTTTGGACGCACCCGCAGGAAACCGCCCACCCTCGAGCCAAGTCGCTTTCGGGGCGAGCGGGTGCAAATTCGCCGCGCTTGAACCGATGGGACTGCTTCCCGACGTGCAGAAGGGCACAATGGTCTTGCCCGAAAAATCATAACTTTCAACAAAGGTATAGATGATCTTCGGCGCTTCGTCCCACCAAATGGGATAGCCGAGATAGATGACGTCATATTCGGCCATATTTTCGACGCTCCCCTTGATTTCGGGGCGGGCGGCGGGGTCTTTATGCTCGACGTTTGCGCGGCAATCTTCTTCGTAAGTCATGTCCGCTTCGGTATAGGGAACTTGCGGCTCGATCTCATAGAGCCTCCCGCCCGTCACGTCCGCAAGATACCCCGCCACTTTTTGGGTGTTGCCCGTCGCAGAAAAATACGCAACGAGAATGTTGGAGGAAACCGTGTTGTCGGGATTTTCCGTGTTGTTGCTCTCCCCGCAAGCCGAAAGCGCAAACAGGGCGCAACCGACGACGGCAAGCAACAAAGAAAGCCATTTTGCTTTTTTCATGGTATTTTTCCTCAAGGGAGCTTGTTGTAGGCTTCCTCGTCGACGGGCTCCAGCCATTCGTTTTTGCCGTTCTCGCCGGGGACTTCGATCGCAAGGTGCGAAAACCAGCTGTTTCTTGCCGCGCCGTGCCAATGTTTGACGCCCGCGGGAATGTTGATACAATCGCCCGCCTTCATCTCCACGGCTTCTTTGCCCCACTCCTGATACCAACCTCTGCCCGCGACGCAGACGAGAATTTGTCCGCCGCCCTTCGTGGCGTGGTGAATGTGCCAGTTGTTGCGGCAAGCGGGTTCGAATGTGACGTTGAAGATGCCGACCTGCTCCGTGGAAACGGGCGCAAGGTAGCTCCTTCCGCTAAAATACTGCTTAAAACCGTCGTTGGGCGCGCCGATGGGAAATACCATCTCGTTTGCGTGCGCCGCCATTGCGGTTTCGGCGCACTCCTCCGCCCAGACTTCCTTTGCCATATTGAACACCGCCCACGCCTTGGGCCAGCCAGCATAAAAACCGACATGGGTGACGACTGCGGCGATCTCCTTCTTTGTGACGCCCGCCTTCTTCGCGTTCTCCAAATGATATTTGAGGGAACTATCGGTAATGCCCGACGACATGAGCGCGACGACCGTGATAATGCACCGCGTTTTGTGGTCTATATCTTGATTGTTCCAATTCTCGCCGAAGAGAACGTCGTCGTTGTAGTGCGCAAAGTCGGGAGCGAACTCGCCGAGCGCCTTTCTTCCCGCGTCCTGTGTGATCTTTTTCATATCAAAAACTCCTTTTATTGATTTTTAAGATTTTTTCCGAGTTCATAAGCCTCTGTCATATAGCGGGAACGGGCCGTCATGTCGGGCGTTCCGCACCCCTTGCCGAGGATGGTTCCCTCGTCCTTGAAATTCAAGTACCGCACGAGCGTTTGATAGTGCGCCGCGAGCGCCTCAAACGTCCAGCTGTCCGCGTTCCACGCGACGGAGATGAGAGCAGACTTCATATGCTTTCTTTGAATGTCCCCGTTGAACGCGCAGAAGCGGTCGAAAACCGTTTTGAGCTGTGCGGACATTCCATAGTAGTAGAGCGGCGTGACGAATACGATCATATCCGCGTCCAAAATTTCGGCTTTTATCCCGCGCATGGCGCCGTTTTCCGAACCCATATCGTCCTTCTGTGCACAGGGACCGCCGTATCCGCAACGGACACAACCCGTGCAGGGCTTGACGTTACAATGCGCCGCGTCGATGACCGAAACGCTGTTTCCCGCTTCCTTTGCACCTTTGATAAATTGCTCTGCGAGCATATTGGATGAGCCGTGCTTTTGCGGGCTGCCCGTTAAAACCACGATCTTCATAACACACTCTCCACCCAAGATTTGAGCGCGGTTTCGCTTGCGCCGTTGATGAGTTTCCCGCCCTTCCAAACGGCGTTCGGCGCACAAGGGCGAAGTGCGCTTTCCGTCTTGCCGAGTCCGCTCCCGCCGCTCGTCGCAAAGAGGACGATCTCTTTCCCCGAAAAGTCATGCGCTTCGAGGAAGGTCTTGATGATGGTCGGAGCGGTGTACCACCAAACGGGGAAGCCGAGGAAAATTGCGTCGTAGTCCGAAAGATTTTCAACGCTGTTTTTGATTTCGGGACGGGAAGCGGGATCGTTCATCTCCAAAGAGGAACGGCTACTTTTGTTTCTCCAATCGAGGTCGGCCGCCGTGTAGGGAATTTTGGGTTGAATTTCAAAGAGGTCGGCGTCCGCCGCTTTTGCAAGAAGGGTCGCCGCCCGTTTCGTCGTTCCGCTTGCCGAAAAATACGCTACCAAAATTTTCTTGCTCATCATTTTATTCTCCTTTTGCGGCGATCCTCTGCATTTTCGCCGCCAAATTTTGCAAAGTGTCAAGAAGGGCTTCGGGGGCTTCTATCTCCGAATAAATTTCCCTTTCCCGTCTGTAAAGGTCGGACAAAATTCCGTCGGCATACTTCTTGCCGCTTTCGGTCAAAGATACCAAAAGTTCCCGCCTCTCTCCCTTGATTTGAGAGAGCGTGATATAATGTTTGCTCTCCAGATCTTTGATGATGGTGTTTGCGGTGCTGCGCGGAATGTCCCAATCATCGCAGATCTGTTTTTGGCTGTGCCGCTCCCCGTCGTTTAAGGCGTACAATATCCAAAGAAGATTGGGGGAGCCGAGATTGCAGTTCTTTCCGTACCCCTCATACACGCCGTCGATTTGATATACAAGTTTTCCGAGTGTATAAAAAAAGATGCGTTCGTTCATAATTCCCTCAAAAATTCTATTTCGTATTTTAATTATAATTCTACTTCGTATTTCTGTCAAGCGTTTAATCGCATTTTTCTTTGTAAAATTTTACGGGAAGCGGAATCTTTTTTGGCTTGATACCCCGCTACCATTTGTAGGGAGAAAAGCGAAAGGCGGGTTTCCCGCTTTTTGAGGCTCGAAAGTGAAATTATACCACTTTCCTTATCCTGCCTCCCGTTTTTGCGAAAACTTTCCGTCCCATCCTTCCGTGGGAAAATGTAAAACAGCGGATACGAATGAACGTACCCGGCTGTTCTATAATAAATAATCGTTTCGGTTTCAATATTTTTACTAATACCAATCGTGTTTTTCGTTCCTGTCGAGGGCGGCGATTTCGTTCATTTCTTCGTTTGAAAGCGAGAAATCGAACACCGAAATGTTTTCGAGGATATGGGCGGGATCACTTGAACCGGGGATCGCCACAACGCCGCGCTGTAAGTGCCAACGTAAGATCACCTGCGCCGCCGTCACGTTGTGCGCCTCGGCAATTTTTACGATCGTTTCATCGGAAAGGAGTTCGCCCGTATGCCCTCTGCCGCCGAACGGATACCATGCCTGCACAACAATTCCCAAATTGTGCATATACGGCACGACGGCTTGCTCTTGATAATACGGGTGTATCTCATTCTGCACGAGCGCAGGTCTGATGTCCACCTGTGAAATGAAGTCGTCTATCTCCTCGATATACCAATTTGACAGTCCCAAAGAGCGGATCTTCCCGTCTGCCACGGCTTTTTCCATTGCCTTATACGCCTTAACGTCATTCGCGCCGGGATGGTGCAAGAGCATCATGTCGATATAGCCGATATTTAGTTTGTCGAGCGACTCTTGTATCGCTTCTTCGGGGTGAGAATATTGTTCGCCGGGGTAGATTTTTGTAATGACGAAAATCTCTTCGCGCGGCACATTCGATTCCCGTATCGCTTCTCCGATCTCCCTTTCGTTGCCGTACATGTGCGCGGTGTCGATAAGGCGAACGCCGCTTTCAAGTGCCGCTTTCACCGAGGCTTTGCACGTTTCGCCCGTAAGAGAATAAGTGCCAAGTCCCAAGATCGGCATTTCATATCCGCTGTTGAGAGTTACCGTGGGTGCATGACCGTTTTCGCCGCTACCCAAGTCGAACACGGAAACGTCGGGCGCGACTTTCAGTCCGAGCGAATCTACCCATTCATCGACCGCGCTTTGCGAAGTTCCCGAGGAAAATCTTCTGCCGTCAAGCCAAGTTGCGCCCTCTGCAAGCGAATGTAAATTTGTCGCACTCGAACCGATGCCGCTACTGTGCGAGGTGCAGAACGGAATGATCGTCTTGCCCGAAAAATCGTAACTTTCAAGAAAAGTGTAGATGATTTTCGGCGCTTGACCGTGCCAAATCGGATAGCCTAAAAAGACAACATTGTATTTCTCCATGTTCTCCACGCCCCCGCTTATCTTAGGGCGAGCGGTAGAATCGGCTTGTTCCTTATCGGCTCTGCCGCCCGAATAATAATCGAGGTCGGCTTCGGTATAGGGGATTTGCGGCACAATTTCATAGAGCGTGCCGCCCGTCTTTGCCTCGATATGTTCCGCAACGCCTTTCGTCGTCCCCGTGCAGGAGAAATATGCAATCAGCACGTTGGAGACCGCAGCGGGCGTGTCGTTTTCGGGAAGCGTATGATTTCCGCCGCTTGGGTTCGTGCTATTACACGCCGAAAAAGAGAATAATGCCATCATGATCATCAAGGTTATTCGGAGTAGTTTCTTCATAACTTCGCGTCTTTTATAAATTCGTTTTGAAGAACTGCTCGATCTTGTCGAACGGAATGGCGTTCTTCCCGCCGCCGTCGTAAAGGTCGGTATGCACGGCGTTCGGAACGACGAGCAGTTCCTTATTCTCGGTATATTTGCTGTTCTTTGTCATGGCGGCATAGGCGTCCTTGCCGAAATAGAAGGAGTGCGCCTTGTCGCCGTGCACGATGAGAACGGCGCTCCTTATCTCATCGCTGTAAACGTTGATGGGCTGGTTCATAAAGGACATGGTGCCCACGACATTCCACCCGCCGTTGCTGTTGAGGGAGCGGGGATGATAGCCGCGCTTTGTCTTGTAGTAGTCGTAATAGTCCTTGACAAAGAAGGGCGCGTCCTCGGGAAGAGGGTCCACGACCCCGCCGCCGAGTTTATAACTTCCCGTGCGGGCATCCTCGGTGCGCTGTGCGTTCAACGCAACCTTTTTGCTGTGGCGCGCTTCTTCGCTGTTCTCCGCGTCGAAATACCCGTTCGCGTTCACCCTCGCCATATCGTACATGGTGGAGGCGACGGTCGCTTTCACGCGCGTATCGAGGGCCGCGGCGTTGAGCGCAAGCCCGCCCCACCCGCAAATGCCGAGAAGACCGATTTTTTCGGGATCGACGTCCTCGCGCAGAGAGAGAAAGTCCACCGCCGCCTGGAAGTCCTCGGTGTTGATGTCGGGCGAAGCCATATAGCGGGGCGTGCCGCCGCTCTCCCCCGTGAAGGAGGGGTCGAAGGCGACCGTCAGAAATCCCCTCTCCGCCAGCGTTTGGGCGTACAGCCCCGCGCACTGCTCCTTGACCGCGCCGAAGGGGCCGCACACGGCGACGGCAGAGAGCTTGCCCGTGCAATTTTTCGGGCGGTACAGATCGGCCGCCAACACAATGCCGTAACGGTTTTTGAAGGTCACCTTTTCGTGGTCAACTTTTTCGCTCTTTGGAAAGGTCTTGTCCCATTCCTGCGTCAAATTCAATTTCTCTTCCATTTTTATTTTCTCCTTAAAAACTTGCCAAAAGTACGGCGCGGACGTCCTCTTTGCTCAACACTTTATAGCCGCCGCCGTTCATGAGGGTGCTTTCCACCATGCCGTCGAGCATCTCCCGCGTGGCGCCGAGGTCGGTGAGGTTCATCACGAGCCCGAGTTTCTTCATCCACGCCTCCATGCGCTTCAAACCCTCATAGGCGACCGCCTCCTCCGTCTTGTTCGCGGGATCCACTCCCCAAACGTTGACGGCATAGCGTGCAAATTTCGGCGTTCCGTAGGGCAAAATCAGCCGATAATAGGGCATGGAGACGGCGGAAAGGGTCATGCCGTGGGTCGCGTCGGTGTACGCCCCCACCGCCTGCCCGATCTTGTGCACCATCCAGTCGGTCGTCTTTCCCTTTGCGATGAGCGTGTTGAGCGCCCACGTCGCCGTCCACATGATGTTGCTCCGCGCCTCGTAATCGAGAGGGTCCTCCGCGGCGATCTCCGCGCTGTGGATGAGGGAGCGAAGGAGCCCTTCGGAGAGGTAGTCGCTCGTGTTGTCGTCCGTGCCCGAAAAGTACTGCTCCAAGATGTGGGACATGATGTCGTAAATGCCCGAGATCATCTGATAGCGCGGCACGGTGAAAGTGAACTCGGGGTCGAGAACGGAGAACTTGGGATAGACGTTTTCGCCGAACACGTGTCCGATCTTGAGTTTTTTCTCGTGGTTGGTGATGACCGAGCCGCCGTTCATCTCGCTGCCCGTGCCCACCATGGTGAGGACACAGCCGACGGGCACGACTTTACAGCTGACGTCCTCGAAGCGGACAAAATACTTCTCCCAAATATCCTCCTCGCAGTGCACGGAGACGGACACCGCCTTTGCATAGTCGCACACCGAGCCGCCGCCGACTGCCAAAATGAGATCGGCGTTTGCCGCACGCGCGCGTTCTACCCCCTCTTTCACTTTTTCGATGGTGGGGTTGGGCATCACGCCCGCGTCCTCGTAAATTTCTTTTCCGTTGGCTTTCAAAACAGCGACCACCTTGTCGTAAATGCCGTTGCGCTTGACGGAGCCCCCGCCATAGACGAGCAAAACGTTCTTCCCGTATTTGGGAAGTTCGCTGTTCAAGCCCTCGAGCGCGCCTTTGCCGAAATAAAGTTTGGTCGGATTGCAGTAGGTGAAATTGCCGATCATGATTTTTTCTCCTTTTCGATATTTTTGAGGGAGTTCCCCTTTTTGAGTTCTTTGATGACCCTTGCGGGCACGCCGACAGCGACGGTGTTTGCGGGGACATCCTTTGTGACGACCGCGCCCGCGCCGACGACCGCGCCCTCTCCAATAGTGACGCCGGGCAAAATGGTGACGTGTGCGCCGACCCAAACTTTGTCTCCTATTTTTACGGGCGCAGGGACCATATTCCCTCGCTTTTCGGGGTCCAAGTCATGATCGAGAGTCGCTATCACCACCTGCTGGCCGATGAGCACGTCATCGCCGATCTCGATCCCGCCTTGATCTTGAAAGCAACAGCCCGAATTGATAAAGACCCGCTTGCCGAGCGTGATATTCAGTCCATAGTCGGTGGAAAAGGGCGGGAAAAGCCCAAACGTCTCGTCATATTCCTTCCCGATAAGTTCGAAAAAGAGCTTCCGCACTTCTTCGGGCGGATGATAACTTCCGTTGATCTCCGCCGTAAACGCAAGCGCACGCTGGGACATTTCGTGCATATAAAGATGCGTCTCCGACCCCGCCTCGATGTAGGTCCTCTCCCCCATCGCCGCGAGAAATTGTTCTCTTTCCATACTTCCTCTACTTGTCGTCTCTATTATACGGTGAAAGAAATTATATGTCAAATACTTATATTTTATATCTTCCTATGCTTTACAAGCATAGGTCAAGGTGTTATAATGTTGGCGCAGGAGGAATTATGGAACTGAGAGAATTGCGTTATTTTTTGGCGGTCGCGCGGGAGGAAAGCATCTTAAAGGCATCGGAGGCGCTGTATGTCTCCCAACCAAACCTTTCGAGACAGATGAAGCGCTTGGAGGAGGAGCTCGGACAGCCCCTTTTCTTGCGCGGGAGCAGAAAGATCACACTCACCGAAGCGGGAGAACTGCTCCGCAAGCGAGCCGAAGAAATTTTGGAACTCTCCGAAAAGACGGAAGCGGAACTCGCCCTGCCCGTCAGCGAGATCCGCGGCGACATCTCTATCGGCGGGGGCGAAAGCTATGTTTTGGGGCTCATCGCCCGCGCCGCCCGCGCCGTGCAAAGCGACTATCCCGCCGTCAAATTCCACCTGTTTAGCGGCGACATGTTTTCGATCAAGGAAAAACTCGACAAGGGGCTCATCGACTTCGGCATCTTTATCGAGCCCGCCGACCTTTCCAAGTACGAATATCTGCGCCTCCCCCTCTATGATATTTGGGGAGTGCTCATGCGGAAGGACAGCCCGCTTGCGAAAAAAGAGCAGATCGCGCCCGAAGATCTTTGGCACGTTCCGCTCATCCGCTCCCGACACTCTTTGGGGAGAAACCCCGTCTCCGATTGGTTCCGTATCCCTTCCGAAAAGTTGAACATCGTTGCCACTTACGACCTTCTCTACAACGCCTCGCTCCTCGTGGAGGAGGGCGTGGGGTACGCCGTGGGGCTCGAACACATCATCAACACCTCGGGAGAGTGCGCACTCTGCTTTAAGCCGTTTTGTCCCCGCCTCATCTCCCACCTCGATATCGCATGGAAAAAACAGCAGGTCTTTCCGAAATGCGCCGAAATTTTTCTTCACCGGTTGCGAGAAATAATTTGAGCAGAGAAAGAAGAGCGGAGGCGCTTTTGTTGCGCTTCCGCTCTTTTGTTTTAGTACTTCGTGACCTTTACCGATTTGATCGTGATCGGTTGTACGGGGACGTTGTAGTCCGCATAGATCTTGGCGTTGCGCACAAGGTCGATGGGGTCGTATTGGTTGGCAAGCACATGCTCCGTCGTCGTAAACTTGTTTCCGTCGCCGTCGGTATCTTCGAGCCCGTCGGCATAGTCCGAAATGGCGGAGAGAAGGGCTTGATACTGCGCATAGTCCTTGGTGATACCGAACGCCGCGTTGGTCGCGTCGAGGTCGGTGCGGCCCTCACCCGAGAAGGTGTAGAAGATGCTTGTCGTGCTGTTGGTGCTGTAATGGTCGCCGTCCTGTTCTTTTTCGTTATTGTTGTTTGCGCCGCCGTCCGAGCGCACCGTTCTCACCGTGGTGCTGTCCGTGCCCTTGTCGGTGTACGCCATGGCAAGAATTCCCTTTTGGTTGTGGCTGTAGCTCTTGCTGTTCGCCGTCACGCCGTTGCCGCTGAATTCGCCGTGCAGGGTGTAGAGAGGGATCCGCGTACTTTCGGAAGTATAGGTTTCGCCTCCCGCAACATAGCTACCTGCTTCGGCAAGGTATGCGGACATATCCTTCCCGCGCGCAAATACCGTCTGCGTGAAGGTGAAGTTATTCTCCTTTTCGTAATTGCGAAGCTCCGTCCAATAGTCCTTTTCTTCGAGTTCGCCGTCTTGGAGCGTATACGCGCCGCCATAGAGGAAAATGCCGTCCAACTGATAGTCGTGAATGACGGTGCCGTCGTAGAATGCGGCGTCCGCAAGTTCGATGAAGTGCTGGACGGTTTGCGGCGCGCCCTTGCGGGAGAGCACATAGTCCACTTTGTACTCGGTGCCGCGGAATTCATAGGTGATCGTCACTTCGGGCGTATCGGTATCGCAACCCGCGAAGAGCGCCAAAGACGCCGCGCCGATGGCGACCGTGGAGAGGAGCGCAAAGAGACGTAAAGATTTTTTCATGTTGACCTCCGTATTTCCCGAGAGGGAAATTCTTCCATAAGTCTATTTTACCTGTTCTTGCCCGTTCCGTCAAGTGCTTTTTCATCAATTCGCGTGAAAATTGTGCAAAAACCGTGCGGAGGGGTACCAAAACCCCTTTCCAAAATGTCATGTTGAGCGGAGCGAAGCGGAGTCGAAACATCTCTACCTTGGTTTTAATAATGTGAGATTTCTCCACTTCGCTCACGGGCTCGCTTTGGTCGAAATGACATATTTAGAACGAAGGACACCACCCTACCCCCTCCTAAGGAAGAGGCAAGCGGGAACACCCCACGCCCAACGGAACCCCCTCCACCGGAGGGGGACGAAGGGGGTGGGCAGTCCTAATTCACGTCATTCCGAGCGTAGTCGAGGAATGTCCTTATTATATTGCAGACACCCTTCGACTTCGCTCAGGGTGACGTATTTTAGAAAACCCCCACCTGTCTCACTACGTTCGTCACCCGCCCCCTTAAAAAGGGGGCAGGTCATAAAACTTTTGCAAAAGGCTTGCAATTCGCGCGCCGCTGTGCTATACTGAACCTACCACGCAAATTGAATAAATTTCAAAGTGCGAGAACACAATCCTTCGGCATTGTGTATCTCTTTATTTCTCGTGCTTTGAAAGAGTAGAGGCTTCAATTTGTGTGGTAACAAATTCGGAGATACCATGCAGGTGTGTTTCCGAGTTTGGAAACACACTTTTTTTATGCAAAAGGAGACAAAGATGAAAACAAACAAAACATCGCACAAAAAATTTACAGCTTTGCGCGGGCTTGCAAAGCGCATTTTTACCATTTTGCTTGCGGGCGCGATGGTTTTTCCCGTGGCGCTTTCGGCAAGCGCGTGCAGGGTCACGATCACCGATAACGGCGACGGCACCTTTAACATTGACCCTGCGAACCCGAACGATAAAGACAACACGGGCAGTAGCCAAGGAAACACGAATACGCCGCAGGACAATCAAACGACCCCCAAAGAGCCCGATTACAGCAAATACAGCCCCCTCTTGCAGGAAGTTTTGAATGACCCCGAATATGATGAACTTTATCGGATGTATAAGAGCAATGAGTTGTATGAAGCGAGCTCCCATGTTGACATAGGAACAAATCTCTTAGAGGCAATCTCCTATGACTTTTTAGCGAGCAAGAACGAAGATATTGATGGGATAAAAAAGGGTGCTGTGTCCGTAGGCGCAAATTTATATATTGTTGAAAATGAAAATTTTTACATATATAGTAAATTAAACGTTGGCTATGGAGTCGAAAATGGAGAGAACTATATCCACCAATATCTCCTGCAATACAAAATCACCGAGCAAGAGCTGAAAGACTTGACCATGCTCTATAACGGCAGATATTTTCAAGGACCCGTGATGTTCCAACACCTCGCCTCCAAACAAACCCCGAAGGTGATAGAAGAATTTAGTATAGAGGAAAAAACTTATATAGGGCTTTTAAGCTGCTTAAATAACCAAAAAAGCATCCGTGATTCGGTTGGGTTAAGTTCGGTTAGTTCTTTTATCGTAAAAGAACTTGAAACCGAACCGATCAATGATCAATTAAATTATTATTTAACGATAGATATGATTTCAGATACTGTATCCAATCTTAGTGTAACGCAAAGAGAACTCAAAACTGCAACTATTAAAATAAGATATATTACGAGAGCTGATTTTAGCAATAATATATTTTCAATGAATACATACAATATATTTAAAATTACAGAAAATTCCGACTCCACACCGATTACATATTTCCAATTAGATCACGCGTTCAAAAATTTCAAAGACCGACTGTAACCCCGCCCGCGGGCAAAATTGAGGTACCCCCTCCCCTACCCCTCCCCCAACAAGTTGGGGGAGGGCAAGAGTAGAACCCCCTCCTGCGGAGGGGGACTAAGGGGGTGGGCTCTCGGCGCGCTCGCGTCATGCTGAGCCGAACTGTGGGTACGCAGTCCGCAAAAGCAAGTCCGCGAAGGCATCTTGGTACGTCTTGGTTTGGTTTTGAACGTACTTGGACGTAGCAAGATTCCCTCGGGGACTATCCATGTCGAACTTTGTTATTGCCTGTACGGCTACTTCGCCTTGCGGCTCGTGCCGCGCTTAGAGAAACAGAACAGCGCGCGGGGCGGAATGACGCAACGAAACTGCGGCGCCCCCTCCCCTACCCCTCCCCCAACACGTTGGGGGAGGGCGAGAATAGAACCCCCTCCTGCGGAGGGGGACTAAGGGGGTGGGCTCTCGGCGCGCCCGCGTCATGCTGCCCCGCCCGCACGTTCTATGTTGCCTAAGGGCGGCACGAGGAGCCTGCGACGAAGTAGCGAAGCGAGACTGAGGGGTTTTCAGAAACCCTTTCCCCCGCTTCGCGGGTACTTTCCCTAAAAGGGACAGCAAGGGAAAACAAAACGCCATTCTCAAATCACGTCATGTTGAGCCTGTCGAAACATGTCCTTGTTGTAATGCGGACACCCTTCGGCTACGCTCAGGGTGACGTATTTAGAACAGTGCGGGCGGGGCAGGGTGACGTATTCGGAACAGCGCGCGGGTCGAAATGACAAATTTAGCCTCTCCAAAAAAAGGAGAGGCTTTTCGATTTGCAATTTTTAATTGAGTTTTTCGAGAAGTTTGAAGTCGATGCCCTTTTCGCCGATCTTGATGATCTCCACCTTGACGGTGTCGCCGATGGAGAGCACGTCCTCAACCTTCTCCACGCGGTGGTTGGAGAGCTTGGAGATATGGATCATGCCATCCTTCCCGGGGGCGAACTCAACGAACGCGCCCATGGTGGAGAGAATGCGCACGACCGTGCCGATGAACATATCCCCCACTTCGGGATCGTGCACGATGCTCTCGATGATCGCCTTGGCGCGATGTGCGCTCTCGGGATCGCCGTAGGACGCGATGCACACGGTGCCGTCGTCCTCGATGTCGATCTTGGTGCCCGTCTCCGCAATGATGGAGTTGATGACCTTGCCCTGCTTGCCGACGACGTCGCCGATCTTCTCGGGGTCGATGGAGAAGGAGATGATGCGGGGCGCGTACTTGGAAAGGTCGGGAGCGACCTCGGGCACGCAGGCGAGCATCTTGGAGAGAATGAACTGTCTGCCCTCGTTCGCCTGTTCGATGGCGGTGTGCATGATCTCTTCGGAAATGCCCTTGATCTTGATATCCATCTGAATGGCCGTGATGCCCTTCATCGTGCCTGCGACCTTGAAGTCCATGTCGCCGAGGAAGTCCTCAAGTCCTTGAATATCGGTCATGACGCGGAATTCGCCCGTCTCCTGGTTCTTGATGAGCCCCATTGCAACGCCCGCAACGGGAGCCTTGATGGGCACGCCTGCGTCCATGAGCGCCATGGTGGAGCCGCACACGGAGGCCATCGAGGAAGAGCCGTTGGAGGAGAGAATGTCGTTGACCACGCGGATGGCGTAAGGGAACTCTTCCTTAGAGGGAATGACGGGTTCCAACGCACGTTCCGCAAGTGCGCCGTGGCCGATCTCACGTCTGCCGGGGCTCCTCAACGCCTTCGCCTCGCCCGTGCAGTAGCCGGGGAAGTTGTATTGGTGCATATAGCGCTTCTCGGTCTCGTCGTCGAGCCCTTCGAGCTTCTGCGCCGCCGCAAGCATATCGAGAGTGCAGGTGGTAAGGGTCTGCGTCTGGCCGCGGGTGAACACTGCCGAACCGTGCACACGGGGCAAAACTCCCCTCTCGCACCAGATGGGACGGATGTCCTTGAGCCCTCTGCCGTCGGGACGAATGCCCTTATCGAAGATCTTGGCGCGCACTTTCTCCTTGGTAAGGTAGTAGAGGCTGTCCTTGATCTCCCGCGTGTTGTCGGGATAGATGTCTTTGAAGTGCTCGAGGGTCTCGGCGTCCACCTGATCCTGTCTGTTCTGACGCTCCGTTCTGTCGAAGGTATCGAGCGCCCAGTCGAGCTTGTCCGAGGCAAATGCGCGGACTGCCGCGTCGATGTCCTCGGGAATGTGATAGAGTTCGATCTCCTTCTTGGGCTTGCCGACGGCGGGGACGATCGTCTCCTCGATGAAGGCGCAGATCTTTTCGATCTCATGCTGGCCGAACATGATCGCGCCGACCATTTCGTCGTTGGTGACCTCGTTCGCGCCCGCTTCGATCATGAGAATGGCGTCCTTGGTGCCCGCGAGGTTGAGGTGAATGGTGCTCTTTTCGCGCTGTGCGCTGTCGGGGTTGATGACGTACTGTCCGTCCACGAGACCGACGACCACCGAGCCCGTGGGACCCGCCCAGGGAATATCGGAGATCGCAAGGGCGATGGAAGAGCCGATCATCGC
>CANRHB010000018.1 GCA_947630325.1 uncultured Clostridia bacterium
CCCTCATGTCCGTTCGACTTGCATGTGTTAAGCACGCCGCCAGCGTTCATCCTGAGCCAGAATCAAACTCTTAAGTTTAATTGCTTAAAGCCGATGCGGGCTAAACCGCACCGACGGCTCTAACTTGAATAAATTCTCGTTATCTTTTTGCTGACTTTGTTTTGAGTACTATTGTCTGCTCAAAAAATTGACAGAAACTGCTTTTTGTGTTACAAAAAATCGTTTCTTTCTTATTCTATTTTTAATCTGCATGATCCCGAGCAACAGCCCGGCGCTATCCGCTCCTTCAAGAGCTTAGCTTACCTATTATAACACAGGCTTATAGATCAAGTCAAGCGATTTTCGCAACTTTCTCATGGAAATTTTTGTTTTTCATGAAAATTTGCGTTTATTCTCGCTTTCCTTTCGGACAGCTTGTTCATTCTATCACACCCAAAAAGAGAAGTCAACTGTTTTTCGCAACTTTTTTGGGTTTTTTTCAGAAATTTTTTTGTTTTTTTTCTCGCCGATTTTTGACCACAAGATGTTGTATTTTCGCTCCCATTATGCTACAATGAAAGAAAAATTATACTTGGAAATATTTAGAATGAGACAGATTTTTCAAACAATTTTTTGCGTCCTTTCGGTGCTGAGCGTGGCGTCCATCCTGATTTTGGGAATTTTGTGCGGCTGGCTCTATGCCTTTATCGGCGTAGGGGCGGCGATCCTCTTTGCCTGCCTCATGTTCCTGTGCAAGAACGGCAACCCCTTCCGCAGGCCCCCCGAGGAGCCGCACGCCGACTACATGAACAGCGACGAGGAGAACGACCGCCTCAACGGAAAGAAGTAAAAAATTTTCAACTGAGCCGCGGCGCGCCTTTTTGTGCGCGCCGCGGCTTGTTTTTATTCCTATTTATATATATAAGAAATTTGAAAGGAGAACCCCCTCCATTGGAGGGGGACTAAGGGGGTGGGCATTCTCGCCTCCCTGCGCGTCATCCGCCCCTCGTTCTCATGCGTCATTCCGTCCCGCCCGCACGTTCTATGTTGTCTAAGGGCGGCACGAGGAGCTTGCGACGAAGTACCGAAGTGGAGACATCTCTACCGCATTATAATAAGGCAAGATTTCTCCACACGCCGCAGAGCGGCTTGGTCGAAATGACAAAATTGAAATGCGAAGCGCGAAAAGAGCTGCCCCCTTTGAAGGGGGCGGCTCCGCCGTCAGGCGGTGGTGGGGGTTGACATTCTTTAATTGCCCCCACCTGTCTCGCTTCGCTCGCCACCCGCCCCCATAAATGGGGGCAGGTCATAATAAGGTGTCCCACCCCCTCCCACGGAGGGGCAAGCAAACCCCCCTCCATTGGAGGGGGACTAAGGGGGTGGGCATTCTCGCCTCCCTGCGCGTCATCCGCCCCTCATACTCATGCGTCATTCCGTCCCGCCCGCACGTTCTATGTTGTCTAAGGGAGGCACGAGGAGCTTGCGACGAAGTGGAAATCTCTACCGCATTTTCTTAATCACGTCATGTTGAGCTTGTCGAAACATGTCCTTATTTATATTTAATGCAGACACCCTTCGACTTCGCTCAGGGTGACGTATTTTAGAACACGCGCCGCCCTATATTTCCTCCTTTACGATGATACGGAACGTCTGTCCGTTATGGAATTTGACTACAAGCGCACTCTCCTCTTGTTCGGCCTCCGCGTCGAAAACCTCGTCGGCAAAGATGGCAAGATCGCGCAGAATATCTTTTTCGGTAAGCAGATAGGGACGTTCGTCTATGGGAGAGATCGTAAGCCCCGCATTGTCCTCTGCCAACCGCCGCAAAACCTCGGTGATGACCCATTCCACTTTTCGGTCGTTCATCTTTTTCTCCTCTTGCGTATAAATAAAGCGCGTACCCCAAAGGAGACGCGCTCCATCGGCGGTATTGTTTGCGACAACAACAAAGAATAGGGCTAAAAGGACCATTTTCTTTCCGCTCAATGGCAAAAAGTATATTCGTCCTTTTTTATTGCCCTTATTCTATTGTTGTCGCATAATTATTGTAACTGAAAGCGAAGATTTTGTCAAGGGATTTGTAACGGCTTTCAAAAGAAGGCGGCCCGCTTGCCCAACGCTTGCTGTCTGTACCCGCAAAGCGAGGGGAAGGGTTCAAATTGTCATTTTGAGCGAAGTCGAGACATCTTTACCGCATTTCTTAAATACGTCATGTTGAGCTTGTCGAAACATGTCCTTATATATAATGCGGACACCCTTCGACTTCGCTAGAATGGCAGGAGCCTTGGCGCCCCTTTAGGGGAGCTGTCGCGCTCGCGCGACTGAGGGGTTCTCCGAGAGTATGTAGAAACCCTTTCCCCCTCGCTTCGCTCGGGTACTTTCCCTAAAAGGGACAGCAAGAGTGCGCGCAACGTCATTCCCCAAATGTCATTCCGCCCCGCCCGCACGTTCTATGTTGTCTAAGGGCGGCACGAGGAGCTTGCGACGAAGTTGAAATCTTTACCGCATTTCTAAAATACGTCATGTTGAGCTTGTCGAAACATGTCCTTATTACAATGCGGACACCCTTCGACTTCGCTCAGGGTGACGTGATTTAGAATTCGCCCCACCCCCCTGCCCGCAAAAAATTTCCCCGCCGGGGCGGGGAATTCATAGGGAGGAAAGTTACAACAGGTCTACGCTATGGCGGACATAGCCCGTTGAGTTTGCCATTAAATTGTACTCCACCACAAACTGCACCACCGTGTGTGCGGGGATCGTGACTTGATAGTGGAACGCTTTATCGTACCCCTCCCCCTGCGCGTCCGTGCCGCGCTGGAAGGCGAAATATTCGCTCCCCTCCACCACCGAGCCGTCGATGTTGCGCACGAGCGTACACAGCGCGCCCGTGCAGTTGAGGTTAACCGTGATCTTCCGCTCGTTCTCCCCTTGGTTGACAAAGGTGAAGATGTCCTGATAGTCCTTCATCCAATTCCCGATGTTGGCGAGTTTTCCGCGGCTGTCGTACCACTCGCACCCCACCGTTATGGGAAGTTGGTTTCCGTCCCCCTTCTTCTTGTTGAAGAGGGTGTGGAAGGAGGTCATGTCCGTGCCCACCGCCTCATGCGCCGTCTGCACGTTGATGTGCGTCACCCATTGCTCGAGCGTTTGCGTGTGGGCGGTAGAAGGGATCTTTGCGCCCGCTTCGCCCGTTTCGGGGACGTCCTCCATATAATAATTGGTAAACGTAACGGGCAACTTGCCTGCGGGGGTGGCGTCGTTGAACGTCCACGTCGCCTTGTTGTCCACCACATAGCCCACGTCCTCGCCCGTGTGCACCACGCCGTAAGCCTCGGGGTCGGTGATGCCGAGGTGGTCGTCTCCCCCCTCCGTGCCCGGCGCGACCTTGGCGGGATCGTTGTACACATAGTAAGCGCCCTCCGCCTTTCCGATGACGTCGAACAGCACCGCGCCGTTCTGGCAGCCGCCGTCCACGGGCGCGTTTGCGGTATCGCCCACGTTGTATCTGCCGAACGCGTCCTTTACGGTGCCGCCGAAAACATACATGAACTTGCCCGCGGGAAGGCGGTAAGTAGTTGGCGTGAAGTACGGGATATAATAATCCCCCAAGAAATCGAAATACGCCTTCCAATTCTTCATCTGGCTCTCGTTGAGATCGGAGAGGTCGGGGATCTTGAATTGGGTGTTATAGAAGTGCGTCCACTCCTGCTCGCCGAGATAAGACCCCGCGCCCATGCGCTGGTAGCCGATGTTTTTCACCGTCACATACACGTCCTCCGTGCCCGTGTTGCGGACGCGGTAGCCGTAATACACCGCGGGTGACATTTTATCGCTCTGCTGTTCCATGGTGAAGAACACGCTTTGGTCGGAGACATCCTGCCGTGTGATGCAGTGGTTGACGACGTGGGGCCCCTCCGTGAGCGCTTCGGGCGCGTTGCAATAGACATAGAGGGTATTTTTCCGCTTGACGTATTCGATATCAGCGGGTTTCATAGGATCGGCGGAGGGGGCCGCCGAAACGGTGGAAAACGTTGCCGCGTCGGGCGCCTTTTCCACCTCGAAGGGCAGAATACGGCGGTGCGCGTTTGCCGTGACATTGACCTTCAACAGTCCGTTCCCCGTCGTGAACTTGGCATATATGAGTTCGCCCTCCTTCAAACGGATGTCGAACTCTTCGGAGGAATCCTTCAAAAGTTTTCCCTCTTCGTTATACAGTTCCACCCGCGCAACAAGTTTTTGCGAAAATTCCACATGGTAGGTATCCGTAAAAGGGACCCGCATTTTCGCCTTGCGCACCCCTTCCTCCTCTGCGGAGTAGAAGGACCCGAATCTGAGTTCGGGCAGATCTTTGAATTCGGCAGTCATTCCGCTCTCTCCTCCCGTATCGTTCGTCGGATCGTCTTGATGGTTTCCGCTGTCACAGCCGCAACACGCCGCAAACAGAACGGCGGCAATGCACATCGCAGCAAGTTTTTTCCCCGCCATAGCCCACTCTCCTTATTATCCTTATGCCTCCATTATACACGCAAAAGCGGCTTTGTCAAGCCGCTTTGAAAAAAATTTTCTTCTTTTTTGAAAAATATCCGAATTTATTTGGAAATTTGTCGCTTATATGCTTGATTTGAAAAATATTTTCTAAATCAACGCTCAGATGTGAAAGGTGCTGTCGAGGTGGAGCGCCATGCCGCAGGTCCTGCCGAGCGCCGTGACCGTAAGCCCCGCCGCGCCCTGCCCTTCGTGCCAGGCGGGCATGACCACGCCGAGATACTCCTCGCCGTCCGCCGTCACCGAAATGTAGTGGCTCCCGTACATCTGCCATGTGCCACTGTATGCGCCGCGGAGGGTGCCGTCGGGAAGAAGTTCCACCCGCTTTGCCGTCACCGTCTTGTAGCCCTGCAAGAAGCGCACCGCCTCGAACTTGCCCGCCGTGATGTTGAGAAGTTCCTCCGCCGTCACGTCCTGCAATTCCTCCCCCGCATAGCGGTTGGAGTTCATCACGATCCATCCGTCCGAGTTGAAGGCGTACTGCCCCAAATACAGATAGTGGAAGTTGTTGGAGCGGCTCATGCCCTGCTCGATGAAATAATTGGTGCGGCAATGGTAGGCGATGAGGTTGACCCCGCCCGACGTTGTGAACATGTCGTTGTGGCCGGGGCAGTAGAAGTCGGGTTCGCCCTGCCTGCGGAAACTGCCGAGGAGCTTGTTCCCCGTGCCCAAATCGGTGGAGCAGACGAGCAGATTCCCGTTGACGTCCACATAGGGGCCCTCGGGCCTTTCGCTCCTGCCGCAACGCATGTTGTAGGCGGAGGACAGGGAGCCGTAAGAGCACATGAGATAGTAGTAATTTTTCTTGACCCATTTGCCCTTTTCGAGCACATCCACCCCCTCATGGTAGTGCACCACTCCCCCCTCGAGGGAGCCGCGCGCGAGGGGCGTGCCGTAATATTGCGCAAACGTGCAACGTTTTCGGGCGAAATCGGTGTAGGTGAGGCCGTCCTTTCTCAGCCCCGTTGCGGGATCGAGTTCGATGAGATAGATGCCGAGCCCGAAGGAGCCGTACACGAGAAAGCTCCTTCCCTCGGCGGAGAAGAACTGCGGGTCGATGCAATTCGGGGTGCGCCAGCCCGCGGGAGAGCGCAAAATCAGCCCTGCAAAGCGGAAACCGCCGTCGGGACGGTCGGACTTCGCCAGCCCGATACAGGACTTACTGCCCCCGAAATAGCCCGTTAAACAGAAGTACAGCCAGAACTTCCCGTCCGTGCCCCGCACGCAGTGGGGCGCCCAGAATGCCATGGTGCCGTCCTTGCGCGCGCACACGCCATAGCCCACTTCCGAACTCGCCGTCATGCACCAATCGTAAGCGGGCTGTAAGTCCCCCCTGCCGCGCTTGTAGAGCACGGAGGTATCCTCCATATCGAACGCCGAGCCGACATACTCCCAATGCAGAAGGTCGGCGCTCTTCCTGATCTGATAGCCGCTCGGCGCGCCGAACGTGTCGGTGGAATAGGCATAATAGACCCCCTCCCACTCGAGGAGAGAGGGATCGTGCGCACAGCCCTCCTTCCAATTTTTGTAGTCGGGCGTGCGCATTTGCAGTTTGTTGAAGTGGGGATTTTTCGGATATCTGATCGCCATATCACACCTTATTTTTGCATACGTATTGCGTTTTTATGACATATCCCCCTTGCGGGGGATATGTGGTAGGTTGAAATTTTCGCTCTCTCAATCGGCCGCGTTCACCCAAAGCGCGCCGCCCTGTGCGGAGGTCGCCGTCATACAATAGATCCCCTTCGCCGTGCCGTAATTGCGCCATGCGGGTGCGATCACGCCCTTGTATTCGATGTCGCCCAAGGTGATCGTCACATAGTAGTTCTGCGAAACGCTCCATGTGCCCGCTTCGGTTTCGCCGCTCACGATCTTGCCGTCGGCATTGAAGGTATAGCGCACGGAGGACACAAAGGCGACGTCGGTATATGTCTTTTGCACGACCACGTCATACGCGCCCGCCGCTTTCTCCTGCGTGACGGTGCCCTTCTTCTCGCCCGCATAGCGGTTGGGGGAGAGCACGGGCCAGCCCGCTTCGTTGAAATAGAGCTGGCGCACTTCCACGCGGTGGGGTCCGCTCACGCCGCTTCCCTCTTCCCAACGGGTGTGGTGCACGACGAGATATTCGCCGTCCTTCTTGATGACGGAGTTGTGCCCGAGGGCGGCATATCCTCTGTCGCCCGCGAATTTATAGTTGCCCGTAAGCTTGTTTCCGAGCCCCGCCGTCTGCGCCATGTCTCTGCCTGCGATGTCCGTGTAAGGGCCGTCGGGGTTCTTGCTCCGCGCCACGCGCATGTTGTAGTTGGTAGAAAGAGAGCCGTCGCTCGTCATGAGATAGTAGTAGTCGAGCTCCTGGTTGTAGAAGATGAAGGGACCCTCCACGCCCGTGCTGTTGCCCTTCCAGAGGAGTTTTCCGAACCCGTCCTCTTTGGGCAGACCCTTCTCGTCGAGTTCCTTGATGTAGATCCCCGCAAAGAAGGAGCCGTAAACCATCCACAGTTTGCCGTCCTTATCATAGAAGAGCTCGGGGTCGATGCAGTTGGGTTCGCCGCCGTTGCCGTTTGAAAAGACAATCTTCTCCTCATCTCTGTAGGGCCCCATGACGTTGTTCGCGCGCACACGCACAATGCCCGATTTGTTGGAGCCGAACGCCGATGTCGCGGAGACGTACATATAGTACATGTTGCCGATCTTCATGACGTCGGGCGCCCAAGTGTCAATGGCGCCGCTGATGCCGAGCGTCTCCTTGAGCGTTTTCAGTTTCCCGTCCGCACCCTCGTTTCCATAGAGAGTGGTGCTGTTACCGTCGGTCGCTTCCTGCTTCCAGGTGATGAGGTCGGACGAGCTTGCCACGGCGAAGTGGGTGCCGAAGGCGTAATATTTTTCCGTTACGTCGTCGTAAAAGACGGACGGATCGTGCACGGCGACGTCGCCGCCGAAATTCGCCGACGTGGGCAAAACGGCCTCCGTTTTGGGAACGTCTGTCCCCGCCGTCATCCAGATATCCTTGTCGTACCAACCGCTTCCCGTTCCGCTGTTTTCGCCGCAAGCGACGGTCCCGAAAAGAAGCGCGATACTCAAAATTCCCGCAAGCACGGGATAGCGCTTTTTCATAAAACTTCCCCCTGATCGAATTTCCTTTATTATAATATAGTGGCGAAAATTTGTCAAGGGTATTGGAAAAGTTTTCCTTTTTGGTCTTTCCCAACCGCACAAAAAAACGGAGCGGGACGCTCCGTTTTTTGATACGTTTTGAATTTACTCCTTGGAACCTGTAAGCATCAAGGATCCGATGATGAGCTTCTGGAAGCAAGCGAACAGGATCATGACGGGGATGACGCAGACAACGGAGCCCGCGATGACCGCCGCATAGTTGATGCTTGCATACCGTCCGCCGCCGCCGTAACCATCCATCTTTGCGATAGCATGAGGAAGGTTGACTGCGCTCGAGGTATCGGGGATCATGATGTAGGAACCCATGTAGTTGTTCCAGCAACCCATGAAGGAGAGAAGTCCCTGCGCCATGATGGCGGGCATTGCGAGGGGCAGGATGAAGCCGCAGAAGATGCGGAAGTAACCTGCGCCGTCGATCTTCGCCGCTTCGATGATGGAAGTGGGAAGGCCGAACAGGAACTGACGGATGAAGAATGCCGTCATGATGGAACCGAACATACCGGGGATGATGAGGACCAAGCCGTTTTCCTGCCAATTCAAGCCCTTATACATGGCGTACTGCGCCGTCATGATAGAGGGACCGGGGACCATGATCGCGGCAAGCAGGAAATAGAACACTGCGTTTCTGCCGATCCAGTTGATCTTGGCGAAGGAGAATGCCGCGGACGCCGAAGTGATGACGCCGACCACGACAGGCACGATGGAGTAAATGAGGTTGTTGAGGAGGGCTCTCCAGAAGGTGAAACTGCCGTTGACGACCGTTAAACCTTCGGTAAAGAAGAGCTGATAGTTCCAGAACATCCCGCCCTTATGGCTGCTCATGAATGCGCTCTCTACCGTACTCTTATTGGGCCACCAAACGATCTCGCGGATGATCTGCGTTGCGTTCGCGCCGTCCGTTGTGTCTGCAAAGGACGCCGCGATCATCCACCAGAAGGGATAGACCATAAGGAAGGTACCGAAGAGCAGGATGATGTAGGTGAATACATCGCCCACGAATTTTGCACGCTTCTTGCTTGCGCGGTGCGTTTTACTTGAGACTCCGAAGAATGCAAGCACTGCGCCCCACGCATAGCGGATGGACGAGTATTGCGGCTTTTCTTGGACTACGGGTTCGACATTTTCAATGTTTTCCATGAATTTTCCCTCCTTAGTCCTTATTGCGCGAATCCAGATAGAACTGGAACATGGTGAGCACGAAGATAATGACGGCAAGGATCATACCGTAAGCGGCGCCCTGCGAGGACTTGCCGGCTTTGATACCGTTGACCTGTATGAGGGAGACATAACCTGAGGTAATGTACTGCTCGCCGATGAACAACGTGGGCTCCATATAGATCTGCATACCGCCGATGACGGAAGTGACGATGTTGTAGAAGATAACGGGATAGAGGTCGGGCATGGTGACCTTCCAGAAGATGGTCCAGCCGTTCGCTCCGTCGATCTGCGCCGCTTCCTTGGTGGCGGCGTTCACGCCCGAAAGGCCCGCTATGTACAAAATAATGGTTCCGCCGAGGCCCTTCCAAACGCTCATGATGATGATGACGAGTTTTGTGAAAATACCCTGGCACCAATAAGGATCGTTCATGAACGCGGACTCGGATGTGGGAGAACCGCCGTTTGAACGGATGAGGCTGTTCCACGTAATGTCGGTGACGCCGCGGAGGTTGATCCACTGGAATCCGCCGCCGTTATCGAAATCCTTCAACCCGAGGATGCCGTTGATGACGCCCTGCTGGGAGAACATGAGTTTGAAGGTGTAGACGATGGAGATGGTACTTGCAACGCAAGGGAGATAATAGAGCACTCTGAATGCGTTGCCGCCCTTGATGTCGCGGGACATGCATACCGCGAAGAACATCGAAAGGACCATACCGATCGGGATACCGATCATATAGAACACGGTGTTGAAGAGGTATGCGCCGAGCTCGTTCATGGGGTACTGTGTCTTCGTCATGTTGGTAAACGCATAGGAGTACCAATAGAACGGAGACGAAGCGCCTGTTTCGGGGTTGGTCATGATGTGCTTGCCCATTTCCCCGATATACTTGAACATATCGCCGCCGTTGATGACTTGATAGTTGGTAAACGAGAGCAGGAACGCCAAGATCAAGCAGATATAGACAAACCACACGGTACCGACGATGAGCGGGACGCAGAAGATCCAGCCCCAAAGGTTATCCTGCAGTTTTGCCTGGTTGATGGGCTTTCTTTGCTTCTTTTGAGGGACCGCTTCTTCTACAACGGCCTCCCCTTCGGAAACAGCCTCGTTTACGGCAATGCTGTCTTCCATAAATTCCTCCTTACAAATTTTTTCATATCCCCTTCAGATATCCCCTCCAAAAAGGGGATATCTGAAGAAGGATGCGCACTTACGACATCAAGCTCTTCTCTTCGGCGATGGCCTCATTGAGAGCGGTCTGGACTGCCTTTGCCTGGTGCAGGCACCACCATGCGGGGGTACCGTAACCGCTACCTTTGATAGGCTGTCCGTTGGGGTTATCGCTCTTGAATACCTTTTTGAGGACATCGGTCATATCGCTTCCGAACGATCTCTGCTGGTCGTATGCCATGAGCAAGCCATCGCCACGAGGGTCAAGTGTGTCGATCCAAGCGTCGTTATAGGTGTACATTGCGGAGTCGCGGGTCGCGTTCAAGCCGTACTGCATACGGAGGGAGAGGTCACGGTCTGCTTCCTTGTAGGCAACCATGTAGAGCACCTTCATGGAGAAGGCAAGGCTGCTGAGGGTGGACAGAGCGTCGTTCGCGTATGCTTTATCATAGTTCTGCTTGGGATAATTTGTCTCCATCCAATCTTTGATCAAGGTGTTGCTCGTAGCGGAGGCGGTACCTGCCGCATACATCGCTTTTGCGATCGCATAAGCCGCATCCCACTCCGCGGTGCTTCCGTTTTCATCGGGATCGGGAGTGATCATATCCGCAAAGTCGCCGTCGTTCTTATAGAAGTCGTCGCACTGGGACTTGAAGTTGGGAAGCTGGGAACCCGAGTAGGTAAGGGTGACCTGCGTGGCGGGAGTGATGGTGAGGTATCTGACGAGGTCGATCGCCGCGTCTTCACGCCAATCGCCGCCTTCCTTTGCCGAAGTGCTCACGCCATAGCCGACGGAGTCCATACGCGCGCCCCATTGATCCTGACGGGTGAGCTGGTTCTCGAAGATGTCTTCCCCAGAGTACTCTCCGGGAGCAAAAACACTTGCGTTCTTGGTGACCGTTGCCTCTTTCTTGCCGGCATCCCAAACATAGCTCTTCATGTTGTAGTCCTCATCCTTGATATAGGAGGAGAGAGCGAAGTCTTCGGAGACGGGTTCGGGCATCAGTCTGTATCTCAGATACTGACGGTCGGTAGCGTTGAGGGCGCCCGCGTTCCAGGTGCCGACGCCATAGAACACGCAGTTGCCTGCGACGAACAAATCCCAACCGGAGGATTTCTCGATGTAACTGTCGCCCGCGTTGTTGGAGTTGCCGTTCCAGTCGGAACCGTAAGCGTGGAATGCGCCGACGGTCTCGATGAACTTCTCGCTGTTCACACCGTATTGGATATCGATCTTTTCGTCGGTGCCGTTGAGCGCTTTGTGGGTAGTCTTATAAGTCTCCTTGCCGATCTTGGTGGGATCGCTCCCGTTGATCGCATTCGTGGACTGCTCGTTGAGGTACTGCGCGTCGTTGCCTGCAAGCCAAGGAAGGAGATAGAGCACGCCGTCGTACTGGTCGTTGCCGTAAACGTTCTTCATGCCCGCATTGGTCATGCAACCGCCCATGTCTTTGCCCAACCAGTCATACGTGTTCACATAGTAGGTGATGACCCACGTCAATGCGGAGTACTCTGCATAGGTGTAGGTGATGTACCCTTTCGAGGTATCGTAAGTGGCGTTCGCATCCTGCTTGTCTTCGGGAATGGTAACGTCGTCGACTTCCGCCCAAGGGTTATCCGCGGTCGCTTTGTCCTTCTTGGCGTCCTCGAAGGTATCGCCGGGCCAACCGGGGATGGTCACGCAGTAGCCCTTGCCGTTCGTATAGACATCCACTGCCGTCGCCATGGGATCGCCCGCCAAAAGCGCGGCGTCATAGCTTGCATAGGCATAGAAGTTATAGGGCTTGTAGTAGGTGGGAACGCCGATGTTGACAAGGGGAACGTCACTGCCGCTCTCGTTGGTGACAACGCCGCTCTCGCCGCCATAGGAGATCTCGGCGCTCTTGTACTCTGCGCCGTGAACGCCCGTTCTGTCCTCGGTCGTCATTTCGGTAAGCGCTTTGCGCACTTCGGGGGTGAAGAACACTTCGTTGAACCCGAGGCCGAAGTTGGAATAGTCCTTGGGAAGGCCGTAAATGCCGACCGTGACATTGTCGTTCACGGTGACGAACTTGCTGCCGTCGAACTTGATGCGGTCGCCGGAGGTGTAATTCTCGTTCGAGGAATAGCTATAGAACGCGAGGGAGTCCTCCCAAATATCCGTCAGGGTCTCTGCGTCCTTTGCAAGTGCGGTCGAAAGGTCGAGAATACGGTTTGCATTGCTCCATGCCTTCACGTACTTGGGGGAGACATAGAACACGTCGGGCTGGGAGCCGGACGCGATCTGCGTCTTCAACTGGTCAAAGTACGCGTCGGTGTTCGTCTGATAAGTGAAGTCGACCGTGACGTCCTTATCATCTTCGGTGAACGTACCGTTTTCGCGCAGCTTCTTCGTGTATTGCTCTGCCCAGTCCTCGCAGTTCTTGCGGTTGATATCGACGTCGGTATCGCCGCAGAACATGGAGACTCTGATCTGATAAGCGTTTGTGCCGCACCCTGCAAATGCCGCGGCGGCGCCGCACATCATGACCGCAGAGAGAGCAATGAGCGAAGCGCTTTTCAAAAGTTTCTTCTTCTTCATTCCTTTACCTCTTATAATAATAGAATCTCGTGTCCGCACCCGTTCTCCGTCCCCTTGCCTTGGGCTCCTCCCGCCGTTTGGGGGTTGGCGTTCGTTTGCCCTTGGCGCAAAGCTGGAGAAAAAGCGCGATAATGCCGTTTTTCGGTCTGCCGAGTACAAAAAGACGTCCGTATCTCTCCCTTAGCCACTTCTTGCCGCCGCACTGCGGCGAACAAAAAAGTAGCAAAAAAAGATCAACGAACGTCTTTCTGCATCATGACTTCCCCCCTATCGTCATTTCAACACTAACGCAAATATATCACACTCGAAAGGGTTTGTCAAGACTATTTGGAAAATTTTTTGTGAAACTTTTACCTTTTTTTTGCTTTTTTTTGGATATTTTCACCAAGAAAAGCGATTTTTCTCCCTTTTTTCTTCAAAATGTTGGGGTAGGACGCAGTCGTTCCTCCCCCAAAAACACAAGATATAGTGAATTTTGGCGCTTTTCGGCTTTGCGCGTTATTCCTGCCTATCGAGAATGTCCAAAAGTTCGCAGATGCGGTCGAGATCGTCGCGGGAGTAGTAATCAATGTAGATCCTGCCCTTCTTCTCGGTGCCGATGAGGGAGACTTTTGTCTGGAAGGTCGACCTCAACCGCTCCACAAAGTGTTTGAGTTCGGCGTTGGCAAGCGCGTTTTTCGCCTCCTTCTGGCGGGTGAGCACCTCGGGCGGGTTCAAAAACTGCTTCACCGCGCGCTCCGTTTCGCGCACCGACCAGCCCTCCTTCACGCACTGCGCCGCGAGAGCCGCCTGCTCCTCCTTGGGAACGGGCACAAGGGTGCGCGCGTGCCCCGAGGAGAGTTTCCCCTCCCTGACGAGCGCGATGACCTCGTCGGAGAGCGTCAAAAGCCGCAACGTATTGGCAATGGCGGGGCGGGACTTGCCCAAACGCTCGGCAAGAACTTCCTGCGTCAGGCTATACTCCTCCATGAGTTTTTTCATACCGTATGCGGCTTCGATGGGGTTCAAGTCCTCCCGTTGCAGGTTCTCGATGAGGGAAATTTCCTGTATCTCCCGCTGGTCGAGTTCCTTTATCACGGCGGGAATGGTGGAAAGGCCCGCGTTCTTTGCCGCGCGGTATCTCCTCTCGCCCGCGATGATCATGTAGGTGCCGTCGGGGTTTTTGTTCACCACGATGGGACTGATGACGCCGTGTTCCTTGATGGAATTGGTGAGGTCGAGGAGAGCGCCTTCGTCGAACTCCTTGCGCGGTTGGTCGGGGTTGGGGAAAATATCCCCGAGGGAGAGCTCCGTCGCTCCGCCCGTCAAGCCCTCGGTCGCGTTTTCATAGGCCTCTTCCGTATCGCTAAAGAGCGCGGAGAGCCCTCTTCCTAAGCCCTTTGCCATCTTATTCTCCTCCTTCGGTTTTCTTCAAAAATTCTTCGGTAAGCGCCGCATACGCCCGCGCGCCCATGCACTTGGGGTCGTGCAGGAGGATGGGTTTCCCGTGGCTCGGCGCCTCCGCAAGGCGCACGTTGCGGGGAATGACGATCTCATACAGCTTTTTGGTGAAGTATTTTTTGATCTCCTCCGCGATCTGGCGGCTGATGAGGGAGCGGCGGTCGTGCATGGTGAGCACCACCCCCTCCACTTTGAGCCCCTTGTTGAGGTGCTGTTTCACGAGCGAAATGGTGTTCATAAGCTGGCTCAAACCCTCGAGCGCGTAATATTCGCTCTGGATGGGAATGATGACGCTGTCCGCCGCGGCAAGCGCGTTGATGGTGATCAGCCCCAGCGAGGGCGGGCAGTCGATGAGGATGAAATCGTAATCGTTTTTCACCTTGTCGAGCGCCGTTTTTAACACCCGTTCTCTGTTTTTCTTGTAAACGAGCTCCACTTCCGCCCCCGCTAAGTCGATGTTTGCGGGGAGCAAAAACAGGTTGGGCATCTCGGTGGGAAGGATGTTGTCCTTCACCGGTTCGTCCTCGATGAGCACGTTATACACCGACTTTTTGATCTGGCTCTTGGAAAAGCCGAGCCCCGTGGTGGCGTTCCCCTGCGGGTCGATGTCCGCAAGCAGAACTTTCTTGCCCGCTTTGGCAAGGTAGGCCGCCATATTCACGCAGGTCGTCGTCTTGCCGACGCCCCCCTTCTGATTGGAAAAAGGTATGATTTTGCCCATACGTATCACCTCTTAGATATTCTCCCGTAAAAAAACTTACTTCTCTTCGCCCTCTTTTTTGGGCTCTGTCTCGGTGCGCTCTTCGGGGTGCTCCTTCACGCCGAAGGGATCGTCGGGAGCGTTCTTGTCGTGATCTTCCATGTACTTCAAGACCTCCTCCCAGCCCGCGCCGTTCATGAGCATATCCACCTCTTCGGTGTAGATCGTCTCCCGTTCCACAAGCACGCGGGACATGTTGTCGAGAATACTTCTGTGCTCGATGAGCAGTTTTTTCGCGCGTTCATACGCCGCCGAGACGATGCGCTTGACCTCCTCGTCGATGATCCCCGCCGTCTCCTCGCTGTAAGTGTTGCGCTCCTCGAAATCGCGCCCGAGGAACACGGGTCCGTCGCTCGTGTAGGCAATGGGCCCGAGACGGTCGCTCATGCCCCATTCGGTGACCATCTTGCGCGCCATCTGCGTGACCTTCTGAATGTCGTTGGAGGCGCCCGCGGAGACGTCCTGGATGACGATCTCTTCTGCAACTCTGCCGCCGAGCGCCATGCAGATAAAGTCGTTGAGTTTGTTCACGGTGTAGCGGTCGTCGTCGTTTTCAGGACGGGTGAGCGTGTAGCCTGCCGCCATGCCGCGGGGAATAATGGAGACTTCCTGCACGTTCTCGTTGTGTTCGCAAAGTTTGGCAAGCACGGCGTGCCCCGCCTCGTGATAGGCGGTCGTCTTTTTCTCCTCTTCGGTAACGACGCGGCTTTTCTTCTGCGGCCCCATGATGACTTTGTTGATCCCCTCGTAGAGTTCGAGGTTGCCGATCATTTTCTTGCCCGCACGCGCCGCCAAGATCGCCGCTTCGTTCAACAAATTTGCCAAATCTGCGCCGGAGAAGCCGCTCGTCATGCGCGCGATCGTCTTGAAGTTGACGTCGGGCGCCAAGGGCTTATTGCGCGCGTGCACCTTGAGAATTTGTTCACGTCCCTTAACATCTGGCATGTGAACATATATTTGCCTGTCGAACCGACCCGGGCGGAGAAGGGCGCTGTCGAGGATGTCGGCACGGTTGGTCGCCGCCATGACGATGACCCCCTCGTTGGAATCGAAGCCGTCCATTTGGACGAGAATTTGGTTGAGGGTCTGTTCCCGTTCGTCGTGTCCCCCGCCGAGACCGGCTCCACGCTGACGGCCGACGGCATCGATCTCGTCGATAAAGATGATACACGGCTGGTTCCGCTTGGCAAGATCGAATAGGTCACGCACACGCGAGGCCCCCACGCCGACGTACATCTCCACGAAGTCGGAGCCGCTCACGGAGAAGAACGGCACGCCCGCCTCGCCCGCAACGGCCTTTGCAAACAATGTCTTGCCCGTTCCGGGAGGCCCGACGAGCAACACGCCCTTGGGGATCCTCGCTCCCAGATCTGCAAATTTCTTGGGACTCTTCAAAAACTCCACCACTTCGGCGAGTTCCTGCTTTTCCTCCTCGGCTCCCGCCACATCGGAGAAGCGGACTTTGAGATTGGTGGAGACTTTCGCCTTCGTCTTGCCGAAGTTCATCACCTTGCCGCCACCGCCGCTCGTTGCCCTCAAAACGAGGAAGAACGCCACAATGCCGACGACGAGCACGGCGATATAGATGAAATTACCCCAGCCCGCACCTGCATTCGGGTCCGAATAGTCATAGGAAATGACTTGTCCTTCTTCGACCCACTTGTCAAGGATCAATTTTCCGTCCGCGCTGTATAAACTTGCAAAGTTAGCCCAAAACGCATATTGGCTTGCATTGACGTCTGTATAGCCAAAAACGGTGTAATTGTCCACATAGACCTTTACGATAGGTTTGCCGACATCTTTGTTCTTGTTCGGACTATTCTCAGGCAATTCTCCGCCCATGGCAAGAATCTCAAATTCCGAAGATTCTATTTTCTTGCTGTTTTTCATCAGCGTCGACAGCGTAAAGTAGATGCCAACGCCCAAAACAAGCACGAGAACCACCGAGAGGACGATTTTCAGTGTTTTACTCAAGTTATGCTCCTTTCAATAAATGTATTTTGTAATACGCCAACAGTTTGGCCGACTTACCGCTTTATTGTACCATACTTTTCTTGGAATTGCAAGTAAATGATGGCAATTCTTTCCTGATTTTCAAAATTATCACGCATTTTTCGCAAAAGAGGGCAATGTTTCATGTGAAACATACAAATTTTACCTTGCGTCCATTAAAAACACCCCAAAAAATGTTTCATGTGAAACTACTCAAGTCAAATTGGCTGTTTTTGTCATGTTTCACGTGAAACATTAAGTGCAAAAAATTGACCTGTGCGCAGAAAAAGGCACAAAAAAAGACGGGGAAAACCCCCGTCCTCTTTGTATTATTTTATTGTGCGGGAATGATGAGATCTTTCACGTACTCATCGAACCACACACCCGAGATCGCATAGCTTGTTGCGCTTTGGAACCATTCGCTCCGATAGATCGGGCCCACGACCGCACTCGTGGAGATAAATTCCTGCAACCCATCAAAGGGAAGCCAATTACACACGAGGAGCACGACGAAGATCCAGAACAGCGCCTTTGCAAGTCCGAGTATCGCGCCGAGCACCTGGTCGACCACGCGGATGGGCGCAACGGCATCTTTGAGGGCGCCGAACGCCTTTGTGATCCCCCATACGCCGAGGCGCACGATGAGGATGAGCAGTATGAAGGCGATGACCACGGAGATCCACTTTGCAAGGATACTTCCGAGCATCATCGCGGGGGTCGTGCCTGCGGGAATGAGTTCGACGCGCGCAAAGGAGCGCAACATCAGCCACGTCGCAATTCCATTGAGTTCCATGCCGCCGAGAAAACCTTCAAGTTCTGCGCCCGAAATTTCTGTTGTCAAGGGCTGTGCATAGAGTTCGTTTTTCGCAATGGAACCCGCGATGCCGTCCGCGATCGCCGATGTCATGTGGAAACAAGTTTCCAAAAAGTTGGCAAAGGAGATACAAAAGACGAAGGCGAAGATGAGCGATGCGATCTTGCCTGCGAGTTTGCATACTCCCGAAACAAACCCTCTGTATGCTCCGAGCGCCGTGCCGAGGACGAGGATGAGAAAGAACATCAGATCGACCACCCAGCTCCCGGACGAAAGCAATAATTCGGTCAAGAGAAACCTCCGTTCGTTTTACTATTGCTATTATACCACTTTTTTATCCCTTTGTCACCGATTTTTTCAACGCGGTATAAAAAAGTTTCTTTTGGAGATACTTTAACCAAAAAAGAGAGGGGACTTTATGCAATTTTCCTTCCATGTCTGCAACACCATGGCAAAAACGGGCATCGCGGCGGCTCTCGGGCGGGTCCTCCGAACACATGCCGCTCCGCCCGTCGTCCTGTGTATCGGGAGCGATCTTGCAATAGGGGACAGCCTCGGCCCGCTCACGGGGACCCTCCTCAAGAAAAACGCAAACATTGAGGACGCATACCTCTATGGAACCCTGCGCGCCCCCGTTACGGCAAAGGAGGTCAAGTATTTGGGGGAATTTTTGCGCAAGACGCACCCGCGCTCCAAGGTCATCGCCGTCGACGCCGCGGTGGGGGAGAGTTCCGAACTCGGGCTCATCAAACTTACCGACGCCCCCTTAAAACCGGGATCGGGCGCAAACAAACGTTTGGGAACGATAGGGGACGTCTCGGTGCTCGGGATCGTGGGGGAGCGGGCGGGCTTCTCCTATTCGGCGCTCAATCTTACCCGTCTTAATCTTGTGTACGGCATGGCGGAGACGATCGCGGAGGCGCTCGGCGAATATTTGGCCGCCAAAGCGGATAAAAATTCACAATTTGCGGTATAAACTTACATTTTCTCGCTTTTTTCAAAAGTGGAAAAATATATTTGACGGGAATTTTCAAAAAATATAAAATAAAAGAAAAAAGGAGAAAAAACCATGGTCAAGAAAACGAAAACAAAGACATACGACACCGCGACGGCGGCCGTCGTGAAAAAGGTGACCTTCAGCTACTATGGCGATCCCGCGGGATACGAAAAGACGATGTTCCTCACCGCCGAAGGGGATTACTTCCTCTACACGAACGGCGGGGAAACTTCTCCCTATCCGAAGGAGAGTATCACCGCCTTCTCCAAGGCAAAGGCGCAGGAGTGGCTGGCAAACAACTAAAAGGTGCGCGTCCTTTGAAGGGACAAGCCGAAAAACGCAGGGAAAGGAGGCAAACCGCCTCCTTTTTGCATGTTTTTAAGGGGGGAATTGTGCAATTCTTTTTCCACAATGTGGAAATTTTTGGGGAAATCTCCCCTCTCTTTCCCTTTTGCCGAAGAAGGACGGTTTTCCTTCCTCCGCCGTTATCGACAACCGCCCCGTTTTCCACTTTTTCTCCACGCAAAATTCCACAAAGAAAAAGGAGGAGGATTTTCCGAAAAACCCCCTTTTTGCTTGAAATTTTTTTGCAATTTCGCTATAATAGAGGGGAAAAGAGACGGAGGGAGAAAATCTATCCACTTTTCCACCGCCTTTATTATTACTATTAAAAATTCTTTTTTAAGAAAACACCACAAGGAGCAGCGAGATGAAATTTGTATGCGATGGGCTTTCCCTCTCGGAAGCGGTCACCAAAACAAGCAAGGCGTGCGCGGTGCGCACCACGGCGCCCATCATGGAATGCGTGAAACTGTCGGCAAAGAACGACGAAGTCATCCTTCTTGCAACGGACGGCGAACTCTCCATCCGCAAAACGGTGAAAGCCGAAGTGTTCGAGGAGGGCGAAGTTTGCGTCACGGGGAAATTGCTTGCCGATTTCCTGACAAAACTTTCAGAGGAGGAGATCACCATCCGCACGGGGGACCGCGGCATGGAGATCGGCTACCGTGACGCCTCCTCCTTTTTGCAGACACTTCCCGCCGAGGAGTTCCCCGGGATCTCCTTCGACGTGGGGGAGAACTATTTCGTCATGAAGCAGGGCGCCCTCAAAAAGGTGATCGGGGAGACGGTGTTCTGCTGTGCGCAGGACGATTCCCGTCCCATCCTCAAGGGGTGCCTCTTCGAATTTAAGGAAAAGCTCGAAGTCACCGCCCTCGACGGCTACCGTCTCGCTCTCTCCTCTGCCGAACTCCTTTCGCACAGCGCCGAGAAGAGCATCATCTGCCCCGCGCGCACGCTTACCGAAATTTCCCGTATGCTCGGCGACGACGAGGAAGAGATCACCGTCTATACGCAGGGAGGGAATCTGCTCGTCAATGCGGACGGCACCACGATCGTCTCCCGTCTCTACCAAGGGGAATTCATCCGCAAGGAGAACGTCATCCCGCCGAGTTTCCTTACCGAAGTGACGCTCCCCCGCCTCGAACTCATCTCGAGCGTGGAGCGCGCGGCCATCCTCATCCGCGGGGACAAGAACAACCTCGTCACCCTCGAAGCGGGGGCGGACGACGTGAAGATCCGCTCCGCCTCGGACGTGGGGAACGTGTTCGAGAGCGTCCCCGCCCACATCAACGGGAAGGAACTCGTCATCTCGATGAACGCAAAATATCTGCTCGACGGCCTCCGCGCCCTCAACGAAGAGGAGTGCGTCCTCTCCTTCAACAGCGCAATTTCCCCCTTTATTCTGCAAAATAAAGAGGAGAAAGAGAGCCTCTATTTGATTTTACCCGTCAGAAACGCCCAATAATCGCTTGACGAAAGACGGGAAAAACTTTATAATCAAACTTGAAAGACAAAAATAGGAGTATATTGTTATGAAAAGAACCTATCAGCCCAAGAAGAGACAGAGAAGCAAAGTGCACGGCTTCCGCAAGAGAATGGCGACCAAGGCGGGCAGAAACGTTCTCAAGAGAAGGAGAAATAAGGGAAGAAAGCATCTTTCGGCTTAACGTGAACTATCGGCGCATCAAGAAAAAAAAGGACTTCAAAAAAATATTGAGCACGGGAAAAAGAGTGTACGGAGCCGCGCTCACGATCGTCTACCTCCCCTCCGAAGAGACGGCGATGGCCGTCTGCGTGGGGAAAAAGTACGGCAAGAGCGTGAGGAGGAACCGCATCAAGCGGCTGCTCCGCGAGGCATTCCGCGCGCAAGCGGACGCGATCGCCCGCCCGTGCACCTTTTTGCTTATCCCGAAGATCGCCGCGGAATATTCCTTTCTGACGTTCAAACGGGACATCGGCAATATCATTAAAAGGGAAAAGTTGGCCAGTGCCTGAATTTTGCGCATTGCTGAGGGAAAACGCCCGCTATCTGCGGAGAAAACTGCGCCCCCGTTTCATGCGGGGGATGTGTATCCGCATGATCTGCTTTTACCAGAACAAACTCTCCCGCCACACCTGCCTGTATGAACCCACTTGCTCCGAATATACCAAGCGGTGCATCAACAATTTCGGCGTGCTTCGGGGGGTATTGTTGGGGCTCTGGCGCATTCTACGTTGCAATCCTTTTAGCAAGGGAGGGATCGATCCCGCTCCCGAACGTTACTTCAAGGCCCGCTGGCTCATCTGATCATCATGTCATCTATTTCTTTTCCGCTCCTCGAACAGGGGTTTTACATCAACCTTAACTGGCTGGGACAGCTTGTCAGGATCATCATCGACGGCGTCGGCATCGTCGGCGTCGGCGTCATCGTGTTTGCGCTCATATTGAAGGCGATCACCACTCCCTTCGATATCTATCAGCGCGTCAAAATGCGCAAGCAGAACCTCATCATGGAGCAGATGAAGCCCGAACTCGAAAAGCTCCAGAAGCAGTACGCGAACGACAAGCAGACGTACAGCATGAAGATGCTCGAGTTGCAGAAAAAGAACGGCTACAGTATGCTCGGCGCCTGCCTCCCCATGATCATCTCCTTCGTCATCCTCATCATTGCGATCACGGCGTTCCAATCGTATGCGCAGTACGCCAACCTCTCCATGTACGAGAGAATGGCGGAAGGGTACAACGACGCCGTGCTCGAATACGCGGTGGACGGAAAGGACTATCACTTCCTCAAAGAGGGGGAAGAGGAAAACGAACTCGTCATCACCATGGACAAGTTCACGGAGACGGACGCGGAGGGCCGCCCCTCCTTTACCGAGGACGGGATCGTCTATTCCCTGATCGAGGGGACGGACGGCATTCGGCGTATGCAGGTAGAAAGCACGGACAAGGATGTCTATCTTTCCTACCGTTACAGCCTCTCCACTTCGGACACGGGGCGCAGTTATTCCCTCAATAAGGATAAACTCAAACAAAACGCCGAAATTTGGGCAAAAGTGCAGGAGAAGGTGGAAGCGGGAGCGACCGAGGATACCGCATGTCTCGAATATTTCCGGGAGATCGGCTCCGCGGCGTCCGCAAACGTGTTCCGCAACGACCACAACCCCGGCTTTTTGTGGGTGAAAAACGTCTGGTATCCCGACGTCAGCTACAACCATCCCATTCAAGAATATTCGGCATTCACCAAGACCTTCAATTCGGGCATCCGCTCGGAGGGAAGGGAGGACGAAAGAAGCATCGGGCAGGTCATCTCCGAGGCGGACTACAACATCCTCACCGCCGATCTTTCGGAAGAAAAGGAACAGCCCAACGGCTACTTTGTCATGATCATCATCTCGATCGGGCTCATGCTCCTGTCGCAGTTCATCATGATGAAGAGCAGTAAGGCCACCAACCAATACCAGACGGTAGACGGCCAGGGCGCGAGAACGCAGAAGATCATGATGGTGATGATGCCCATCATGTTTGCCGTGTTCGGCTTCTTGTGGAGCGCGGCTTTCACCATTTACAACGTCATCAGCAGTTTCATCTCCATCATCGTCACCTTGATCACGAACCTCATCATCGGCAAGATCTTCAACAAAAAGGAAGAAGAGGCGCTCAAGGAACGCTACACCCGCACCGCCCCGTGGAAGAAGGACGGAGAGCAAAAAGGGAAAGGCAAAAAGAAAAAATAATTCTCAAGTTGGAAGGTAAGAATAATATGGAAGAGAATCAGGTATTCAGCGGAAAGACGGTGGAGGAAGCCGTCGAGGAAGGGCTAAAAGTCCTCGGCGTCACGCGCGGGGAAGTCAATGTGGAAGTGCTCGAAGAGGGCAGAAAGAAGTTGTTCGGGTCCATTCCCGCACAGGTAAAGCTCACCGTCATTCCCAAACTGACGGACGGAGAACGCGCCGTAAAGTTCCTCGAAGGGCTGTTCGAACTCCTCGACATCGAGGCGGAGCCCACCCTCCGCGAAGAGGACGAGAAGATCGTCGTCGACCTGGCGACGGCAGAACCGAGCAAAGGGCTCATCGGCCGCCGCGGCGAGATGATCGACGCCATCCAGACCCTTGCGGGCGCGGTGGCGAACACGGGCAGAAGAGATTACAAGCGGGTGGTCGTCGACTGCGGCAACTACCGCGAGAACCGCGAAGAGACGCTCAAGCACGTCGCCGAAAAGATGGCGGCAAAGGCGGTCCGCTTCGGGAAAAAAGTGCGCCTCGAACCCATGAACCCCTATGAACGCAGGATCATCCACTCCGCCCTTGTCGACAACCCCGACGTCACCACAAAGAGCGAGGGGAAGGAGCCCGTGCGCTTTGTCGTCATCATTCCCAACAATCTCAAACCCTATGAAAAGAGGGACCGTTACGGAAAACCCAACGGCAGATACGGCGATAGAGACCGCAAGGGCGGACGGGACGGCAAATACGGCGACCGCAAGGGAGGGTACTCCAAGCCCTATCCCAAGCGCGAACTTCCCGCAGAGGGCACGCCGCAGTCCTCGGGCACGAGTCTTTCGCGCGGCGGAAGCGGCTACAAAAAGGGAAGTTTCAGCGGATTTTTCGGCACCTATTTGGGCAACTCGCGCGACGCCGAGCCGACGCCCGAAACAACGTCCGAAACTCCCACCACCCCCGACGAAGAATAATATAATAATGTAATGAATCTTGTATTGAATTTCTAATGTCTTGAATCTCAAAGCGCTCCCCTCGGAGCGCTTTTAGATTGTTCCAAAGAACCCCCTCCAATGGAAGGGTAAGCGAAAAACGGAACCCCCTCCACCGGAGGGGGATTAAGGGGGTGGGCACCATTTCCAAAATCACGTCATTCCGCCCCGCCTGCACGTTCTATGTTGTCTAAGGGCGGCACGAGGAGCCTGCGACGAAGTAGCGTAGTCGAGGAATGTCCATATTACAATGCGGACACCCTTCGACTTCGCTCAGGGTGACATAATCGAAACACGCCCCATACCCCTACCCCTCTCCCACGGAAGGAGTAAGCGAAAAACGGAACCCCCTCCACCGGAGGGGGACAAAGGGGGGGCATTCCTCATCACTCTCCCTCAACGCCTTCAATACTTGCGTCGGGGGAGAAAATATGCTATAATACAGGCATGGAAGATACCAACGCCGTCTGTATGCGGCTTTTAGAGAGCATCCAAGGGGAATACCGCGAAAAATTCGCCGCGTTTTACACTCTTCTTGTCGATTGCAATCAAAAATACAACCTTACCTCTGTCGTGGAGGAGCGGGACGTCCTTTACAAACACTTTCTCGATTCGGTGATGGGGGAGCGCTTTTTCCCCGTCCGTGCTTCGGTCGCCGAAGTGGGTTCGGGCGCGGGCTTTCCCTCCATCCCCCTCAAGATCGTGCGGGACGACCTCTCCTTCACCCTCTTCGAGAGCGTGGGAAAGAAGTGCGATTTTCTGCGCGCGGCAACAAAAGAGTTGCGGTTTTCCGATATGGAAGTGCAAAAATTGCGCGCCGAGGACGCCGCGAGAGGGGAATTCCGCGAAAAATTCGACGTCTGTTGCGCCCGTGCCGTCGCGCGCCTCAACACCCTTGCCGAGTACTGCCTCCCCCTCGTGAAAACGGGCGGCAGGTTCATCGCCTACAAGGGGAGCGCGGAGGAGGAACTCGAAGAGGCAAAAAACGCCATCGCAATTTTGGGCGGCGAGATTGAAGAATGTTTCTCCTTCTCTCTTCCGGAGGGCTATGGCGAACGGACGATCGTCGTGATCAAAAAGAAAAAGCCGACGCCCGCAAAATATCCGCGCGGACGGGGCAAGGAAAGGAGCGACCCCATTCTATGAAGGACCGCGTATATTTGAGTTGTGCGCTCACGGGGCACCGCGAACTGCCGCGGGAATTCGATAAAAACGCGCTTTATGACCGCCTCGAACTGCTGATAGACGGCGGGTGCGAGACCTTTTTCTGCGGCATGGCGGAGGGGTTCGACCTTGCGGCGATGTCCTGTCTCGCCGCGCTCAAAAAAAAGAGAAAGCTGTTCGTGGAGGCGTGCATTCCCTTTGCGGGGTTCGAGAATCGGTTTACTGCGCGCGACCGCCGCGTCTATGACGAACTCATCACGTGGTGCGACCGCACGACGGTCATCTTTCCCGAATACCGTGCGGGGTGTTTTCTCGCCCGAAACCGCTATATGGTGGACTGCGCGGACGTGTTGCTTGCGTACTGCACCAAGGAGCGCGGCGGCACGGCGTACACGGTAAATTACGCCCGCCGCAAAGAAGTGCCCGTGCTTTTTTTGTAAGAGAAGGGCTCCTCCTTAGGAGGAGCTGTCACGAAGTGACTGAGGTGGTGCTCTCTAAGCGCCCCTGTAGGGGAGCTGTCGCCCCGCCCGCACGTTCTATGTTGCCTAAGGGCGGCACGAGGAGCCTGCGACGAAGTTGAAATCTCTGCCGTATTATAAAATCACGTCACCCTGAGCTTGTCGAAGGGTGTCCGCATTATCATAAGGCGAGATTTCTCCACTCCGCCTGCGGCTTCGGTCGAAATGACAAATTAAGAATGCGCACGGCTCAGGGTGACGTAATTAGAACGAAGGACACCACCCCCCCTACCCCCTCCTGAGGAGGGGGTAAGAGGAACTCAACAAAACCCCCTGCTTTGGAGGGGGACTAAGGGGTGGGTGTGCTCAATAATCGGTTCTGCCGACGAGATAGTCGAGTGAAATATTCAAATAATCGGCAAGCACGCAAAGAGAGGGAAGAGAGGGAGATTCGCCTTTCGCCCAACGCGTGACGCGGGAATCGTTCACCGTTCCGCTACTTGTGAGCGCATAGCGGTTGACACTGCGCTCATTCATGATCTCCCGCAACCGACCGTAAAATGCGGGCAAGGGATGTGCGGCGACTTCTTCAAAATTTTCTCTCCTTCCGACCAAAAAGTCAAGAGGACATGCAAACAAATCGGCAAGCAGGACGATATTTTTTAGCGACGGCAACTTTTCCCCGCGCAACCAGGCACGGACCGCAGACCCCGCAATGCCGAGTTTTTCGGAAACTTCTTCGGATTTCCATTCTTTTTCTTCCATCAACTCCCTTAACCGCAGGGGAAATTTCGACAAGTATTCCATAAAATCTCCTAAATCAGACATTATTCTATCCTACGAACTGTGCCAAAATGTCGTTGTGGCTCAGTTCGCAGGTGTCTATTATGTCCAAAGGAGTTGTTATGAAATACGATGAGGAAAAAAATTTTGAAGAAACAAAAGAGCCGCGCTTTTATGCACGGGAACTACTTTATGAAATTTTGCTTCTCTTAAAAGAGTGCTTTGTCGCAAAATTTCGGGTTTGCGAGGACGGGATCTCTATCCGCTTTTTGAACGGACAACGCGCGTTTCTCGCCGTTTGGTTCACAGAGCCATGGGAAAAAGACGAAAAACTTTACTTTTTTTGTATTCTATGCTATAATCGACCTATGGAAAAATTGTGTTTCGGGGACGGCGAAAAGCTCGGCGTGTTCGACGGCGAGAACGTCTCTTTGTACGAGAGCGAATATATCGTGCGCTACCGCGAGTATGCCGAGACGCGCGTCAAAAACGACGAATGGAAGTTCGGCGGCGACGGCGCGCGCTTCCGCGGCGATTACGATCTCTACAACGCCCGCAAGCAAGAAAAAGTAGAGGCCTGCGTCAACGGCGTTGCTTGGCAGGAGGGGAAGGTCGTCTATTCCTTTACCGTCAACGGCTCCTCGGGGGTGTACCGCAAGGACATCGCCGACAAAAAAGCGCGCGAAGAGCACATCCTCTCCACATCCGACGAGGAGATCCTCTCTTTGAGCCCTGCGGGAAACCTTCTTGCCGTCACCGTGCGGCGGGACGGGGCGACTTCCTCCGTCGGCACCCTCGACGCAAACACTTCCGAACTCAAAACCCTCACCGAAGGGGACGCGCGGGACGCCGATCCCTGCTTCTCTCCCCATGAGCCCAACGTGCTCTATTTCGACAGCGCGGGGGTGGGCAGAAACGCGCAGGGGGAGTTCACGGGCAGTTACGCCCCCGCCGTGATCTGCGCGCTCGACCTCGATACCATGGAGATCAAAGAGGTCGCGGGGGAGAAAAAATGCGCCCTCGTCAAGCCGAAATTTTCCCAAAACGGCGACCTGTATTACATAAAACGGCCCAACCGCCCCGAAAAGAGCGGCAACGTCTTTGTCGATATTCTCCTCTTTCCCTTCCGCATTCTCAAGGCGATCTTCGGCTTTTTGCAGGCGTTCGTCGCCATCTTCGGGCACACGAGCCTGACCTCGCAGACGGAGGGAGGAGAGAATCCCGCCCGCGGCAGAAAGACGGACGCGCGCAAACTCTGGCTGGACGGCGCCCTGCTCGACGCCGACCGCGAATATAAGCGCAACGCTAAAAAGCAGAAAGGGGAGGCGGGTTTTATCCCCATGAGCTGGAAACTCGTAAAACACACACCGCAGGGGGAGGAGACCGTAAAGTTAGGAGTTTGCGACTTTGCCCTCTGCAAGGACGGCGGCGTCTACTGCACCAACGGCAGACACATCTTTTATGTGAAGGACGGCGTTTCCCGCAAGATCGCGGATACCGAAAAGTGCCTCTGCCTTGCCACAGAGAGCAGGGCAGCGGCTCCCGCGGAGGTGTTCGCGCTATGAAGGGTGCACAGGGTGTGTTCGGAAAGGTGCGTACCTTCTTTTCGGACGCGGTGAAGTATCGGCCGCGCCTTTCCTTCCTTGCCCTCAAATGGGTCGCCCTCTTTCTCGTCACCCTCTCCCAACTCGCCGTTTGGGCGCTCTCCAATCTGCCTGCGGAGAGCCCCTATCTGTCCTTTTTCCGCTTTTTGCACGATCTCAACCGCCTTACCGTCCCCCTTCTCTTTGTCTCGCTCATCTCGAGCATCTTCCAAAAGAAGTCCGAACTCCCCCGCACGGTGGCGCAATATGCGGTATTCGCCCTCCTCTTTTACGGAGTGGAGATCTTCCTTTTCGTCAACCTCGTCATTCCCGTCCTCGGAGAGATGCTCAAAGAACTCATCGAAGGCTATACGGGGCTCGGCGCGGATCTCTCGCAGGAGATGTTCGACACGGTCGTCCATGAAATTTTGTACGCCCTCTTTGCGCAGGTGTCCAATTTTAACGTCTTTATGGACAGCTTCCTGTGCGGGATCATCTTTCTGTTCGTCTTTTATACCCCCGCATGGGCAAATACGAAGAAAAAACTTCTCGTGTTCCGCTATCTCGCCCTCCTGCCCGCCCTCTACATCGCCGCCTCCTTTGTGTTGCACGGGCTGGCGAGTTTCGGCAAGATCCGCCTCGACATCTACCTCGGCGCGTTGCTTCCCCACAAACGCATCGCCTATTGGTTCTTCTTCGGGGGAGTATTGGGCTACCTCAAGCGCACCGAGCGCAAGACGGGCTTCAAGGAGGCGGACATCAGCTCCGCAGTCATCGCTGCCCTCCTCATCACGGTAAGCATCATCGACCTCGCCCTCTCCAATGTCGCCGCGCTTGGAAAGATCGGCTTCGGCAAGTCCTATACCATGGCGGTGGGCGCGCCCCTCATTCTCCTCTTCGACGTCAGAAAAGCGCCCCGCCATCCATGGCTCTCCCGCCTCATTCCCGTGTATTATGTCGCTAATTACGGGCTCCTTTGGGGACTGTTCGCGGGCGGCGGGGGGCTCATCGGATTTTTCTTTATGAATTGGATCACGGGGCTTTTATAACGGCCCGCAGGAAAACCGCGCAAAGTCGCGGTTTTTTGACACCCGTTTTCAGATTTCGCTCTCCCGTTTGGGGTAAACTCAAAGGAAGGAACGAAAAATAAGGAACGGATATGGCATACGAAAAGAGACTTTGCATTCTCAAACAGATGAAGAAGGGCTTCACGGCGGACGGCGGTCCGGTGACGGGGGCGGTGTATGCGGAGCGGCTGGGCGGCGAACTTACGATCACGCCGCGCATCGCGGGGCTCTCCCCCCTTGCGGAAGGGAGATATGTCCTCGTCGTGCAGGCGGGCGGCAGATACGACGCCTTCGAACTCAAAGGCAACGAGGCGCTCAAAGCGTGGGACGCTCCCTCCGTTGCCGAGGGATTTTCGGCGCTTTTATGCTTTGTGCGGGGAGAAGCGGAACCGATCGCCTTCGGAAGATGCGGAAGCGCGCCCGACAACTATCTTCCCCTCTTGGAGGCGCTCTCCGAGCGTCCGAGAAAGCGGCCCGTTCCCGTGCCCATGCCCCCCAACCAGATCCCCGGCGCGCCCTCGCCGCAGGTGCCCCTCGCCCCCGCGATCCCCGTGCCCGATAACGAAGAAGAGCCGCTTTCGGATATGGCGGCGGTAAAGTACGACGACGAGGCGATCGCAAGCGCAAACTTCTATGAAGGCGGCCCCTCTTACCCTCCCGAAGGGGAGAACGAGCCCACAGAGCACCCCTTCCGCCTCAAACGTGGCGGGCTTACATATTATTATAAGATCGCCGCAAAGCTCAAAGAGGCGTTTGAAAAATACCCGCGGGACAACACCTTATGCGCCGCGCTTCCGGGGTCCGAGTGGGTGAAAACGGAGAACGCGCTGCTCGGGGTGATGTATGCGGAGGGGATCCCCAAATACCTCTGCGTGGCGATCAAGGAGTCCCCGCCCGACGAGGCGAAGGAGGCGAGCGTCTTTGTGCCCGTCGGTCCCTATTCGGAGGACGAGGGCTATTTTGTCGTCTTTCAAGACGCCGACACGGGCGACTATGTAAAAGTTGCGCATAGTTGAGGAGAGGGTATTTAGAACACGCCCCACCCCCCTACCCCCCTCCCACGGAGGGGGCAAGAGAGGAACCCCCTCCAATGGAGGGGGATTAAGGGGGTGGGACCTGCCCCCTTTTAAGGGGGCGGGTGGCGAGCGAAGCGAGACAGGTGGGGGTTACTCTCGGCGCCCCTTTTAGGGGAGCTGTCGCGCTTGCGCGACTGAGGGGTTTTCATAAAACCCTTTCCCCCTCGCGCCCCGCTCGGGTACTTTCCCTAAAAGGGACAGCAAGGGAAACAGCAGAACCCTCCCCCCCAACTCCTTTCCACAAAATTTTCCCAAAACGGTTTACTTTGACAAACTTTCGTGCTATACTGTATTTGGAAGAGGTTGGGCGGTTTGCCCATTCAACGGAAAAATACATTCGGAGGTCAACTATGACATCGGCACTTACCAACAACAAAAAAGTTCTCGCGTTCGTCAAAGAGAGCGCCGAACTCGCCTGCCCCGACAACATCGTCTGGATCGACGGCAGTGAAGCGCAACTCGAAGAGCTCAGAAAAGAGGGGGTCAAAACGGGGGAGATGATCAAACTCAACCAGGAAAAACTCCCCGGCTGTTACTACCACCGCACCGCCAAAAACGACGTCGCGCGCGTGGAGGACCGCACCTTCATCTGCTGTAAAAACAAGGAGGACGCGGGCCCCATCAACTATTGGATGGACCCTCAGGAGGCCTATGCCCTCTGCCGCAACATCGCCCGCGGCAAGATGAAAGGGCGCACCATGTACGTCATTCCCTATTCGATGGGCGTGGTGGGCTCTCCCTTCTCCAAGATCGGCATCGAGGTCACCGACTCCATCTATGTCGTCCTCAACATGGCGATCATGACGAGGGTCGGAACGGAATGCTATGACTATCTCGGCGAGGACGGAGATTTCATCAAGGGCTTCCACTGCAAGTGCGACGTCGACCCCGAAAAACGCTACATCATGCACTTCCCCGAGGACGACACCATCATCTCGGTGAACTCCGCTTACGGCGGCAACGTTCTGCTCGGCAAAAAGTGCTTTGCGCTTCGCATCGCCTCCTACCTCGGAAAGAACGAGGGCTGGATGGCCGAGCATATGCTCATTTTGGGGGTCACTTACCCGAGCGGCGAAAAGCATTACGTGGCGGCGGCGTTCCCCTCCGCCTGCGGCAAGACCAACCTCGCCATGCTCATCCCCCCCAAACACTACCTCGAAAAGGGGTATAAGGTGGAATGCGTCGGCGACGACATCGCGTGGATCAGAGTGGGTGCGGACGGCAGGCTCTGGGCGGTGAACCCCGAGAACGGCTTCTTCGGCGTCGCGCCCGGCACCAACGAAAAGAGCAACCCCAACGCCCTTGCCGCAACGAGAAAGGGCACCATCTTCACCAACGTCGCCATCGACCCTGCGGACAACACCGTGTGGTGGGAAGGGCTGACAAAACAGGCTCCCGCGCACCTCATCGATTGGCTCGGAAACGAATGGACGCCCGAGAGCGGCACCAAGGCGGCGCACCCCAATTCCCGCTTCACCGCTCCCGCAACGGGCTGCCCTTGCCTTTCTCCCGAATTTAACTCCAAGGAAGGGGTCCCGCTCGACGCCATCATCTTCGGCGGCAGAAGGGCGACCACCACTCCCCTCGTCTACCAGTCCCGCGATTGGAACCATGGCGTGTTCGTCGGCTCCATAATGAGTTCGGAGACCACGGCGGCGGCAACGGGCGCGGTCGGCGTTCTGCGCCACGACCCCATGGCGATGAAGCCGTTCGCGGGCTACCACATGGCGGACTATTTCGGGCATTGGATCGAGATGGGCAAAAAGATCAAGAATCCGCCCAAGATCTTCAACGTCAACTGGTTCCGCCAGGACGCGGATGGCAACTTTATCTGGCCGGGCTTCGGCGACAACATGCGCGTGCTCGATTGGATCTTAAAGAGATGCCAAAACGCGGTGGATGCCAAGGAGACGGCGATCGGCTATGTGCCTTACGCAAAGGACATCGACCTTGAGGGGCTCGATCTTTCGGAGGAGACGCTCGAAAGCATTCTCTATGTAGATAAAGCGCGCTGGAGCGCAGAGGCGGACGAGATCGCGGGCTACTATGAGCAATTCGGCGACCGTCTGCCCGAGGAACTCAGAGAGAGCCTGAGAGTTTTGAAAGCAAACTGCGAAGCATAAAACAAAACCAAAAGGACGGGAATCCCCCGTCCTTTTTCGCGCCCTTTTTTCTCATATCTCCTCCGATAAGGACGCGCACGGCGAAAGGACTGCCGTGCGCGCATTTTGGAAAACCGGATCAAAATAACTTTTTAGGGGGAAGTTTTTATGCTCGGTTTTCCGTTTCCGAGGTAAAGAAATTTCGGAAACTACCCCTATTATAATCACCCAATATACGATTGTCAAGTGTTTTATCGCACATTGTGCGATATTTTTTTTGAAAAAGTTCAAAATTAGGGGGAATTATGGAGTTAAAAGACATTCAAGTGCGGCTGAGGGAAGCGATTTCGCACAGCGGCGTGGCGCAAAAGGACATTGCGAAGGCGATCGGCGTTTCGGCGCAGACGGTTTCCAAGTATATGAAGCAGGATATATTTCCCGCGCTCGATACGTTTGCGAAACTTTGCGCCCTTCTCGACGTGCGCTCCGACTACATCCTCGGGATCGCCGTGTATTAAAGAGAGGGGTTCTTTGCCCTCCCCAACTTATTGGGGGAGGGGGTACCTTGTTATGACCTTCCCCCTTTCAAGGGGGCGGGTGACGCCGCAGGCGTCAGGTGGGGGTTATTCTCGGCGCCTCTTTTAGGGGAGCTGTCGCGCTCCGCGCGACTGAGGGGTTCTCCAAAAGTTGGTCAAGAACCCTTTCCCCCTCGCGTTGCTCGGGTACTGTCTCATGCGGGTGGAATCCCGCATTCGGTCACCGTTCGCGCCTCTGATGCGCTCACTCCTGTCGCATTGCGCCAACAGTTATCAACTGTTGGCAGAATGCAATGCTCCACCTAAAAGGGACAGCAAGAGGAACCCAACGGAACCCCCTCCACCGGAGGGGGACAAAGGGGGTGGGCACCATTTCCAAATGTCATTTCGAGCCGCCGAGGAACGAGGCGTGTCGAGAAATCTCTACCCTATTATAAATAATGTGAGATTTCTCCACTCCGCTCGCGGGCTCGCTTCGGTCGAAATGACAACTCTGAACAGTAAGCGGAACACCCTCCACCGGAGGGGGATTAAGGGGGTGGGCACCATTTCCAAATGTCATTCCGAGTTAAATTCTCAAAACGGGCGCAAAACGGTTGACAAAGTGAACAAACAACGCTATAATTTCGGTATTGTTCGCAAAAAGGGCGGCAGTTCGGCCGCTCGGGAGGCTTATATGCTGAGAATTATTACCGATTCTTCCTCCGAAATTTCGCAGGAAGAGGCGCAAAAACTTGGGGTGGAGGTGGTCCCGCTCACCGTCGTGTTCGGCGGGACGGCCTATCTCGACGGGGTGGACTTAACCAAAAAAGAATTTTACGAAAAGTTGCTTGCAGGGGAGTTCCCGCACACTTCGCAGCCCTCCGAAGCGCAGTTTTCGGAGGCGTTTGCGCGGACGGAGGGGGAAGAGACGCTCGTGCTCCTCATCTCCTCGGGGCTTTCTGGCACCGAAAATGCCGCGCGGCTTGCAAAAGAGGAGGGGGGATTCACGCGCGTGCACATCTACAACACTCTCTGCACGACGGCGATGCTCCGTATTCTTGTGGAGACGGCTGTCAAATACCACGACAGGAGCGTGGAGGAGGTCATTGCCATTCTCGATGAGTTGCGCCCCCGCATCCGTCTGTACGCCTGCCTCAATACCCTCGAATATCTCAAAAAGGGCGGGCGGCTCAAAAAGAGCGCCGCTTTTGTCGGGGGATTGCTCGGCGTCAAGCCCATCGTCACCATCGGCGGGACGGGGACGGTGGAGCTCTCCGGCATGGCGCACGGGCAGAAAAAAGCGCTGTTTGCGGTCGCGCAGAAGTTCTTGCGGGAAGAGACCGACCCCGACTATCCCGTCTACTTTTTACAGACCGATAACTCCGCGCCGCCGCAGGAGATCATGAAGGCGGTCGGACGGGAGGGAAACGTCTTTCCCATCTGTTGCGCCGTGGGAGCGCACATCGGTCCCTCCGCCGCGGGGATCGTATATGTATCTAAAAAATAAAACAGCCGCGCCGTGCGAGAATCGCACGGCGCGGCATTTTCATAGACATTTTTACATCACAACAATGTCGCGTTTCAAGAACTCTTCCTTGAGGTCGGCGGGGAACTCGTCGTCGGTGATGAGCACGTCGATATCCTCCAATCTTGCAAAGGTGTGCGGCATGATCTTGCCGATCTTGGAACTGTCGAGCATCATATACATCGCCTTGGCCTTTTGGCGGGTCATTTTGAGCAGGTCTGCCTCCACCATGGAGCCGCAGGAGAACCCATTCTCGGGGGTGAACGCCGAAGCGGAGATAATTGCAAGTTCGAAGTTGGTGTTTTCGAAGTAACTCTTCGCAACGGGGGAGGCGGTGGAAAGATTTTCCTTCATCACCTGTCCGCCGAGCATGGTCACGTTGAGGTTCTTCTTCTGCGCAAGTTCTATGGCGACCGCAAGCCCGTTGGTAAACACGTGAATGTTGATGTCGGGCAGTTCCTTTGCGAGGCACATTGCCGTGGTGCCGCCGTCGATAAAGAGGGAACAGTTCTCCTCTATGAGGCTTGCCGCTTTCTGCGCAATGCGGATCTTTTCGTCGGTGTGCATGGCGGTCTTTTTGGCGTATGGTTCGCTCGAGACTTTCTGCACTTCTTTTACCGACATCGCTCCGCCGCGCACGCGGATGATGCGTCCTGCCTGTTCAAGCTGTAAAAGGTCACGCCGAAGTGTCATCTGCGAGACGTCGGGGAAATAAGTGTCCAACTGATTGAGGGTTAATTTGCCGCGCTTGTCGAGAAGTTCGGCAATTTCTTCAATGCGATCCTTTTTCATGACGAAACTCTCCTGTTTAATCTTTTCCATGTAAGATATTAACACAGATGTTGTAAAATTGCAAGCATTTTTCTGCAAAAAGATATTGAAAAAGTGATTTTTTTCAAAAAAACCGTTCAAAACTGTGACTTTTTGGGTTTGTGAAAATATTTTTCGCAAAACTTTCACAAAAATTTGAATATTTTTTGATAATGCTTCCGATATGAAAATTTTTTGCATTTTTCGATCGACTCGCCCTCCCCCGCGTCAGCGGGGGAGGGGGTCACATTATTTCTCGGCGCCCCTTATAGGGGAGCTGTCGCGCTTGCGCGACTGAGGAGTTTTCGAGAACCTTTTAGAAACCCTTTTCCCCTCGCTTCGCTCGGGTACTGTCTCATGCGGGTGGAATCCCGCATTCGGTCATCGTTCGCGCGGATAATGCGCTCACTCCTGTCGCATTGCGCCAACAGTTATCAACTGTTGGCAGGATGCAATGCTCCTCCTAAAAGGGACAGCAACAGGTGAATTGTCAAATGAAGTGCAACATATTTTCAAACAGAAGCTGTGGGGCGAGGAAGTTGAGGATTTTTTTGGGG
>CANRHB010000019.1 GCA_947630325.1 uncultured Clostridia bacterium
TTCCTACACTTTGCATGCCTTTCACCTTATATTTAGGGATTTCCTGTTTCGGTCGAGGAAGCGATGAAATAATCGAATGTGCCGAAAAGCCCAGCAAAATAAGGATTCTTGAAAGCGAGTAGGAGTAGTAAAATAGGGGTAAAAGTGGGTTATTCCTACATTACTCCTACACTACTCCTACATCGATATTCCTACACTCTTTTCGACGCCAAATATTAAAATCGCGAGATTTACACAGCCTATAATGAAGAAAGATGATTAGTTTACAGTAAAACGGCCTTCGGATGCGTCGCGGGCTCATTCCCCGCATCATCTTTCTTTTTTTTATGCGCTTAAATCGCAGTCTATTTTATTTTTTCGATTTCAGTCATCAACCAAGTTAATTCGCGCTGCGTGTATACCTTTTCTGTCACGTCGTTTATAGCATGTCCGACCATATATTTGATTGCGTACTCATCAACGCCATATTTCTTTGCCATCGTTATAAAATGCATTCGCCCGTCATGAGCGCGATGAAGCGGATTAAGCTCTAAGCGATCTCGAATTTTATTGAATCTGCTGCGGTATTTCTCGTACGTAAACATTATGCTGTCTTTATGTGTGCTTCCGTCAACGCAGTTGATCAGATACTCGCTCCCGATTGCTTTTGCTTCATTATATTTTTTCGCAACAAGTTCTCTGATTTTCGAGTGTATCGGAACTGTTCGGTTTGTGCCGGCCTTCGTTTTCATCCCGCCCGTGAACAGCCAATTTGTCAGGTCGACGTTTTCAAGACGAATTAACCCTAACTCTTGAGGACGCCACCCCGAATAGCATTGTATCAGAAGAACGTCAACATAAGCGATGCTATCGACATTTTGCCACAATAGTTGAATCTCATTGTCCGTAAACGGGATATGACCTCGCCTTGCCTCATCTCGTTCTTGTACTATGTCGTCCGAAACATTAAACGTGCGAGCGTAATTTCGGTCCACAATCTCATATTCGAGTGCGTAGTCTAACATTAAGTTGAACATAGATTTGATTCGTGCCTGAACGCCTGCGGACGGATGACGTTCTTCACCGTTTATATTTGCGACCCCGTGTTCCATGCAGCCTTTTATATGCCGTGCTCGAAGATCGGATACACGCATGTTGTAAATCGATGAGCAGTACGCCCATGCAGACGTTATAGTTCTCATACTTGATTCAGATTTCAAAGTTGAGAAATACGATTCGCTCCATCTGTCGTAAAGTTGCTGCATCGTGAGAGACGGCGCCAGATCATACGGATTTCGATTATATTCTACAAGTGCTGCGTACGCCTCATTGTAAGTAGCAAAATACGACTCCGGTTTTAACGGTCTGCAAATTGGCTTACCATTTGTGTCCTTGCCGGTTGTTACTAAGACTCTAAACGGTTTTCTCAGATGTCGATCTTTTATCTCTGATATTTGACCGAATCCGTTTGGCAGTCTTTTTCTTTTTAGAGATGTTCTTTTCTTTGTGCTTTTATTCGGTTCGCCAGTGAGGGGAAAACCGCAGTGAGGGCAGGCAACAGCTTTATCGCTTACTTGTAACTGGCATTCGGGGCATTTAATCAACATGTTTATTATTTCTCCTTATTGCATTTTCGAGCACCATTATATATAATGGTGTAGGAATTGTCAAGACTCCTACACTGATATTTTTGGGTTTGTGAACGATATGGTGTGCGAAAACGAGACGGTTTGTCCGAGATGCGGAGGAAGTCTTCGCTATTACGACAGTGTGAAACGAATTGTTCGGACGAAGAATCGAGTATCAAGGCATGTAATTATTCGACGAGTAAGATGCGAGAAGTGCAATTTGCTTCATCGAGAATTACCCGATTATATTTTTCCGTATAAGCAGTACGAGGTTGAAGTAATCCTCGGTGTCATTGAGAATATCATAACGACTGAAACTCTCGGGTATGAGGACTACCCATGTGAGATGACCATGAACCGATGGCTTTCACAGCAAGAATACATTACGCAGCAATTATATTTACTTTTCGGAGGGGCTTAGGCTCCTCTTTTTTTTTTTTTTTTGTTGTCGTTTTTCCACTCGGGTTGTTTTTACTAAGAGCGGTTGCAAGCTTAGAATTGATTTGCGAAGGAGGTAAACGCAAATGGAAAAACAATTCGCAGAAGGGTCGGTTCCGGTGTCGGTCGTGGCGCGGGTATACGGGAAAGACGCCTCATGGGTGCGTGCCGGGATCATATCCGGGTGGCTGCCAATTGGAAAGGCCACCAGAAAGGGGCAGCTCGTAACGAAAGTTGAAGACATGAACTCTCGATATGGGCGGATCAATTTTTATATTTCGCCCAAGCTGCTCTACGAGGAAACAGGCTATGTCTGGAAAGGAGAACGACGATAATGGCAACTGTTATTCGCCCAGAGTTATCGGACAAAAGTAAGTATTGGATCGAGAAACATCGTTACTACGAGTTGAAGCACTTCTGCTTACAGTATCCGATATGGAAAAAAGCTCGTGCTTCGTTGGACGGATTGAGCAAGCAGCCGAACGGTCTAAGTGCTTTCGCAAAAAGTAATACGATAAGCGATCCGACAGCGAGATGTGCAGAAGCTCGTACGTATTATTCTGACAGGATGCAGCTCGTCGAGTATGCGGCTCAGGCAGCAGACCCGCAATTAGCGTATTATATTTTACGCGCCGTTACCGAGGGAATTTCATACGATGCTCTCAAAGTCAGATTTGACATTCCATGCTGTAAAGATACGTATTATGACCGCTACAGACGTTTCTTTTGGCTTTTGAACAAATCGAGAGGGTAGCATGAAGGTCCTGAACATCGCAAAGCAAAAACTGTACCGTTTCAACTGTCCCGAATGTGGGGCAAAGCTCGAAGCTTCTCCGGACGAGCTTACGGACGTCGGCAACAAGATAAGTAAGTTCCATTGTCCTGTATGCGATGAAGATCGTTTTATAGGTTGGCGTGAGATCCGCAAACGAATAGTTTACGATGACGACGCTTCGCAAAATTAACAGACTCTTTAATGGAGAAACTAACCAAAAGGAGAAAGATCATGCTGTTAATACCTGTAGATTCGATACCGCGCAGGCATGCACGCCATCATCTTCAATCAATGCTTAACGATTTTATGAATGGAAAGGCAGACTTTGTTAGAGTAAGTCTTACCGACCAAGATTATAAATCGGTCAAGGTTTGTGCGGAATGTATGCGTGTTGCTGTTCGTAGATCCGGACTACCGTTAAGCGTCATGATACGCGAAGGTAATGTTTATCTGCTTAAGAAAGGGTCCTAACAAGGGCTCTTTCTTTTATATTTTCCGTAAGCGGGTGACCAAAAAGCATTGTATAATCGAAATGCGAAAAATTTCTCGGGGTAGAATTCCCGAAAATCTTTTCAGAAAGGAGAATTTTATGTGGATTATATTTTTCATCGCAGGGGTCATAGTCGGCGGCGCGATAGCGATATTACGTCCGAAGAAAAAGTCCTGCGGCAAACTTCGAGTGGTTTATTCGGATGACCAAGTAAACCCGTACATTTTTCTGGAACTGTCAACCGGCATAGAAAATATTCTCGACCAAAAAGATATTCTCTTGCAAGTTGATAGAGAAGCGTACACTTCGCATAAATAACATCGCCCTTTATGAAAACCAATTTAATTCGAAGGAGTTAAAACACATGAACGAAAACATTACAGAACTGTTGGACGAAGAAATTTGTCAGGAACTTCATCTGATGTCCGGACTGCAATTCGGTTCGGAAGAAAAGGAAGCGGCAATCGACGATCTTGTAGCTCTCTATAAGCTACGAATCGAAGAAGAAAAGATCGCAGCAAGCAACGAAGAAATGAAGTTGAAAGCGGAGATGGACGAAAAACGTCTTGTTCAAGAAAATGAGGCGCAAATCGTCACCGATGAAATTAACAGGAAACGTTTTGCTGACGAAAAGCTATCTTGGAAGATTCGTATCGGAATAGATGCGGCAAGTCTCATTCTGCCACTGATATTCTACGCTTACTGGATGCGTGTCGGATTGAAATTTGAAGAAACCGGCACATTTACTTCAACAACATTCAGAGGTTTGTTCAATCGGTTTAGACCAACGAAGTAATGGCGTAACAAAAAACGGAAGTATCATGCTCAAACATGGTATTTTCGTTTTTTCGCTTTATTTACACAGACTATTATGGAAAGGAGATGCAAAGAGCTCTTTTATCCCTTTACTAATTTATAAGGAGATAATGAGACTATGAGGAGAAAAATCATCAAACCGGAGGGTATTGAACTTGAAAATTACCTTAACGACGGCTATGCCATCTGTAATAAATGTGGCGCCGTCATGGACTATCAAGTACATCCCGGGGACACAAACGAGCGATACACTTATATTTGCCCGTCGTGCGGATGGGAAATCGATACGATTGATTATGAATACGAAGGGGAATTGCATACTGAAGAATGGGCCCCAGAAATCGTGCGGTCGTTTGGAGGAGAAGTTCCCCCGGAAGGGTGTTTAGCTTGCGGAGGTCCATATCCGTATTGCACAACATCGTGCAAAATGTTTGACGATTAACATTATCAAAGCGAAGGAGTCCTGTGTACAAGGGCTCTTTCTCTTTTCTTTGCAGTCATTATGAGATACCATTATGATCTTCCGACAAATTACTCAACGATATACGGCACTATTTATATTTGCAATCACCCGGTCTACAGCAAATGCACTTTATTTCTTATTGACCGAAAAGGATTAGCAGTTATACAGCAGCGATTTAATGCATCGACCAAATCTACATGGTGGGATTCGATTGATCCGTGGCTTACGGACGCATTATATTTACATCCACGATTCAAGAAATATTTCGACGAACGTGCAAAAACTTGTACGGACGGACTTTACCCGACCGTTTCCATTCGGCAAATTATGTGGGCTTTAAAAATGAAACCTTTGAAAAAAGAACCGTGGGAAACAGTTTTTGATAGAAAAGAAATTTAGATTATACTTCGCAAGATATTCATCGCCTATTATGAAACCATAGAGGATTCGAAAGGAGAAATGGAGATGGACGAATTGAACTTGAAGCTATCAACAAAAATGATGAAAGGCGTGATTGCCAAACTGTTATCTAAGATTATATCTGACAAGCTCGGATGCAAACTTAACATTCGACTTGAACAGGTTGACGTTGTAATGACAGATGGCAAAATGAATTTACACACGGAGTTGAACGCTGATATGACAACCGACGAGTTCGTCAAGCTACTGAAATCTGTGGGAGTAGATTGAGCCTGCAAAGGCTCTTTCTTCTTCGCAAGATTTACACGGTATTTAATGGAGAAAGATGATTGGCTCAATTGGCAGAGCGACACCGATAAGTGTAGGTTACGAGTTCGAATCTCGTATTATCTTTCTTTTAATTTTATTTTTTCAAAGGAGAAAAACACCATGAGGAAAGTGAAATGTAAGGTCTGCGGATTCAAGTTCGAACCGGAGAAAGAACATGTTTATGCAGCAAGTTTTCAGTCGTCTGAGGGCAAGACGTTTGTAATGAAGGTTGCAGATTGTCCTCGATGCTCTTGCCAGCGGGTATTAGTTCCCTATTTTAAGCCGCTTCCTACTCCATTAAAGCTTCAAATCGAGGATGAACTGCCGTATGACGATTGAGCAATTAGCTTTGATATTCGACGACTCGTTTATGGATGTGCAAAGTCCGTCTGCACAGACGGTTGGTCGTCGAAGCGAAATCGAAGTGAACAGCTTTGTGAAATGGGCGGCGGACGAATTGTACAATTATATTGCCAATCGAATAAGAGGTCGAGAAGATGTTTCGCTCGAAACCGTTAGTTGTATGATCGATGAATTTTGCGGAAAGTGCGTTCGGTATAAACGACTGAATAAACGATCGGAGCGAGCTTTTTCGGTGGCAATAGACGTTGCGAATGATATTTGGGAAATTCTTTGCGAAATGCAATAAAAAGGAGAAAACAAAATGGAAAGAAATACCTTACAGTGGCAGAAAGCGTCATCGGCCTTATTGAGTCTTTTCAGCATCGCAGGCGTTGCGATTACTGCTGTTGCGTCTGCAAAAGCTACGACAAAAGCAGTGAAACTGATTGAAAGAGACAGTAGGAGGAACCATGACGGGGATCAGTACGCATACACAACGCAGGAAGCGATACAATCTGCTTGGAAATGTTATATTCCGGCGGCATTGATCGGTGTGTCAACCATCGCTTGTATACTTGGCGCAAATGTATTGAGCAAAAAACAGCAAGCGGCGTTGACAAGCGCCTATGCATTGGTAAACAGTTCTTACAAACAGTACAAGGACAAATTAAAAGAACTGTTCGGGCAAGAAACACATAATGCGGTGATGGACGCCATTGTCAAAGAAAAGTGCGAAGAGACACATATAACCGCAGAGAGTATGTTGGAAGAAACAACATTCGATTTCGACGTCAACGACGATCCTGAAATTGTACGGACGTTTTATGATAGTTACTCCGAAAGATATTTTAAATCGTCGATCAGTAAGGTGATTGAAGCTGAATACCACCTTAATCGTAACTATGCTCTTGGCAACGAAGTAACATTGAATGATTTCTACAAATTCATCGGTTTAAGCGACGTGGAGTATGGAGACGCCATTGGATGGTCTGGTTACGAGATTGATGAAATGTTGTGGATTGATTTCAATCATCGTCGAACTATTCTTGATGATGGAATGGAGATATTCATTATTGAAATGATTTTTGATCCGGTTCCACTTGAGTCAGAATAATCGCATTTCTGCGCAAAAAAAACACACAATGTTATGGAAAGGAGGTAAATACATCATGGGAGGAAACTTGATTAAAGTAATCGGTCTTGCAGCGACTGCCGTCGGCATTGGAGTAAATCTGATAAACGACTGGGTAGCCGAAAAAAAGATGGACGAAAGAATCGAAGAGAAAATCAATGAGGTACTTGCTGAGAGAGAAAACAAAGAAAATGAAGAAGATGATGAAAACGAAGAAGAGCTCTGACAAGGGCTCTTTTTCTTTTCACGAAAGAAAGGAGAAAAAATGGACGACGACTTAGATGTATGGTCAATTACGAATGGCGACATAGGAAAAAATCTGATTGAAGAATACTACGATTATTGTACTTATGATATTCATTATCTTTATCGATTCGATTCTCAACATGAGGAAGATTTTGATTATGAAGCATTCACTATATGGGCGTTAGAAGAACTTTTAGACCGAGTGTATCGTCATCCGTCGGAAAGCACTTTAGATACGATCATCGCATTTACCAATGATATGGGTCGCATGGCTTCGATTGCACCCAGCGAAAAAATACGTGAGCGATTCTGTATTGCAAGCGAATGTGCAGGCTATCTTTTCGATTATATTATCGAAAGCGTCAACACGTAAAGGAGAAAACGTATGAGCAAAACACTTTTAAAAATCAAACAAACACTTGAGATCGTCGCAGATGACAACTTCGACAATGTGGCGGAACCGGAAGAAAAACCTGCATGTGATATTTTACATCACCGCAAATGTTCGGACATAAGCGAAGCGTGTCTTGGGGACTACATCGAGATAGATTTGGGTTCTTATGGTACATTCACGGCAACAGCACATCAAATAAATGACAAAAATGTCATGTTTATATTTGATGACTGTGTAACTCAGATGCCAATGCAAAAGGACGAAACTGTCTTTGCCGCAAACTGGGCATATACCTCTCTTAGTAAGTGGCTTTGGGGTCCCTTTCGTTCGTCTTTTCCGTCGTGGCTAGAAAAACGATGTGTCGAGGTAAATATACCATCCGTTGCCCAAATATTTGGCTCGACAGCCGACGAAAGATTACCTTTAATGAGATCCATGCGATATCGCATCGCCGAATGGAATGGCGGACCGACAATTTATTGGTTACGAGATGTTGCACGTATATTAGATTTAAGAACGGTATGTTTCGCTTATGTGGGCGCCTATGGCGACGCGGACTACGACAACGCTTCGTATTCTTATGGCGTTCGTCCGGAGATCTGGATAGCAAAATAAGACACCTAAATTATATTTGAAGAAAGGTTTCAACGTATGAAAAAAGTAAATCTGTCAGGGTTCATTTCAAGTCTAACCACAGCATTCAAACGACATAGCCCTGAAATTTTAACCGGGGTTGGTATCGCCGGAATGATAACGACTGTGGTCGTATCTGTAAGGTCAACACCAAAGGCGATTCGTCTTCTTGAGGAGAAAAAGGCGGAGTCGGAAGAAAAACTCAAAGCCGTAGACGTTGTTAAAACGACATGGAAATGTTATATTCCGTCCGCCATTGTCGGAACTGTCTCAGTCGCGTGTCTGATTGGGGCAAGTTCGGCGAATCTTCGAAGGAATGCTGCATTGGCGACAGCGTACACTCTGTCTGAAACCGCGCTGCGCGACTACAAAGCGAAGGTGATCGAAACCATTGGCGAGAAAAAAGAGCAAGCTGTTCGTGATTCTATTGCCAAGGATAAAATTGAAAAAGATCCTGTCGAAAAGCACGAAGTAATCATTACAAATGTTGGTGATACACTGTGCTATGACACGCTTTCCGGAAGATATTTCAAATCCGACATCGAATCGATAAGAAAAATCATAAATGTCTTGAACCGACGAATGTGCAGCGAGATGTATATTTCTCTTAATGATTTCTATTACGAAATCGGGCTTGATGAAATCGGCATAGGCAACGACCTCGGGTGGGAAATCGATAAAGGCTATATCGAAATCGATTTCAGTGCCAATCTTACATCGAACGGACAACCCTGCATAGTACTCAATTACTCGGTTGAGCCGCAGTATAACTACCGTCCGTTCTAAATACAGGTTCGCAAAATAAACACAGCCTGTAATGGAGAAAAATCCATAAAAATTATATTCTAAGGAGAAAAAACATGGAAAACGAAAACACAGCTATGCTGGTCGAGGTCCCTGTGACCGAAATGGAAGAGGTTGTCGAAAATCATTCGAACAACGGACTTAAAGTTGTTACGGGAGCCGGTTTGGCGATAATCGGAGGCATTCTTGTCTACAAGTTTATTGTTAAGCCGCTGCTGCGTAAGCACAGAGAGAATGTTATGGCGAAAAACGATTTCGACGATCTTGAAAAGGAAAGCGAGGATAACGAAGACGAGGATATAGCTTAAATCGAAGTGAAACTTCTCAACGAATAGTTTGAAGTGGATCAAGCCAACAAAAAGAGGAGGCGTCTTTTACGGACGCTTTCTCTTTTTTCTTTTTAGAAAGGTGGACATATGAAAAGATATTTATACAACGGGCCGGTCATGGAGTTCGAACGATGTGCAACAAGTCAGTGGTCGGCTGAAACAAGCGCTGTCTCTGAGCAAAAAGCAAGGTGCAATCTTACGTATCGGTGGAAAAAAGAGAATAATCGAGCCGTTAATACGAAAGTCACTTTGCCGGGAAAGCTGATATCCGTTGAATAAGGAGGATTCTGCGAATGGATATGGATGAGTATAAATCAAATTCACACAAATCCCGAGAAGAGGCAAATAAGCCTGAAAAGAAAATCGAAAAAATTGTAACGGGCGAGGTCAAGACCAAGAAGCATGGCGGATTTCGCAAACTTGCTGATATTTTTCTTGCGGAAGACATCGGTGAAGTCAAATCCTTTATCATACATGATATTCTGATACCCGCCATAAAAAAAGCCATTTCTGACATCATCACCAACGGCACCGATATGTTGATGTACGGAAAGGACAGCCGAAGGAAAAGCACACCGGCATCAAGAATAGATTACGGTGGGTGCTTTGACAAGCGCAATTCAAATCGACCGCCTGTAAGAGTGGGATATTCGTATCAAGAAATCACTCTTTCGAGTCGAAGTGAAGCGGAAGACGTATTGACCAGAATGGACGAATTGATATCCATGTACAATATGGTCAGCGTTGCAGACCTGTATGATCTTGTAGGCGTGACCGGAACGTACACCGACAATAACTACGGATGGACTGATATTCGGAATGCGTCTGTAGTCAGGGTCCGCGACGGCTACATGATTAAAATGCCAAAGGCATTACCATTAGAAAAATAATCAAAGGAGAAAAAGAACATGAAAGACGAAATGAAAACTAAAATGAGCCGGATGATAGGCAAAATCACATTCGGATTTAAGAAGCACAACCCAGAAATACTTATTGTCGCGGGCGTCATCGGCGTCGTAACGAGTGCGGTGCTGGCGTGCAAAGCGACGACAAAAGTCAGCGAGATCCTTGACGATGCTGCCGAAGACGTTGACAAGGTGCATCGTGTTCTGAACGATGAAACCAAGAGTCAAGAGTATTCTGAAGAAGACGCAAGAAAAGACCTTACACTCATTTATATTAAGACGGGCTTCAGATTTGTAACACTGTACGCACCGTCTGTTTTACTCGGCGTGGTATCACTTACGAGTATTGTTGCGTCAAACCGCATTCTGAAGAAACGTAATGTCGCATTGGCGGCTGCATACGCAACAGTCGATGAGAGTTTCAAGAAGTACCGTCAGAGATTGATCGAACGATACGGCGAGGCAACCGATAAGGAATTGAAGTACGGACTTAAAGCAGCAACTTTTGAGGAAACCGTAACCGATAAAGACGGAAATCAGACGAAAGCCACGACGACAGTACAAGTCGCAGACGAGCCAAACGACTTCGCCCGTTTCTTTGCTCACGGGTATAGTGAGGCGTGGGAAAGAAACGAGGACTACAATCTCATGTTTCTGCGGTCGGAGCAGTCATATGCCAATGACAAGCTTATAAGTCGTGGATATTTGTTCTTGAATGAAGTTTACGAACGCCTCGGCTACAAACCGACGAAAGCAGGTCAGATAGTTGGTTGGATATACAATCCGGAAAATAATCCTGAGGGTGATAATTACGTAGACTTCGGTATCACAGACCTGTATCGCAAGAGCGATTCGGATGATGGATACGAAGAAACTATTCTGCTTAATTTCAACGTTGATGGCCCAATTCTTGACAAAGTCGAGGCTAATGCACGTTAAGCATGGGAGGTGATAAACCGTGAGTCGTAAGATAATTGCGACGATTGCAGCGATCCTTAATATTTCGCTGCTCATTGTTTTCATAAACGCATCAGGAGAACCGAAAGAAGAAACGGTGTACATATCAAAAGCAGTGGCGCCGCTTTCTGCATCTGCCAGTGATCCAAATATAGCGCCGATGAATATTGAGCTTCCTGAGACAGAATTATATTCTGACGATGAAATCGATCTTCTTGCACTGGTCACAATGGCGGAAGCAGAGGGAGAATGTGAGCTTGGCAAGCGTCTTGTCATCGACACGGTGCTGAATCGTGTAGACAGTAATCATTTTCCTGACACTGTTTACGATGTTGTATATCAACCAAATCATTTCTCGTCAATGTGGAACGGCAGGGTCGACAGATGCTCGGTAAAGCAAGATATTCGAGATCTTGTCCTCGAAGAGATAAAATGCCGTACGAACAATGACGTGATATTTTTCAACGCAAAAAAATACAGTAAGTATGGTTCGCCGCTGTTTCAAGTCGGCAACCACTGCTTCTCCAGCTATGATTGAAAGGAGTGAACGTCGTGAGTAATACATTAGTTGTGATTTCCTGTACCCTTGCTGCGATGGCGGGTATATGTTTTGTCGGCGGTATTGCAGTGCTGTCCGGCAACAGGAGGTGATCGGTCATGGACGGAATAGGAAACATGATATCCATGTTCGACTACATGCTTAATACGAAACGAAAGCGCCATATCACCGGCGGCTTTCTGTTAAGCATGTCGTTATTGTTTGGCGGGCTTGCGCTCACCGTATTCACGATAGGAAACGAGGAGGACGTCGATGAATAAAGTAAAATGCATTCTTATATTTGTGTTCGGAGCAGCGGTTGGGTCTGTATTAACTTGGCGCTACATACAGAATAAAACGCTTACGGAACAAGAAATTGAAGACCGCGATGATTCAGGAAACGCAGACTCTCTTGATGATGAAACTCTACTGCACACACTTGGGTCTTATCGCAGTCCTTCACTATCACCGGACGGTATCTCAGTGATACCCTGTAAGGAGGAAACGGAGGAACAAATGGAACAGAAAAAAATTCTGCCGTACATCATTTCCCCTGATATTTTCGGCGACCGAGAAGATGAAGACTATGAAATGATTACACTTAAATACTATGAGGGCGATGACGTCATAACTGACGAAGACGATAACGTACTGGAAGGCGTGACGTCAATCATAGGCGACGATGTGATTCAACATTTCGGAGAATACGAAGATGACACTGTGTTTATCCGAAATGATATTTTGAAATGCGATTACGAGGTTTTGAGAATCGACGAATCGTATTCGGACGTGCTGGATCGGAAGCCTTGGTTGAGAGGATACAATGACGAGGGAGACGCTTAATCGAGAGTATTTCGAATGGATGTGTCAACTGATATATGATCCCGCTTATCCTGAAACGGCTTTTGAAAAGCTGCTACATCGTTTAGATCATATTGATTTCTATTATAGCATCGCTATGGACGCTAACAGAGAAGCTGACGGCATTGATTTAAGATATCGTTTTGCTTATGAGCGCGGATATGGCGATGCTATGATAGCTTCGCTTATTGATATTCGTCCTTGCAGCGTTCTTGAGATGATGGTCGCATTAGCCAATAGATGTGAGGAACAGATCATGGACGACCCCGATATTGGCGATCGCACCGGACAATGGTTTTGGAACATGATCATCAATCTCGGCTTGGACTCTATGGATGATAAGCATTATGATGAAACGTATGTAAATAAAGCCGTAAGTCGCTTTTTGAATAGGAAATACGCGAAAAATGGGAGCGGCGGTCTTTTCACGATTGCAAATACTCGTGAAGATCTACGGCAAGCCGAAATTTGGTATCAGATGTGTTGGTACCTCGATGAAATTTTATAGAAATGGAGGTTCAGTATGGATATTGTAAAACATTTGCTTACAGACGTTGACAGACTTGAAAGAGCCACCCGAAGAACGTCGTCGAGGCTCAGCTCGCTCTTTTGTGTAGCGGCTGCCTATGTTATAGTGACAGAGCTTCGAACGAAACAGTTGCGGGACGAAGTATGTCAACTCAAAAATGAAATCGTTACGCTCAAACAAGAGAAAGGAGATTAAGAAATGCGATGATTGATTTTTTGATGATTTCAACACGTAATAAGAAGCGTGGTTTTATTGAAATCTATCCGAAATTCATCATAAAAAAGAGTTCCGATCTTATGATTCGAGGCGGCGATTTCTATGCTGTGTGGATTGAAGAACGCGGCTTATGGTCTACGGACGAACAAGACGCACTTCAACTGATCGACAACGAGCTGGACAAATACGCGGAGGAGCATCGTCAGTATTTCGACTGCGATGTTAAAGTGCTGCATATGTGGGATGCGGAATCAGGCATGATAGATTCGTGGCATAAATACTGTCAGAAGCAGATGCGTGATTCGTTTCACATGCTTGATGAGAAAATTATATTTTCGAATACCCAGACGGGCAAAAAGGACTACGCAAGCAAGAAACTCCCATACCCGCTTGAGTCCGGGGAGCATCCTGCATATGACAAGCTGATGTCAACTTTATATTCTGAAGAGGAACGCAAAAAGATAGAATGGGCGATCGGTTCGGTTGTTTCGGGCGATTCCAAGAAAATTCAAAAATTCTTGGTGCTGTATGGAGCTGCCGGAACCGGTAAATCGACGGTTCTGAATATTATTCAGCAACTGTTTGAAGGATATTATTCTGTCTTTGATGCTAAGGCTCTTGGGTCATCAAGTAATGCGTTTGCTTTGGAAGCGTTTAAGTCTAACCCCCTTGTCGCCATACAGCATGACGGTGATCTGTCAAAAATCGAGGATAACACTCGTCTGAACAGTTTGGTTTCTCACGAATTGATGACCGTGAATGAAAAGTTCAAGTCGACATATTCTAATCGGTTTAACTGTTTCTTGTTTATGGGCACGAATAAACCGGTGCGGATAACAGACGCAAAGTCAGGACTTATCCGACGACTTATCGATGTTACTCCGTCGGGGAACAAACTCGGACTGAGCGAGTACAAGACGGCAACAAAAAATGTTGCGTTTGAGCTCGGTTCGATTGCACAGCACTGTCTCAAAGTGTATCAATCTGACCCGACGTGCTACGACGATTATATTCCGATAGCGATGCTCGGAGCATCGAATGACTTTTATAATTTCGTCATTGACTCTTATCATGTATTCAAAAAAGAAGACGGCACCTCGCTGAAAGCCGCATGGGAAATGTATCGGACCTATTGCGACGAGGCGAAGGTGTCGTTTCCTTTTTCTCAGCGAGTCTTCAAGGAGGAACTGAAAAATTATTTTCGTGAGTACAAAGACAGATTCAATTGCGACGATGGAACTCGTGTACGCAGCTATTATTCAGGTTTTCGAACGGAGAAATTTGAAGACCACAGCAAGCAGAATAATTCTAAGGAAACTGCCGCGCCATTACTGAGCCTCACGTGTACCGAATCTATATTTGACAAGGAGTATGGGGAGTGTGCTGCTCAGTATGCCACAGAAAAAGAAACGCCGGTGTGTAAATGGGAAAAAGTTACGACGACACTGTCCGAACTTGACACATCCAAATTACATTATGTAAAAGTCCCTGAGAATCACATCGTAATCGACTTTGATATTCCGGACAAAGATGGAAACAAATCCTACGAACGGAATTTAGAAGAAGCGAGCAAGTGGCCGAGCACATACGCGGAGTTGAGTAAAAGCGGATGCGGAATTCATCTGCATTATATTTACTCCGGCGATGTTTCCAAGTTAAGCCGCGTTTATGACGATCACATTGAAATCAAGGTATTCACGGGAAACAGTTCATTACGTCGGAAACTGACGAAATGCAACGACCTGCCGATCACAACGATCAATTCCGGACTGCCATTGAAAGGAGAAAAAGTGGTCAATTTTGACGGAATCAAAAATGAAAAAGGTTTGAGGACCCAAATCAAGAAAAATCTCAATAAAGAATACCATGCAGCGACAAAGCCAAGCGTAGATTTCATTTACAAGGCTCTCGAAGACGCGTACAAAAGCGGAATAAAGTACGACGTTACGGACATGCGAAATGCTGTTTTATCGTTTGCGGCTCAGAGTACAAACCATGCTGATTATTGCATCAAGCTCGTGAACAAAATGCAGTTTAAGTCCGCCGAAGTATCCGAGAATGTCGATTCTGACGACGCAAAATTGATATTTTATGACGTCGAAGTTTTCCCGAACTTATTCCTTGTCAACTGGAAGGTTGAGGGCGAAGGAAAAGCCGTGGTACGAATGATCAATCCGACGCCGTCTGAGATCGAGGATCTGATGAGATTCAAGCTCGTTGGCTTTAACTGCCGCCGATACGACAATCATATTTTGTATGCTCGGCTTATGGGTTATACGAATGAACAGCTTTATGCATTGTCGCAGAAAATCGTATCCGGAAGCGCTAATTGCTTTTTCAGTGAAGCATATAACGTGTCCTACACTGACGTGTATGATTTTTCGAGTGAGAAGAAATCATTGAAGAAATTCGAAATCGAACTCGGAATTCATCATCAGGAGCTCGGTCTTCCGTGGGATCAGCCGGTTCCTGAAGAACTATGGCCCAAGGTCGCTGAATACTGCGATAACGACGTGATAGCGACCGAAGCTGTATTCAATGCACGAAAAGCAGACTTCATGGCGCGACAAATACTCGCCGATGTCGCAGGAATGACCGTGAATGACACGACAAACACGCTCACAACGAGAATTATATTTGGCAACGACAAGAAACCCCAGAGCCAATTTAATTATCGAGATATGGGCAAGATCCCCGATGAAAAGCAGAAAGACGGTACATTTACACTGTTCGACAAAAACAATAAGCCGATATTTCCGGGGTATAAGTATGATCACGGAAAATCGACATATCGAGAAGAGGATGTTGGAGAAGGAGGTTATGTCTATGCGACACCGGGTATGTACGGAGACGTTGCTCTACTTGATATTGCATCTATGCATCCAAGTAGTATTGTTGCTGAAGAGTTGTTCGGCCCAAAGTATACCAAACGCTTTCAGGAAATTCTCGACGCAAGAATTGCCATCAAGCACAAAGACTTTGAGAAAGCCAAAACGCTGCTTAACGGCGCGCTTGCTAAATATTTGACCGACAGCGATGCGGCGGACAATCTTGCTAAAGCTCTGAAAATCGCCATCAACTCTGTGTATGGGCTTACATCGGCGAATTTCGATAATCCGTTTCGTGATATTCGTAACAAAGACAATATCGTTGCAAAAAGAGGCGCTTTGTTCATGATAAACCTTAAACATGAGGTCCAAAAACGTGGATATACGGTCGCTCATATCAAGACGGATTCTATCAAGATACCGAACGCCGACAACGCCATCATCAAATTTGTTGTCGATTACGGCAAGCAGTACGGCTACGACTTCGAACATGAGGCAACATATGAAAGAATGTGCCTTGTTAACGATGCTGTCTATGTTGCGAAATATGCATCTGTAGAACGCTGTATCAATATTTACGGCGAAGCATACGTAAACGCCGGAAAGGACGTTCTGAAAGATTGCAAGAAGCATCCGAACGAATGGACGACTACGGGAACGCAATTTCAAATTCCGTATGTGTTCAAAACATTGTTCGTCAAAGAACCAATAGAATTCGACGACCTGTGTGAAACAAAGTCTGTCAACAGCGCTTTATATTTGGACATGAACGAAAATTTGCCGGATGTGACCAACTTGGAAAGCGAAAGAGAACGGCTGATTAAAAAAGAACCGACCGCGAGCCGAAAAGAGCTTGATGAGGAAATTGCTAAAGGACACAATTATATTTTCGTCGGTAAAGTCGGACAATTCTGCCCGATAAAGCCCGGGTGCGGCGGAGGAATCTTGTTGCGAGAAATGACAAATAAGCTCGGAGAAAAAGATTATGCCGCTGCAACAGGGTCCAAGGGCTATCGTTGGCTCGAATCCGAAATGGTCAAGGAACTCGGAAAAGAGAATGATATTGACCGCTCTTATTACAACAAATTGGTCGACGATGCCGTTGACACAATTTCTAAGTACGGGGACTTCGAGCATTTCTGTTCGGACGACCCGTACAATGTTTACCCATGGTATAACGAAACGCCGGACGCGCTGCCGTTCTGACGAAAAAAGAAAAGGAGTTTATATTTATGCCAAACACTTATGTAGACAATCTGATCATTGAGAACGCCCATATCATGTTCAGAAACTTTTCGGGCAGAGAAACAAAGTTCAACCGCGAGGGAAGCCGAAACTTCTGCGTTCGTATCGACGATCCTGATAAGGCGGTTCAGCTTGCCGAGGACGGGTGGAACGTCAAGATACTGGCGCCGCGTGATGAGGACGAACCCACGACGCATTACATGCAGGTCGCGGTCAGATTCGATAATATGCCCCCGAAGATCTACATGATCACACGCAAGACGAAAGTGTTGCTCGACGAGGACTCGGTCGAAGCACTTGATTATGCGGAGATTTCACACGTAGACCTGACGATCAAACCGTATCCGTGGGAAGTAAACGGCAAAGGAGGGATCAAGGCATACGTAAAATCTATGTACGTGACCATTGTCGAAGATGAATTCGCTGAGAAGTATGCCGACATGGAATGAAAGCGAGAGATTACTACGATAAGTACAGCTCGGATCTTTTGTACGATTCTAAAATCAATTCACACGTCGCCATATTTGATCTGTTTATGGAAATCTCTGACGAAGTCGTAGATATTTGCAAACAGAGAAACGTTTCTTCGAACGATGCAGTTGCTTCCGTCATAAAAGAAATCAATGACAAATGGAATGCTATATGCCGGCTCTTTGTCAAGTTTCACGGTTTTTCTCCGCTCAAGGAAGACGGTTTCATAAACTACTACCTTGACCAAATCCCGGAGCTTAAGGATTTTCTGAAATAGCAGAAACAAATTATATTTATGAAGGAGAATAAAAACATGGAATTTGAAAACAAACCGCTCTTCGAAATCGGCAAACTCTATCAAACACACGGTGTCTATGACAAAACGTGTAAGGACGAGGAATTTGAAAGATTTATCGGGCAGGCTTTCTTCCGTTACGTTCTTGGCGACTGGGGTGATCTCTACGAGTCTGATAAAGAGCTGAATGAGGAAGCGGTGAGCACTGGAGAGGGGAGAATCTTGGGAGCATACAAGTACAATGACGAAACAAAGATATGGATCATTACCGAATCTGACAGGAGCTGTACGACGATTTTGTTCCCTGAGGAGTATTGATATTTATGCTCGATCTGTATGACCATCAAAAGGCAGCCCTGAAAAAAATGAAAAACGGCTGCATTCTTTGCGGGGACGTGGGAAGTGGAAAGTCGCGGACGGCGCTCGCGTATTATTATATTTCTAACGGCGGCGCAGTTGATACGAACGAATACGTTCCGATGAACGATCCGCCGAAAGATCTGTACATAATCACGACGGCACGTAAACGCGATACAAAGGAATGGGAGGCTGAAATGCCTCCTTTCCTTTTATCCACACATGCGGATGCAAATCTTTACGGCAACAAAGTCGTCGTCGATTCATGGAACAACATCAAGAAATATGCGGAAGTGGAGAACGCATTTTTTATATTTGATGAGCAGCGAGTCGTAGGGTCCGGTGCATGGGTCAAGGCATTTCTGAAGATCGCAAAAAAGAACAAATGGATATTATTATCCGCTACCCCCGGGGACACATGGAGTGACTATATCCCCGTCTTTATTGCGAACGGCTTCTTCAAAAACCGAACCGAATTTAAAGAGAAGCACGTAATTTATATTTGTAGGACGCCCTATCTTAAGATAGACCGCTATATAAATACTCGACGACTTTTGAAACTTCGGGACTCTATTTTGGTTGAAATGCCGTTCGAAAAAAAGACGAAAGCTGATCACCGTGATGTGTATGTTTCGTACAATGCAGCCGCTTATAAGGACGTCCGAAAGCGGTGGTGGGACCCATATAAAAATGAGCCCATTGCCAATGCGTCCGGCTTGTGCTATGTGTTGAGAAAAATCGTCAATACGGATTCGTCTCGAATGCTTGCACTTGGGGACATCATAATCGAGCACCCGAAAGTAATTATATTTTACAATTTCGATTATGAGCTTGAACTATTAAAAAACTACTTTGCGACGATCCGCATAACAGCGGCAGAATGGAACGGGCATCGTCATGAACCGATTCCGACGTGTGACCAATGGGCTTATCTTGTGCAATACACCGCAGGAGCGGAAGGGTGGAACTGCACAACGACCGACACTATTATATTCTACTCGCAGAACTACTCGTACAAGCTGACGAAACAAGCTGCCGGACGAATCGACAGGATCAATACCCCGTATACGGATCTGCACTATTTTCATCTGAAATCTCGTGCGGGCATCGATATGGCTATCAATCGAGCTTTGAGTCAGAAAAAAGACTTCAACGAGACTAAATATGCAACGCAAACCAATTCTAAAAAAGGAGAAAAAACATTGAAAACAACATGTTGAGAATTGAACGAAATTTTGACGATTTACTCATCGTCAGCTTCGACAAGTATCGTGACGGTACCGCATATTTGGTCGTCGCTCGAAAGACGTCGGAGGGAGTGGAAGTTATCAAAACTTATACGGACGTAGAAGCTTATAAACTCTACTATTTGCTGACGGGTACAGACATGAATCCGGAGACTGGATATTTACGAAAGCCACTTATTATTCACTGCGAAACGGAGGAAAACACAGATGTCACAGAACAAGATTGAAGGAATCGACGACGGCGGTGAGCGTATTTCGTACGGAGAGGGACGAGCAGAACGTGAGCCCGCTGTAGGAAAAGGACGGTACGACCTTATCACGCCGTTTGGGATCGCTCGATTAGCTCGTTGGTATGAGCTCGGAGCGCGCAAGTACAGCGATCGGGACTGGGAAAAGGGCATACCTTTCTCTCGTTACATCGATTCCGCAAAACGCCACATTGATAAATTCATCATGGGCATGGAGGACGAGGATCATCTTGCCGCTGCCGTATGGAACTTGCTTTGCATTATCCACCATCAGGAGCTTGGACAGACAGAACTTGACGACATGCCGCACTATTTGAGTGGAAAGGAGAACAACTGAGAATGTTTATTAAGCGAAGCTGTGAGAACTCGCACAGAATGTATCTTTGCCTTTTTGGCACCAGATTGATATTTGAGGACGGAAAATACGTCGGTTGGTACAGACCGAAGAATAGGAGAAAACACAATGATACAAATTGAAAACTGTGAAGTTGTCGGCATGGAGGCGGCGATAAGGGGAATGCGCAACCCCATGAACAGTTGGGGCAGGAGCGACACGCTTTTCATTCGTGACGGCATGTATTACATGCTCAACGGCGATTCAGGTCCTTATTGCGATGAGGACGCTATCGAGATAGGCGAGAACGATATGAAACTTATGAGGCAGCTTGCGGACGGGGGCTCCGTACACGCGAAATACAGACGCATGATCGTCGTCTACGCTGATATTGTCGCACCGCTGTACTGGTGGAAGGAATTCGATACATATAAGGTCGGTACGGTGGCAAATTCCTGCTCGACAATGCATAAGATTCATGCGAAGGAGTTTACGCTGGAGGACTTTTCATGTGAGCATTTGCTTGGATTCGGAGACGATGAACTCAGACGTGTAATAAACGTTCTGAATGTTTACCGCAAGAAATTCTTAGAAACACAAGACAAACGTTACTGGTGGCAAATGATACAGTTGTTACCATCGTCTTACAATCAGAGGCGGACGGTCATGCTCAATTATGAGGTGCTGTCAAACATTTTCAAGTATCGGAAGGACCACAAACTCGACGAATGGCGTAAATTCTGCTCATGGATATTTTCACTGCCATACAGCGAGATCATAACGGGCGTAGTACCTACGGAAAATGTTGACGAGCAAAATAGCACGCAGAAAGGCAAAGAACAATGAATGAAGCACGAGAAACAAATCTCCGTTCGTGCGAAGTAGACGGGCGCAAAGCACTATTTCACAAATGGACGGAGGTATCCCAAATCATTCCACCGTCACCTATGATTGGCGGCCACGAAGGCGGCATCGTAAGGTCTGCGCTTGGAATCGTCGAATACGAAGACGGAACAGTCGGTACAGTGTACCCAGAGCGAATAAAGTTTACAGATTGGGGGTGAAGAAACGAATGAGCGCTCAATACGATTTATATTTGCAACAGCACAAAGCCAATGTTTGCAAAGGTTTTCAGTGGATGTTCTGGAAACTGCCTGATTTATTAAAAGATGTGAAGAAATGGACGGTTCTTTTGAATAACATTGAATTCGACCATGATAATTCTAAGTTGAATCCGGACGAATACGAGGCGTATGATGATTACTTTTATGGCGGAAATCGATCGCATAAGGTTGTTGAAGAATTCAATAAAGCTTGGCTCCATCATATTCATCACAATCCTCACCATTGGCAATATTGGGTGATAATCAATGACGATCCGGGGGAAGGTATGACGCTGTTGGATATACCTTTCGAGTATATAATTGAAATGATCTGTGATTGGTGGTCATTCAGTTGGCAAAAAGGAAATCTCTTCGAAATCTTCGATTGGTATGATAAGCATCGTGAGTATATGAAACTCAGCCCGAAAACAAGGAACACCGTGGAATCTATTCTCAAAGCGATCAAAGAAAAATTGCTGGAAGAAACTTCTGCGGACAAAGAGAAGAGCGAAGACAACAATGTTTGACGAACTTGTTGAAGCGTTTCATCATATTGGTGCTGTATTCGAAGACCTTGCTCATGAAGTAGCGGAATGGTACGAAACGATTGTCGGGCTGAGCAAACCGTATGTTTCGCCTCGGGAGCGTTATCGCAGGTATCAAACATGGCGAAAAACCGAAACATATGAGTCTAATAAAGCTGTCGTAAGACGAAGGCAATATGAAACTTGTAGGTGCGGAATGGTCGTCCTGCTGCGAGGAAACGTACAGATCAGCGCCGGAAAAAAGACCGGACAGAAGAAAGTCAAAGACCATTTTTCACGGCTTAAAAGCGCAAAATCCACTTGCGCTTTTAAGTTTTGCCCGATTTGTGTCTATTCTAAGTTAGAAATTGTCTGATTTTTCGCGCCCACTTTTGTTTTGAAAAATGGGCTTTTGCCCACTTTTGTTTTGAAAACGTCGAAAAACGGAGCCGATTTTTGAGATTTTACGGACAAATTTTGTTCATTTTTAGCCCATTTGCCCGGGTTGTGCCCACTTTTAAAAACCAAAAGTGGGCAGAAAAAATCCAGCAATTACTGGGGTTCCGGGACTTTTTGCCCACTTGCCCACCTACTTTTCTATTTAAACGCGAAAAAAAAATATTATATTTTATAATAATTAACGAAAAAAAGTGGGCAAATGGGCTTAGGGCATTTTCGGCTCAATTTTTACTTTTTGCGTCTTGATATTTTCATCGAGATATGCTACACTGTAAATGCTACACAATCTACATAAAACGTCTTAATCATGGGGATACACTTGGGGCAACAGGTGTCATCTCTCTTTTCTCATCCCCATGATTTGGAACGAGATTGTGTAGCAACAATGAGAGAGACTGAACTTATTGCAGGTGCGTCTCTTCATTGGGGCGCACTTTTTATTTTTAAGGAGGACCGACAGATGGAGAATGAAAATTTATCGAATGTAGCCGCAGACGCGGATTTTGATATTTTTCCAGCCGAGTCGCCTGCAACGGAAGGTTACCAGAAACTTGACATTTCTTCGGAACAGAAATTGGCGGTGTCACATCTGTTTTCTGTGCTACCCTCTTTAGCCGCTGCAAATACTGTTGCAACGGCGTATGAAGTACGTTTCCCAATCGGGCTGCCGCATACTCTGACAAAATTAAAGCAGGGCGGATATGGAAGCATGGTTCGGGGGGACAATGGCGCTTTTGCCGGTTCTGCCTCGTTCTATAAGATGAAAGCACAGGCTGTCGCGTTATCGGCTGTTAGCGTTATGTCGCTTGCGTCCGGACAATACTTTTTGTCGCAGATAAATAGCAAGCTGAACGTGATGAAGCTCAATACCGATAAAATTCTTGAATTCTTGTATGGGGACAAACGCTCCGAGTTGATATCTGAAATAGCTTTTGTTAAATCCGCATATCAGAATTACTCTTCGCTCATGACACATGATGATCAACGGATTGCTACGATCGTGAGTCTTCAGGCTGCAAAAAAGACGGCGATGAAAGATATTGAATTTTACCTGATGGATCTCGATTCGCTGACCAATTCTTCGAATGCCGCCGATGTTGAAACGACAGTAAGAAAAGCGTTACAGATACGAGACAGTCTTGAATTATCGACACAGCTTTGCATTGTAAGTACTGTTCTTGAAACGTATTACTCAGAAAATCACGATTCGTCTTACATAAGATATTTGGAACGTGAATTGACGACTTACATCGACAAATGCGAAAAACGAATGCTTGGAAGTTTCAGCATACTTTCTAAGCTCGTGGCAGACCACAAAGATAAGCCATGGAAAAAGTTGAACAAGACAGAAATCGAACAAGCAGTATCAGAAATTATTGATACGCTAAACAGCGGCGAAGAATCTGCCGCAAGAAAGTTTATTCACACCGCTTTATATTCTCCAATTGACGCTAAAGACTATAAGGTTTTGCCAAACGGAGAAATATACTTAAAAACGGCATAATCCTGATTTTCTTTTCACGGGAGCGTTTAACGACGTTCCCGTTTTTTCTTTTGCAGGTTCGCAGAAAAAACATACCCTTTTATGAAGAGAGTGAGATGAGCTGTTTTTTATAGCTTTTTCACTCTCTTTTTATGTTTTCTGAAAGGAGTGCAGCCATGCTTGAAAGTCGTTTTAAGACAAATCTTATCAAAGAAATCAAAAAGCGCTTTCCGGGAGCGGTCGTTGTTCATCTGGACCCGCATGAACATCAAGGCCTTCCCGATCTGTTGATATTGGTCGGCGACCGATGGGCGGCACTCGAAGGAAAGCAAAGCGAATTGTCGAAAAAGCGTCCGAATCAGGATTATTACGTTGACCTGATGAACAACATGTCGTTTGCGAGATTCATCTATCCCGAAAACAAGGAGGAAGTATTAAATGAACTTCAACAGGCATTCGAGTCTTGAAGGACAGCACGCTTTTCTCGGAGCCAGTAAGTACCACTGGATCAATTATGACGAATCGAAAGTAGCAGAAGCGTACGCAAAATTTCTGGCAACCGTAAAGGGAACCGAGCTTCATGAGTTCGCTGCACAATGCATTCGTCTCGGGCAAAAGCTTCCGCGTTCACCGAAAACTTTGAACATGTACGTAAATGATGCGATCGGATTCCGCATGACTCCTGAACAAGTCTTGTTCTATTCGGAAAATTGTTTCGGAACAGCCGACGCTATCGCCTTTCGAAATGATATTTTACGTATACACGATCTTAAAACCGGAGCTATTCCGGCTCATATGGAGCAGCTATTGATATATGCTGCTCTTTTTTGTTTGGAGTACAAAGTCAAACCCGGAGAAATAGGAGTCGAGCTGCGGATCTATCAAAATGACGACATCATCACAGCCGAACCTACGGCGGCGGACATAACGCCGATAATAAGCAAAATCATTACGTTTGACAAGGTACTGAACAAGATGAAGGAGCAGGAGGAGATTTTATGAGTTGGGTCTTTGATGATATTCTCATGCACTACGGTATGCCTCGTCGTTCCGGACGTTATCCGTGGGGATCGGGAGAAAATCCTTATCAGCATAACGACGATTTTGTCAGTCGAGTTGACGAAATGCGCCGTCAGGGATTCACGTATACCGATGCTGACGGTCGTGTTTGGACCGGCGACACTGCTATTGCGAAATCGATGAACTTGACTACGTCCCAGTTCCGAACACAACTGAGCATCGCCAATAACGAAAGGCGTGCTGTCGAGGCCGCCACCGCTAAAGCTTTGCGAGACAAGGGGTATAGTCTGAATGAGATCGCAGAGCAGATGGGATACAACAGTGATTCGTCGATAAGAGCTCTGTTAAATGAAAATACGGCAGCCCGCATGAGTCGGGCAAGAAAGACGGCGGATTTCCTGAAACAGATGGTAGATGAGAAAGGAATGATCGATGTCGGAACGAGCGTTGAACGTGAACTCGGGATCTCAAGAGAACTTCTTAATCAGGCTCTTTATATTTTGGATACTGAGGGATACTATACGTTCGGAGGCGGCGTTCCGCAGGTAACAAACAAGGGCAAACAGACAAATTTGAAGGTTTTGTGCCCACCCGGTACAGAGTATAAGGTCGATGAGCAGGGACGAAAGGTATCGAGCGCGATATACGACTTTGAAAACGTTCATTCTCTCGTTGATTATACCTCGCGAGATGGCGGAGAAACTTTTGAAAAGTCGTTCGTGTACCCCAAGAGTATGGATTCGTCAAGACTTGCGATCCGTTATGCCGAAGAAGGCGGTATCGATATGGACGGTGTCATTGAACTGAGACGCGGTGTACCCGATCTTTCACTCGGCGAGGCGCACTATGCTCAGGTTCGAATACTTGTCGACGATAATAAGTATTTGAAAGGGATGGCGATTTATTCCGATGATCTCCCCGAGGGTGTGGACGTTCGCTTCAACACGAATAAAAAAGTGGGGACACCGAAGCTCGACGTGCTGAAACCTATTTCGGAAGATCCCGACAACCCGTTCGGTTCGCTTATCAAGGAGCATGGGGGGCAAAGTTATTATGATGACCCCGACGGTGATCACATCGACCCTGTTACGGGCAAACGTCAGTCGCTGTCTTTGATCAACAAGCGTTCAGAAGAAGGAGACTGGGAGGAGTGGGACGACAGACTTCCATCACAATTTTTGTCAAAGCAGCCAAGGGCACTGATCAATAAGCAATTAAAGTTGACAATCGCCGACAAAGAAGCAGAATTTGATGAGATCTGTTCTCTTACGAATCCGACTGTTAAGAAAACTTTGCTCCAATCCTTTTCAGATGATTGCGACTCTGCTGCCGTTCATCTGAAAGCTGCGGCACTCCCGCGTCAGAAGTACAAGGTCATACTTCCTGTGACTTCACTTAAAGATAATGAAGTTTATGCACCAACTTTCGACAATGGTGAGACAGTTGCGCTTGTACGTTACCCCCATGGGGGGACCTTTGAAATTCCGATCCTCACCGTAAACAATAAGCAGGGCGACGCGAAGAAGATGCTCGGAACCGTCATTGACGCGATCGGCATCAACAGTAATGTCGCGGCAAGGCTTTCGGGAGCGGATTTTGACGGCGACACTGTTATGGTGATACCGTGCAACTCCGCCACAAGTAAAGTTCGTGTCAAGTCTACACCGCCCCTCAAAGGACTTGAGGGATTCGATCCTAAACTCGAATACGGACCGGATAAGGTGACAACAGACGCTGACGGGACGGAGCATTACTATCGGAACGGGAAAGAATACAAGATAATGAAAAACACCCAAAAAGAAATGGGGACTATCTCTAATCTCATAACCGATATGACTCTCCGTAAGGGGGTAAGTTCCGAAGAACTCGCCCGCGCCGTCCGCCACAGTATGGTCGTTATTGATGCTGCGAAGCATAAGCTCGATTACAAACAGAGTGAACGCGATAACGACATAGAGTCTCTCAAAAATCGTTATCAGGGAACGACCGACGAAAACGGAAAGACCCATAGGGGGGCTTCCACCTTAATATCCCGTGCCAAATCTCAGCAGTCGATAACGAAGCGAAAGGGTTCGCCGACTATCGATCCCGAAACAGGTGAATACATTTATAAAGAAACGGATCAGATAGACACAAGAACTGGAAAAAAGCGGACGCAAAAGAGCACCAAGATGGCAGAAGCAAAAGACGCCCGCACCCTTATTTCCGATGCCCGGTCACCCGCCGAGGTTCTGTATGCTGACTACGCCAATAAGATGAAAGCCTTGGCAAATCAGGCTCGCAAAGAGATGGTATCCACGGGTAAGATCGAATATAAAGCCTCCGCCCGGGAGACCTATCAGGCCGAGGTAGACCACCTTATCGCCCAGCTCAATGTGGCAGAAATGAACCGCCCCCGTGAGAGGCAGGCGCAGCGAATGGCAAATGTTGTGGTCGCAGCCAAGAAGAAAGCATACCCCGACCTTACCAAAAAAGAGATAGGAAAACTGGAACAGCAAGAACTTAACCGAGCACGACAAAAGGTGGGTGCAAAGCGTACGACTATCACAATAAACGACAGAGAATGGGAAGCCATTCAGTCCGGCGCTATAAGTGAAAACGTTCTTAAGAAAATCTTAGATCATGCCGACATCGACGAAATACGGAAACGTGCAACGCCTCGACAAACTACAACTTTAAGTACAGCAAAAGTAAACAAGATCGCAACAATGAACGCTTCAGGTTACAGTATCTCTGAAATTGCAAAAAGTCTTGGTGTTTCGTCAAGTACTGTTTCCAAATATTTAAAAGGAAGGAGCGAATGATTAAATGCGCGAATGCAGATTAACAACAACTGACAATCCTTTCGATCCTTTCGATCAATTCGAGTCTTGGTTTCTGTTTGATGCGGAAAAAGGTTACAATTCTTGCGACTATCTCGGGCGAATCGCTCACACTTCCGATTCGCTGACAGATGAAGAAAACGAACAAGCAATTGAAGATGCGATCGACGAAATAATCAAGTACGATTTCATGAACGTTTACAAGAAAGTCAGTCGAGAAGTTTGACAGTTTCGTGGGATTCGGAGTTTTTCGTCATGCGCAAGCCCAAACTGTGTGAAAAGTTTTCGTCGAAGTCTTGCGCAACGCTGTCGTCGGCGGTCGATGATGGCTTCGCTCAACGCGGATTTTGCTTTTTTAATCGTTTTTAGTGAGATTTTTTCGATAAAAAGAGCAAAAATGTCTGTAAAAATGAGTAATTTGGGGATATATTGAGCGGTAAAAGACCTATAGGGGGGTGTATTAAAATTTACACCCCCTCCCCAAATCGCGGCGGTCCTCAAAAATTCTCCGGCGGGATATTTTTGGGGGTCATTTTGGTCAGAAATCAGCCAAAAATTATATTTTTGCGCGTTTTTGGGTCTTTTCAGCCCTTTGATGAGCTCACAGAATGATATTTTTCAGTATCCATGGGTCCTCTTGGTGTTTATTCTCCTTTCAATGGATGTTTTCTCCACTGGGAAAGTCGTTTTGCGGGCTCATCAAAGGGCTGTTTATTATGTAACAGCCGTAAACTTCAAATAATCTGTTAGAAAACACAGTGAAAGGAGGCATAAAGTCAGTGAGAAAAACTAAGAACAGCGAAAAAACAGACAAATCGTCAAGAATGAGACCGGCTCTCACTCCTGAGGCAAGAGAGAATCAGCTGATCGCACTGGCTGTCGACCTTGCCGAAAAGCAGCTTCGAGAAGGAACCGCCTCGTCGCAGGTGATAACGCATTATTTGAAGCTCGGCTCGACCAAAGAGAAGCTGGAGAAAGAGATATTAGAGAAGCAATCTGAACTGCTGTCTGCGAAAACCGAAGCAATTCAGTCTTCCAAGCACTACGAGGCGCTGTTTGATGAAGCAGTCAATGCTATGAAACGTTACGGCGGGAAAGCAGATGAAGACGATGATTAGAACATATTCCGAATTGATTACTTTTCCGTCTTTTGAAGAACGGTACGACTATTTAAAACTTGATGGTTCTGTCGGGATCGAGACATTTGGGTTTGACAGGGTCCTGAACCAAATGCTCTATCGTTCGCAAAAGTGGAGAAGCGTTCGTGACCGGGTGATAATACGCGATAACGGATGCGATCTCGGTGTTGAAGGTTATGAGATAAGAGGGTCTGTCCTGATTCATCATATGAATCCGGTGACGATCAACGATATTCTAAATCAAAGCGAGTCACTGTTCGACATGGATTACTTGATAACGACCACTTTGCGAACGCATAATGCGATCCACTATGGTGATTACAGACTAATAGCTATGCCGCAGGAGAGAAGCAAAAACGATATGTGCCCTTGGAAGCACGGGTAAGGAGGAGGTTTATGGATAATAGTTTACAGCATCATGGAATCCTCGGACAAAAATGGGGAAAGAAGAATGGTCCTCCGTATCCGCTTGGAGGGGGCGATTATACCGCCGCAGAAAAAAGAGCGATTTATAGAAAAAGGTTGTCGCCCAACAGCATCTACAACAAAAAGCATTTCGACGAGGTCCTAAAAGAAGACAAGACCACACTGTCCACTTTGTCTTATGATCAGGAGAGGACAAAGAACACTGATATGTTTTACGCAACACATAACGCGCTTGACAAACATCAGTACAATGCGTTATTCAATCGTCCGATCCCGCAGACCCTTTACGATGAAGACGGCAAGCCGATTGGCAACGGATTATGCTTGAAATATCGGATCGATAATTCGTTGTCAGATGACATTAAAGTAGCAAGCGAAGACTCTGGGGCTGAGGTGTTCAGATCTTTATATAAAAAAGATCGGGACTTTTACAATTTTGTCACCGATGACTCCAGAATGCAGGATTATTTCGTAAAGGACAAATACAAGTTTAAAGGATATAGGGAAGCGCGAGACGTGATCCAAAAAATGCAGGACGAGAATTATACGCCATCTTCAGAGGATCTGCAAAAAGTGTACCGCATGTTCAATTATGTTATTCCTTACGACGGTCAGGGAAACGCCCGCAAGGCAAAAGACGTATACACTCAAAGAACGAAGTTTTTTGCCGCCTGCAAGCAAGCCGGTTATGGCGCTGTTTTGGATACAAACGACGCGATCTATGGAGGATTCAAAGCAAAATCACCGGTTGTAGTGTTTGATATGGAAAAAGTGATTCCCAAAGAGATCAAGCAGACTAAGATTAGTGAACAGAGAGTTTCAAAACTCGTGCTGGCCGGTAGGAAAATACTCGGTTTATGACAGGGGGAACTATGGAAAGTATACTGACGTCGATAAAGAAATTACTTGGAGTCACAGAGGAATATGAGTGCTTTGATGCAGATATTATTATGCATATCAACTCGGCTTTTCATGTTCTGTTTCAACTTGGTATCGGTCCCGCCTCGGGTTTTTCCATCAGTGATAAGTCTGCGACATGGAGTGATTTTTTGCCGGACGCTGTGAGCTACGAGCTTGCTAAGTCCTATGTCTATCTCAAAGTCAGACTTTTGTTTGATCCTCCGTCGAGTTCCGCAGTTATTGAGGCGATAAACAGACAGATAGCGGAATTTGAATGGCGGCTTGCAGTAGCCGTTGATGAGCACGAGAAGGAATAGTCATGATATGTGGCTTGAAGATTATTACCGAAATCTCTATCTTTGTCATCATGGAATCAAAGGACAAAAGTGGGGCGTAAGACGAACACCGGAACAGCTCGGTCATGTAAAAAAGAAATCACTTGAAAAGTCGGAAAAAGAGAGTATAATAAAAACGGAAAGAGGATTATCCGTGCAGAAGACTTCATCTCTGAAAAAGGGGATTTCAACTTTGAGAAAAAGGATAGCAGAGCACGAAGACAAAATTCAACACCCAGAGAATTATTATAAGGGTTGGTCTGACCTATCTCCTGAGGAGCAACAAGGCGCAATAAATCACTGGAGAAAGGAAATCGATACTTTTCAGAAATCTATTGAGGCACGGAATGATGAAATCGAAAGGAGGAATGACAAAGTATGAGAGATGATTTCTTTGATTATGTCGTAGAATCATTGATCGGATATGCGCAGGACGCTATCGAAGATGAGAGAAACAATCCAAGTAAATTCAATCAGGGACGATCGCTGGCGTTTTATGAAGTTTTGGATACAATAAAAAACCGATTGATCGTCGAGGACTATGATCTTGCGAGGTGCGGACTCGACGTGAATTTGGAGCACATGTTTTCGCAGGGCAAAAAGAAATAAATAGTCGTACAGGAAAAAGAGAAGCTATCGTCGGCTTCTCTTTTTTTTTGTTTATTAGTTATATGGAGGAAAATCAAAATGAAAGAAAACGAACTTCAACATCATGGCATTCTTGGTCAGAAGTGGGGAGTCAGACGGTTTCAGAACAAGGACGGGACACTGACAAGCGCAGGAAAAAAACGATACAACAGGGAGAATGAGACACCTAAAAAGATAGGATATCATGCTAAGGTGGGGTACAGATATGAAAAGACGAATGTCGCTACTATGAGTAACGAAGAAATAATGCAACGACTGGAAAGAATTCAACTGGAGCAATCTTACAATAGCATTCGCCGTCAGGACGTGAGTTTTGGACGCGCAGCTTTAAGTAAAATAAATACCACAACCTCGACAGTCAAAGACCTTCTTTCTTCTACATCCAGTATTTTATCGAGCATCAATTCAATAAGCAACGTTCTATCTAAGCGCGATTTAAATTCGAATATATTACGAGCTTTTGGAGCGCATAAAAACGAGGGCGAATAGCCATGTCTCTATCAAATACCGCCGTTCCAAAGTATTACGGCATGTTCCGTGACGCGGTCCTTCGTGGCGAGATTCCTGTCTGTAATAAAGTCGTGCTTGAGATGCATCGTATCGATGACCTTATCGATAATCCGAACATTTATTACGACGACGAAGCGGTCGAAGGCTGGATCGAGTTTTGTGAACATGAACTTGTTCTTACCGACGGTTCAGATCTCATACTGCTTGACAGTTTCAAACTCTGGGGAGAACAGGTCTTCGGATGGTACTATTATGTGGAACGCAGTATTTACGAGCCGAATGCGAATGGTTACGGAGGGCACTATGTCAATAAGCGAATAAAGAAACGTTTGATCAACAAGCAGTACATCATTCTTGGGAGAGGCGGCGCAAAGTCTATGTACGACGCAGCGATGCAGGCATACTTCAATGTTGTCGACACCTCAACAACTCACCAAATAGCGACGGCTCCGACAATGAGGCAAGCTGATGAGGTGATGTCGCCGATAAAAACCGCTATTGTCAGATCGAGAGGTCCGCTGTTCAAGTTTCTGACCGACGGCACTTTGCAAAATACGACCGGTTCGAAAATGAATAGGGCAAAACTCGCTTCCACGAAAAAAGGTATCGAAAATTTTTTGACTAATTCCCTTATCGAGATACGTCCGATGAGCGTGGACAAGCTTCAGGGATTGAGAGTGAAGCTCGCAACGGTCGACGAGTGGCTTTCGGGAGATGTGAGAGAAGACGTTGTAGGCGCCATAGAGCAAGGCGCTTCAAAAGTAGATGATTATCTCATCATCGCAACAAGCTCGGAAGGCACAGTCAGAAACGGGAGCGGCGACACAATCAAAATGGAGCTTGAGGACATTCTAAAAGGCGTTTATGTGAATCCGCACGTATCGATTTGGTGGTACCAGCTCGATTCGATCGATGAAGTCGGCGAGCCTGAGAAGTGGCTGAAAGCAAATCCGAATCTCGGGCAAACCGTAACTTATGAAACGTATCAACTCGACGTCGAAAGAGCGGAAAAGGCACCGGCAACGCGAAACGATATTCTCGCCAAGCGCTTCGGTATCCCGATGGAGGGCTACACGTATTATTTTACATACGAAGAAACTTTGCCCCATAGAAAATGCTCGTTCTGGCAGATGCCATGTTCTCTCGGCGGAGACCTTTCAAGAGGTGACGACTTCTGCTCGTTTACCTTTTTGTTTCCTCTTAGCAACGGCTCATTCGGAGTCAAGACACGAAACTATATTTCATCACGTACATTGAATAAACTGCCGGCTGCGCTTCGAGTAAAGTATGACGAATTCATGCAGGAGGGCAGTCTTATTGTTTTAGACGGCACTGTGCTCGATATGATGGTGGTTTACGAGGATCTCGACGCTTATATAAGCAGCTGCGGATATGACGTAAGAAGTTTCGGATTTGACCCGTACAACGCACAGGAATTCGTCGAAAGATGGCAGACTGAGAACGGACCTTTCGGAGTCGAAAAAGTTATTCAGGGGGCAAAAACCGAATCGGTTCCTCTCGGAGAGCTGAAGAAGCTGTCCGAAGACAGAATGCTCATATTCGACGAGTCGTTGATGATGTTTGCGATGGGAAACTGTATCGTGCTCGAAGACACAAACGGAAATCGAAAGCTCTACAAGAAACGCTATGAGCAGAAGATCGACCCGGTCGCGGCTATGATGGACGCTTATGTCGCCTATAAACACAACCGCGACGCGTTCGAATAATGAAAGGAGGCGAGAAAGGCTTGACAAATAGTGAATTAAAGCACCATGGCATTTTAGGGCAACGATGGGGCATACGCCGATTTCAAAATTAAGACGGGTCATTGACAAGTGCCGGACGAAAGCGTTATAATGTTGATGAAAACGGTACAAAGGAATCCGCTCCAAAAGACAGACGGCTGACTGAACGACAAAAGAAAGCGATAAAGATCGGAATTGCCGCTACCGCCACAGCTCTTGCCGCGCTCGGAGCTTACGAGCTTAACAAACACGGCAAACTTGACGGTTTGAAAAAGGCAGGAAAACAAAAGCTTGATGAAATTCTTGGCAAAAAGGGCAATTTGTTTGTTACCGGACTGCAAAGCGACAATGAACCGGGACGTTCCACGAGCGCGAAGAAACTTTTCAAAAAACTGCCTAACAGAGAATCTGTAGACGAAGCCATACGCGCCGCGAATCCGACTAAATCGCACAATAATTGTTATAATTGCGTTGTTGCTACCATCGGAAGACTCTGCGGCTATGATGTGGCAGCCAAAGGAGATACTCAAGGCGGAAAGGGTTTTTCATTTGATAATATTTGCCGGGCATTTAATCTCGACCCCGATAATGAAAGAGATGTAAAACGAGTGCACTCTCCGACGGTCGAAAGGCTTATAAGCAGGATCTCAAAATCTTATTCGGAAGGCGACACGGGCGCCGTTGCAGTCGAGTGGAACGATTTGTATAAAAGACGTGCAGGAAACCTATTATCGGATTCAGTCGCTCATACATTTAATTGGCTTATCAGAAACGGAAAAGTAGAATTTATGGATGGGCAGGTTGCTCTCGGTGCTTCCAATCTGGAAAATTATTTGAGACAGTATATAGATTCCGGCAAAGAAGCGTCGTTCGCCAAATTTGCGAACATTGTCGACGGACTAAGTGAATCCGATCTTGAAAGAATAAAAGATTTTGTGAATTAAGGAGGACTCTATGGTCACATTAAAAGAAGCGTGTAAAATAATATCGAAGACTTGCCCGGATCAGTACATACACTGCGTCAACGAGTTTCCGAAAGTCTTTGAATTTATTCTGGTCCCAAACGGACTGACAATAGACGACGTGGGCGGCTCTATCGGCATGGCCGACGTGCCTTTGGTTGACAAAGAAAACGGGAAGGTAAGGTATTCGAATTTTATGGACCCAACAGTTCAAGGAGATTACAAACAATACTCAGGAGACGACATAAAAAGCTGACACGACTTCGCATGATTTTCACTCCCTTTTATGGAGAAACTTATTAAAAACCAAAAATCAAAGGAGAAAAATCATGGGAAAAGTTATCGACATTAAAGATTTTGAGAGAATTGCAAAAAGAACTCACAGAAGATACGTTATTCGCAGAAGTGTCGAGTCTGCGACGGGTTTTGTCTGCGGTCTTGTTGAAGCATGTCCGGTTTTGGTACCGTTAGCTGCTGCCGGAGCGACAGGAGCAATCACTAAGATTGCACGTCGCTGCAAGCAAGTTAAAGGTATACCGAAAAAAGGATGTTAAAGAACATTACTACTATGACAGATCACTCGGGTATTACTGGGCACTTAAAAGAAAACTTAGCAATCGTGAGTTGCTGGAAATCGATTCTCGAAAGAAAAATGGAGAACGCTTAGCAGATATTCTAAGTGATTTGAATGTATTGCGATAAGTATCCGAAAAGAAAACCATCTATCACGAATGGTTTTCTTTTTTTTTTTTTTGCTCAAATGAAAGGAGAAAAGCATGAGGGCTGAAATGAAGAAAAAATTAAGGAATATTTTGT
>CANRHB010000020.1 GCA_947630325.1 uncultured Clostridia bacterium
ACGGCACACGAGAGCTGACCTTAAAAGAATTGGAAGAAGAATTGAGTTCGGATTTGGATGGAGCAACTCCACCACGAACGGCACCTTTATCGGTGCCGTTTTTTGTTGCGAAAATGACGCTCCACCCTCGGGGGGACCTGCCCCCTTTTAAGGGGGCGGGTGGCGCCGCAGGCGTCAGGTGGGGGTTATTCTCGGCGCCCCTTTAGGGGAGCTGGCGCGCCCCGCGCGACTGAGGGGTTTTTCGACAGTATGAGAAAACCCTTTCCCCCTCGCTTCGCTCGGGTACTGTCTCATGCGGGTAGAGCCCCGCATTCGGTCACCGTTCGCGCCTCTGATGCGCTCACTCCTGTCGCATTGCGCCAACAGTTATCAACTGTTGGCAGAATGCAATGCTCCACCTAAAAGGGACAGCAAAGGAAAACAGAACGCATTCTAAAATATCATGTCGACCGAAGTGGAGACATCTCTACCGCATTATCATAAGGCGAGATTTCTCCACGCGCCGCATAGCGGCTTGGTACTTCGTCGCAGGCTCCTCGTGCCGCCCTTAGACAACATAGAAAGTGCGGGCGGGGCGAAATGACATATTGGGAACAGCGGGGCGAAATGACAATAGAACACGCCCCCCTACCCCCCCCCTCCTTAGGAAGGGGCAAGAAGAGGAACCCCTTCCTTAGGAGGGGGGGCAAGAAGAAAAAACCTTCTACAAAAAAATTTCTGCCCCGCGCAACAAAGTTGCGCGGGGCGTTAAAATAGTATTTGCCATTTTCAATATATTTACCATTCTTCTCGGCCGCAGAGAACATCGATAGAAACCGAGAACAAATCGGCGAGAAGCCACAGATAGGAAAGCGTGGGTTCCGTTTTCTTTTGCTCCCACTCGCTTACGCACTGTTGCGTGACCCCTATCGCCTTGGCCAATGTCGCCTGCGAATATTTTTGTTCGTTGCGAAGCAGTCTTAAATTCTCCGCGAAGCGCGTCTCCATAAAAATAGTTTACAACTATTCTTGTAAAAATACTTGACGCACAATTATACTTGTGATATGATAAAGCAAAACGACAAAGGAGAATATGTTATGTTTTGTAAAAACTGCGGAAAAGAAATCGACGACAAAGCGGCAATTTGCATTTACTGCGGTGTTCCGACGTCCGAAAGCGAAAAACCGCGACAGCAGGAAGCAACGAATATTTGGGCGATCGTCGGGTTTATCCTCTCTTTCTTTATCTCGGTCGCAGGTTTGGTCTGCTCGATCATCGGTTATAAACACGCGCCCGAATTCGGCGGCAAGGGCAAAGGACTCGCGCTTGCGGGGATCATCATCAGCGCAACTTCAATGGCGGTCACGTTTCTCGGTTTGATCCTATCGTTCGTTTTCCTCGGTGGAATCGGCGCCGCGATCGGTTCCGCAATAGGTTCCGCAATAGGTTCCGTCGTTTAACTTTTACCCCCTATTTACACAGCCGCGCGGCGCTTGAAAATCAAGCGCCGCGCGGCATTCATTTTTAATTCAAAACCACGTCTTTCAAGCTATCGTACTTTTTCAAGGCGGCCTCTTTGATCTCCTCGAAGTTGAGCCGCTTTTCAAACGCCTCGTCGGAGAGCTTTTTCGCCGCAAAAATCACGTCGGTGGAATAGCGCAAATTCTTGATGTCCTGCAAAAATTTTCCGCTCTGGCGGGTGCCGAAAAAGTCGCCGCCGCCCCGCAGTTCCAAGTCCTTTTCGGCAAGTTTGAAGCCGTCCGCCGTATTCTTCAAAATATTCAACCGTTCCGTCGCCGTCTCGCTCCCGCTTCCGACGAGCAGAAAGCAATAGCTCTTGTCGCTCCCCCGCCCCACTCTTCCGCGAAGCTGGTGAAGCTGCGAAAGTCCGAACTGTTCGGCGTTATACACCACCATAATGGTCGCGTTGGGCACGTCCACGCCCACCTCGATGACGGTCGTCGAGACGAGGCAATCGTACTCCCCGTTTTTGAACGCCGTCATGATCTCCGTCTTTTCCCTGTCCTTCATTCTGCCGTGGAGGAGGGCAAAGCGCACGTCGAAGAGTTTCCCTTTGAGTTCCTCGTAAAGTTCGGTGACGGAAGTCACTTCCCCCTCATCGTCGTCGATCTTCGCACAGACGAAATAGGCCTGCTTGCCCGCTTTCGTCTCGCGGCGGATGTAGGCGAGCATGTCCTCGTATTTGTAAGAGGGAATGACCGAGGTCGAGATCTCCTGCCGCTCCTTGGGTTTATCGGGAATGGTGGTGATGTCGAGGTCGCCGTAAAAGATGAGCGAAAGCGTCCTCGGAATGGGGGTCGCGGACATGACGAGAACATCTGCGCCGTTCCCCTTTTCGCTGAGCGTATTGCGCTGGGAAACGCCGAAGCGGTGCTGTTCGTCGCACACGCAGAAGGCAAGATTTTTGAAGTGGACGTCCCCCTGCAACACGGCGTGCGTACCGCAGAGAATGTCGATCTCCCCCATCGCAAGCGCAGTCTTGATCTCCCGCTTTTCCTTGGCGGTGGAGCCGCCCGCGAGATACCCCACGCGATAATCGGGGAAGGTCTTGCAAAGCACTTGATAGTTCTGTTCCGCAAGCACTTCGGTCGGGGAGAGATAGACGGCCTGGAAGCCGCTCTTCACCGCCATAAAGATGCCCGTAAGCGCAACGGCGGTCTTGCCGCTCCCAACGTCCCCCTGCAAAAGGCGGTTCATGCGCACGGGCGAAGTAAGATCGTTATAAATTGCCCGCACGGCGCCCTGTTGTCCCGCCGTAAAGACAAAGGGAAAGCGTTTTTCGAAGTCGGCGACCTCCCGTTCGGTGACGGTGTAGCGGTTGAGCCGCACCTCGTTCTTATCCCCCTTGATGAGTTTGAACGCCGAAATGAGGGTGAAATACTCCTCGAGGGCGATGCGCTCGGAGGCGTTCAAGAGCCGCGTCCGGGAGTCGGGCATGTGCACGTCGAAATAGGCCTGCCTCAGCGGCGGAAGTTTATATTTGCGGATGAGTTCTTCGGGAATAATGGTGTTGATGGGCTCGGTGCGGAGGGCGGCCGTGATACTGTCCCGCAAAAGCCGCTGGGTAAGCGCCCCTTTGAGGGGATAGACGGGCACGAGCCCTTTGAGGCGGCTGTTCTTTTCGAGGGGCTCGAAGGAGGGATTGACGAGGGAGATGCGGTCGTAATAGTTCTGTACCCGCCCGTAAAAGAGATATTCGCCCGGTTTGAGTTTTTGGGCGATGTAGGGCATGTTGAACCACACGGCGGTGAAGTTGTCCCTCCCCTGTTCGAGAAGGGCGCGCACGAGTTTCGTCCTGCCCGTATAGCGGACGGGCTCCACCGAGACGAGGGTGCAGGCGATGAGCGCCATGTCGTTGTGAAAGACTTCGCGGATAGAGACGCGGTTGGTCATGTCGAGATAGGCGCGCGGAAAGTAGCGGACGAGTTCCGCCGTGTCGGTGATGCCAAGTTTTGCGAGATCTTTTGCGCGTTTTTCCGAGATCCCGCGGATCGCAGTAAGTTCCATATTCGCAAATAAACGATAAGCGGGCTTTCACCCGCTTATTCCTTACTCCAAAGATACCAGATAGTAGTAGACGGGCTGGCCGCCGCTGTGGTAGTCCACGTCGCAGTCGGGGAAGGCCTCCGCGACCTTTGCGGTGAGCGCGATCGCGTCCTCTTCGCTGACTTCCTCCCCGTAATACAGGGTGATGACCTCGTGCTGGTCCTCTTTGAGCCTGTCGAGAAGTTTGAGCACGGTGTCGTCGATGTTGTCGCTCTTTGCGAGGATCTTCTTGTCGTCGAGCCCGATGATGTCCCCTTCTTTAATGTTGAAACCGTTCACGCTCGTGGTGCGCACGGCGTGGGTGACGCTTCCCGCCTTCACGTTGTCGAGCGCGTGGATCATGTTCGTCTTGTTCTCCTCCACGCTTGCGTCGGGCGAGAAGGTAAGAGCCGCCGCAAAGCCCTGCGGCACGTTGCGGGTGGGAATAACGTGAATGGTGCGGTTGTCCACAAGCGCTTTCGCCTGCTCCGCCGCCAAAATGATGTTTTTGTTGTTGGGGAACACGAACACATTGTCCGCGTTGATCTTCTGCACCGCCGTGGCGATGTCCGAAGCGGAGGGATTCATCGTCTGCCCGCCCTCGATCACGCGGTCGACGAACAGATCCTTGAAAATGTCCGAAATACCGTCCCCCGTGCAGATGGCGAGCATCCCCTGCTCCTTTTTCTCCGCGGCGATCTTGGCTTTGAGGGCGCGGTTCTGTTCGAGCATGTTCTCGATCTTGGGGCGGTCGAGTTCGCCGAGCTCCAAAGCATAGGTAAGCGCCACGCCGGGGCAGTTGGTGTGCACGTGCACTTTGATCATCTCGAGGTCGCCGATACAGATGACCGAATCGCCGATGTTCATGAGATTTTCTCTCAGCTTGTCGATGTCGGCAAGGGTGGTGCTCTTTTTTAAGTTGATGACGAAGAACTCGGTGCAGTAGGCGAACTGAATTTCACCGAGGTCCATGTTGATGATGTCCGAGTTGTCGCCGAAGTCCGCGTCGAGGCTCTGCGCCGCGTTGGCGGCCTCCGTCTGCACTTCGGAGACGATCTCGTCCCCCATGATCGCCGCCTGGAAGCCGCGCATGATGGTCATGAGCCCCACGCCACCCGAGTCGACGACCCCCGCCTTCTTCAAAACGGGCAGAAGTTCGGGCGTCTTGGCAAGCGCTCTGTCCCCCTCCTCGATGATGGCGGGAATGAAATTTTCGTATTCGCGGAATTTTCCCGCGTTCTTCACGGCGAACTCGCTCATGAGGCGCATGACCGTGAGAATGGTGCCTTCCTTGGGGATCGCAACGGCGTTATAGGCGACCTTGGTGCCCGCCTCGAGCGCCTTGGCAAACGCGCGGGTGTCCACATCGGGTTTCCCCACGCGGAGCACCGAGCAAATTCCGCGGAAGATCTGGGAGAGAATGACGCCCGAATTCCCGCGCGCGCCCTTCAAGGCGCCCTTGGAAACGCAGTCGCACACTTCCATAAAGTTATTCGAAGTGGTGCCCGTGAGTTCCTTCACCGCCGACTGCATGGTAAGGGACATATTGGTGCCCGTATCGCCGTCGGGAACGGGGAACACGTTGAGCGCGTCCACTTTTGCACGGTTATTGTCAAGCATTTTTGCGCCGACCAACACCATTTTGCGGAAGGTCGCGCAGTTGATTGTTTTCTGCATGAGATACTCCTTGACTTCTCAGCCTGCCTGTTATGAAAAAAGGGCTGATAAAAACGCAGACGCGTTACAGTTTCAAGCCCATGACGTTGACGTTCACGGTGTCCACGATCATGCCCGTAAACTTTTCAACTTTGTATTTGATTGCTTCTTTTAAGGATTCGGCGACGGCCTCGATGGAGACGCCGTATTTGATGAGAACGTAAACGTCGATGAAAATGCGGTTGCCCTGCGTGGTGACCTTTACCCCTTTTCCGCCCGCGTCCTTTTTGAGGAGTTCTGCGAGGGTATCGGTAAAACGGCGCGCAACGGTATCCACGATGCCATAGCTTTCCATCGCGGCTTGGGACGCTACCTTTGCGATAGCGAGTTCGGAGATAGAAATTTTTCCGTAAGCGTTGCTTGTGCTGACCGACATAATGTTCTCCAATGGGCAACTCAAAAAGAGCGGCTTTTCGTTGCCCGCCATTACCTATTCTATCCTATTATTCCGTTTTTTGCAAGCATTATTATAAATTTTTTCCCGAAAAATCGGAAATTTTTCAAAAACGGCCTCCTTTTTAATTGCTTTTTCGAAAAAGAAATGGTATGATATTAAAGATTTCCGTATTGGGTCTTTCCTTGCGGAAAAAAACAGGAAATAACCGATTCGGAGGTGAAGATATGTCGAGAGTATGCAGCATCTGCGGGAAGGGACGCACGAGCGGCAACAATGTGAGCCACTCCAACCGCAAGACGAAGCGCGCGTTCAACGCAAACGTCCAGAAGGTGACCTACAAAGCAGACGGCAAGGTGGAGACCGGCTATATCTGCGCGCGTTGCCTCAAGAGCGATAAAGTGGAACGCGTATAAAACACAAAACATCAACGAAAAAGGGACTGCCCTCGCAGTCCTTTTTTTATGCTTAAAAATGAGACGCCCCCTGTTCGGTGGGAACCTCTTATTTACCCCTTCCGTGTTGGGGTGGAGCGGCGCAATTCTGTTCAACAGCGCAGTGCGCTGTGAACTGCGCCGCGACATGAGGCGTGGCATCGCCGAAGGGGTTTTGGCGGTCCCTGCCGCCAAAACGGGTAGGGGGGTGGGGCGGCGAACAGGCTCTCCCCCGCGTCATTCCGAGCCGAAAAGGTTATAACAAAGTCCGACACGGCAATTCCCCGAGGGAATCTTGTTACGTCCAAGTACGTTCAAAATCAAACGCACCAAGATGGCAGCATGACGCTTTCACGTGCTCCCCTCTCATGCCGCCTTTTGCTGTTCTTCCTCTTCGGCGGCGGCCGCGGCTTTTCTGCGGTCCTTCAACAAAAAGTACAAAAGCACGGAGAACGCCGAAACGGAGAGCAAAAACACCCCGCCCGCCACGCCGAGCATAATGAGGTTCCCCCCGAAGTATGCGCTCGTCTCCCCCGCGCGCAACACGGGGTACTTTAACTCGATCACCGTATATCCGATGAGGCTGTAAAGCGCATACGCGGCCAAAAGTGCGAAAACAACGGTAAAAACGATCATCACTTTGCGTTTCATAAGTTTACTCCATCACAAATCCGCCGACAAAGTTTCCCTCTTTGTCAAGGTATCCGAGTTCGCCCTCGGTTACGATCTCCTCCACTTCCCTGTGCTCCTCGAAACGGGCGATCTCGTTTTTGAGTTTCTTGGGGGTAAGGAGCCCTGCGATCTCGATTTTGTTGTCCTCCGCAACGAGGAGGTTATACAGCCCGAGCGTAAACGCCGTGCAATTCGTCGTCACCGACCAGCGGTTTTTCTCTTTGAGATAGCCGTTTATCTTTGCAAGTCCCTCTTTGGTGACGGGAACGGTGACGGAGAGCCTGTCGGTGTACTTTACCCGCTGTTTGACAAATGCGCTCTCGATGTTGAACCACACGCCGAACCGCTCGGTAAGCGACCAGGTGCTGATCGTTGCGCTCTCTCCCGAAGCAAGCGAAAAGCCGCACAGATCGAGCGTTTCCCCGCTTTTGTTCGTAAGCAGTAAAAAGGCATGTCCGAAGTTGAACAGCCCAAATACCCGTTCGCCGTCGCCGCTGCTTGCAAATACGGTGACGGTCGCCGCCGCGTTCTCGTCGGGAACGACCTTCCGCGCTTCCCCCTTCCCTCCGCAGGAAGAGAGCACGGCAAGGGAAAACGCCATAAAGAGCAACAGCGCGCACAGCCGCATCCATCTTGTTTTTCCGGACCTTTCCATAGTACGTCCTTTGTTTTTTGATATGACCTGATTATATCAAATCACATGAAAAAATGCAAGCGTTCTTCGGCAAAAAAGCGCATTCACTTCAACACTTCCCGAAAGACGCGCAGGGCGTTTTTGCGGCAAATTTTTTCGGCGGCGTCCCCGCCGAACTTTTTTTGCAGCTCCATGATAAATTCGGGCATGAAACTCGGGTTTTTCAAATAGGGATTTTCGGGAATGCCGTCGAAGTCGCTCCCGATCGCCAAAACGTCCTCGCCGCCGACCTTTATGATATGCTCCGCATGGGCAAGGATCGCCTCCTTCTGCCCCGCCGCGCTTCTGTCCGGAGAGAGAAAGTCGGCAAAAAAGTTGAGCCCGATGACGCCGCCGCTGTCCGCGATGAGGCGGATCTCCCGATCCCCGAGGTTGCGCGGGTGCGGAAATACCGAACGCGCATTGGAATGGCTTGCGGCAAAGGGTCCCCTCATGATTTCGGCAACGTCTTTCACGAGGCGGTCGCTCCCGTGCGAGACGTCCGCGATCATGCCGAGTTCCTTCATGCGCTCCGCCGCGCTCCTCCCGAACGCCGTCAAACCCGTCGGCGTATTTTGCGGCGCGGCGAACGCGGAGGCGTTCGCCGCGCCGATTTCATTCTCAAAATTCCACGTCAGCGTCATCATGCGCACGCCGCGAAAATAGAGTTCTTCCAGCTTTTCAAGGCTCCCCTCTATCGCTCCCCCCTCCTCCACCGTGAGCATGGCATTGAGCTTCCCCTCTTCGATGTCGGAGAACTTCCGCACGACGCGGTAGCCCTCCTCTTTGCACATCTTATCGAACTTTTCGCACAGAAAAACCGCCCGCGCGAACCGCCCTGCGGGAGTACATTTTTGCACATTGACAAAAGCGGCGAAGCACTGCAACATACAGCCGCCCCGCCGCAAATTCTCCTTTGTGACTTGCAAAACGCCCTCGCTTGTGAGGGCGTCGCAATGCAGATCGATATACTTCATCTCCTGTAGAACAGCCGCACGATGCACCCGAGCGCCCTCGGGAGTTTCAAGCAGATGATCATACTTCCTCCTCGTTGATGATGACGAGAACTTCGCCCTGTTCCACCCGAAAGGAGATCTCCTCTTCGACCGCAACATTGGAAATGCCGTGGGTGGAGCCGTAATAAAGCCGCAGATCGGCAGGCGTATATTTGAGCCCCCGCATACTCATGATATGCGCCTCTCCGCCGAAAGGCAACAGCGAGACGATCTTTTTGCCGCACGAAAATCTGCATTCGCCCTCGCCGACGAGGGTAATCGTTGCGCCGTTTGTCACGAGAACAGCAGTTGAGCCCCCTTCTTTTGCCTTATGAAGGAGGTGCAAATTGCCGAGAAAATGATCTTCCCGCCTCCCTCCGCCCCCGTAAAAGAGAAGTTCAGTCGCGCCGAGTCTTAAGGCTCTGTCCACGGCGAGTTCGCCGTCCGTCTCGTCCTTTTCGGAGGGGAATTTTTTGAGCGGCGCGGGAACGGGAATTTCATCGAGGGAATCGAAGTCCCCCAAATTCTCGTCTATTTTCACCTTCCCCTTCGCCCAGGAATACGCCCCGTCGCAACAGAGAACGTATGCGTTTTTATCGGGAATTTCGCCGCGGTAGGGCTCGCCGTTGAGAAGGATAACCACCCGCTTTTTCGCATCTGTTTCGCTTTTCATCCGCGGAGCCTTCCTATCGTCGCCGCCATATCCTTTGCTTTGAACACGGTGCTGCCCGCCACGATGACGTTCGCCCCCGCTTGGATGACCTCCCCCACGTTCGCCTCGGTGATCCCGCCGTCCACTTCGATGTCGAGTTCGGGCCGCCCGATCTTCACGCAGTAGTTGCGGAGTTTTTCGATTTTGCGAAGGGTCTCGGGAATGAACTTCTGCCCGCCCCAACCGGGGTGCACGCTCATGAGAAGGAGCATGTCGGCGATCTCCGCCGCGGGAAAGAGTTTTTCAACGTCCGTTTCGGGGTTGACGACCGCGCTCTTTTTCACGTCATAGCTTTCGATTTGTTTGAAGAGTGCGGGAATATCGCCCGTTTCGACGTGCACGGTGATGATGTCCGCGCCCGCCTCGGCGAAATCTTTGAGGTGGGTCTCGGGGTGGAGCGTCATGAGGTGGCAGTCGAGCGGGAGTTTTGTATGCGGGCGGATGGCCTTGACCATCTGCGCGCCGAAGGTGATGGGCGGCACGAAATTCCCGTCCATCACGTCGCAGTGAACATAGTCTGCGCCGCACATTTCGAGCCGCGCGACCTCCTCTCCGACTTTTGAAAAATCGCTTGCCAAAATACTCGGCGCAATTTTGATCTTCATACCGTTCTCCTTTTTTTGTTTTCCGAAAGAATTTTGCGTCCCCTTTCTTGAAGGGAGACAAGCGAAGTGCCATTCCAATGTTAGAGGAACTGAACGCCATTCCAAATCACGTCATTCCGCCCCGCGCGCAGTTCTGATTCTCTAAGCGCGGCACGAGGAGCCTGCGACGAAGTAGCGCAGTCGAGGAATGTCCTTATTACAATGCGGACACCCTTCGACTTCGCTCAGGGTGACGTATTTAGGGCAAGCAGGGTGCCATTCCAAATTGTCATGTCGACCGAAGTGGAGACATCTCTACCTTATTTTAATAATGTAAGATTTCTCCACGCGCTTCGCTTAGTCGAAATGACAGATTTAGAACTCCCCGTCACGTATTTTCCCCCTCGGGAAAAATTCGTGAATAGCGAAGTTGCCCGCACGCGCCGCCGATATCCGACCCCATACTGCGGCGCAAGGTCGCCGAAATGCCCTGCTCCTCCAAAACCTGCAAAAATCTGCGGGCGGTCTTTTCCTCGGCGGCGTGGAGCGACCGCTCTTTCACCGCGTTGAGGCGGATCAAATTCACGTGGCAAGGCCTCCCTTTCAACAGCTTCGCAAGCGCCAAAGCGTGCTTTTCGTCGGCATTTTCCCCCGAAATGAGGGTGTATTCGAAGATATACCGCCGCCCCGTCTTTTGAAAATAGTTCGCGCACGCCTCCAAAATCTCGGAAATTTTATAACGGTTGGCAATGGGCATGGTGCGTGCGCGCTCCTCGTCGGTGGTGGCGTGCAGGGAGACGGTGAGGTTGAGCGGGATCCCCTCTGTCGCAAACCGCTTCATTTCGGGGACCAGCCCGCAGGTGGAGAGGCTGATGTTCCGCGCGCTGATTTCAATTCCCCCCTCCGCCGTAACGTTGCGCAAAAACCGCACCACGTTCTCGTAATTATCGAAGGGTTCGCCGCTCCCCATGAGCACAACGTTTGTAACGGCGCGCTCCTTTAAGGTTCCCCCCTCGCTTCGGTTGACTGCCAAAATCTGGCACAAAATTTCCCCCGCGGTGAGGTCGCGCACCCGCCCGCCGAGCGTGGAAGCGCAGAACTTGCACCCCATACGACAGCCCACCTGCGTGGAGACGCACTGCGTGTTGCCGTATTTATACTTCATGAGCACGCCCTCGATGAGATTCCCGTCTGCAAGGGCGAACAGATACTTTTTGGTGCCGTCCTCCTGCGAGACGAACGTCTCCGAAATGCGCACGGGCTCGTCCTCGAACCGTTCCAAAAGAGCGGCGCGGAGAGCGGGCGAAATATTCAATTCGGAAATTTTCTTCCCCTGCATGAGCCCGAGATAAATCTGCTCGGCGCGGAACTTCTTCTCGCCCAAGCGATTTACAAGCTCCGTAAGTTCTCCGCGGGAAAGGTCCTGTAAAATTTCCTTCATACTTTCCTCATTTTGGCGATGTAAAACCCCGCGCCATAGGCTGTATCGGGCAGAAATTGGAGCCCGTATACCGTCTTTTCATGCGCAAGCGGGCAGTCCGCCTCTTCCGCTTCAAACGCGCCCCCTTCCAAAAAGGCGCGGACGATTTTGTCGTTCTCCTCTTCCAAGATAGAGCAGGTCGAATAGTACAGCGCGCCCCCCTTCTTCACATAACGGGCGCAGTTTTTAAGAATGGAAAGTTGCGTCTTTTGCAGTTCTTCGAAATTCTCCTCCGTCTTGCGGAGAGGCAGATCGGGGTTTTCGGCGACCGTCCCGAGCCCCGAACAGGGCACGTCGCACAGCACGCCGTCAAACGCTTCCTCCCATTCGGGGCGAAAGACGGTGGAATCGCTCTCGGCCGCCGTCACGTTCTTCACGCCCATGCGGGAGAGGTAACTCTCGATGAGGGAGACGCGGTGCGCGTGCAGTTCGCAGGCCGTAACATGGGCGCACTTTTCGGAGAGCAGAACGCTCTTCCCCCCGGGCGCGGCGCAGGCGTCGAGGAGGTTTCCGCAGGGCTCGACGACCGAGCAGATCGCCACGCTCCCCACCGATTGGAAGGTATAATCGCCCTCGAAAAATCCGTCGTCGCGGACGAAATTGGGAAAGAGAAAGAGGTGCTCGAAGGGAGTGTTTTCGTGCGGACGGCTGAGGTAGTTCTCCTCTCCGCGCACAAAACGAACGCTTACACCGCGGCTCTTCGCCGCCATAATTTGTTCGGCGCGTTCCCCGTACTGCTCTTTGAGTTTCTTCACCGCAAACAGCGGAAAGTTGTATTTGACGGCAAGCCCCTCGTCCCCCGCGGGAAGAATTACTTTTGCCTCGTCGAAGTTTCGCAAAAAGGCGTTGACAAAGCCCGCCATTCCCCCTTTGCCCATCTTCTTGAGAAGGTCGACGGCGGTGTCCGTCACCATGTAGCGGGGTTTTTTCAAAAAGATGAGAGAGTAGAGCGCGATTTTTAAGAGAGTTCGCACCGTCTGTTTGGGGCTCTTTTGCGCGAACGTCTTGATACAGAGGGAGAGATAGCCGTCGTTTTCGAGCACGCCGTACACCGTTTTCACGGTGCGGGCGCGGTGAAGTTCCACGAGGTCGGTCTCCGCAAGGGCGATTTTAAGGTGCGCTCCCTCGGCGTAAATTTTCGTTAAAACGCGATACGGGTCATAAAAGGGGTTGGTCAAAACGCTGTCCTGCCTGTATTTTTCTTCCGTTGAGAAAGTCGCGCGCAGACATTCTCCGCCCGCCCGCAGGTTGCAATTCGAGGATGTTCACGGCGCCCTTTCCGCACTTGACGATGAGCCCCTCCTTGGGAGAAACGGAGAGTACGGTGCCAAAGGGCGCGTCCGAATCGCAGGGAACCTCCTCCGCGTACCAAAAGTTCAAAGTCATGCCCCCGATCGTTGCAAAGGCGAAGGGGGAAGGCGAAAGGCCGCGAATAAGACAGCTTACCTCCCGCGCAGACTTCGAAAAATCGACCTCGGTGCGGCTGACTTTTTTGCAGGTGAACCCCTCCCCCTGCTTTGTAAGGGAGAGCTCCCCCCGTTCGATCTTTTCTGCGGCTTCAACGATGAGTTCCGCCGCCAGACGTGAGAGCCGATCTTCAAGGGTGCCGAGGGTGTCGCTGTCGTAAATGGTGCACTGTTCGGCAAGCAGAATATCCCCCGTGTCCAGCCCCAATTCGGTTTTCATAATGGTGATGCCTGTCTCGCGGCAACCGTCGATGAGGGCGCGTGCGATGGGCGCGGCTCCGCGGTAGGCGGGAAGCAGAGAGGCGTGGATATTCCAAACGCCAAGGGGGAAGCTGTCGAGTACTTCCTGCGTTAAGATCTGCCCATAGGCGCAGGTCACTAAAATATCCGCCCGTAAACTTTTGAGCAGTTCCGTCTCGTTTTTGATCTTTTCGGGCTGAAAGACGGGAATGCCGAGCCTCTCTGCCGTAACCTTCACGGGCGAGGGGGTCAAGACGCCCTTTCTCCCCTGCGGCTTGTCGGGCTGGGTGACGACGGCTGAGACGGGAAACGCCTCATTGAGTGTCAAAAGCGGCTCCACCGCAAAGTCGGGCGTTCCCGCAAAAATAATTTTCATTTAGTCCTCCGAATCGCGCACATGGCTCGCCTTGTCGGTGTAGAGCACGCCGTCGAGGTGGTCGAGCTCATGGCAGACGGCGCGGGCGAAAAAGTCCCGCGCGACGAGGGAATATTTATCCCCCTTTCTATCCTGGAATACGATTTTCACCTTGGAAGGTCGGGTGACGTCCCCCATCTTTCCGCGCACGGAGAGGCACCCCTCGGGTCCGCACTGTTCCCCCTTCTGCCACACGAAAATGGGGTTGATAAATTCGAAATACCCCTCTTCGACGTCCACGGCGACCGCGCGGATGGGCACCCCCACCTGCGGCGCGGCAAGTCCCGCTCCCTCCGCATGTTTGAGGGTATCCTTCATGTCGTCGAGAAGTTTGCAAAGTTCCCCGTCGAAACGCGTCACGGGTTTGCATTTCTGTCTTAAAACAGGGTCGCCGACTTGTACGATGTCAAGTATCATATTTTACCTCGGACCCGCCTTCAAAAGCGGATCAGCTTAAATTGCTCGGATTTTCTTCCACATAGACGACCGTCTTTTTGTAGGAAGCCGCGGCGCAGATCTCATAAATCTCTTTGAGCGGCGCGCCGTCCGTAATGCGCATGAGCGCCTGATAGCGGAATTTTTCCTTGATCCGCTTGATGGGCGAGTGCATCTTGTTGAAGAACAAAAACTTTTCGGGCTGTTTCGCATACACCCCTTCGAGTTTCCCGAATACCTCTTTCAAGGCGGAAAGGGTCTCCTTTTCGTCCTCGCCCACGACCATCACCCGCACGATTTTCGCAAAGGGCGGAAACATGCCCGCGCGCATGGCGATCTCGTGCTCGTAAAACCCCTCATAGTCGTACTTCGCCGCAAAGCGCAGGATAAAGTTCTCGGGCTCGTAGGTCTGCAAAACGACCTCGCCGCGCTCCTCCGCCCTGCCGCACCTGCCCGCGACCTGCGTCACGAGTTGGAAGGTGCGCTCCCCGCTTCGGTAGTCGGGAAAGTGCAGGCTCATGTCCGCGTCGAGAATGCCCACCAGGGTGACGGAGGGAAAATCGTGCCCCTTTGCCACCATCTGGGTGCCGACGAGAATGTCCGCCTGCCTGTCCGCAAATTGTTTCAAAATTTTATAGTGCCCCTCTTTGCCGCTCGTCGTGTCGTTGTCCATGCGCAGAATGCGCGCCGCGGGATAGAGTTTTTTGAGTTCCCCCACCACCCGCTGGGTGCCCGTGCCCACATAGCCGATGTGCACGCTCCCGCAGGAGGGACAGCCCGTCAGCATATGATAGCGCGCGCCGCAGTAGTGGCATTTGAGGCAGTTCTCCTCGCTGTGATAGGTGAGCGCCACGTCGCAGTGTTCGCACTTTGCAACGTACCCGCAGTCGCGGCACAAAACCGTCTGCGCATACCCCCTTCGGTTGAGGAAGAGGATCGCTTGGTTCCCCCCATCGAGGCAGTCCTTGAGTTTTTCGCGCAAGGCGAGGGAGAAGGGCGAAGGATTCCCCCGCCGCACCTCTCTTCGCATATCCACGAGATCAATCTCGGGAAGGGCGCGCCTGTTGATGCGCTCGGGAAGCCGCACGAGTTCGAACTCCCCGTCCTTTGCGCGTTTATACGTTTCCACCGAGGGGGTCGCGCTCCCGAGCACGAGTTTGCACTTGTTGTAATTCGCACGGAGATAGGCGACGTCGAAGGTATTGTAGCGCGGCGCGTTTTCGGAGGAATAACTTCCGTCGTGCTCCTCGTCGATGACGATGACCCCCACGTTTTCGACGGGGGCAAACACGGCCGACCGCGCGCCGATCGCAATGCGCGCGCTCCCCTCCCTCAGCCGCCGCCACTCGTCGAAGCGTTCCCCCACGGAGAGCCCGCTGTGCAGAATGGCCGCCTCCGAGCCGAAACGGGCGCGGAGTTGGGAGAGCATCTGCGGGGTGAGGGAGATCTCGGGCACGAGAAAGATCGCCGTCTTCCCGAGTTCGAGCTGGCGGGCGATGAGCCTCAAATACACTTCGGTTTTTCCGCTCCCCGTCACGCCGTGGAGAAGGGAGACCGTCTTTTCGGTCCCCTCTATCTGCCTTACCACCTTCTCCTGCGCGGGGGTAAGAGAACGTTCCGTCCTCTCTCCCTCCACGCCGCGGTAGGGATCGCGGAACACCCTCCGCTTCTCGACGAGCACGATTTTTTTGTCCGTAAGCGTTTTGAGCGCATTGCCGAAGCGTTCGCGCAAAAAGGCGGTGTCCGCCTCCTTGTTGTCCCTCAAAAATTCCACGAGCGCAAGCTGTTGTTTCGCGCGGGGGGGAATTTCAAAGGGCTCTTCGGTCAGCCGCGCAAAATTTCGGCTCTTCTCCCCCACCTTTCCCCTCCGCATCTCGGCGGGGAGAAAGAGGCGCAACACGAGCGCCATGGGACAGCGGTAGCGGTTTTTGAGTTTCTCCGAAAGAGCGAGGCATTCGGGGTTGAGGGCGGGATAGTCCTCCTCCGCCCGATAGATCTTTTTGAGTTTTTCGGCGGGGAAGTCGCTCTTTTCCTTCACGCGCATGACAAAACCCGTCGCCGCGCTCCTTCCGAAGGGCACAACGACGCGCATTCCCGCCTTCACCGTTTGGTCGCAGGAATAGTCGAAAATCTTGTCTACATCGCTGTGGGCGATGTCCACGATGACCTCGGCAACCATCCTCTTCCTCTTAAAAAACACACCCCGTGTGAAAGCGGGGCGTATCTTTTAGTCTCTTGCGCACTTGACCTTGCCGCTCATGATCTCTTTGCAGGCAAGCACGATCTCTTTTTGCTTCCCGGGCAGTTCCAGCGTACCCGTGGACTGCATCTGCTCGATGATCTGGCGGGTGCGCTTGGACGCCACCACACACAGTTCATAGCGGGAAATCGGTTCCTCTTCCGTTCCCAATTTTCTGACGAGTGCGTCAACCGAAGGTTCGTTTACCATGATCTGTCTCCTTATATTTACGCTCTGTTTTTTTCTTTTTGATAAATTTCGCGGAGCTTTTCTTCCGCTTTCTCCACCTCGTCGTTGAGGACGGTGTAGTCGAACTTGTCCTGGAGCGAGAGTTCGTAATCGACGCGGGAGAGACGGTCCTCTATCTGGTGGGGCGTCTCCGAATGGCGGTGGATGAGCCGCTGTTTCAATGCCTCTTTATCGGGAGGCAAAAGCATCACAAGCACCGCTTCGGGGTACGCCTTTTTGAGATTGAGCGCCCCCACCACGTCGAGATCGAGAATGACCGACCCCTCCTTGAGTTTCTCCTCGATAAAGGAGCGAAGGGTGCCGTAATAATTTCCGAAGTGGTTGTCGTACTCCAAAAATTCTCCCGCATCCGCGCGCCGCAAAAATTCCTCCTCCGTCAAAAAGAAGTAGTGCACGCCGTCCTCTTCCCCTTCTCTGGGCTTACGCGTAGTGCACGAGACGGAAAAGATGAGTTCTCCCTTGCTTGCAAGCCGCGCCACCATGGTGCCCTTGCCCACCCCGGACGGACCGGAGATCACAAATAAGATATTTTTCATTCGAGATTTTGGATCTGCTCCCTCACTTTTTCGATTTCGTTTTTCATATCGAGCGCGTATGCGGTCACGACGCTATCGTTGCTCTTAGAGCAGATCGTGTTGCATTCGCGGTTGAATTCCTGCACCAAAAAGTCGAGTTTTCTGCCGACAACGGGCTCTTTGCAGATCTTTCCGAACTCTGCAATGTGGGAGAAAAGACGGGTGAGTTCCTCGTCGATGTTGCACTTGTCGGCAAAGACGGCGGCCTCCGTTAAAATGCGGCTCTCGTCCACCTTGCCGCCCAAAAATTCGGTCACCCGTTCGGTAAGTTTTTTGCGGTACTCCTCCGAAACGAGGGGAGCGCGCTCCGCGATCTTTGCGCGCAGATCGGCGATCGTCTCCATGCGGGCAAGAAGGTCGGCTTTCAACCGTTCCCCCTCTTTGCGCCTCATCTCCTTCAATGCCTCGAGCGCGGAGAGGAGCGCGCATTTTACCCCCTCTTCGAGGGCTTCGTCCGCCTCCGCCGTCTCCTCCGTGCGCACCACGTCGGGCGATTTCAAAAGGAAGGTGACGGTGGTATCGTCAGTGATGTCGGGAAACGCCTCTTTGAGGCTCTTCGCGGCTTCGGCATAGGCGCGCGCCGCCGCAAGATCGACATAGAGTTTGCGCTCCTTTTCCCGCTTGTCGAGCACGCTTACGAACACGTCCAAGTGCCCGCGGGAGAGTTTCTCGCGGATGAGCGTGCGCATCGTCTCTTCATAGGGATTGAGAATGTGCGGGCATTTGATGGAGACGTCCAAAAAGCGGTTGTTGACCGACTTCAATTCCACGCCGATCTCCAAACCGCCCTCGCGGTAGTCTCCCTTGCCGAACCCTGTCATGCTGTACATACGATCACATTTCCTGCTTTTGTCTATGCGAAAAGACCTGTCGGCTTTCGGACGGAAATCATTATAACATACTTCGGCCGTTTAGGCAAGTTTTTTATCACGATTTTCTGCCGAGACGTGCGAAAAGTTCCTCTTCTCCCACGACGGGAATGCCGAGTTTTTGCGCTTTGTCGAGTTTACTGCCCGCCTTCTCCCCCGCGATGACGAGGGTCACCTTGGAAGAGACGGAGTTCGCGCACACGCCGCCCGCCTCTTCGATGAGTTTTTGCGCCTCGGGGCGGGACATCGAGGAAAGGGTCCCCGTAAGCACCACCGTCTCGCCCGAGAACACGCCCACGTTTTTCTCCTTTACAAAAGGAGTGACGCCCGCCTCTTTGAGCCGCAAAAGTTCTGCGCGGTTCTCCCCGTTTGCAAAGTAGTTCAAAATGGCGTTTGCCGTAATTTCGCCCACGTTTTCGAGGGCGACGAGTTCCTCGAAGGTAAGGTCTGCGATCGCCTCCAAACTCCCGAACGCGGCAAGGTCGCGCGCGGCGACCCGCCCGATCCCGCCGATGCCGATGGCGTACAAAAAGCGGTCGAGGGGAATATGCTTGCTCTTTTCGACTGCGCCGAGAAGATTGGCGATCTTCTTTTCTTTGAAGCCCTCGAGCCCCTGCAAGTTCTCCGCGGTAAGATGATACAGATCGGAGAACCGCCGCACGCCGAGGCGGTCGTAAAAGAGGGAGAGCGTCTGTTCGGACATCCCCTCCACGTCCATCGCGTTTTTGGAGCAATAGTGGGTAAGTTTTTGCACGACACGGGGCGGGCACTCCTCGTTGGTGCAGAAGAGATTCGCCCCCACTTCGGCAACGGGGCTGTGGCAGGCGGGGCAGAAGAGGGGCTTTTCGACGGGAACTCCCCCCTCCTCCTCGGAGACGGCCCCCAAAATTTCGGGAATGACCTCGTTGGAGCGGCGGATGAGCACCTTGGAGCCCACCTTCACCCTCTTTTTTGTTAGATCGCCGAAGTTGTTCAAGGTGGCGCGCCGCACGGTCGCCCCCGCAAGTTCGACGGGCGTGACTTCGGCAAGCGGGGTAAGTTTCCCCGTCCTGCCCACCTGCCAGCGCACGCTGTGCACGGTCGTTTCCGCCTCCTCCGCCTCGAACTTGAAGGCGATCGCCCAGCGCGGGAATTTATCGGTGTACCCCATTTCGGCGCGCACGCTCTCCTCGTTGACCTTGACGACCGCGCCGTCGGTAAGCACGTCTATCTTCTTGCGCTCGATCTCGATCTCGTCGATCGCCTCCGTCACCTCGTCGAAGGTCTTGCAGATTTTGAAATAGGGATAGGTCTTGAACCCCTCGCGGCGCAGAAATTCCATTCCCTCCTCTTGCGAGGCAACGGGGTTTTCGCTCATATAGTTGATGTCGTAAAATAAAATTTCGGGACTACGCGTCGCCGTGACCTTGGGGTCGAGGTTTCGGATGGCGCCTGCCGCCGCATTGCGCGCGTTTTTGAGTTGTTCCTCGGGGTGCGCCGCGTTGTATTTTTCGAGCGCGGAGAGACGGATGATCGCCTCCCCCCGCACTTCGAGGGTCCCTTGGTAGGAAATTTTGAGCGGAAAACTCTTAACGGTAAGCGCCTGCGCGGTGACGTCCTCCCCCTCCACGCCGTTGCCGCGGGTGGTGGCGCGCACAAAGTTCCCCTTCTCATAGGTAAGGCAGACGGTCAGCCCGTCGAACTTGTATTCTACCGTGTAGGTGGGCGCGCCGTGCTTTTCCACGCGGGTGAAAAAGGCGGAGAGTTCGTCCTCCGTCACCGCCTTGTCGAGGGAATAGAGGCGGGAGATGTGGGTGTGCCGCTCGAACCCCTTCACGGGCTCCCCGCCCACACGGCGGGTGGGCGATTGGGGAAGTACGGTGCCCGTCTCCCGCTCCAGCTCGCGCAGTTCGTCATAGAGGCGGTCGTACTCGCGGTCGGGCACGCTCGGGTCGTCGAGGACATAGTACTCGTATGCCCAGCGGTTGAGAATTTCGCAAAGTTCCTGCATTCTGTCCATCGTCTTACTCCAAAACAGTGAGCGGCGCAAGCGTCGCGGCTAAGTCTTTGTTCCCCGCCATCTCGAAATGCACGGTGACAATGAGGTTGGTCGTTTCGTTCTTTCTGGCGGTGATCACTCCCCTGCCGAAGCGGGGATGGCTTACCTTCGTTCCCACGGTAAGGCGGGAAAGTTCCACGCCCGAAGCGGACTTTGTCGCCGCGGGCTTTGCCGTCTGCGGTTTCGGCTCGAAGGCGGGCGGTTTTTTTGCGGAGCCGAAGGAAAATCCCTCGTCCTCGCGGTCCCCTCTCCCCTGTCCGAAGGAACGCTCCCCTCCGTTATAGCCTCCGTTATAGCTGTTATAGCCGCCGTTGTAACCGTTGTAGCTTCCCCTGCGTTCATAACTTCTTGCGCCCGTATCGCGCAGGTCGAGTTCTCCTTTGAGTTCCTCCACAAAGCGGGAGCGCATGGTGGGCTCTCTTCTTCCGTAGAGGTAGCGGCTGCGGCTCCGCGTAAGCCACAGTTTCTCCTTGGCGCGGGTGATGGCGACGTACATGAGCCGCCGCTCCTCCTCAAAGGCCTTGGGATCGTCGAGGGCGCGCGGCGTGGGCATGATGTTCTCCTCCAACCCGCAGAGGAAGACGCAGCGGAATTCGAGCCCCTTCACCGAATGGATAGTGGCGAGGGTGATGTAGTCGCCGTCGTCCATCTCGTCGGTGTCCGAGTAGAGGGTGATTTGTTGCAGGTAGTCGGAGAGACTCCCCTCCTCGTTCATGCGCACGAACTCCTCCACCGAGTTCTGGAATTCGTCGAGGTTGGCGCGCTTGGCGGCTCCCTCGTCGGTGCCGTCGAAGTACATGTCGTAAATGCCCGACGTCTTGATGAGGTAGGAGACGAGTTTGTCGAGGGGAAGTTCCTCGGAGCGGATGATGAGCTCCTTTATAAAGTCGCGGAAAGATTTCAATTTGCCCTTGGCGCTCTCGGTGAGCGGGAGGGCGTCGCAGTCGAGCACGGCGTCATAGAGGGTGAGTTCCTCCCTGTCCGCGTACTCTTGAAGGGTCTGAATCGTCTTTCCGCCGATCCCCCTTCTCGGCACGTTGATGACCCGTTGCACCGCCTCGCTGTCGAAGGGGTTGGAGACGATGCGCAGATACGCAAGCACGTCCTTGATCTCCTTGCGTTCGAAGAACTTGAAGCCGCCGAACACTTTATAGGAGAGGTTGTATTTGGTAAATTCCTGCTCGAAGGAGCGGGTCAGCGCGTTGATGCGCATGAGCACGGCAAAGTCGGAGAGGCGGTACCCCTTGCGCACGTATTCGGAGATGATGCGGGCGCAGTAGAGGGCTTCTCCCGCCTCCTCGTCCGCCTCGTAAAAGATGGGCTTTTCCCCTTCCCCTTTCTCCGTCCAGAGTTTCTTGCCCTTCCGCATGGCGTTGTGCCCGATAGAGGCGTTGGCAAGGGCGAGAATGGCTCCCGTCGAGCGGTAATTCTGTTGCAGTTTATAGGTCTTGACGGAGGGAAAGGACCGCTCGAAATGCAGAATGTTTGCGATCTCGGCTCCCCGCCAGCCGTAAATGGACTGGTCGTCGTCCCCCACCACAAAGAGATTCCCGTGCACGCTTGCAAGCATCTTGATGATGTCGAACTGCACGGCGTTGGTATCCTGGAACTCGTCCACATGGATATAGCGGAACTTGCCCGCGAGGTATTCCCGCGCCTCTGCATCCTCCGAGAGGAGGTCGCGCGCCTCGGTGAGCAGATCGTCGAAGTCGAGCGCGTTGTTCTGCTTCAAGTGGAGATTGTATTTGGTGTAAATTTTGATGACGGCGTCCATGCCCCTCTCCCGCCCGCACCGCGCGGCGTAACTTTCGGGGGAGAGCCCCAGCATTTTGGCGTTGGAGATGTGATATTTCGCATTTTTGAGCATCCCCTCCTCCTCGAAGCCGCACTCCTTGAACGCCTGTTTGATGACGGCGGTGCGCTCCACCTCGGAGTAGATGGAGAAATTCTCGTTGAGCCCCCGCCGCGCGGCGTACATGCGGAGAATTTTGACGCACATCGAGTGGATGGTGCACACCCACATGCCGCCGATCTCGGTCATTGCAAAAAGCCGCTCCTTCATTTCGTCGGCGGCTTTGTTGGTAAAGGTGATCGCAAGAATGTTGGAGGGAGAGACCCCGAGGTCCCCCACAAGATGGGCGATGCGGGCGGTGAGCACGCGCGTCTTTCCGCTTCCCGCCCCCGCGAGGACGAGCACGGCCCCCTCGGTATCCGCGACGGGGAGCCTCTGTTCCTCGTTGAGTTCGTCAAAAAGTTCCATACTTTTCCATTATATCACTTCCCCGTTGAAAAGGCAAGCGAACGAAAAAGAAAAAGCGTTTATGTACGGCCTTTGAGTTCGAACTCATACTCCCGCTTGAACCGCTCGAGGGCGCGCAGATATTTTTCGGAGAGTTCGAGGGTATACCGCTGTTTTTCGCCGTAAGAGAGGGTGGCGTAATACTCCTTGTCGGTAAGCCTGCCGATGGCGTCGGAGACCTCCCCCTCGCTGAGGAGAAGATCGCGCACTTTGAGGTAGAATTCGTCGGGCGTTTCGCCGCGGATCTCCGTTGCCACCTTCTCGCGGAAGTAGCGTTCCATTTTGCCCTCGTTGATCCCCTGCTCCTTGGCGTGGGAGCGTTCGCTGTCGAGTTTTTCCCCGAACTCCTGCCAAAAGCCCTTTTTCATGCGCGCCTTTGCCTCTTTTGCAAGCGTTTTCCAAGTGCGTTCCATATTTCCCTCCTGTTTCGCTCCCATCATTCGACAATATTTGCAAAAAAAATCCGTAACGGGAATCGTTACGGATCTGATTTCAATTTCTGCTTCTCTTTCTTGCGGCTTCGGATTTCTTTCTCTTTTTGACAGAAGGTTTCTCATAGAACTCCTTCTTGCGGAGATCGCCGATGATGCCGTCGCGGGAGCACTTTCTCTTAAAGCGCCGAAGCGCGCTCTCCAAGTTTTCGTTTTCGCCGACTCTGATCGTGGACATCCTTTCTCAACCCTCCTTCGCCGAAGCACTTATTTCTCAAGTATTATAGCAAACCCTTCCTCGCTTGTCAATTTTTTTCGCCCGCAAATTTTCGGGAATTTATAAAATTTTTCGGGCGGGAAAGGGAAAGCGCTTTTTTTAGATCGCCCTGATCGCCTCCACGGGCTTTTTGCGGACGGTGAGAAAGACGGGCACCGTGGTGGCGACCGCCGCCGTCACGATGGCAACGGCGAGCACGATGAGCATATTCGCCCAGCCGAAGAGGAAGAAGGGATAGGTCAGCACCTTCCGGTCGAGCATAAAGGCATTTGCGATCGAGCAGGCGGCGAGGCTCCCGAGGCACCCGAGCACAAAACTCACAAGGGTGATGGCAAGCCCCTCCACCATGAAGATCTTGAACACGTCGATCCCCCTTGCGCCCACCGCGCGCAGAACGCCGATGTCCTTCTTCTTCGCATTGATACTTGCCGAGATAAAGTTGAAGAGAAGGAGCGCAGAAAAGAGGGCGAGGATCCCCGCGACAGGTCCCACAATGGGCAACATCTTGGTAAGCAATCTTTCGCCCGCCGCGATGTCCCACGTAAAGTCATAGGGGGTGAAATAGTACACGTCCCGCTCCTCGTCTATCATCCTCTGATAGCTCATGAGGGTAGTGCAGCGGGCTTTGCGGTCCACGTTCAAAGTGGAGTACAGCCCCGCATAGAGCACGCTGTTTTCGGCGTCCTCGTAATATTTGGTTTTCCAGCCCCCACGGCGGACCTCAAGCATGGCTGCCTCATAGGTCATCGGGGCGTAATCGACGTCCTTGTTCTCTTCATAGAAACTGTCCGCCACGATCCCGAGGGAGGAGAAGGAATAGCGGAAAATTTTGGCAAACTGTTCTTTCGCGTCCTTTAGGTCGATCCCTTCCTCTGCCATCGATCCGTCTTTCAAACCGTCGTATGCGGAGAAGTCCTCGCCCGTGTCCAACAGCCCCACCACTTTGAGGTAGACCCTCGTTGCGCCCGCCGTCGCCACGATGAGCTTTCCGTCGAGGTCCGAGAAACTCTTGACCGCCTGGGGCGTTTCGTCCGACGGGGCGTTATAGCCATAGCAGCAAAAGGCTTCGAAGAGCGCCGTGGAGATGACCACTTCGCTCCGGTCGGGCGTTGCGGACTGCGGCCACCTGCCCTCCTTCAAGACGAAGGGCGTCTTGCTTTGAATATCCGAAGCCCGCGCAAAGCCGTTCAAGATGTGCGTGTTACTATAATATTCGGTCGAACCATAGCTTGCGTCGCCCGTCCCCTGCATGGAAGATCGCAGTTCAAAGGGCGCAAGACCGAGATCGAGCACGGGGACAAAGTTCATTTCGGGGTGCTCTTCTTCGATAATGGCGATGTCGTGCTCATCAAAGTGTAGCTTCTGCGTCAGGTTGATGGGGAAATACGGGATAGCGCTGTCCGATTGGGCGGAATTGGAGTAACGGCATCCCTTTTTCTGCAAAACTGCCGCGACAAAGTCCGAACTATTCAGCGTCGTTGCGCACACTTCCTGCTCGTTGTAGGTGACGAGGGTGGAAAAAATACCGAATACGATAAAGGCAATGGTGGCAAGAAGGGTGGTAAACACGAGGCGGACGGGCTTGAATTTGAGCCCCGAGAGCCCCATTTTCACCGCATAGCGCATGGGGAATTTGGAGCGGATAAAGTTGCTCGTGTCCTCTTCGCGCGGTTTTTCTTCGGCCTGCGTCTCGGCAAATACCGCCTTGCGCTCTATTGCCGCCTCCTCCTGCGCCGAGATGAGAAGGCTCCCCTTGTGCCGTTTCAAAAAGGAAACGACCTTCTGCGCCTCCTCGTCGCTTAAGGCCGTGCCGCAGGCGACCGTTAAGGACTGCTCCCCTTCGATGAGGTTTTCTCCGAACGTCTCCTCGCCGCTTCTGCTCATGTCGGAGACGATCCTGCCGTCTTTGAGTTCGATGATACGGTCGGCGTACCGCTCGGCAAACTCTCTGTCGTGGGAGACCACGACGACGAGTTTTTCGGCGGAGAGTTTCTTCAACGTGTCGAACACCTGGGCGCCCGTTGCCGAGTCGAGCGCGCCCGTGGGCTCGTCCGCCATGATGATCTCGGGGTCCTTGACGAGCGCGCGGGCAATGGCGACCCGCTGTTTCTGTCCGCCCGAAAGGGTGTTGGGACGGCGGTCGCCGAGCCCCTTCAAGTCCACCTGCTCGAGGATCGAATCGACGAGCGACTTCTCGCGCGGCTTTCCTTGGAGTTCGAGCGCGAGGGCCACGTTCTCCGCCACCGTAAGTTCATTCAAAATATTGTATTCCTGGAAGATAAACCCGAGATAGGTGTTGCGGTAGCTGTCGAAATCGCTCTTCGAAAAGTCCTTGGAAGATTTGCCCTTTACGATGACCTCCCCTTCGTCGGGGCTGTCGAGCCCGCCCGAGACGTTGAGGAGGGTGGATTTGCCGCTCCCCGACTTTCCGAGCAAGAACACCATGCCCTTTTCGGGAAAGTCCACCGAAACGTGGTCGAGCGCGGTGACCGTCTCTCCCTTCGTCGTGTACCGTTTGACTAAGTTTTTGACCTGTAACATACATCCCCCTGTCTTAGGTAAAGTCTCCTGAATAAAATAATACCCCCGACCGAACAGTTTGTCAACCTTCGGCGGGGGAATACAAAAATTTTTCACACAATTTTAATAAAATTCCCCGAGAATGGGCTCCGCCGCCTCTTGCATGAACCCCTTGGTGCAATAGAGGGTAAGCACGGTAAAGCGGTCGCGGATCTTGTACGCTTCGAAGAGCATCTTTTTCACCGTCTCGCGGGAGACGCCGAGCTGAGAGAAGCGCACGGGACAGCCGAGGCTCCCCAAAATTTGCAATACGTATTGCGGATCGGGCAGTTTTTCGGCCTCTTCGTACACCTTTTCGCACCCCTCGAAGGCGGGGAATTGCCGTAAGTGATGATACAGCCAAAGCGACACGGCGGTGCCGAGGCCCACCTTTACCCCGTGGAGAGGAATGCGCTCCCCGCGGCGGAGAAAGTCCATTTCGAGAAAGTGGCTCATGTGGTGCTCCGCGCCCGAGGCGGGGCGGGAATTGCCCGCGATCACCATGGCGTACCCCGAGATGAGGAGGGCGTTCATGAGCATTTCCACCCCCTTCTCCTCCCCTTTTATGAGGGCGGGCACGCTCTCGTCGCACGCCTTTACCGCCTCGTACATGAGGTTTGCCGCCTCCGTGTTGTACTCCTCCCCCGTCAAAAGGTGGGAAATGCGCCAATCGGTAAGACAGCAATATTTGGCGAGAATGTCCCCCACTCCCGCGCCGATCATCATGCGGGGAGCGGCTTTTAAGACCGAGTAGTCGATGAGGATGTCCTTTGCGACCTGCGCACTGCGCGTGATCTTGAACCCCTTTTCGATGAGAGGGGTGACGCCCGAAGTGAAGCCGTCCATCGAGGGAGCGGTCGCATATACGCCGCTCGGCTTTTGAAGCAAAAAGCCCGCCCGCTTGCAGACGTCGTTGAGCGTCCCCGCGCCGACGGCGAGAAGATAGTCCGCCTCCTCCCCCGCCTTCCTTGCGGCCTCCACCGTCTTTTCGTCGGCGACGGGCTCCCGCTCGGCAAAGGAGAGGGACTGAACGTGCGCGCCGCTCCTCTCCAAGGAATTTACAATATTTTGAGAAATGGGTAGCGTGTTTTCGTCGGTGACGACGAGCGTCTTTTTGCCCGCGGCGGACTGCAAAAAGCGGGGAAAGTTTCCTCCTTCCCCCACTTCCGCATTCACGCCGAATTTTTGCGATAATTCTCCGATGTCCATGTTCTTACCCTGTCAAGGTATTTCACTTGACACCCTATGTTTTTTGCTTAAAAATCGCCGCTTTCTGTCAAGGTATTTTACTTGACACCCCCTGCCTATTTGACGGAGGCAAGCAATTTTTCGACGTCCGCCTTGACGAGGGCGAGTTCATCATTTGCCGCATTTTCGTCCTTCGCGCGGATGGAAAAATAAATCTTCAGCTTGGGCTCGGTGCCGCTCGGCCGCACGCAAACAAAACTCCCGCCCTCGAGTTCATAGTACACGCAGTTGCACTTGGGGATATTGAGCGCGGTCACCGTGCCGTCCTTCGCCCTGCGCACGTCCTTGGAATAGTCGCGCACCGCCTCCACCGCAAACGAGCCGAATTTTTCCACGCGCACCGACTTGAGGGCGTCCACGACGGCGTTCATCTCCTTCATGGCGTTCAGCCCAGAATATTGGATGGAGATGTTGCAGTCGAGCACAAAGCCGTACTTTGCATAGATCTCCTGCAATCTCTGATACACCGTTTTGCCGATATAGGTGTAGTAGCACACCATTTCGGCGCAGAGCATACTTGCTACCACCGCGTCCTTGTCCCGCGCGTGGGTGCCGCGGAGGTACCCGCACGATTCCTCGAACCCGAACACATAGGTGTGCGAGCCGTCCTGCTCCCACTGCTTGATCTTCTCGCCGATGAACTTGAACCCGACGGGCGTTTCGAAGAGCGCCACGCCGAATTCCTCGCAGATGGCCTTTGCCATGCCCGTGGAGACGAACGACTTGACGACCGCCGCATTTTTAGGCAACGCGTTCTCCTCTTTGAGGCGGGTGAGAATGTAGTCGAGGAGCAAAATGCCGACTTGGTTGCCCGAAAGCGCAAGGAACTCCCCTTTCTCGTTCTTGACGGCGACCCCCAAACGGTCGGAGTCGGGATCGGTGCCGAACACGACGTCCGCGTGGATCTTGTTCGCAAGCGCAATGCCCATCGAAAGGGTCTCTTTGAACTCGGGATTGGGCACTTTGACGGTGGAGAACTCGGTGTCCTTCGTCGTCTGTTCCTCGACGACGGTGACGTTGATGCCGAGTTTTTTCAAAATGGTGGTGACGGGGACATAGCCCGAGCCGTGCACGGGGGTATAGACGAGTTTCAAGTCCTTGCCGCACTTCTTCACCGCCTCCTCCGAGAGGGTAAGTTTGGAGAGCGCCGCGATGTACGTTTTATCCACTTCTTCGGGCACTTTTTCGATGAGCGGGCTCCCTTCCTCCCCCGAAACGGAGAGATAGTCGTCGATCTTTTGGATGAAATCGACCACGATGGCGGTCGCCTCGGGAGACATCTGCGCGCCGTCCTCGCCGTACACTTTATAGCCGTTGTATTCCTTGGGATTGTGGGAGGCGGTGATCATGATCCCCGCCACGGTGTGAAGATAGCGCACCGCATAGGAGAGCATGGGAACGGGGTGCACGTCGTCGAAGAGATAGGCCTTGATGCCGTTCTTTGCAAGCACCGCCGCCGACTTTTCGGCGAACAGGCGGCTGTTTCTGCGCGTATCGTAAGAGATGACCACGCCGCGCGCCATCGCCTCCTGCCCGAGCGTCTTGATGTACTCGGAGAGCCCCTGCGTTGCGCGCATGACGGTAAAGACGTTCATCATGTTCATGCCGCAACCGATGATGCCGCGCATCCCCGCCGTGCCGAATTCGAGTTCCCCGCCGAAACGGTACTCCTTTTCCTTCTCATCCGCGGAGAGCGCGGAAAGGTTCTTTCTGCATTCCTCGGGAAGCCGCGGATCGTGCAACCATTTTTCGTAATTTTCCTGATATGTCATATTTTCTCCTTCCCCCCATGAGAGGATTTATTTTCGGTGTGAACTCAGTCTCCCATCCCCTCGGGCTTTCCGTCTGCGCCCGAAATGGTGCGGTAGGAGAGGAAGTACTTCTTCCCCGTGTCCTCATAGTAATTGACGAATTGCAAACTCAGTATGAGGAGATAGCTTGCGGGAATGGTGATGAGCAGAGAGGTCCCGATCGTGCAGATGCCGCAGAGCACGTTGACGACGATGATGAGATAGATGGCGACGAGATAGTTGGAAAATCTGCTCCCGAACCCCTTTGTCATGCGGAAACTGTCGCGGCAGGCCGTGTACACGCCCTTATTGTCCGTTACGATCCCCGGGATCCATGCCGAGATGAAGGTCATTTTGATCGCTTGCAGGCAGACAAACGCAAGCAAGGTCAATGCAAGTCCCAAAAATACGCTGACAAAGCCCCACGACGGCAGGAAGGAGGGAGCATAGAAAAAGAAGAACCAGCAACCGACGAGAGAGGCGAGGTCATAGAGGAAGCCGACGGGCACATAGACGAGATGATAGAGGGTCGCCCGCGTAAGGTTTTTGAAATACGCCGACGCAAAGCGGGTGTTGCCGTATGTCTCCATTTTGTCGTTGAAAATGGTGCCCATGGCGAGCATTGAGGTGCCGCCGATGAAGCGGGAGACGAGATAGAGCGCCGCCACCCCCACCACCGAGCCCACGATGGAGCCGATGTTCTTGCCGAGCAGAACGAGGAAATCGGCGATCGCCTGCGTGAATTCCTCGCTAAACCCCGCCAAAAACGCGGTGTCGCCCCCCGTAAGCGCCTTGAAAAACTCTCCCACAAGTTCCAAGATCGTGTGCGCCTCCTCGCTCCCCAAAATGACATGGAGCCCGAGGGTGATCACGACATAGGAAAGGCTGAGAAAGATGACGTTCGTGACAAGGCGGAAGAGCAGCAACTTATAGACGTTGCCGAAGTTGTTCATGACAATACGAAAAGCGTTGCGAAATCTCATATCAAAGCTCCCGATAACTGCGGAGAAGGTCCTCTCTGTCCAACTTGTCCGTTTCGAAATAGAGAGAGACCATGCGCACGCAAAAACTCAAATAGGCGAACATAAATACCGCAAAAGCGATGATCCCCGCAAGCCATGCGGGTCCGAACGAGAGCCCCACGATCAGAATGAAACAGGGGGCATAGGTGATGAGAAGGGACAAGATCAGCTTCCAGCGCACCCCCATCACGAGACGGTAGGAATAGAGGAGAGCGCTGTATGCGCCGAACCCCGTGATCAGCATACAGGGCAACCACAGGTAGAACATGGAGATGAGGAAGAGCAGGGCAAACATGAACGCGAGGGAGACGAACACAAAGAGAATGCAAGCAAGCGCCTTCGCGTCGATCGCCGACACTGCAAAGAGCACTGCGGAAAGGACCGCCGCCCAGAGTTCATACACCACGGTAAAGAGGAGCGTGATGCCGATAAACGCCCAGATGTGCGCGCGGAATTGGGACAGCACCCCGCTCATCGTGCGCTTGCCGATGCGCATGTGCTTTTCCACAAAGGCGAGGAGCAGACAGGTGAATACCACAAGGCAGACGATCGCCAACACGCTGTAAACCGCGCCGAGCGCCGAATCGAAACGGAAAAAACTCCAAGCGCGGAAGATGTCAGTATAGCCGAGTTCGAGCTCCGCCGTAAAGAAACTGCGGGCAAGCACGCAGACGCCCGAAAAGTCCACCGAAAGCGCGAGAAAGACTGCCGGCATCACCGCAAACGGCAGGACAAACCAAAGATTTTTGAAGATGTATTTCCAATGTTCGAATACGGTCCGCATTTTTCCGCGCCTCGCTTTGGGACGGAGGGGCTTCCCTCACAGAATATTCTACGATATATTATATACCAAAAAAGTCAAAGTGTAAAGAGTTTTTCGGCATTTTGTTGCTTCGGTGCGTAAAAAGAGGACGGAGAGTACCCCCACCTGACGCCTGCGGCGCCACCCTCCCCCAACAAGTTGGGGTAGGGCTAAGGCTTGGTGAATTGTCAAATGAAGTGCAACATATTTTCAAACAGAAGCTGTGGGGCGAGGAAGTTGAGGATTTTTTTGG
>CANRHB010000021.1 GCA_947630325.1 uncultured Clostridia bacterium
GCTCGCCGAGAAGCACCGTTTCATATCTGCGCACCGTCTGCGCCGAACGACGGGGCGTGACTGCGAGGGCGGTGTAGTTCGTCATCGCGCTCGCCAGCTTAGTCGCCGTTTCAAGCAGACCATCGAGCTCGGACATTTTTGCGGCGGCGACCGCGTTGAGCGTTTCGAGCTCGCGCGTCGTCATCTGATAGCGGTCGCGCAGCCAGTCGACGTAGAAGCGGTAGCCGAGCTCGGTCGGGACGCGTCCCGACGAGGTGTGGGGCGATTCGAGGTAGCCGCGCTCCTCGAGCGCCGCCATTTCGTTTCGTATCGTCGCCGACGAATACTCTCGTCCGCCTATATTGGTGAGCGATTTCGAGCCGACGGGCTCGCCGTTTTTGATATGGCTGTCGACGACGGCTCGCAGTATGAGCCGCTGCCGCTCTGTAAGCTCGCCGCCGTCCGGACGGACGGTATCGAGCGCCGCATCGTTACTGTTTGCCACGGTCGCGCCTCGCTCAGCTTGAATTTTAGCACTCAAGCACCCCGAGTGCTAATCTCGAGTATAATTTACCACTGCCGCAGTGATTTGTCAAGGGGTGCGGGGGAATTTTTTGAAAAAAGTTTGCAAAAACCGCAGTGGTCGATCACATCTGTTCTGATATATATCAGAACACAAAATTTGCAATTTGTCAAATACTTCTCACTTCGACCCGTTCACTCAAAAAAATGTTTACATTCCCGCGCGGCTGTGGTATACTATAATAAATAACGAAAATAAATATTGCATAAACGCGGGAAGGAGGCATTGACGGATGAAGATACTCATCACGACCGACCACTACACGGTAAAGACGAACGGCGTCGTCACGTCGCTGCAAAATCTGTGCGACGAGCTTATCGCGCTCGGTCATGACGTGCGTATACTGACGCTGTCGGAGAGCATGCGCAGCCATGTCGACGGATACGTCTACTATATCCGCTCGATGCCGCTCGCCGTCTATCCCGGCGTACGCATGACGCTGTGCCGCCGCCACCGCTATATCGACGAGCTCGTAAAGTGGTCGCCGGACGTGATACACAGTCAGTGCGAGTTCTTCTCGTTCAAATACGCGATGATAATATCTAAACGCTCGGGCGCGCCCGTCGTCCACACATATCACACGCTCTACGAGCAGTACACGCACTACATCATACCCGGCAAGCGCCTCGGTCACTTTGTCGCACGGACGTTCTCGCGTATGCGTCTGCGCGGCGTGCGGTGCGTTATCGCGCCGACGCGCAAGGTCGAGGACGCGCTCCGCGCGTACGGGATAAGCAACAAGATCGTCGTCGTCCCGAGCGGCATATGCATGGACCAGCACAAGGAGCGCATAACGCCCGAGGAGCGCGAGTCTATGCGCGAGCGTCTCGGCATCAGCCGCGACATGACGGTGCTGCTCAATCTCGGCAGACTCGGCGCGGAGAAAAATCTCGACGAGATGATGCACCTGTTCGCAAAGGCGCTGTCGACGCACGACGATTTGATGTTCCTCATCGTCGGCGACGGTCCCGACCGCGGCAAGCTCGAACGGCTGTCCGAAAAGCTCGGCATCAGCGACCGCGTCGTGTTCACCGGCATGGTGTCGCCGACCGAGGTGCAGAAATACTACCAACTCGGCGACGTGTTCGTTTCGGCGTCGACGAGCGAGACGCAGGGACTCACCTATATCGAAGCAGCCGCGAACGGGCTTCCGCTTTTGTGTCGCGAGGACCCGTGCCTGCGCGACGTTATAGTACAGGGCAAGAACGGCTACGAGTACGGCACGGCGGAGGAATTCCTGCGTGACCTTGACGCCATCGAGTCGGACGCCGACTGGCGCATGCGCGCATCTGTTTCGAGCGAGTCGATAGCGGAAAATTTCGACAAGTCCAATTTCGGCATCGCCGTCGAGCGCGTATACGAGGAAGCCGTTGAGGCGCACGCGTGAATGCAAAAAGAGAATATAAAAACAGCAGCTTGTTTTTACAAGCTGCCGTGTGTTTTACTTTCAGCGCTGTTTTACGGACCCGCCTCTTTCCGCATCCGCGGACGGCGCGGAGTCGCTGACATAGTTGCCGTAGTATTTGCCGTAATACTTTCCGTAGTAGTTGCCATAGTAGTTGCCGTAACCGGCTTTCTTCGTGTCGACCTTGTTTAGTACAGCGCCGAGCACGGGGCATCCCGCTTTATCGAGCTGGAGTTTTGTGTCGAACTCGAAGCGGCGGTTTATCTTGCCCGCCTCTATGACGAGTATCGCGCCGTCGCACAGCTTCGCGACGATGGCGGCATCGATGACGGTGCCGAGAGGCGCCGTGTCGATGATGATATAGTCGTAAGCGGCGCGAAGCGCCGTTATCATCGCCTCAAAGTGGTGGCTGCTCAACAGCTCCACGGGATTCGGCGGGAACGGACCCGCGAGTATCATATGGAAGTTCGGAACGTTTGTCGTGCATACAACGTCGCGCAGCGACGCCTGTCCCGTCAGGAAATGAGTCAGACCGAGCGTTTCGCCGTCGTGCGAATATGATATCTTGCTTAAGAGCACTGATCTGCGCAGGTCGGTATCGACGAGTATGACGCGGCGGTTCAATTCCGCCAGTGACATCGCGAGACGAAGGCTCGTTTCGCTCTTTCCCTCTCCCGAAATGCAGCTCGTCAGCATTATGACTTTCTTATCGGCGCCGCAGAACTGGATATTGGTGCGCAGAGACTTCATCGCTTCCTGAACGCGGTGGTTCACGGACGTTTCCTTTATATTTACCTTTTTCATCCGGCAATCGTCCCCTTTCCGCGTTTTTTGACGTTCTTCTTTTTATGAGATTTGAATGCAGCTTCCGCGCTGTCCTCTATAGGGATAATGCCGAGCACCGTTATGCCGAGATATTTTTCGACGTCGTCGCTCGTTTTTATCGTATTGTCCATGAGATGTGCGACTATTACGACCGCAGACACAATAAAGGCGCCGACCAAGCCGCCGATGGCGGCGTCGCGCAGCTTATGGGGAGAACTCGGAGCGGCGGGGACGTTAGCCTGCTCGACAACATTGACAGCCTCGGCGTCGACGACCGCCTTTATGTGTTCGCGGGCAATGTCGCGGACCTTTTCGACAATATCGTGTGCGATATTAGGGTCCGGATCACTCGCCTTGATCGTTATCATTCGCGTATCCGGTATGCGTGATACGCTGAGCTTGTCCTTGAGCGCCCCATGCTTCATCATGTTTCCGTCTTCGTCAGTCAGACCGAGATCGCGTATCGCCTTTTCAGTCACATCGCGGACGGTTATGAGTTGCACGTAGTCATTCGTAAGCTGTGAGGATGCGCTGAGTATGCTAGAGTCGATGCGGCTGCTGTCTTCCTTTGCGAGAACGAGTATCGTCGTCGACGACGTATACTGCGGCGTAACAAAAAACGCTTCAAAGAAGTAAACGATCAATGCAAGAAGCAGCGCGCCGAATAAGATGAAGATGATGTTATCTACTAAAACTCGTAAGATTTCGATCAGGTCGATCTCGGACGAATCACTGTCGTTATGCTGATTTATGTCCATTTCACAATTTCCCTTTTATGATTTTTTGCGGATTGTCGTGCATCAGTTCCTTGACAAGTCCCATACCGTACCTTTTTGCGAGATACGATGCACACTCGCCGAGACGCGGCGGGCGCGACGTCATGTCGTGGCAATCGCTGCCGATGAAGGAGACGGCGCCTGAGTCAAGCAGCCGCTCGCATATTTTCTTCTGCTTTCCGCCGAGGCTGCCTATTATCGCATCAGCGTTGAGCTGTATGCGTACGCCGAGACTTATGACGTATTCGATAAAGTCGAAATCGGAACGCACATTTTCGTAGCGTTCCATGTGCGCGATTATGGGCGAGTATCCGTTCGACACGAGCGTGTAGAGGCGCTCTTTTATAAGCGATTTTTCGTCGAGACCGGAGAATTCGACGAGGACGAAGTCGGTGCCAGCCATGAGAAGCTGCTCGCGGCGGCGTATATGCTCGACCATCTCGCCGTGCTCGTGGAGCTCGCATCCGAGGTATAGCGTCATGTCCGGATATTTGTCTGCGACCGCGTCGCGCAAAAGCGCGTACGCGTCGCGTACCGCCTGTTCGCGGGTTTCGAACATGCGCATGCGAAAGTGCGGCGTCAGTATTATTGTGCGCACTCCGTCGCGGTATTCGGCGTCGATGAGCGCCATTGAATCGTCTAACGTTTCCGCGCCGTCGTCGACGCCGGGAACGATATGGCAGTGGATATCGAATAAGTCAAAGGGCAGGGCGATATTTTTTACTTTTGAACCAAACATTATATTATTATATCGACCATTATATATGATTATTAAAGCCAAAGCTGAGTATATCATATTTATGAAAAAAAAGCAATCCCCAAAGCAGAAAAACGCGCCTTAGGCTCCGAAATAAATAATGTATTTTTACTGATTTTTCGCGTATAAATTTCGTTCGAAACATATTTCTTCGCGAAAAATACTCTGAATCGAAACTTCTCCCACTAAATATTGCCTCTAAATCGTGCAGGAGCATTTACTTTTAAAACTTACGCTTCCAAAAAATTTGCTCAAATATCGGTTCTCGGTATTGACAACGGCGTAAAATCATGATAATATATCATGGTACGTGCCCCATTAGCTCAGTTGGCAGAGCACTTGACTTTTAATCAAGGTGTCCCGAGTTCGAATCTCGGATGGAGCAAAAGTTAGAATCCCCCGGAAATGCGTCAAAACAAGCGTTTCCGGGGGAGGTTTTTTATAAAAAGTGTAGGAATAGTGATGTAGGAGCAGTGTAGGGGTAATGTAGGAATGACCCGCTTTTACCCCTATTCTACTACTCCTACCCGCTTTCAAGAATCCTTATTTTACTGGGATTTTCGGCACTTTCGATTATTTCATCGCTTCCTCGACCGAAACAGGAAATCCCTAAATATAAGGTGAAAGGCATGCAAAGTGTAGGAATAATACATGAGTAACCTACACTCTGCCACGTTTTTTCACTCTTTTTTGCTTTTAATTATTCTGCTCTTTTGATTCGTCTTCCGAGACTATTTCTTCGCTTTCCGGCAGTGACTCAACGGCTTGTTTATAGTAATATGCCGAATTGATGCCGAGAAGAATTCCGAGGAAAGTGTCGATGGCCGTTATCGTTCCAACGACCTGCTCTGAATACGGAAGTCCCCATATACCCGAGATGGCAAAATATAAAGTGCCGATGGCAGGAAGAAGAATCTGGGCTATCCATTTGAGGATATCGTAAATTCGATTGCTGATGATCATAGCATTTTCTCCTTTAATTTTCTTTCATCGGAAGTTTGTTTACCTCTTCCATGATTTTTTTCGCCGAACCGTTTCCACCTCGTTTGGCATACGGAACATACAGATAATCGTGCAGATTTTCATATTCGTCAGGCGTGATGTACCCGCGTTCCATATACTGTAGTCCCAACCATCTGATACGATCGTGGGCAATACCGACCAGAAGATCGTTTTTAGTATCGTTTTGTTCGGATTTCTTTAACACGAACGCCCACAAACCGGATGAAGCAAGAACAGAAGCCACAATGGTAACGGCTATCTGAATCCATGTACTCATAAATCCTCCTATTTTACTCCACTTTATCGGTAATTATTAGCTTTTTATTATTAACGGTGATGTTTTTGTCGAATAGGTCTTCATACAAAGTAAGCATGTTCTTTCTTTGCGTCTTGGACATGAGCTTGTAGAAGCCTCCCATCCAGCTTTTGAACATGTTTTCGATTTGGACGTATTCAACTTCACACGATGATACTTTAATCGCCAATTTCCTAAGTTTTCTACGCATAGCCGAAACTTTTGTAGGATTCATTTTCTTATGGATCTTGCCGTCATCGGTCAACGTATACTCAATTTGCAGGAATTTGAACGGCTTATCTATCCTGACGATTCGGGTTTTCTTTTTATTGATATGAATACCGCGACTCTCGGCTATCTTGATGACACCTGTCAAAATATCTTCAAGCCTCTCTTTGCTCGGGCTCATTACATACCAATCATCCGAATAACGTCCGTAGAATTTTTCGCCGCACACATACTTGATGTAATTGTCTATGGGATAAGGATAATAAATGCCTGTGATTTGCGATAACTGATCTCCGATGTTCACTGATTTGGGCATCCATTTCTCGCCCGTCAAAAGCTCTTTCGGGATCTCACGATATTCAAGCTTGTTAAATAGTGAATCAAGGCACGCGGCGTATTCCTCGTCAGTTAGGTAAGAAACGTCTATCTTAAAACCATCAAATATAAGTGTAAGCAGCCAGTCAACGAATTCGTCATTTTCGCACAGCTTAAGTAAGTCTTGCTTTGCTATCGAGTGAATAATATTGTCGTAAAACTTTGAAAAATCACCGAACAAAATATAACCCTGATTGCCGTATGACCTATAATACTTGCGAAGATGAACCTCGAACCGTTTCCTTTGAAACGATATTCCTCTGCCTTTGACCGAGGCGCCATTGTCATAAATGATACGTTTCCTCACTTCCGGAAACAATATCTCGTCACATAACGCATGGCGTACGATACGTTCTTCGATTCGAATACTTGTTATAGGTCTTATCCGGCCTCTCTCAGATAATAGAAACTCCTGCACGGGACCGTTTTTCAACGTCCTGTCCTCAAGCTTCTGTGAAATGGAAAATATCCGTCTCAAATAATTTATTTCAAAACTTTGGACTGTTTCTTTCCACTTGCTTCCCTTGACAGAGGCCTTATAAGCCCTGTACAAAGTGTTGGCATCGCACATGATCTCTTCATACTTCATTCAGTATTCACCGTGATAGCAATACTTACCGTAGTAAATTGCGTCCGGCTTTGCGTTTTATTCTTGGCGAAACGGTATAACATCTCCTTCTCTGTTGGTTAGATCAGAGAATCCGGACGAACGCCATTAGAATTCGAAGCGTTGTTGTTGTTCGCGTTGCCATTGTTGTTCACATTAGCGAAATTCGTCGCCGAAACGACATGATTGTAGATGTTACCCTTGGAAGCGTGATTTGAACTTGTTGTCTTTCTGCCGCCACTTCTTTATCAAGCCGATCTCTCGGTCGATAGCATTGATGTACCTGCGGTAAATGTTTATGTCGACGTCGAACACGTCAACTATCCGCTGTAACTCGTTTATCAACTGCTCGCAATTTACTAAGGCATTATTTTGAAATTCTCTTCTTTTCTCGTACTCGGACAGCGAAGTCGGGAATATGGAATTGGCAGCTCGAACGTTGCTCATCAAAAGTGCCGAATACTGCTCTATCCTTGTCTTGAAACCGCTCATCAGAAATCGGTACTTGGAGAAGTTCTCTGTTTTGTCCTTCCCGTGAGCGTACCGCGACCTGACTATTTGGTCAAGATCCTTTATCCCGAAACTTCGCTGCATAAGTTCTATAAGCATATCGTGTATTTCTGTTGAGAATACGATGACCTCGAACTTTGATTCGGTTCGGTCAGCCAACAGAACACTCATTACGCCGTATAGTCCTTACCTGTGATCTCTTTGAACTCCGCCGCTGTGATCCATCCTTTGACGACGGCGTTGTGGACGCGGGATTCGTTCCACAGTTTACGATCATAGTATTCCTTGACCGTCATAAACTTTTTGCTGTGCTCTTCCATCGTTAAGCCTCCTCAAGATCGGTGCCCGTCATCATCGCAATATAGTCGATGTCGGAACGGATCTTCATTTCTCTTATTTCCTGCAGCGTCATTTCGCGCAGAATGAACCACCAGTCGTCGTCGCGCTCCGTGATCTGAACGAGCACGGCGTTTTCGTAGACGATCTCGGTCTCCCCATCGCTGACGGTTACAGGCGAACAATTTCCGACGAACATGTCCGCTGTGACGGGGGTATTGGAAATATAATTATTTCCGTTGAGCGAAAGATTTTCAAGCTGAGTTCCGTCAGCAAGAGTCATCGTGTATTTCTTCATTTTTTATACCTCCATAAAAATATCCGCCCACAAGGGGCGGGGATTTAGGTCAACCAATAGCGAAGACCGGACGAACGCCACGAGAATACGAAGCGCTGGGGGCGTCCGCGTCGCCATAGTGGTCCACAAGAGCGAAATACGCCGCCGAAACGACATCTCTGAGCCAGAACCATATTCTCTTCTTGTACATATTCGGATTCAGTCTGAATATCGCAAGCTGAGAATTGTTTATCGTGTACATCACCGGGACTGTTGCGCCGTCTCCCATAGCCGCATAAATATGACAGCCGTATACCATTATCTCGTTCATAAGATCTACGGTTGAGTCTGCCCATGCGTAGCCGGAAGCATGACCGTCCGTAACAGCGTTCGTCAGGATCTCTCTGTGCGACTGCACCATGTCGCCGAAAGCGGCGTTGATCGTCGTTTTCGCCTGCTCAAGATGCGTCGTATACATATCGGAACCCATGTAACCGCCCTCGGTCGAGTTCGTCTCGTTCATCTTTGCGTTGTACATATTCGTGTCGGGCACCATCACGAGATGATGCTTCGTGAATTCTGTATCGCCGCAGTGCAGCCAGTAGTCCATATCCGCGATGCGGTATGTGGTGCCTCCGAGCGTCCAGTAGTCGCCGATGAACAGGTCATCAAACGTTCCTGCACGTATCGCTGCTTTCTGCGCCTCGGTTATACTTGTGCCGAGATTCTTGCCGCGAAAAACATTACGGTGGTTTACCGATGATATAAGCCCGGCAAGTTCGATAGCAGCATCGGCTGCCGTTATCTTGTGTGTTCCGCCCGTACCGTCTTCGATGAGAATATCATTTGCGGGAAGCCGTGTAGTGGCGGAATATTCAGTGAGTTTTGCCATAAATAAGCTCCTTTTTAATAATTACTGTCAAGTAAAGAATGTGTCTCCAAGAGACGTACTGCCGATTCGCAACTTGCCATTCGGCTTTCGAGCAGCAGCGAGCAGACATACTTCAGCGCCGTTTCCAAAGCCTCTATATGCGCCGTCAACTGCACGATCTCGATACGGTCGGTAGATATAACTGTACCGATCAGAACCTTGCCCATGTTGTCTCGCAGCTCGTCGCCATCGGAATCAAGCAGTTCATCGCCGTCAAGAATTATTTGCTCTTTGAACCGCTTAATCGACTCCTCACAGTTCGTCATGCGGCTTTCAAGAAGCAGACCTGCGAAATATCGCATGGAGGCTTCCTGCGCATTTAGGCGGGCTGTCAGGTCGAAAATATCATTACGGTCCGCGAACACAACTCGCCCGATAAGCTGCTTTCCGCTGCTGTCCAGCATTTCGGCGCCCGAGGAATCGAGAAGAATATCATCGACGGCATGATTGGCGATAAAGTTCGTCTTCATGGCGACTACATCGGCAACTTTACCGTCGACCGAGGTCAGAATTTCTTCGGCTCTGTTCTTCGACGCAAGAGCCGACGCCGCACTTGATGCGGAATTTGTCGCCGCTGTTTGTGCGTTCTTCTCAGAAGCCGCAGCAGCCGTTTTAGCCGCTTCCGCAGCCGCAGCAGCCGTACCGGCGCTCGATGATGCCGACGCCGCCGAAGTTGCAGACTGAAACGCGCTTTGAGCGCTTTGTGCCGCAGCCGTCGCCGACTGTTTCGCCGAATCCTTTGCCGTCGCCGCATCTGACATGGCTTGCGTGCTTTCCTTGTTCATGGCGTCGATCGCGTCATGTATCGAACCTCTGACTTCTTCTCCATATACGGCAGCAAGTATTTGTGCCAAATATCCGTTTATATCAGCCAAAATATCACCGCCTTTTACTTTTCCGTGTCGTTTGGTTCAACAAGCTCGACTATGCCGTCGAGAGCGCATAAGTCGTTATGCGACATCTTGAGTCCGAGTGCGTCGTCGAGCGGGATCTCCAGCTTTGTGATCGGCGGGTCGATTTCAAGGTCGAACAGTTCTGTCAATTTCCGTTCAAGCTCTTCTCTGTTCTCCGCCGGAATCTTAAATTGGTTCCCGCTGTCCTTATCGCACAATGACTCGATCAGCCTGTTGCGTTCCTGATTATAGAAAGCGATTTCTTTGTCCAATCGAGACAGCAGCTTATGCGCTTTGTACAGAACTTTCAGCGACATATCCTCCGAAGCCAGCTTGCGAAGAGACGGCAAAGCGTTGACAACTGTTCCGAGTTTCATGAATATCCCCTTCTTTCTTCGTTGTTTCGCTTACAGTTCGGTTGCCTGCCGTGCATACTCTGCAACTTTCTTTTCGAACTGTGTAGCCTCATCATCGCATGTTGCCTTGTTGCTGTCGTACACTGCACGATCGACCACCGACTTTGTGATGCGATATGTTCCGGCTTCCATCTTGTTATCGGGGCATGTAGCCGTGTAATATACTACCGGCTTGTCGTCGATATAAGTTGTGGCGCCGATGTTTACTGATGTGATCTTTAACATGTTCTTTCCTCCTATGATTTTATACGTTTATCTTGTTTTCGAGTTGTTTCAACCGAGCTTCGAGGATCTGAGTCTTTCCGATCAAGATGCCGATGAATTCCGAATATCTCAGTCCGCATTCTCCGTTAGTCTCCCGAACAAAGCCGCCGAATTCGCCGCTTGAGATTCCGCATCGAACCATGGCGCTTTCTACGTCCTGCGCAATAAGCCCGACGTGAGCCCTGCCGCTTGTACCGTCATTGAGAATATAAGTCACCGGCTCCAACAAATCAAGCATGTCATAATATTTTTGCGCGACAGGTTCTATGCTGTGCTTTGCCTCTCGATTTGATTTATTGACCGTTCCGCTTGCCGTATACAGTGTCGTAATATACGCGGTACCGGTGTAATATTTTTCGTTACCGATGTTTCGTGCATAAAGTGTATCAACATGAAGGCCGCGAAATGCGCTGCTCTCTGAGTCCACTACAGAAATTACGTCAGCAACAATTGTATCAACGTCAAGAAGCGAGGCGGTTATTTTGCCGTTTGAAACAAGTGTTGTACTTCCCACCTTCACTCTGGTCGCAGATAATGACCCCGAGGTAATATTTGAGGCGTTGAGATTCGTTATTGTAATATCATTCGCGTCTATCGAACCGCCGGAGATTCTGTTCGCCGACATTGTCCCCGAAGTAATATTGGACGCGCTGAGGTTCTTTACTGTAACTTTGGACGCGTCAATAGTTCCGGTCGTAATATTGCTTCCGCTTATAGTCGTTTTGCCGTCCTTAAGATCGCCGAATTCGACCAACCCGTTGAATGTGATGGTTTCGCTGTCAATTTGGGTTCTCCCGTTCGTCAAAGTCAAAGTCGTTGACCTGCCGCTTGTAGAAGCGGATAACGTGATTCCGTTGACAGTTTGGGTAATCGTTGTTCGTAGATCGCTCTCTGTATCCTCTACCTCGCTTCTGATATCAGATGCGGTTTGTGAAATCGACGATCTAAGACTGCTCTCAACATCTTCCACATCGCTCCGAATTTCCGATGCGGTCTGAGAGATTGACGACCGTAGATCTTTCTCTATATCTTCGACATCGCTTCTTATCCCGGACGCAGTTTGCGAAATAGTGGAACGCAGTTCCTTGTCGGTATCTTCAACTTCGCTGCGAATCTCCGAAGCGGTTTGTGAAATAGTCGAGCGTAACTCTTTTTCTGTATCCTCTACCTCGCTTCTGATTTCTGTCGCGGTTACGTTGATCGAAGATGATAAGGCACCTTCTGCCTCGGTGGCACGAGCAACTTCAAGAGTGATTGATTCGTCAGTCTTGTCTATACGGCTCGTAAGCTCTACTTCGGCTCCGGTAGCACGTTCGACTTCTTCTGAAATGGACTCATCTGTGCATGTTATTCGCGCCGATAACTCTTCCTCAGTATCTTCTGCCTTTTTCGCAGCGGCAACGATTGACGATGTCACAGCCGGCGCTTTTGGCGTTTCACCGACAGTGAACACCGCATTTTCAGGATTATCAAGCGGTATTTCCAGCTTTTTCACAGGAAAAACTCGATCGAGTCCATGCGGAACAGAGAACACTCTTATTTTGTCAAGGAGCTTGACGTCCTCATAATCTGCGGACAAATAGTGTAGGTCGACGGCATTCAACTCCAGCTCAAGATTGTCAAACTGAATATCAGACAAATACTCTTGGGCTCTCTCCAATAGCACGGATGGTATCTCAACGTTGTCCCATTTGACCACCTTTTCTATCCAACCGTAGCTTTCGACCGCTTCGGGTGATACGACATATAAACTTCCGCCATTCACGCTTTTGACTGTAGTATAGTCGTCGATTGCAGAAATATCACTTTGATCCAGTCTGCTGCCGAGCGGAAGAAGAACCGTCGCATAGTTCGACATATCGTTTTTACTTGTAAAGTCGAAAAGATTTTTGCCGAACTCTATCGTTTGTGTGGTCGTATTGGGGTAGTCAACAAGGTAATCCAAATATCTTTTGCCGTTTTCATACCTCATACGAAGATGACCGCCGAGTTTATCGACGAGCATTGTATTCACGCATTCAAGCGTCGTTTCGTAATTGGTATAGCGATATGAAGTGTCGTCCGGATCAGTTACAGTAACATCTCCGAGAAGGATTTGCCGACCGGCTGAAACTTTCGAATTGTGGACATCGAGTAATGTCCGAAGAAAATCTTCAACGGAAATATCATGGTATTCCGCGCGAGGCTGTGTCGTATCATTCAGAAACGCCAGAGCCCCTTCGCAATAAAGCGAACGATTTTTCCAAAAATCAAAACTGTCGGATAATACTCTTCCCGCCCATACTTCAACGCCGTCTTTCCTGACCGACATGTCCGTCATCATACGGATTATATAGTCATATGCCCTATTCGTCATCGGCAGCGCCAGCTCCAATGTTCCGGCAGTGTTATCCTCTAACTTCAACTTCGGATTCAGAACGATCCCGTCATCAAGAGTAAAAGCATCGTTGAAAATACAAATGTCATCCGCATATATGGAGTACACGTTTACAACCTCCCTTGACGAAAGTCGATCGATACTTTACCCGTTCCGGAATTACACTGAAAATCGAGCGAAACGGAGTCCCCGTAAAACACGATCTCGGGAAATTGAAAAGTACCGTTTCTATTAGCTTCTACGTCAACAGAAACGTTCAGAGTGCTGTTTGTATAGTGAATACGCATTCCTTGATTGGCGGCTCCATTGATGATGAATTTGGGGCATACCGGCGCACGTCCGAGTAACGTCTTATCAAAAGTCACATGCTTTCCCTGCGCAGGGACGTCGATGTTTCTAAAAAAGCCAAGCGTAATAACGCCTATCCGAAAATTAAACGGGTCCCATTCCCATTCTTCAAGAGAATGATGGATGCTCCACTTGTACGGATTAACGCTGTAGTCGATGACGATCCTCGAATAATCTTTCTCGCTTCGCCATTCGTTGACCGTGAAGCGCCCATCATAGTAAAACTCTCGATCGTCTTCAAGAATGGCGTGCATCGACTGACCGTGAAGATAGTCACTGATGTCGGAAAATGCCTGATACCATTCCTTAAAGTCGTTCATGACGTAAAAGTCGAAACTGCCTTCTCGATTCTCATAAACCGGATACCCGGTGAGCGCTTCCGAAAGATCGAGAAAGCCATCTGCACCGGGAATATCAACAGTTCGTTTCTTTAAGGACGGCGGATTGAACACGGGACGGGAAGCGGGAACGAGCTTCCAATCATCCCACGTATTTTTATCGCCAAATGTGATAGAATGATACAAACTAATTCCCCCTTCCCTTGTAAGCCGCTTTCTGTCCAAGCGCCGAATCCATCGGACCGGCAAGAGCTCCGACAACAGTACCGCTGTCAAGAACAATTTTCATATTACGTACCGCCGAAGACAAAGACGTCACGTCTCGTCTAAGCGCAGTCAGTTCTTGGACGACATCACCGTTGTCAACATTTATGCTATTTTGATTTGAAGCAGAGCCCTGTGCAAAATATTCGCTTGCGCGACCTGCAAGGGCGTACGCACGGTTAGTGGACAGAAGACCATTTATGCTGTTTGCGCCGGATTCTATATCCGAGAGATCTAACACGGGACGTATTACCGGTTCGACGTCGTCAAGTCCGTTCACAATTCTTACAACTTTCCCAAGTGCAGCGGGAAGACCGTCTTGTGCAGACTCAGCGATCTCATCGCTTGCGTTATACGCTTTTGTCGTATAGTCGGAGAGTGCGTTTACAAATCCCATGCCGGTATAATCACCGATTTCGTAGAATCGTTTGGACGGAGATTTTATCTTAAGCTCCTTCTCCATCGCCGCCGCAGCCGCTTTTCCAATGCTTTTTGCCTCGGATTGTGCTGCGCTCGACTTAGACGACATGCCATCGATAAATCCCTGCATCGCATATTTGCCGGCTGATGAGAAATCGTTGCGGCTGTTTCGAAGCGCTGTGACGATTGTGTCAGCAGTTTTGATTGCACTTGTTGTCGCTGCTGTTCTCTTAGAATCCATTCCGGCTGCAAACTCTGTCAAGAGTGACTGAGCCGACGACTTAAAATCGGCTTTCTTTCCGTTAAACGCTTGAAGAATCACGGTTATTATCGTTACGGACGTCTTGGAAATATCATTAGATTTTCCGGTCAACCCTGATGTAAAGGTAGTGATCATCGAGGACGCCGCGTTCTTCACATCGGATGAGGCGCTGCTGAACGATTTGCAGAATCCGGACACGCCGTCTTTACCGACCTTGGTCAGTGCTTTTCCAAAATCTCCGAATTTGTCGGAGTCGACGGAAGCCATGTTTTTAGCAAGTGCCACAAGGTTGTTAGCTTCTTCGATAGACTTCTGTAGAGTTTCGGTCTTTATGCCGGTAATTTCGTCGTAATATTTCTTGAAATATGAGCCGAAAGATGACAGCATCTTCCCAAAATCTTTCATTGTAGTGTCATTTGAGAATAACCCGCTCTTTATGTCAAGACCATTTGCAAGTTCTGTCAGCGCCTTTGCTGCATTTGCAGAGTTGATTATGGCGTCCGATTTTAATCCGGTCACGCTATCAGCATACTCTTTAAGCAACGGCCCGAATTCGGTAAGATCCTTGGCAAAATCTGATAAGCTCTGTTTTCCCGTAAACCACTGCTTCAAGCCGCCTTGTGCAGACAAAATATTTGCCATTTCGGCCAAGGCTTTCGCGGCGTTCGCAGAATTGATGACGACTCCTGCTTTAAGACCGTCTATACTTGCTGCATAAACCATAAGCGCAGGACCGAATTCTGAAAGTTCTTTTGCGAAACTGGAGAGACTTTGTTTACCGCCAAACCATGAAGTTAATTTATCGTCTTGGTCCGGTAAATTGTCGGCCATTTCAAACAATACTTTCGCTGCATTCGCAGAATCGATTACAACCCCCGATTTTAATCCATCAACACTTATCGAATAAGCCATAAGCGCAGGGCCAAATGCAGATAATTCTTTAGCAAAAGAAGAAAGGCTTCTTTTACCACCAAACCATGAAGTTAGTTTGTCATCTTGATCCGGTAAATTATCTGCCATCTCAAATAATGCTTTCGCTGCGTTTGCAGAATTGATAACAACATCTGCTTTGAGTCCGTCCACGCTTACTTCATAAGCCTTGAGCGAAGGGCCAAACTCGGCAAGTTCGTCTGCAAAATCGGAAAGGCTCTGTTTGCCACAGAACCACGAGGTCAGTTTGTTTTGATCCGGCAAATTATCCGCCATTTCAAACAGAGCTTTAGCAGCATTCGCAGAATTGATAACAACGTCTGCTTTAAGACCATCAACACTTACCGAATAAGCCATGAGCGCAGGCCCGAATGTAGAAAGTTCTTCGGCGAAATCGGACAGTGATGCCTCTCCCGTAAACCAAGATACAAAGCCGCCTTGCTCTGGCAGATTTTCAGCCATTTCAAACAGTGCTTTTGCGGCATTTGCAGAATTGATTACTACACCTGCTTTAAGACCATCTACGCTTTCGGCATACGATTTAAGCGCGGGTCCAAATTCAGACAATTCCTCTGCAAAGTCAGCGAGAGAATTATCGCCCACGAACCAAGAGACAGCGCCGCCGCTATTTGGTAGATTTTCCGCCATAGCGAATAGCGCTTTTGCCGCATTTGTCGAATTGATTACAACGTCTGATTTTAAACCATCGACGCTTATCGCATAAGCCATAAGTGCAGGTCCGAACGCAGCAAGTTCTTCAGCGAAATCGCTGAGCGTATTATCGCCGGCAAACCAAGAGGCAACCCCTCCGCTGTTGGGAAGATTTCTTGCCATTTCTGCGAGCGCTTTTGCTGCATGTGCAGAATTGATCACAACGTCCGCTTTCAAGCCGTTTACGCTGTCAGAATACATCTTAAGCAGCGGACCAAATACAGCAAGTTCTTCGCCAAAATCGCTAAGTGTATTATCACCAGCGAACCAAGAGGCGACGCCTCCGCTATTAGGCAAGTAGTGAGCAAGCTCTGCGATAGCTTTTGCGGCATTTACAGAGTTGATAACAACGTCTGCTTTCAAACCATTTACACTTAATGCATAAGATTTAAGCGACGGACCGAACTCGGCAAGTTCATCGGCAAACGCTGCAAGCGAATTATCCCCTGTAAACCAAGAAACGACTCCTCCGCTGTTTGGAAGATTTAACGCTAACTCGGCGAGCGCCATCGCAGCATTAGCAGAATTGACGACAACATCAGGGTCAAGACCGTCCACACTTACTGCATAAGCCTTGAGCGATGGACCAAACTCGGAAAGTTCCTCAGCAAACGAGGCAAGCGAATTATCACCTGTGAACCAAGAAACAACGCCGCCGCTGTTCGGAAGTTTCAGTGCGAGTTCCGCAATAGCCATAGCTGCATTGGCGGAATTAGTAACAACATCCGCGTCCAAACCGTTTACGCTGTCTGAATATGCTTTCAAACTCGGACCGAACTCCGCAAGCTCCTTGGCAAACGCAGCGAGCGAGTTATCGCCTGTAAACCACGAAACAACGCCCCCGCTGTTTGGCAATCCTGTCGCCATCTCCGCAAGTGCTTTCGCAGCATTCGCAGACGACTCAACGAGCCCTGCGTCAATGCCCTTTATGCTGTTAGAGTAAGTTACAAGATACGGCGCGAATTCAGCAAGCTCCGCTCCAAACTTGGCAAGCGAGTTTCCACCCGTAAACCACGACGTCAAACTGTCCATAATCGTTGAAGCCGTCAGGATAAGAACAGTTTCCGCAAGATACTTTGCGCCTTGCAGAGTCGCAGGATCTACATTTTGAATTTCTGCAAGGAACGGTCGAGCGCACTCGATAAACAGACTTAAATTCCGTCCGATAAGAGGTAAAAGCGCTGTAGAAACCGCTGCCTCGGCGGCTATGACCGTTATAAGAGTCATCATTCCGGCGAACGCAGTAAGAGCAGCCGTAGCGGAAAGAATAGTTTCCACATCGAATCCGCCGAGAGAATCGAAAATTGCTTGAAAAATATTTTTGAACAAAGTCACGGCAGACGCGATTATCTGAGGTGTTCCGGCAGCTAATCCGTCTATAACACCGACGATTATCTGAAGCAGCGACTCTGTTATTCCTTGTATGTGGGATGCGAACGACGCTAAAATTTCTTGAACGACATTCAACAGGACCTCGACCGCGAGCGGAACCACATCATTCAGTGCGAGTAAAGCCGATTTCAAGATCAGAACCAAATTGTCGATGATAGCCGGCAAAGCAGCACCGAGCGATACGGCCAAATCTTTCGCCAAGTCGGGGATTGCAAGAATCAACCCTCTCAGGATTGTAATTATTGCATTGACTAAAACCTCGGCAGAAGCGCCAAACGCGCTGAGAGCAATGGAAACCGCCAACAGTCCGGCTCCGAAAGCAACTGCCGCTACACCAATCAACGCCATAGCTCCCGATAGCTCAATAATTGTCAGGGCCACAGGCTTAAGCGCATAACCGGCAACGCCAAGAATAACAAATACTCCTGCAATAGCGGCTAAACCCGTTGCGATCTCGCCCAACGACATTCCGCCTAATACTTTCAGGATAGGAACGAACAGCCCGAGCGCAGCCGCGCATACTAAAACTGCCGCCGCACCGGCAATAGCGCCGTTGTTCATGAGATTCATGGCGATCACGACTTCGGCTAAAGCCAAGCCCATAGCGGTCAAGCCCTTTGCCAATTCGCTCCACGTCATTCCACTCAAACTTGAAATGGCAGACGAGAATATCAGCATAGCCGCACCAAGAGCGACCATACCCACGCTTGCGGCAAGGACCTTTGCTCCGCTCGGCATAAGATTCATCGCTGCTGCAACTTCAAGCAACGCTCCGCCCATACCGACCAAGCCTTTAGCGATCTCTTCCCAACTGAGAGCACCGAGACCGGCTATAGCTTTGTTAAATATAAGCATCGCGGCGCCGAGAACCGTCATACCGACAGCAGTTGACATCAATCCCTTCGAATTATTTGTCAGCTTCATGAATGCGGCTATCTCGGCAAGCAGCGCGCCTATTCCGACAAGACCCTTTATCATTGAGTCAATATCAAGTGCCGCTAATTTGTCCGTGACCGTTGCAAGAATATTCAATGCTTCGGCAAGCATCAGTAAACCGAGACCTTTTGTTATTCCGAGCTTATCGAACTTTGCCATTCGGAGGAAAGCCGCAAGCTCGACACAAAGTAAACCGACTCCGACAAGGCCCTTTGTCAAAGTGGGAATATCAAGATCTCCGAGTTCCTTTACCGGCTTAACAAGAAGACGAATCGCCGCTGCAAATATAACAAGTCCGACAGCACCGGAAATCAGGTGCTTGCTGTTGCCCGACAGCAACTTCGCCGATGTTACGAGAACAAGACTGATTCCTGCAAGCCCGGCAATTCCGGTCCCGAGTTCTTTAAGATTAAGCGAGGACAAATTCTTTAATGCCGCAGCAAGTATAAGGACCGCCGCCGACATAGCGATCAGCGCTACTGAATTTTTAGCTGAGACACTTCCCATCTTGCTCATCGCCATCATCGTTCCGGCTAAATCACCAAACAAAACCGTTATAGCGCTGAGCGAATCATACAGTGTCTTTGGATCGATCGACGAAAGTACGACAAGCGATACCGTAAGTATGCCGATCGCGCCGGCAATCTTAAGCAACGTATTCGCCTGAATATCTTTCTGCCATGCTTCAAGGCTGCCTTTGACTCCGTCGAGAATACCGGAGAGCGATTCGACAAACCCGGAAGCATTTTTCGTTATGCCGCTCAAATTGTCGACGAAACGTTTAATACCGATGCCGATAGCCGTGAGAACTCCGCCGTTAACAAGATCGAGCAGCTTTTCGAAATCCGCATTCTTCAGTGCATTTCCGACGATGGAACCGATGCGACCTAAAGTAGATCCGATCGCTGTCGCCAAAGCAGCAATCACCGGAGACAATTTCTTCAACAGCTCCCATGCACCGCTTGCGACTTTTTTGACTCCGTCGAACAGAGCCGTCAATGGCGCGAATGCCGACGAAGTCTTCTCTGCGAGGGCACTTATTCCTTTAGTGTCAATCTGTCTGAAGCCAGCGAAAACTTCTTTGATCTTTGAAAGAAAAGAAGATGCTTTTTCCGAGATCTCATCGAACACATCACTTAACGATTTGCCGGAAATTGACTTAAATACGGCGTCGATTTTTCCGGGAACCGATTTCAGGAAATCGATGATCCGCTGTATCGTCTTGTTGAAGACATCACCTTTTTTTATCGTCTCATCGAGTTTAACGAGCCATTCGCCCCAAGAACCGGTGAGGCGTAAAATGCCGGAGCCTAAAGTGTCAACGTGACCGAACAACGGACTTACTACATTGAACACAGCATAAAAAGCCTGCTTAACTATATCGAGTACAGCAAACAGACCTTTGAAAGTATTTTTCAGATTTGCACTTGCCTCATCGCTTAGTTTTAAGTGTGAAGCAAATTCACTAAGATGCTCTGTGATCGCATAAAGTTGTTCCGCTGTCGTTTTCGGGAAAATATCACGAAACGCTTCTTTGACCGGTGTAACGACGCTTATAAGTCCTTGAAATGCGTTCCGAGCAGCTTCGATGACCTTGTTTCTACCACCAAGATCCTTCCATCCTTGCAGCAGTGCGTTTCTCGCCTCGGACTGGGCGTTTATGAACCCGCCTACAACGTTGCTTACATCGGTCCACAGCTTTTTGGCCTCTTCGAAATCACCAAATATAATTTCCCAAGTAGTGGCCCAACCTGAACCTGCGGCTTCCTTGAGCGTATCCATCAACTGGGTGAATGTTTTTACGTCCTGCGCCGAATCGAATGCCTTCTTTCCAAGTTCTTCGATCGATTTAATCTGTTCCTCTGTGTATCCTATCGATCTAAGTTTCTCTTCGTAAGCTTCTTTCTCGGCAGCCGTCATGTCACGGATGTCAGTAGAGTAATTTCCAAGAGTCTGAACAAGCACGTCCGTTGTCATCCATTGTGCTGACAAAGAATCATTGAACATGCTTGTAGCATCGAACAACTCAGAAACTTTTCCGTTCATGTCGGTCGTGGTGCTCTGATACTTACCCCCGACCTTGACCACCGTGCCCAAGGCAACCGCAGTATCGATCAGCTGATTCTTGAACTCTACGGTCGCCATGTTGGCGTTCTCGATTGACTTCCAGTCGATCAGTTTGACATAGCCCGCTGATAATGCCTGCGCGAAATTGTACATGGCGCGCGACGCCTCGTTTGCGTTTGCTCCCGAGACTGCTGCTTCATTACTTACGCCCTGTATCGCTTTGACGGCATCTTCAAGTTTTACGCCCGCATTGGTAAATTTACCTATGTTTGACGTCATGTCGGAGAACGAGTATATCGTCTTATCTGCGTAACGATTCAACTCATCGAGGTACTTATTTACCGTTTCGAGGTTTTCTCCCGTACTCGCCATAATAGTTTGTATGGAACCCATTTTAAGCTCATACTCTCCGAAGCCCTGACTTATCGGTTCGACCGTCAGCGACCGAAGCATCTGCTTTCCGGCGTTTATAGCAGAATTGGTGATGTTTGTAAGAGCGGTCACAGCCATGACTTCTAACGCCGAGAATTTGACCCGCACAGTTTCGACTGCCGAGGACAACCCCGACATGTCGCATCGTTTTGCGGATTCTCCTACGCTTTCGAGTCCCTTTGCAGCACCGCTCATATCAAGACTTTGCTTCAACTTATCAAGAGAGGAAAGACTGGTCTGAACATTATCCTCAAACTGCTTATTATCGAACCGCATTTCTACGATTCTTTCGTCGATCGATCTGCTCATAACTTAGTAACCTCCTCCCATGCATCGTTGGCAATCTTGTCAAAAACAGGCTGGATAGCAGGATTGATGTAATCTCGCCCCTGTACCCAGCCGCCGTTGCGAGTTCCGTGACCGTACTGAAGGATAATGGCTATCGGAACTCCATTTTGAATATTTGAATTTTTGAACGTTATCGTTGTCGAACCTTTGGACCGTGTTATTTCGTAATACCACGATGCCGCCGTTTTTCCCGTGTCAACAGGTGTCGCAGCGGCAAGAGCCTGAACGCCGGCTCGACCGAAACGGTCAAGATCACGCTTTCGAAGCACGTCACGCGACTGTTGCAGAAAGCGGGTCGTTTTTGAGAAGTCGCCTTTGTGGCGAAAACTTATCATTGATCAATTAGCGATCGGAAATGAAACAGTTAATTTCCGATCAGCTTAGTCCATGTTGCTGCTCCGCAAGAGCCGTCGACCGACAGCTTATTTGCTTCCTGAAAAGCCTTGATCGCGTTTTCTGTTGCCTGACCGCACGAACCGTCAATTTCCAATCCGGCGTTCATACGCATATTCAACAGCGCCTGTGCTGTCTTAACAAACTCGCTCTTGACTCCGCGCTTCACAACTCCAACCTCGACTTCGACAATTTTTACGGGCGTTACATCGTCCGCTTTAGTCGCTTCCTGATACTCGATGTAAGGAAGTTTGCCGTGGTCAGTCCATTTGCGTGAGCTGTAACCGGGTACATTCCCGATATTGGCGACGGCCGTTATCTGAACTCCGTTCTTCCACGCGGGAGTGCATTCGACAGCAAGACCGTTTCCGATGTAAACGCCGACATGTCCTTCCTTGTGAAGCAGCTCACCGGGAACGATATTTGAAAAGTCTGTCGACACATCCGCGCACCTTTCGATGATCCGTTCGGTCCCATCATCGGCAACCTTATTTGCTTTGTACTTTGCTCCGCCGTAAGTGGCGCTGATGTTACCGGACCAGCCCCAAAGCACACCTTTGATCAGGCATACACAATCGAACCCGAACGTGTCTTCGCTTGCAGCATTGATCATCTTCGAGCGGTTATCGCTGCGATTGTAGTCGTTGTTGTTTGTGTATCTTGTTTTGTTTTTTGCAGTCATCGGAGCTCCAAAACAGCCCTTGACATAGAGTGTTTTGTAGTTCGTAGCTATGTCTATCAATGTAGACACAAAACATTTATCATTCATAACGAAAGACATAATGCTTTACCTCCATTTATCCTTTAGAATTGTATCGTCGTTTCCTTTCGGCATTTAACCGAGCACGATTCTGCAACTTGTCATGCGACATACGCTTTTTCGGTGATCGATTCTTGACGCTGCAAACTTTGATAAGCATCAAAAGTCTGTTAAGATGCCATTTCTGGCATGGGTCAAACGGGATACCGAAGGCTATCATCCAGTAATATATCAACTCTGATGTGATTTTTTCGGTGCCCTTTTGTTGATTTCCATCTTCGAAAACATAAGTCGCCGACATAGGAGCCTCTATATACTTGTTGACCGCATTGAGATTGTCCCTTGTCAAATAATTGTAAACGTTTGGATCGACGTTCTGCGTTATCGTCATGCAGCGCACATAGTCGATCTCTTCTTCGTGAGACTTAACGGTCGAACTGATAAACGATTTATGCCATTTAGCCTCCCATTTTGAAATTGAGACAAGAGAGTGCTCAAGCTGCAATACCTGCGGTTTTGTATACACAAATTCCTGTGTATACTCATTCCACAACTCTTGCTGAGGTATCACCAGTTGCAGCATCTGTCGAAACGGTGTGAGGGACGATGCCGTTGATGAATTCGGCTGCGGCGTCCGCGTTGGTTGCAAGCTCCATGAAAAGGTCTGAATACGCCTCGGTCTGAGCGAACGAGTCGCGCAGTTCCTGTGACTTTATAAATCTTTTACCGTCAGGGCTCTTTACGCCGTATGCATCCAGTACGATTCGCTTGAAATACGCGACGATCGAGGGCATATCCTGAGCATCGATAATGTGTCTTATCGTCTCTGAAAGTCCTCCGTCCGTGCTCAGCTCCATTTCCATAGCCTCGGCTTTGGAAATATTAAAGTAGAAGTCTTCTTTTCTTTCAGCACCGTTATAATCGGTGTACTTGATTGTCTTTTTCAGCATGATAGTTATTTCTCCTTAAAACAAAATTTGTGGAGCCGCCGGCTTATCCCGTAACGGCTCCATGATCCGAATTGTTTTTGAGCTTTTTCAAGCCAAAATTACGCTGCCTTAAAAATTGCAACGACCTCATCGGGAAGCGGCAGAGTAGGCTCGCCATCTTCGGCGGTGCCGTAGAGCTTTTCTTCAAGCTGCTTCAGTTTAGCAGAATCGACTTTCGTCGAATTTATCCGCAGATGTGCGGTCGGTTTGGCTCCGGTAACAGCTACGGGAGTCGTAGTAATCTCCCACGAGAACGTAATAGCGTCCGGGCTGTCGCTTATCGTGGAGTAACTTTTTTCGGAAGGCGAAGCCATAGCGCCGTACACAAGGTGGAGATAGTATCCGTTGTCGGTTCCCTTTGTATCGTTACCGATCGCGGTTCTGTACGACAAACCGAAAGACTTTCTGTTCTGCTGCCCGATCATGATTCCGGGAGCAATTTCCTTGGTTCCGTCACATTCAGCGAACTCGTCAGGGTACGTGTATGCCTCGATTCCGGCGCCGAAGTCCTCGGCAGATCTGAGTTCGATATACTTTATGTTGTCAGCATAAAGAGGCGTTGCTTCTGCGCCGGAAGGATTTTCATTTATGGCAGTGACACCGTTCCATGCGACGCCCCCGGTGTACAAGCCGGCCTCCGACTGAAGATAAAGAGCAACGTGGTCCACGCCTGTTTCATAAAAACGTTCGCCTGTCTTATCCCATTCAAGTTTTGACATTTCATTTTCCTCCTGTCAATTAAATAAAGTAAAGACCCAATGATTCAGATTATCCGCCGTGTAAAAACGGTCAAAACTGCAATACGGTAATTGCAGCATCTTTTCGGGGATCTCTGAATCAGGGTCTTGGTCGATGATTGTTATTGAATAACTTTTTTGGTAAAAATATAATTCGTTGTTCGCATATCGTTCCGCCATATTATTCAGGTTGTAAACGATACACGGATACACGAGCTTGACAGATTCCGGAGGCTGAAAATATACATGATTGGTTCCGAGTATCTGCACAAGTATTTCGTGCACATCAAGCCGGTTGTTCATTGTATACGCCTCCGATCGTCAAGATCAGTCGCGGTTGCTGAACCTCAACAGTCGTAACTTTCCACTTTGCGCCCATCCAAACGACGTAACGAATTGCAGAGAAATTCTCGTAAGCGAACGGATCGGCAATCACACTTATTTTGTTGCCGATGTTCAGATTATCGTTGAGATTCGAGCTCGCTTCCCACCGACGCGTGGCCTGAAGGATGTCTCCGATGTAAACTCTTTCGGCGAGAAGTTTCTCGCTCCATACACCGGGTCTTATCTCGGAAGTGACAACATACCCGATTTGTCCGAAAAATCTACTCATTTTGAATTTCTCCGTAATGTCGTTTATTCTTCAAGGCACTCAAGACCGGTAAGTGCATAGGTCTTTTCTACAGAGGTGTCGCCCTTTGTAAACGTGACCTTGATGCTCTGCGTATCTTTGTCTGTGATCCTGTAGACACAGTACCCGTCTGATACGGTGACAGGAGCCTTGCCCGTTCCGTTAATAACAGACGTTGTAATAGTTACGCCTTCAGATGCGCTCAGCGACAGCGCCAAGAAATTTCCGCTCTGTTCCGCGATGTTCGAGCTGAAAAGTGGATAGCTCTCAACATGCTTCGACGTTCCGCTTATTTGTCCGCCCTCATCGTCTATTACGATGCCAGACTGCAAATCACTAACTTGCAGACCGTACATTTCGGTCCCGCCGTCAGGGGCTTCAACTACGGGACCTATCATTCCCCCGATTTCTCCTCCAGTGCGATCGCGGAATAAACACGAGTAAGAGCGCCGGAAAGACGTGTCTCGATCAGATACTTCTCCTGATTGAAGTCGATGTCGAACTGATTGAACTTCGTGATCTCACCGCCCTTGGTGGACCCGAACTGATAGTCAGCCATGTTGACGAACAGACCGAGAAGTTTGTGCTTCTTCTGAGTCTTATCAGTCCTTTCAAGTCCTTCGAACTGCTCGACCGTGTGTATCTCGCCAACGTTGAGCGCCTTTGCAAGATCCGCCTTAGAGTCATAGATTCTACGACCGTTCAGATCGCGCGCAAGGAGCATCACGTTCAGAAGATGAGGCGTGCAGAAGAAATCGAGAGAGCCGCTGCCCTTATAGTCTTCACGAGCAAAGAGCGCTGCGGAGATTATCGCCTCTGCATAAATATAATTTTCGCCGAAGTTCGCGGAGGTGTTCGTACCCTGAAGCTCCTTCTTCGCGGTTTCGAGATCTATATCGACATGAATGGTGTACAGATCGTCATCATGCCAAATAGAGCGGATATGCTCCTCGCTGATCTTTGCCTCGTCTCCGTCTTCTCTGCCATCGCCCACGAGAGCCGCCAGAGCGATCTCTTCATTAAGGTTCTGACGCATGATGCCATACTGATACTGAACAACGTCAAAGTCGGTCATATCGATGATGTCGTCACGATGAAGAGCATCCTTGCGATACACTGTCTGAGGATCTGTCGTACGCTTGAGAAGCTTAGCATTCGGAGCGACCTTCTTTTCCTTGGTCTTCTGATAACCCGATGCTCTGATCTTCGGGTCGCGGATATCGACCTGACGTGTACGAATGCGGCTGAACGGGCTCTTGTGCGCCTTGTTCATCACATATGTCACCCAGCTCTGATCTCTCGTCAGAAGCTCGGGAGCGCCGGGACGAACATCCTTATAGTCGGGGAACAGAGACTCGATGTCATCAAAACCGTGTGCAAGGGTATCCTTGTTGTTTTCGCAGTAGATAGCGATCGCGTCCTGAAGGCTGCCGACGGAAGTGGACTTCGCCAGCTCGATTATACTCTCCTGATCCGAATGGGAGAGAACGTCGTCCATCGCGGGATCAGTGTCAAAAACATTATGCTTCATTGAATTTTCCTTTCCTTCTGTGGTTTTATTGTTTGTGTCGTCATCGTCATCATCATCGTTCTGTCCGAGCGCCATACCGACGATGGCATAAACGACATTCTTCTGTTTTTCTGTAAGCGTGTTGAAAACATCTCCCACTGTCTCATCATCGTCGTCATTGTCATTGTCATCGGACTTCGTCTCCGGCTTCTTTTCTGTCTTGGTGGCTGTCTGACCATCAGCGTGACAAAGCGTGAACTCTTCCCCGGTGTAAATTATCGCTTCTTCATCATCGTCGTCGGAATGCTCGATAACGGTGTCGATATATGCCCCCGGATTAGCGCCGGCGTGAACGAGACTGACCTCCTTGATGCTGCCGTGAACGACATCGTGCGAGATCTGCTTGAGTTCCCTTGCGTAAATAGAAAGCGCGGTTATATCTCCGTGCTGAACAAGAGTCTTGGCAAGCTGACCGCTCGGCGTCTCATTGAAAACGCCGTAACAATAAACGCCCTCGTCGCGATTCTCAAGAAGCGCGTGACCGAGGACGTTATCCGGTTCCGTATGATTGTGCGCCCAAACAAGCGGTACCGTCTGACCGTTGTTTCCTTTGAACGCATTTCGTTTTATGACTCGTCCGTCTGAGCAGCGAAGATCGTTTCGCGTCGCCCAGCCGCTGAAATCATACTGAGTTTTGTCCATTTTGAATTTCTTCCTCCTGTGCTTTATTTTGTTCCTGAGTGTTCGCAGGAGCACTCAAATTTTTGTTGCGTAGTTCGTCCGCCGACGGATCATCAGACGGTTTGATACCGAGTATCTGACGGATCTCATTCGATGTCAGTATTTCGTTGCGTGTAAACTTGTCAGCGATCTCAGCCATGCTTGATGTCGGTACCAGCTTGAACGAATCACGGAAGAACGCGATCGACTGCTTTTGAGTGCGAGCCGTTTTGGTCAAAAACTTTCTCGTCATTTCCTCAACGATAGCAGACAATATCGGTTCGATCGTTCTGTTGTAATAATTCAGCATCGTTTCGTCATTCGCCGTTCCATCCAATATGCTCTGAGTGATTCCTAACTGGCTATATAGCATACTCGTCAAGTATTCGATCTGAGACATCAGATTGTTATCGACCGGACGATTGAGCTGCGTTATCTTCTCGGTTCCATCTGTGTAGGCGATGCCATACTTTGAACCGACTAACTGGTCCTCGATCTCTTTTCTTCGTTTTTCCGCCTGATCTCGTTTGAAATCAGTTTTCACAACATACGGAAGCTGAATAATGAGATCAAGTTTTCCAGAACTGCTTTGTTCGTCAATGGCGTCAAGCAGATTGAGTTTCCGTATAAGCCTTTGCAGTGTGGAGTTCGGTTCGTTCATTACCGAGTAAAAAGGATTCTCAACGATCCCCACCATGCTTTTAGGCAGAATAATATCGTCTTTACGACCGCGTCGATCGTTGTACGCCCGGACCTTTACCCTGTCGGGATACCATTCGATTATCTGCCCAGTACGCATTGTCAGTATCTTTATCGAGCCAGAGCTATCGGGGGCATCATCCGTATCGACCGGGATCAGTGCCACACACCCCTCGTCGAGCATGGACATTACGACGTCCTGAATAAAAGCCCGCCCCGTTTGGTCGATATTTGCCTCGGTCGAAAGACAGTTATTCAATCCCGACTCGATGACTGAAACAAAACGATCGTTTTCGTCAAGACGAACGTGCTTTATGTCGATCGTGGCGACATCGATGGCGATACGGTTAAAAACGGACGTTATTATTGACCGTTCGTGCCCGTAGGACAATCTTCTTCGGTCAGGACGGTAAAATTCGCCGACACCTATGTCTCGGTATCTTGAAATCTCCGTGTTATCGCGGAATGCGTTCCACGCGTGCTTTATACGGGAACCCAAAGATAAATCCATTTTGAATTTTCACCTCCAGTCGATTGCCCAAATAAGTTTGGCGCATTAAATATTCGATGAGCCGGAGCCCGTATATCATTTGCATGACGCATCTCAAATGATTTACAATGCATTGTCTGCCTCCTTTTTTTGTCAAAAAAAAAAAGCACAGCCTGTTTTAAGACTGTGCTGTGACCTATATTGCATTATTTCGAATAAAAGCGGCATCTGATGCCATAACATCCGAGTACTGTTAAAGCAGTAAGACTTATTCCCGTTATATATATCGCGGTCAGATTCCTGTTTCTTTTGTCAATGGTGTCGAGTACAGCCATCTTGACGTCTTGCGGCACGTTTTCATTCTCAATAACGCTCGCGAGCTTGATTTCCACGTCACGTGAATACGACGCGGCGGCTTTTAACGGTTCATCTACCGATAAAGATAGTACGCCTTCATTTTGTTTTGTGCATTCGCGGTTCTTTTTCAAGTCGATTGCTCCTTCTAATACAGTTTTTTTACCTGTATTATAAAGAGACGCCCTGAATCTGTCAATACCGACGGATAATTCAAACGGCATGCTGCACAACAAAATATTCCTTAATTTTTTCTTCATTTCAGCCCTCATGCTTTTCTCCTTTCATTTGAGCAAAAAAAAAAAAAAAAA
>CANRHB010000022.1 GCA_947630325.1 uncultured Clostridia bacterium
TCAATGAATTGATACATTGCATCGTATGCGTTTTCGTCAAGCGCCTTTTCGGACAAATCAAGGAATACTTGATATCCTGTCGCGTTGGAGACTTCATCCCATTCCAGAGTCCCTTCTTTTTCGGGTGTAATACGGATATTCGTGGGGGCTTTTAACCGTTCGATCGCCACGGGTGTGGAAGCATTGGAGGCAAGCACGTTGCTCCCGTTTCCTCTTGCGCAGACCGTGATGGAATAAGTACCCGCGCTCAACGTTTTCAAGCTCAACTTTTCCGCGGATGCCGTGACATTCGTCCCGCCATAGGAAACCGTGTATCCATTCGTTCCCGCCGTTGCGTCCCAAGTCAGATCATAGCCGTCCATCGTGGGGTTTTGCGGCGTTGCTTGCACGACGATATTGAAGGACAAGGCATTTTCGGTAAGGCAGGGAAGGGTAATATAGTCCTTTCCGGAAACCGTTTTGCGACCGCCCATGCTGCGCACCAAATAGGTATAGTTTTGCTCCGTCATATTGGACGGCTCTGCGACGTCGTTATCTGACAAAGCAGAACTGTTTGCGGTATATTTCCCATTTAAGAGCGCGCCGTCCTTATAGAGCTGATAGCCGCTTGCGCCGTTCACGCCGATAAAATTGACGGTAAAGCCCGCGGCGAGGTTGTCGGGATCGCTGTGAATGAAGTTTTGCGTTGCGGCGCGAGGCGCGGCAAGACGCTCCACGGTGATGGGCGCGGAATACTTGGAATCGTAGTAATTCGCTTCGCCGCTCTCCGCGTTCGCCTTGACTTCAACCGTATATACACCGACATCACGGTATGCTTCTGCAAAATACAACTGTGCAACAGAAAGTCCTTCGGTTTTTTGCACAACACCGTCCTTCATAAGGCGCACGGTGTACCCGCCCGCGGCACTCACCGCATTCCACGTTACATTGTTATTCGCCGTTCCGTCAAGCTCCAAATCATTGTTCCATTGTAAGATAGGCGATTCGAGAATATATACCGTCTTTACGTCCGACCAAGAGGAAAAGTAATTTCCGGAGGTATTCACGGGCATCACGGAAACATCCTTTGAGGCGCCGGCGGGGATCTTGTCGTATTCCGCTTTCGTCACGGTTTCTCGCTGTTCCACACCGCCGATCTTGACCTTATAGCCCTCGGAACCCGCGATTTCCGTCCATTTGAGAATACCGTCCTCCACGACCAGATCGGTCACGGGATCGAGATAGTGAAATTCTTCACTTGCCGATTTGCTGTCGTATGTACTCGTATGGTTGCCGACCGCCTTCACTTCCACCGTGAAATCGGTATTTTCGGAATTGTACTGACAGGTATTTCCGCGCACAGTCTCGGACATGGGTACTCCATTCACCGTCACAAGATATTCGGCGGCATTTCCCGTCCACGAAAGCATTGTGCCGTCGTATTTTACATTCGTGGGGGTATTATAGACAGTCGCGCTCACTTCCTTGCTCCAAGAAGAGTAGAACGAGGGATCGCCCGACACGATCGGCTTCACCTTTACGCGGTTGCTCCCCGCGGAAAGCTCAAAGTGGGTATCCGTAGTCGTGGTGGCTTGTCCATTGATCGTAAGCGAATAGGCATTTGCACCCGCAACGGCATCCCATGAAAGAGCACCATCCTCTGCAATAAACACTTCTTCAATGGGCGCGAGCGGCTTAAAGGTGATGGAAGCGGAAGTCTTTTCCTCTCCGTCGAAAACTGCCGCGACCGTCACTTCAAAGGTATCGCTCGAAGTGTAAGCATAGGTCGTGGAGTTCGAGCGTTGTTTTTCGCCGCCGTTGATCGTGACATTGTAGTAGTCGGCGGAAGTGCCGATGACGGCAACTTGCGCTTTGTTCCATGTGATATATTGTCCGTCGTAGGCGATATTATCAGGTGTGCCATAAACAATATCATCCGCTCCGCCGCAAGCTGCAAATGCGACCATTGCCGCCAAAGCAGATAGGACGGATAGGACAACTACCAACCATTTCTTTTTCATATGATTCTCCTCCTTTGATTTTTATAAATAGAGATAGGTCGTGTCGGGATAGGTTATTTCAAGAGACACCCTGTTAAAATATACTCTGTCCGAAGCGGTGCCAATATTTTTGGCGTACCATGCGATGTATAAGGTATTACTTTTCATATTTAGATCCATCTCATATACAACTTCCTTACTTGATGTTGTATTTACTTCCGATCCTTGGTAGCCAAGCAAGTAACTATCGCCTATAATATTCGAATCATAGTAATATTGCCTAAGTACAATTTTACCACCGTCGCCCTCTTGTAGTCTTACCTTGTTAATGTATTTGATGTGAATACGAGCGCCTGTTGAAGGGATTAATTCCGACAAGTCCCATTCTTGACGCCAATCGGCACTTTGTTTGCCTTCTGAATTTTTGGTAAGCCATGGAGTATAACCTTCGCTTGACGCATTCCCATAAATCTTTGTTTTCGTCTTATACCACCCTGCCTTCAAGGCAACGCCGGCGGAGGGCATTTTTGATTGAGTATACTGCTCCTTATCTGCCGTGTACCAACCCGCGAAGAGATAGCCCTCTCTGGTTGGTGTCGGAAGTGAGAGATTTTCGCCCGCGGGCTTGGAAATATCGTCTACATCCGTCCCGCCGTTTTCGTCCAATTCAATCTTCGCCTGCCATACGGCATTGAGCGTCATGCTTTCCGTGGGCATCGTCGAAATGTCTTTCGTCTGTCCATTTTCATCTTCCCAACGTAAAAACTTTGCAAGCGGCTTCGTGGGAGTGGGAAGGGATATGGTAGACCCCGCCCTTGCAACGATGGGCGTAACGTCCGCGCCGTTGCCGTTCAGCTCAATGACTGGTGCCCATTCCTGTACATAAAGAACAATATCGTCCGTGACATTGCCGTTGAACACTTCTCCGTTCTTGCTCTTGCTCCATGTAAGCCCCGCTTTCTTCTCGCTGTTCCGTGTTTTGGGTACAACTTGACCAATGGGAGTATTATAAGGGACTTCCACTTCTTCCGAAGGCATATCGTCGTCAAAAATAAATGTAACGGTATATTTTTCAAGCTCAAAGCCCGCATAGAGATAGACGCGCTTGCTTTCGTCCAACTTGAAATTCTCCTCGTTCAATACGGAAACGACGGGAAGATTGCCATAAGCGTCGGCAACTTGCGTTCCTTTCCCGCCCGCTTCGGTGTACCACCCCGTGAACTCGTTATGTTCGAGCGTAAGGTTCTTCGGAAGCTCGGGAAGATTGGAATTATAAGCGACCGTGAGCGAGCGCTCGCCCGTTACGGTTGCATCTCCATAGTCCAAAATCACGGTGTAGTCGATTGGTTTGAATTGCGGGAAAAGAACTTTGTTTTCCTTGTCTGTGTAGGGCGAAAGTGAAGCGCCGTTTGCACCGACATACTGCGTGCCGCCCGTCTGCGCGTCATAAAGCCCCAAAAATTCATAGCCGTACTTGTAAGGAACGCTCTCCAACGAATATGGCATCCCGTCCGTTACGGTGAGCGTGTGCGTACCCGCGTCGTCCGAGTACTGAATGGTGTACTCTTTCGGCGTAGGATCGGAATTGTCGCCGCCACCGCCGAATAGACCGCCGCACCCCGTCAGCGACACACATACAAGCATGATGCTTGCAAGCAAAACGCTCATTTTTGCAATAAAACTCTTTTTCATCACTATATCCTCCTGATGTTTTTCAGTTTAAGGTCCGATCAACGATATGTTGATGACGTCCCGATAGTAAGATTGTTGTTATGTCCTTTTGTGGACGAGGTGTAACTTGCTCCTTGAAGAAAAGCATATTGCGGTGCATAGATTCGATAATTTGCTTTCTGCGTTCCGTTCGCTTGCCCGTTTACTGTTCCGCTTGCATTTTTACCCACCAAGCCGCAAGCATAGCAAAGAGCCTTTGGATAAGTATCTCCGACCCATCCCATTCCTCCTGCATCGTCGTCAAGCTCGATCCATGCGCGAACGTCAGCGTTTACCGTTGCTTGCTCGACTGCGGACGAATTATATCCGGCGATTCCGCCCGCAAGACAGGTTTGCACCTTGTCCTGTGCGTCCACTTGCATATTATAGAGGTTTGCTTCTACATTGCCAGAGAAGGAACAACTTGAAATCCGTCCACTATTTGATCCTGCAATTCCCCCGCTGTAAACGCACATCAACAGGTTCCTCGTCCATTTCGATGTTCCGACGTCAAAACTTTGGCTGATCCATGCTTTCCAATTTTTAGAGCCAAGTACAATATCCCGCGGATCTTCGCTGTATTTATTCTTAAATTTATCGGCGAGATCGCTGGAATTGGCAATTACTGTCGTATCATAAACATAACAACTTTCAATCGTTCCTTGATTGATCCCGGCTATGCTACCGCAGTAAACATTGATATTGGTATTCTTGAAGCTTGGCGAAGCAACAAATTGACTGTTCCTTATAGTCAAATTTTTTATTGTTCCCTTATTGGTTCCGAACAAGCCCGCGCTCACCGAAGAATCTGCCGCTTCCACTCGTACTTTGACATTGCTGATCGAATGACCGCCACCATTGAGGTTGCCGCTAAACGTTGCGAGCGGAGTGTATGCGATTTCCGACAAATCAATATTCGCCGTCAGAACGAAATAAGCATCGGGGTGGAGTTTAATATTGGCAAAATGCTGTGTGGTTTTGATGCGATATGGCTTTTCGGCTGTCCCGTTCCCGCCCATGAAGTTTTCCACATCACCGTCTGCCGTCCAATCCGCATAAAGCGTGATATCGCCTGTCGGTTTATAGGGGGAAGATACCCTTGTCCCAGACGAAGTTTTCCAATAATTGAAGATGTATCCTTCCCGTGAAGCGGACGGAAGATCGATCGTTTCTCCGCGCTCCACTTCCCGCGCGCTAATTGATGAACCACCGTTTGTGTTAAATGACACCGTATAAAAGTTTGCCGTCCAACGTGCGGTAAGCGTTGCGCTTCTTTCTGGCGCATACTGTTTGTTTACTCTCGTTCCATTCTCGTACCACCCATCAAAAATATAGCGTTCTCGGCTTATATCGGGTAATGTACAAGACCCGCCGCGGTTTACGCGAATGACATCTTTTTGATTACCGTAGCCATAATCCAACGTCAAAACATAGCGAAAATCACGCACATAGAAGTCCATGTCTGTCGTGATTTCTCCACGATACTCATTCCCATAACCGTTTTTTGAGGTAGACCATGACGTGATTTCCGAACCGTCTGAAAGAGTTTGAGGGGCGACTTCGGTAATATCCGATCCGTGCGCCACCCGTTTTTCTTCTATCAACGAATTGCCGTCATAAGAATAGAACCGCACAGTATATTGCGCCGTATCCAATACGGCATAAAGGGCTATATAATTATTCTCGTCGGCAAGCGCGGCAAGCGATTTATTCATAACGGTGCCGTTTGCAAATTTTGTTCCCGAAGCATCTTGGGTATTGTACCAACCGATAAATTCAGAGCCTTCTATATAAAAATCCTCGGGCAGTCCCTGTATCTCACCGTCATAAGACACTTCAACGCGATCGATTCCCGCATCGGGCGCATTGCCGTAATTTAATTGCAAAGTGTATTTCTTTGCCTGCCATTGAGGGAATAAGACTAAATTTCTTTTATCGGTATAGATTGACAGCGAAGCGCCCTTTGCGGAAACATACTGCGTCCCGCCGACTTCTGCATCGAAAAGCCCGAGGAAATCGTATCCCTCGCGCGCGGGAATATTTTCAATGGAAAACGGCATACCGTCCTCCACCTTTAACTGATGCGTTCCCTCGTCATCGGTATATTGGATCGTCCAAACAGACGGTTCAATGGGCGGCTCGTCTGTATTGCTCCACGGCCAATCACAGCCTGTCATGGCAATACATAAACAAAAGGACATAAGAATAGAAAATATGCCTCGCAAAATTCCTTTTTTCATGGTAAAACGCTCCGTGTATATACTATTCTGTCTGTTGCACAAATTATAGTTTGTGACAATATCACTCTATCACAAACTTTCGGAAATGTCAATGAAAAGACAAACAAAAGTTGGTATGATGTTGAAAAAAGTTTGAGGCGGAAAACTATGGTAACGAACTACGGTCAACGCATCAAAGAACTGCGAGAAGAGCGCGGTTTATCGCTTATGGCGCTTGCAAAGGCGATCGGCGTGAGCGATACCGCAATTTGCAAATGGGAAAATCAACTTGCCGAACCGAAGCTCTCTTATATCGTGCGCCTTGCCGACTTTTTTAATTGCTCTACCGACTTTTTAACGGGACGCTCGGACGATCTTGGGTGGGTCGTGCAACCATGTTTGCTTACCCAAGACGACAAACAGTTTTTGGATATTTTTCACGATTTGTCCCCGCAGATGCAGGAACTCGCCATACAAACGCTAAAACTGTGGAAAAATACCAAACATTCATAGGAAAATGCCGTCGGAATATCCGACGGTTTTTTATTATGGAATCTTTCCAAAATAACACGCTGAAAAAGTTGACTTTAACACGATTATTTGTTATAATGACAACCACGAGGTGAGTCATGACAAAAGTAGCAAATCAACTGAAAGCATTGAGAATGAGCATCAAGAAGTCGCAAAAACAGCTTGCGGATATGATCGGCACGACGCAGCAGAGCGTGTTCCGCTATGAATCGGGGCAGGGCTTCCCGTCGGAAGAAACGCTTTTGTGGTATGCGGACTATTTCGACGTGTCGCTCGATTATATCTTCGGCAGAACGGAGAACCCGCAGGGGAAGCTCTATGAGAATATTCCCCGCTCTCTGCGCGAGGACGAACACTATCAAGAGTTCGTGGAGATGTGCTTCGATCCGAACAGCGCGGCGAACGCCAAGCTCAAAGAAGCCGTGATGAAATTGTTCGAGGAGAGCAAGAAATAATTTCCGAAATATGACGAGAGCTGTCATATATCCCATGCTATAATGCCGTTACAAGGAGAAAAACACCATGAAAGCCGTGATTTATGCGAGGTATAGCTCGGACAACCAAAGAGAGGAAAGCATCGAGGGACAGCTCCGCGAGTGCAAGGAGTATGCGGAGTACAACGATATTACCGTCGTCGGGACATATATCGACAGGGCGATGAGCGCCAAGACGGATAACCGTCCGAACTTCCAAAAGATGATAAAGGACAGCGCGAAGCACATCTTCGACGTCGTTATCGTGTGGAAGTTAGATCGCTTCGCCCGTAACCGCTATGACAGCGCATACTATAAAAATTCTTTGAAGAAGAACGGCGTTCGGGTGATCTCCGCAAAGGAAAGTATCTCCGAGGGCGCGGAGGGAATTATCCTTGAATCGGTTTTGGAGGGCTATGCGGAATTCTATTCGGTGGAGCTTGCCGAAAAGGTCAACCGCGGCATGACGGACAACGCCTTAAAGTGCCTCTACAACGGCTGTATCGTCCCGCTCGGCTATTATGTGGACGAGGAACAGCATTTGCAGATCGACGAGAAAACCGCGCCCTTCGTGCAGGAGATCTTCCGCAGATATGTGGACGGAGAGAGAGTCAAAGACATCATCACGGACATGAACGCCCGCGGCGTGTCGATCAAGGTGCAGATGAAGAAGAAAGCGGGCAAGAAGGCATATTACCGTCCGCTCGGCTATAATATCGTGCGCCGCATTCTCTCCAACCGCAATTATATCGGAGAATACCATTTCAAAGACATCGTGATTGAGGGCGGCGTCCCCGCCATTATCGACAAGGGACTTTTCGAGAAGGCGCAGAAGCGGATCGAGAAGAATACCCATGCGCCCGCCGTCCATAAGGCAGAGGATGAATACCTCTTGACGACGCACCTTTTCTGCGGGAAATGCAAGGCGATGATGGTAGGAGACAGCGGCACGGGCAAGCTCGGAACAATTTACCGCTATTATCGGTGCGCCAATCAGAGAAAGACGCACACTTGCGACAAAAAAGCCGTGAACAAAGAGAAGATCGAGGATGCCGTCGTAAAGGCAGTCATGGAGAAGGTCATGGACGACGAGCTGATGGAGCAGCTCTCCTATCGGCTCTATGACTTGCAGACGAGCGAGAACAGCATTCTTCCCGCCTTACAGCAGAAGCTCGCAGAGGTGGAGAACGGCATCGAAAATATGCTCGATGCCATTCAGAAAGGGATCGTCCTCGACAGCACAAAGAAGCGACTTTCGGACTTGGAAGAACAGCAGAAACAGCTCACGATTGAAATTGCCGAGGAGCAGATCAAGAGACCGATTTTAACGAGAGAGCAGATTTTGTTCGGCTTGTGTAAATTCCGTAAGTTAGACACGGCGACCACCGAGGGCAAGCGTGTTCTCATCAATGCGTTCGTGAACAGTATCTATCTCTTCGACGATCACGCCGTGATTACCTGCAACTACAAAGAGGGAACGGAAACGATCACCTTCGAGGATATAGAAGATTCGGAACTCGGAGAATTTCTCGAAACACATAAAAATAAACCCGAACAAGGGTGTTCGGATTTATCCATGTCTGGTGACCTTGCCGGGAATCGAACCCGGGATTGCGCCGTGAGAGGGCGCCGTCTTAACCGCTTGACCACAAGGCCGTATTTATTTTTTCGATTCCCTCTTGCCGGGAATACTTCGCGGGCTACGCCCGCTCGTGCCGCGCTTGGAATTTTAAATAGAAGCCTCGCGCGGGACGCCCCCGTGACCGCCCGTTAAAACCCGCCGTCTTAACCGCTTGACCACAAGGCCGTATTTATTTTTTCGATTCCCTCTTGCCGAGGAAATCAAGCAAAAATCGGAAATTCCCCTGTTTGCTCTGTGATTATAACACAATCGGCGCGTTCTTGCAACCGATTTTTGCAGACAATCGGAAAAAATTTTTTCTTCGCCGAAAAAAAAGACATCCGCCTGTGCCGCAAATCGGAAAAGGTTAACCCGCTTCTCGCAGGTGGGTGCCGAGCGCATGAGCATCAGTCTTTCCGCTAAAGCAGACCTTGCTTAGCCCGCGCGACGTCGGCTCCCGAAGTTATTTTGTGGATCACGCATTCTCCGATTCCCGTACACCGCAGGTGTCGGTTTTATTATAGCAAACGTTTCGGAAAAAGGCAACTTTTCGAACGCGGTTTTCTCAGGAAAATTTATCCGCCCCTCAAATGCCCTTTATGACGGGGAAACGCACGGTGAGCACATTTAAGTTTTGCTTGGTGCGGTAGAAAATTTCCCCCGCGATCCTGCGGATGATCGTCATGCCAACGCCTCCTTCCCCATAGGGGAAAGTTCCGCCCTCCGTTTGAAGGGGGTTGAAGGGTTCGCCGTCGTCCGTGAACCGTATGATGAGGCTCTCGTCCTCCCGTTCGCATCCGATGCGGATCGATTTCGCCCCCGCATGTTCGACGATATTTTTGAATATCTCCTCGCAGGCAAGTTGAATGTTCTTCTTGCGCGGGTCGTCGCGCAACCAATGGTCGAGCAATTCGCGCATCTTCTTCGTTTCGGAAAGGTCGGCTTGCAACAGTTTTTGCGCGCCCGCGGGGAAGAAGAGCGCAAGCGCCGCGCAGTCCTCCTCGGGTTGGGCGAACTCCGCAACGGCGTTCACGACCCCCTCCGCAACGAGTTCTGTCTCGAGCGCGTTCGCGTAATATTTCCCCACTTCGGAGAGCAACCTTCCGTATCCGAATATCTCCTTCCCGTTGGATGTGTTTACAACGCCCTCCGTATAGGCGACGATCCCCTGCCCGGGGTGCAGGCCGAACGTCTCGTCCGTAAATTCGGCGTCGGCATACAGTCCGAGCGGCGTGGCGGGGCGCATACGCAGAAAGCCGCACGGCTCCCCCGCGATGACGGGCGGGAAATGCCCCGCGTTGGCAAAGCGGAGTTCCCCCGAGACGCTGTCCAAAATGGCGCAAAAGAGGGTCGCGGCGCCCGATCCGTCCGCGATCAGGCTCTCGTTGAGGGAAGAGAGCGCCTGTGCGGGCGTGAAGCCTTCGGCGATCTTTTCGCGCAGGGCGCGGACAAGGCGGGCGGTAAGAAGGGCCGCGGGAAGGCCCTGCTCCCACACGTCCCCGACGGCGACAAAGACGCGGCGGCCGTCGATCGCAAACGCGTCGCAAAAGTCCGCTCCCACCGCAGGGGAGCGCAGAATGCTCGTCCGCACGCCGTAAGTGAGCGCGTCGAGTTGTAATTTTTCGGGCGCGACTTCGGCGCAGATCGCGCGGGCGGCGGCGCGGCTTGCCCGCTCCGTTGCCTTTTCGTCCGTTTCTTTTATGACGGAGGCGAGGAGAGCGGAGAGTTCTTCCTCCTCCGAGACGAGAGTATCCGAAAGTTTGCCGATGCAACCCGTGCCGACAGCGTCCGGTTTTTCCCCGCCGCTTGCGACCCGCTCTGCGATTTTTTCGGAAAGCGCGCGCATCTTTTTGAGGGGTTTTACAAAAAAGAGGAGAAAATAGACGAGGCAGAACAGACCGAGCGCCGCCAGCACGATGAGGGCGGGCAGGGTCTCCCACAGGACGCGGAAGAGGGCGTCCCCCTCCTCCCGCAACACGAAATAGCGGGACAGTCCGAAGAGAAAGACGCCGAGCGTAAGGACGGCGAAGGATAAGATCAGGGGCAGAAAGAGAAATTTGCGGTTTTTCATGACAGTATGTTCAACCTCTCGTAAAGTCCGGTCATGCGGAGGGTTTGGGCGACGTTTTCGGGGGTATTCACCATGCCGAATGTGCCCCGCTCCGCCATTTTGCGCTCGGCGCGGACAAGTTCTCTCAGCCCGATCGAGGAGAGATAAGTGACCCCCTCGAGGTCGATGACGAGGTCGCATCTCTCGCCGACTTCCCCCACCGCCGCGGCAAGCGCGGGCGCGGAGTGCGCGTCCAATTTCCCGCTCAAAGAGAGCATGACGGCGTTTCCGTCTGTAATTTTGCCGATCTCCATTTGTAACTCCCTTCCGCGTTCCCCCATCATGAGGAGCGCGTCATCGGTTCGTTTTCTGTCTTCCATTATAACACAGCCGCATGAAAAAAGCAAAGGACAAAGCGCGGTTTAAGACAACTTTTTTGCTCTTATATGATAAACACAACAGCGCGCGCTTTCCATGTAGGAAAGCGCGCGCCATGTTTCGCCTCTTTTATTTGGTGATGCGTTCCATCATGTCAACGACGTCCTGCACGGTCTTGACACTTTCCATCTCCTCTTCGGGGAGGGTGATGCCGTACTCCTCTTCAAGCGCCATCATGAGCTCGATGACGTCGAGGGAATCCGCATTCAAGTCGTCCACGATCTTTTGCTCGGGGCGGATGCTCTCGGGCGCGATGCCGAGGTGTTCGCCGAGCATTTTGCATACTTTTTCAAACATATCGTCCTCCATAGCCGCTATCGCCGCGTTTTTCTCTATTGTATATCAATTTATTCGGAATGTCAACCACTTTCTGAAAATTTGCCATGCTGCGGGCATTTCCCCTCTCATTTCCCGCAAGCGAACACTTCGCCGAGCGCATTTAGCCAAACCTCCGCCGAAAAGCGGGGATTGGCGGGCGAGGTGGAGGGCAATTTTTCGGCGATCGGCAAAAGCGAAGGGAAATGTTCCTCCAAGAGCGAAAAGGCCTTGCTCCCGTTGCAGAAAATATGCTTGATGTTGCTGTCTTTGAGAAGCGAAGGAATGTCGGCGATCTCCTCGTTTGCAATAGAGGCGTCCGAGGAGCCCGTAATGTCGCAGGAAAGGACGACGTCCCAGAGCGCGATGCGGCGGCGCAGGAGAAATTGTACTTTGCCCGCGACGTCCTGCGGGACCTCCTCGCCGAAAAAACCGCATACGGTCCGCCAAAAGCGGTTTTGCGGGTTCCCGTAATAGAAGGAGACTTTTCGGCTCATGACGGAGGGAAAACTGCCTAAGATGAGGAGTTTGCTCTCCCCGTTATGTACGGGCAAAAAGCCCTCGGCGCGGCTCACAGCCCGATCCCTTTTTCGAGATTGCCGACGGAGGCGACGCACGCCTTCGCAAAATCGAAGTTCTGCGCGATCGCATCGCGGATGTCGCCGAGGCGGAGGGCGGAGATCTCCTCCATGCGCTTTTCGAAGTCGTAAATTTCGTTTTTATAGAGCAGTTGCTTGCCATAGAGAAGCATTTGCGAGGAGGTGTTCTCCTGCGAGAAGATGTTGCTCGATTTGAGCTGTTCCCTGCCCCGCAAGAATTCTTCCTCTGTCACACCTTCCTCTTTCAATTCCTTGATGACGTCTATGACCGCTTGGGCGGCGCGCTCCGCCTTCTGCGGGTTCACCCCCGCATACACCGTAAACAGTCCCGTTTTTTCGTAATGGGAGGAATAGGAATAGACCGAATAGGCAAGCCCCAATTCCTCGCGCACCTTTTTGAAGAGGCGGGAACTCATGCCGCCGCCCAGGACGACGTTCATCACCTGCGTCGCCGCAAAAGCGGGGTCGTCCCGCGCGATGGCGGGAAAGCCGAACACAAAATGCGCCTGTTCGATGGGTTTTTTGCGGAAGAGGTCCTTTTTCTCCCGCTCGACGGGAGGAACGCGGAGAGAGGGCTCTAAGCGGGGCATCTTTCCGAAGAACTTTTCGGCAAGTTCGAGCGCAAGCGAGGGTTCGATGTTCCCCGCAAAGGAGATGACGATGTTCTGCGAACAGTAGCGCTCTTTTTTATAGGCGAAGAGCTGTTCGCGGGTAAAGCCCTGCACGTTGGAGGCGGGGCCCAAAATGTTTCTGCCGAAGCCGCGGTTGCCGTAAGCCGCGCGCGCGAGAAGATCGAGGCAGAGGTCCTCGGGAGAATCTTCGTCCATGTTGATCTCCTCGATCACCACCCCCTTTTCGCGCACCATCTCCTCTTCGGGGAAGGTGGAATCGAGAAAGAGTTCGGCAAGAAGGGAGAAGGATTCCTCCGCATGATCGCTCGTGGACTTTGCATAGAAGCAGGTCATGTCCTTGCCCGTAAAGGCGTTCACCTGTGCGCCGAGCGCGTCGAAGGCGTCCGAGAGTTCGAACGCGGTGTGCTTGTCCGTGCCCTTGAACTGCATGTGCTCGATGAAGTGGGAGATGCCGTCCTCCTCATCCGTCTCGTAAGCGGCGCCCGTGCCGACGAGCACCCCCATCGTAACGGAGAGCAACCCCTCCATGCGCTTGACGATGACGCGCACCCCGTTTGCAAGTGTTCTTGTGGTTACCATGTTTTTCTCCTTATGTAAAACTTTATTCGATGTTTTCACCGACCGTTATCGTTTTGAAGCCGTTTGCCTTGTAGAATTCGAGGATCTTGGGAAGCGCCTCGACGGTGTGCGGCATGGGGTGCATGAGAATGAGATCTCCCCCCTTCACGTCCTTTGTGGCGCGGCGGAAGCAGAGATCGGCGTCCTTGTCCCGCCAATCGATGGTGTCCTTGCTCCACATCACCGTCTTGAGTCCCAAACTCTCGGCGGCGTTTACGGTGTTTTCGTTGTATGCTCCCGAGGGAGGCGCGAACAGCTTGATCTCCCGCCCCGAGATGAGGGAGAGAAAATCTGCGCTCGTCTTGATCTCGCTGTAATTGCCCTCCAAACTCAGTTTGTCGTGTTCGCGGTGAAAATAACCGTGCGAGCCGATCTCATGCCCACGTTCGGCGATGTTTTTCACACAACTCGGATTGTCGTCCGCCCAGCTTCCGCCGAGGAAGAAGGTCGCCTTTGCCTCATAGCCGTCGAGGATGTCGAGGATCGTTTCGACCTCCTCCGTCCCCCAATAGACGTTGAACATGAGGGAGACGCCGTTTTCGCTGTTACCCTTGTAATAGACGCGGTCCTGCACGCGGGAAGCGGTGCGCGCGGAGGGCAGAAAGCAGACCGCCCCCACGGCAAACACGATACAGACAAGGAAGAGATTAGTGAGCGCCGCCACCGCCCGCCGCGAAAGTTTTTTCATACCGCCCCCATACAATTCCTTTCATTGTATGAGCGCATGGGACAAATTATACCGCAGGTTGTTTTGCGTCACCCTACCCCGCCCGCATGTTCTATCGTCTTTGTTCGCGTCATGCTGCCCCGCCCGCACGTTCTTTGTCTAAGGGCGGCACGAGGAGCCTGCGACGAAGTAGCCGAAATGCGTTTACGCAGTCCGCGAGAGAAAGTCCGCGAAGGCATCTTGGTACGTTTGGATGTGGTTTTAATCGTACTTGGACGTAACAAGATTCCCTCGAGGAATTGCCATGTCGGACTTCGTTATTTCCCTTACGGCTCGGAATGACGCGGGTGATCACGTTTCTGCCCACCCCCTTGATCCCCCTCCAATGGAGGGGGTTCCGCTTGCCCCCTCCGTGGGAGGGGGGGTAGGGGGGTGGGGCGTGTTCTCAATAACGTCACCCTGAGCCTGTCGAAGGGTGTCCGCAGTATAATGCAGTATAATAAGGATATGTTTCGACAAGCTCAACATGACGTGATTTAAGAATGGTGTGCCGTTTCCCCTTGCTGTCCCTTTTAGGAAGCAAAGAATTGTGCGAAACTGATCACGCGAATTTTATTTGAGTGTTACGATCGTCACGCCCGATTCGCCCTCGCCGTACTTGCCGAGGCGGAAACTCTCCACCCGTTTGTGTTTTTTGAGGTAATCGCCGATCGCCTTGCGGAGCGCGCCCGTGCCCATGCCGTGCACAATGCGCACCTCGGTAAGGTTTTGGAGAAGCGCGCCGTCCAAAAATTCTTCGACGTCCATCAGCGCCTCGTTCACCGTTTTGCCGATGACGTTGCACTCGCGGGAAAGGTTCGTGCGCTCCTTTAAGTTTCGCGTGACCTTGACGGTGGGAGCCTCCTCCTTTTTGCGGAGAGGAGTGAACAGGTCGGCAATTTTCGCGCGCACCTGTATGGAGCCGCACTTGATCTCCGCCGTGCCCTTTTCCTTGCGCACGGAGAGGACTGTCCCCTCGGCGTCCATGCTCTTGATGTACACCCTGTCCCCCTCCTTCAAAGTGGCGGGGTCGACGGGCTGGGCGCGCGTCTTTTCCTCCTCCTCTTCGAGGACGGTGTTTGCAAGTTTATTTTTGAGCGTCCGCGCCTCGATGAGGTCGGCCTCCGAAATAAATTCCTTTTGGAAGATCTCTTCGATCTTTTCGAGCAACTCCTCCGCTTCGGCGGTGCGGGCGGAGATGATGCGCTTTGCCTCCGCTTTTGAGGTAAGTTGCAGTTTTTCGCGCTCCTTTTTGAGTTGCGCCTCCTCTTTTTCGAGTGCGGAAAGGCGGCTCTCCCACTCCTTTTTGAGCCCTTCGGTTTGGGCGAGAATGGCCTCGGACTGCACTCTGCTCTCCTCCGCCGCCCGCACGGTATGCTCGAACGCCCGCGCGCCGTCCGACAGGTGCTCCCTCGCCTCGGCGATGATGTCCTCCGAAAGGCCCAGCCGCGAACAGATGAGAAGGGCGTTGCTGGGTCCCGGGAAACCGATCTTCAAGCGGTATAGAGGACGCAAACTCGCGCCGTCGAACTCCATACAGCCGTTCTCCACCCCCTCCGTTTCGAAGGCAAATTCTTTGAGCGCCGAATAGTGGGTGGTGACGATGCCGCGGCACCCCTTTTTGATGAGGTACACGAGCACGGCGCGGGCAAGGGCCTGCCCCTCCTCGGGGTCGGTGCCGCCGCCCGGCTCGTCGATGAGCACGAAACTGTTCTTCCCCGCCTGTTCGCAAATTTCTTTCAAATTCAATACGTGTGAAGAAAAGGTGGACAAATTCTCCTCGATGGACTGGCTGTCCCCCACGTCGCAGAACACGCCGTCGAACACGGCAAGACGCGTCCCCTCCGCGGCAGGCACGAACATGCCGCACGCCGCCATGAGGCAGAACAGCCCGCACATTTTGAGAGTGACCGTCTTGCCGCCCGTGTTCGCGCCGCTGATGAGCAGAAACCCATAGTCCTCCCCCACCGATACGGAGACGGGCACCGCCGTCTTTTGGTCGAGAAGCGGGTGCCGCCCTTTGACGATCTCCACCACTCCCCTTCCGTTGAGCGCGGGCTTTGTACAGCGCAGGCGGTAGGCGTATTCGGCGCGGGCATAGTAGCTGTCTACCTCGGACAAAATTTCAATGTCCCGCTCAAGGCTCCCGCGCATAACTCCCACGGCATGGGAAAGTTCGCTCAAGATCCGCTCGATCTCCTCCTTCTCGTCGATGATGAGAGAGCGGAGTTCGTTGTTCATTTCGAGCACTTCCTCTGGCTCGACGAACACCGTCTGCCCCGTTTGGGAGCGGTCGTGGATAAATCCCTTTACACTGCGTTTATATTCCACCTTTACGGGAATGACATAGCGGTCCCCCCGCATGGTGATGACAGCGTCCTGCAGATATTTGCTCTCCTCGCCCACGAGATATTCGGAGAGACGGGCGCGGATACGCTCGTTCAAAAGGCGTATTTCGCGGCGGATATTATAGAGAGCCTCGCTGGCGTGGTCGGACACCTCGTTTTCCCCCACGATCTTCTCGCCGATCTCCTCCTCGAGCTTTTGGTTGAAGATGAGCCGCTCGGTGAGTTCCTTCATGCCGCCGATACTTTCGCTTTGGAAGGAATGCACCGACTTATGGCACACCCGCGCGGCGCGAAGAAGGAGGGCGACGTCCGTCAGTTCCTTGCAGGAGAGGGTCGCCTTCTTTTCGGCGCGCTCCAAACTGTCGCCGAGCGGCGGGAAATATTCGATCTTCCCCGCGCCGAGTTCAAAGAGCAGTTCGATCGCCTCCCCCGTGAAGGAGAGGATGCGGCGTGCTTCGGACAAATCGGCAGTCGGCTCCAAGGCAAGCACTGCCTGCCGCCCGCCCTCCAAAGAGGCATAGGAAGAGGCCGCCGCCAAAATTTTATCAAGTTCGAGACGGACGTGATGTTTTTTCATAACAGGCTCCTGTTTGCGTGCCCGCGGTTCGCGCCCGCAAGCGGGGCGTTTTCGGGCGTTTTTACGTAGGGGTTGAGTTCTTTTTGCAAGGTCAGGTCGAAAAGGCGGCCCGTTTCGTGTTTTTCGATGGAGAGCGGGGCGCAGTTATACACTTCGAAGCGGCACCCTTCCGCGGCGCGGTAACGGCGAAGGGGGAACTTTCTCCCCTCCTCGTCGGTAAGGGTGTAGCGCGCCCGTTTGTCGCAGGTCGCGCAGTTCTTTTCGAAGAGGCAATAGCACAGATCCATCACCTTTACGCCGCCGAAGTCGAGCGCAAAGATGTTTTCGCCCGCAAGTGCGTCCTGCTCCCGCACGGTAAGTTCCTTGGAGAGGGCGAGAAGATCCGCTCCCGCCTCCTTCGCCCCCATGACCGCGGCCGCGTTGGTCAAATTCCACCCTGTGCCCGCGAAAAATTTTTTGTTGTGCGCCTTGGCAAACGGGAGACCGTAATGGCCGTCGCAATAAATGCCGTCGAAAAGAGGGAGCGCGGGCAAAACCTGCGCCTCGTCCGCCGAAGTGAAGAAGGGGGGCAGATACAAAAACTTTTCTCCCATCCCTTTTTGCACCTCTTCGGGCCGAATGCGGGAATCGTCCTGCGGCTTGTAGATGAGAATGTCTGCAACAAGTCCCGTAAAATCGTCCGAGATCACCGCCGTTCGGGTCTCCTTTCCCCCTTGCTCGGGCGCGGAAAAGACAACCGTTCCCTCCAAACTCCCCCTTGCGGGAACGAGATGGGTGACGAGCCGCCCGTAAAAGTCGCGGCGGATGGCGTTGAGCGCCGATTTGGGCAGGAAGGCGTTTTTCGTTTCCACCGCTTCAAAGACGGGCTCAAAGGGAAGGCCGTCCGTCTTTTCGAAGCAGGCGCACAGTTCTTCTTTGGTAAGCGGCGCGCGCTTTGCCTCCTCCAAAACGTCATACGTTCTGCAAAAATCGCCCGAAGAGACCTTCGCCCGCTCCCCTTTGAGGAAGGAGAGGGAGAGAAAAATTTTGCGTTTGCGCTCCGAAGAGAGACGGGAGGGAAGCGACGTATCCGTCGTAAGCCGCACCTCGTCGCCGCGCAGAAGGGGCTCCTGAGAGGAGAGGAAAAAGCCGCCCTTCCCCTCCGAACGGAAAATTGCGCCGCCCACTTCCTTTCCACCGCGCAAAATTTTGAACCCGTCCCCCTTTCGGGCGGGGTGATCGCTTGTGCAAAAACTGCCGTCCCGCATCCTCCCGACCGATTCGCCGATGTGCCCCTGCACATTGCGGGAGAGGAAGTCCCCTTTTTGCCCGAACGCAAGTCCCTCGGTGTAGTCGCCGCGGTTGTAGGCGCGCTTCAAATCGGAGAGCGCGGTAGCCGCGTCCCCTCCCTCAAGGAGAGCGCGGTAGTAGTTCACCGCCGCCGCAACATACTCGGGGCGGCGCATTCTGCCCTCGATTTTGAGGGAACAGACGCCCGCCGAAAGCAATTCCTTTACCCGCTTCCCCACCGAGAGGTCGGAGGGAGAGAGGGCATAAGCGAATTCCTCATACCCCGCTCTGTCGATAAAATATTTTTTGCGGCAGGGCTGTTTGCACCGTCCGCGGTTGCCGCTGTTGTTGCCCGCGAAGGACGAAAGATAGCACTGCCCCGAAAAGCAGGTGCACAGAGCCCCCTGCACGAACGCCTCCGTCTCGACGATCTTTGCGATCTTTTCAATTTCCGAAAGAGGGGTCTCCCGCGCAAGCACCACCCGCGAAAATCCGCAACGCTTTGCAAATTCGGCGCCGCGCGCGTTGCAACAGCCCGCCTGCGTGGAGAGATGGAGCACGACCTGCGGAAAAGTCTCCTTCACCCTTGTGCCGAGGAACATGTCCTGCATCAGAATGGCGTCCGCGCCGTCCTCCCACGCCTCTTTCACACTCTGGAAAAACTCGGGAAGTTCACTGTCTTTCACAAGAGTATTCAGGCATACGTACACCTTTACGCCGAGCAAATGCGCATACGTTGCGAGTTCTTGAAAGGAAGAACGGCAAAAGTTCTCCGCACTGCTCCGCGCGGAGAATTTGGGAAGTCCGAGATAGATAGCGTCCGCGCCGCTTGAAATTGCGGCGCGGGCGGATGGCATGTCCCCCGCGGGGGCGAGAATTTCACAGTTCATCTTCCGATCGTGCGCTGGATGAGTTCCTGCGCCGCGTCGTAGCCCATCTCTTTGAGACGGCTGTTGCGCGCGGCGACTTCGATGAGGATGGCGAGGTTCCGCCCGGGGGAGATGGGAATGACGAGTTTGGGCACCTTTACTCCCAAGATCTCCTCGGTGTTGCGTTCGCCGCCGATGCGGTCGTACTCCTTCTCCTTCTTCCAAGGCTCGAGTTCCATGACGAGCTCCACCTCTTTTTCGCCGAGCACCGAGCCCGAACCGTACATATTTTTCACGTTGATGATCCCGATGCCGCGCAGTTCCATAAAGTAGCGGATGCGCTCGGGCGAAGTGCCGATGAGTTCGTTCTCCACCCGTTTGATGAGCACGCTGTCGTCCGCGACGAGGCGGTGTCCGCGCTTGATGAGTTCCATTGCCGTCTCGCTCTTCCCCACTCCGCTGCTGCCCGTGAGGAGCATTCCCACGCCGAAAACGTCCATGAGCACCCCGTGGATGGTGGTGGAGGGCGCAAGCAGGCGGTTGAGATAGATGACGAGATCGCTCATGAGGAGCGTCGTCATCTTCCCCGAGCGGAAAATGGGCGTGCCCGTATCCCGCGCGCAGTCCATGAATTCGGGAAGAACGGGCAGATCGCGCGAAAAGACGACGCAGGGGATCTCCCCGCAGTCGAAGAGTTTTCGTATCTTTTCGGACCTCTCCTCCTCCGAGAAAGAACGGAGATATTCGTGCTCCGTCAGCCCGATCACCATGATGCGGCGGGTGTCGAAATAGCTGAAAAAGCCCGCAAGCCTCAACCCCGGGCGGTCGACGCTCGCGCTCGTGAAGGTGAGAATGCCCCGCCCCGCATAGAGAAGTTCGAGCCCCAAATCGGCCGCGAACTTGTCGAGCATGAGCGTTTCGCTCGGCAAAAACATTTCGTTCATCTTGTTCCTCCCATCGCAATTTCGAGAGCTTCGGCAACGCCGTCCTCCTCGCAAGAAGAGACGACTGTTGCAATTTTCTTTAAGTCCTCCTGCGCGTTGGACACGGCAAATTTGCCGCCCGCCGCGCCGAGTAGCGGCAGATCGTTGAGTTGGTCGCCGATCGCCGCGACCTGTTCCCGCGGGATCCCGAAGCGTTCGGCGAGAAAGTTCACCGCATGGGCCTTGTTCACCCGCGCAGGCAGTGCCTCCACCAAAAAATCGTTGGAAGCGGTGATGAAATATCCCTCTCCCAGCCCCTTTTGCAGCCGCTTAATGAGCGCGGCCTTTTCCTCGGACGGGAGGATCGCAAGCACCTTGTTCACCGTCTTTTTCTTGCGTTTCACGAACCGGGAGAGCGGCTCGTTGCAGACGATCCCCTTTACGCCGCAGATGTCCTCATAGCTTTTCAAAGCGTCGTCGTCGCGGTTGCAATAGAGTTTGTCGTCGATATAGACGTGGATATGAAGATCTTCCCGTTCGAGAAAGGTCACGGCTCTTATCGCCTCTTCGGGGGTAAACCCGTCGTTTTCGAGAACTTCGCCCGTCGCAACGTCGGCGATCATCCCCCCTTGGTAGGCGACAACGAGCCCCTCTTCGAGCCCAAGTTCTTTGAGGCGGGGACGGATGGAGCAGAGCATTCTGCCCGTGACGACGGCGAACACGCCTCCCGCCGCCCGATATTCTTTGATCGCCTCGATGTTCCTTTGTGAGATCGTGCCGTCGGCGCGCACCAACGTGCCGTCGAAATCGGAAAGAAAAAGCGGATATCTCATAGATTTTCAAAATATTCACGGATACGCTTTGCGAGCGCGGGTCCGACCCCTTCCGCCTCCGCAAGTTCCTTTTCGGAGGCGTGCATGATCTTGTCGATGGTGCCGAACTTCTCCATCAGCGCCTTTTTCTTCTGTTTTCCCACGCCGTCGATCTCGTCGAGCACGGAGGCGAGGTTGCGCTTGCTGTGCAGGTTGCGGAAATAGGTGATGGCAAAGCGGTGCGCCTCGTCGCGGATGCGCTGTACCGTCTGCAAAGCATAGTCGCGGCGGGAGAGTTTGACGCTCTCGGGGCTCGACAGGGTGAAGATCTCCTCCTCCTGCTTTGCAAGGGAGATGAGGTCGATGCCCGTGACGTTGAGTTCGTCGAAAATTTGCTTGACGGCGGAAAGCTGCCCCTTGCCGCCGTCGATGACGATGAGCTGGGGCTTGGGAAACCGCTCTTCCTCGTCCGTGCCGAGTTTTGCAAGGCGGCGGGAGAGCACCTCTTTCAAGGAAGCGAAGTCGTCCGCGCCCTCCACCGTTCTGATCTTAAAGCGGCGGTAGGCATACTTGTCCGCCTCGCCGTCGGTGAACACCACCATGCTCCCCACTTTGTCCACGCCCGAAATGTCCGAAATATCGTAACATTCCATGCGCTTGGGGTATCTTTGGAGCCCGAGCAACATCTGGAGGCGCGCGCAGGCGTTCTTTGTCATGTCGTTCTTGTGTTCGATGGCGGAGACGGACTTTTCGAGGTACTCTTTTGCGTTCCCTATCGCCATGTTCGCAAGTTCCCGCCGCACCCCCAGCTTGGGGCGGACGATCTCGGGGCGTCTTCCCGTCTTTTCAAAGGCGTATTCGCGGAAGAGTTCGTCGTCGAAGAGTTCGTCGGTGATGATCTCGTGCGGGAATTCGTGGTTGGTGTAATATTGTATGAGGAAGGAAAGAAAACTCTCCCCCTCTTCGCCTGCGCCCTCCTCGAGGGGAAAATTGCGGTTGCCCTGCATGATCCCCTTGCGGGTGACGAGCACGCTCAACACGGCGTACAGCCCGTTGGAGGCGACCGCCCAAATGTCGGCGTCCACGTCCCGCGGCATGGAGGTAATGCGCTTTAGTTGCAATTTTTTGAGCATTCCGATGCGGTCGCGGTATTCCATGGCGAGTTCGAATTCCTCGTTTTCGGCAAACGTCGCCATCTTTTCGCGCAGAAGCGTTTCAGCCTCTTCGTAATTGCCCGAGAGAAAGGAGATCGCCTTCTCCACCCGCGCCGCGTATTCCTCTTCCGTGCAGAAGTGGGCGCAGGGCGCGAGGCACCGCCCCAAGTGATAGTTGAGGCAGGGCTTTTTGGGCTTTTCGGTGACGGAAGTGTTGCAAATGCGCACGTTGTACACCTTTGCCGCAACGTCCAGAATGTCCTTGCAGGAAATGCCCCCCATAAAGGGGCCGAAATATTTGCCGTCCTTTTTCACCCTGCGGGTGATGGAGAGGTGGGGAAACTTCTCCCGCGTATGCACTTTGATGTAGGGGTAAGTTTTGTCGTCTTTGAGAAGGATGTTGTATTTGGGCTTATATTTTTTGATGAGGTTGTTCTCGAGGGCGAGGGCGTCCACCTCGGTGGGAGCGACGATGTAGGAAAAATCGGCGATCTGTTCCACCATGGCGCGCACTTTGACGGGTTTTTCGGAGGAGTGAAAGTACTGCCGCACGCGGTTTTTGAGGACGCGCGCCTTGCCGACATAGATGATCGTGCCCTCGCTGTCGAGCATGAGGTACACGCCCGGGCAATCGGGCAGAAGTTTGAGTTTTTCTTTGAGTACACTCTCACTCATACCCATATTATACACAAGTCGTCAAGGTTTTTCAAGGGGTTTCCCGCAAATTCTTTGGGAAGAAAAATTCTCCCCGCTTTATATAAATTTTTTTCAAAATATTTTTTCGGTACTTGCAATATTGCGTAAAGTGTGTTATACTAATTTTGCGACACAATTGCATAGAAATTTGTCAAACGGATACAATGGGCATAGGTGTATCCTTATCTCCGTTTGATAAATATAATCATAATGGCAATTGTGTCGCAACAATATGGGATACTCTTGCGGGCGTTCCATATTGGAGCGTCCTTATTTTTTGCCCGCAAAATCTATTTATAAAGGAGAAAGGAACATGAAAAGACTTTGGAAAGCAATTCTTTCCACTGCGGTGAGCTGTTGCCTGATGGGCGGGCTTGCCCTGTTTACCGCGTGCGGCGAGAGCGCGTATGACATTGCGGTAAAGAACGGCTTTGAGGGCACCGAGCAACAGTGGTTGCAGTCCCTTCAAGGCAAAGACGGCGTGAATGGAAAGGACGGCAAAGACGGCGCCGACGGCAAGGACGGCACAAACGGGAAAGACGGCGTGAATGGAAAGGACGGCGTCGACGGCAAGGACGGCGCAGACGGCGAGGACGGCAAAGACGGCGTCGATGGAAAAGACGGCGCCGACGGCAAGGACGGCGCAAAGGGAGACAAGGGCGACCCCGGAGAAGACGGCAAGGACGGCAAAGACGGAAAAGACGGCGTCAACGGCACGAACGGCACCAATGGTACAAATGGAACCAACGGCAAAGACGGAAAAGACGGCAAGGACGGCGCGACATGGTACTACGGCAATGTTTCGCCGCGTCTAAATGAAGAATTGGCCGACGCCAAAGTGGGCGATTTCTACTTCCGCTATTACAACGCCTTTGACGAATATACGGGTTATCGCATTTTTGTGTTGGAAGAGAGCGGCTGGGTGCTTCTTGTGAACGGCTCTTCCCACGAGACCGTGGAAGAAAGGACGGAGTTCCACATCAGCACTCCCGACGAATTGAAAGAACTTTTGAAACAGGCGTCTTCCGAAGGGCTCGGCCACTTCACGGGCAAGACGGTATATCTCGATCAAGACGTGGACGTGACCGATCTCGAAGGTTGGGCGCCCCTACAAAATTTCGAGGGGACCTTCGACGGGCAGGGGCACACGATCTCCAACTATACGATCGACGATAAAGGCGAGAGCGCGGGCGTCTTTAAGGACGTTGCCGAGAACGCCACGATCAAGAATGTTACAGTGGAAATCGCCGTCGAGAGCAAAGAGTTCGTCCATGTCGTCAAATATGCCGAAAGCGGCATAAACGAGGACGTCGAAGAGGTCTTTGAGATCCGCGGAAAAGACGGCCTCTACGCCTTCCAACGCGAGAGCGACGACGACAAGAACAACTTTGAAGGCAAAACCGTTAAACTCATGAAGGATATCGACCTCGCACTCTTGGAGGCGAATGGACAGCCCAAGTCGGATGCGACCCCCTTCGACCCCATCGGTATTGATGATCTCACCTTTAAGGGCACCTTCGACGGCAACGGAAAGAAGATCTCCAACCTGTACGTCAACGACGCGCATGAGCAAGAAGGCGAAGAGGGCTCGCGGGGCGTGGGGCTCTTCGGCTCCATCGGCAACGCGACCATCAAGGGGCTCACGATCGAAAATTGCTATGTTGAAGGCAAGACGTTCATCGGTGCGGTCGTCGGTTCCCTCGACGATGAAGGGAAAATCGAGAACTGCCACGTGACAGGCAACATCACCATTAAGGGACATTCCTACATCGGCGGCATTATCGGCAAAAGCGAGGGCACGGTGACGAATTGTTCCGTAACGGGCACGAACGCCGAGACCTGCAAGATCACAGGCGTTTTTGATAAAGAGGATTATACGAGCAACAACACCCTCGACGGCGGCTATATCGGCGGCGTCATGGGCTATGCGGATGCCCACGAAGTGAACACCGTTTACAACAAACTCACCGCCGAAAACATCACCGTGGAAGGGACGAAGGCCGTCGGCGGCATTATGGGCTATTTGGGCGATTATACCGACCTCGAAGAGTGCACCTTCAAGAACGGCACCGTAAAGTGCACCGCGGAAGATGCGGAATTCCAGAACACCCACCACGGCAAACTGTTCGTAGGCGGCATTGCGGGTGAAGTTGTTACCAACTGCACTATCAAGAGTTGCAGCATTGAAAGCGTCACCCTCAACGCGGTAGAATTCCACACCTTAAAGAACGGCGAGGCAAAGACGGTCATTCTCGGCGGCTCGCAGGAGGCGGCTCCCAACTTCACCTATACATCCAATACATACCAGCACATCAAGCTCATTTTGCGCCTGCGCCACGACGGCGGGCATACCGAATATGTCCCCTTTGCGACCGCACTTCCCGAGCTCAACAAACTCACCGACGAGGACGGGCTCGACTCCGCAGAGATCACCCTCGCCCCCGGCAGATACGTTGCGACTGCGCTCGAGCAGTTCAAAATTCTCGTTCCCAACGTCACGCTCATCGGTTCGGGCACACCGACAATCGATAAAGACTTCGGCGATGAAACGGCAGATGACCGCGACCCCACGACCTTCACCATCATCGACGCAGGCGAACACAGCGAAGCTGGACAGGCGGCGTTCGAGATCTCGGCGGACAACGTCACGGTACGCAACCTCGTCTTCGAAACGACGAGCACGCTGGGAGATGTGTCCGCCATCAAGGTGACCGAAGTCAATAACAACGAAAATATTATTGAGAACTTCCTCATGGAAAACTGCATCGTCTACGGGCTTAAAGGACACGGGATCAACCTCCACGGCGTGGATAAGGCTACCATTAAAAACGTTGCGATCCGTAATTACGGCAAATGCGGCATTTCTCTTGCCAAGGCGACGAACGTGCTCCTCACGGGCGTGCACTTCACGACGGGACAGCCCGAGGACGCTTCGCAGCATAATGCTACTTGGGCAGAAATCGGGTTTATGTATGGAAACAATGAGGAGACATACGGCAAACACTGCGAAGTAACGGTTGACTTTGCAAGCTGCGATTTCAACGGGTCGTATGCAAACGCCCAAGGTGCCCGCCAAGCGACAATTTACAGCGAACGCCCGAACAATGTGTTCGATAACTCCTCGGATAAGATATATAACGGCACTTCGCTTACGCAACGCACCGAGATCACCGCGCAGGCAAACGCGCCCGCAGGTTGGACGTACACTGCGGTAGAGGCGGGCACGTGGAACCTCGTTAAAGGCGCTGCGGTGTAACCAAATTTCAAACGAGCTTTCGGCTCCTTTTTATGCGGGCGCCGCCCGAGGCTATGCCTCGGTGAATTGTCAAATGAAGTGCAACATATTTTCAAACAGAAGCTGTGGGGCGAGGAAGTTGAGGATTTTTTTGGG
>CANRHB010000023.1 GCA_947630325.1 uncultured Clostridia bacterium
ACTCTATTATATCACAGACTTCCGTTTGAACTACTTTTTTTATCCCACCCGTTGCACTTGTTAGTATAATTCACCGTTCCCCTTAGTCCCCCTCCTTTGGAGGGGGTTCTGTTCTCAATATGTCATTTCGACCAAGCCGCTATGCGGCGCGTGGAGAAATCTTACATTGTACTAATCACGTCACCCTGAGCCTGTCGAAGGGTGTCCACATTGTAATAAGGCGAGATTTCTCGACAAGCTCGAAATGACAAATTTGAGAACTAAGGTAGAGATTTCAACTTCGTCGCAAGCTCCTCGTGCCGCGCTTAGAGAATCAGAACTGCGCGCGGGGCGACTACGCTCGACATGACATTTAGAAATGGCGTTGCGCGCACTCTTGCTGTCCCTTTTAGGTGGAGCATTGCATTCTGCCAACAGTTGATAACTGTTGGCGCAATGCGACATGAGTGAGCGCATTAGAGGCGCGAACGGTGACCGAATGCGGGATTCCACCCGCATGAGACAGTACCCGAGCAACGCGAGGGGAAAAGGGTTTCTGCCTATTGGTATGAAAACCCCTCAGTCGCGCAGGCGCGACAGCTCCCCTACAGGGGCGCCAAGAAATAAGGTGCCCCCCTACCCCTCCCCCGCTGACGCGGGGGAGGGCGAGTGTTTTGCCCACCCCCACCCGTCACCTGCGGTGCCACCCTCCCCCTCGCAAGCGAAGGGTAGGGCTCAACAGGCGGGGAGCAAAGAATTGGCCGAAACCTGCTGGAACTATCTCTTCATTGTCAACGAAATGCGGCCCTTCTTTTCGTCGACCTCCTTCACCCAGACGGTGACGACATCCCCCACCGACAAAACTTCGGACGGGTGACGGATAAAGCGGTCCGAGATCTGAGAAATGTGCACCAAACCGTCTTGATGCACCCCGATGTCCACAAACGCGCCGAAGTCGATGACGTTGCGCACCGTGCCCCGAAGTTCCATGCCCGGCTTTAAGTCCTTGATCTCCAAAACGTCGGTGCGGAGAACGGGCGCGGGGAGCTCGTCGCGGGGGTCGCGGCCGGGGCTCTTTAATTCCTTTGCGACGTCGAAGAGGGTGGGAAGTCCCACGCCGCAAGCGATGGCCGCCTTCTCCTCGCCGAAGGAGTGGAGACGCTCCATGAGGTGCCCCAAATTGCCCGCCTTGACGTCCCCCATCGTGTAGCCGCAGAGTTCCAAAAGTTTCTCCGCCGCCTTGTAACTTTCGGGGTGGACGCCCGTATTATCCAATACGTCCTTACTTTCGGGCACCCGCAAGAAGCCCGCGCACTGCTCAAACGCCTTTGCGCCGAGTTTGGGCACTTTGAGAAGTTGCTTGCGGGAGGTGAAAGAGCCGTTCTCCTCGCGGTAAGAAACGACGTTTGCGGCGACGCTTGCGCTGAGCCCCGCCACCCGCGCAAGAAGGGGCGCAGAGGCGGTGTTGAGGTCCACGCCGACCGCGTTCACGCAGTCCTCCACCACCCCGTCGAGCGCCTCGGAGAGCCGCTTTTCAGGCATGTCGTGCTGGTATTGCCCCACGCCGATGCTCTTGGGGTCGATCTTGACGAGTTCGGCAAGCGGGTCCTGCAATCTTCTTGCAATGGAGACTGCCGAGCGCAGATTGACGTCGAAATCGGGGAACTCCTTTGCGGCAAGCGGGGAAGCCGAATACACCGAAGCCCCCGCCTCGTTGACGATGACATAGCTTACCCCCGCCCCTTTTCCGAGTTCGCGGAGGAGTTCCACCGTCATCGCCTCCGTCTCGCGGCTTGCGGTGCCGTTGCCGATGGCGATGTGCTTTACCCCGTATTTTTGGATATGCCCCTTCAATTTCTCGATACATTCCCTCTTTTGCCGCTCCCCATAGGTGGGATAGACGACGTCGGTCGCAAGCACCTTGCCCGTGCCGTCCACCACGGCGACCTTACAGCCCATGCGGTAGCCCGGGTCGAGCCCCATCGTCACAAACCCTTTGACGGGAGGCTGCATGAGGAGGGGGCGAAGATTCAAGGCGAACTGCCCGATGGCGCCCTCCGACGCCTTTTCGGTAAGCATGGCGCGCACTTCTCTCTCCACAGAGGGGGCGATGAGGCGGTCGTAACTGTCCGCAACCGTCTTTTTGAGAAATTCGGTGGAAGCGCAGGCGGGCTTTTTGAGGACGCACCGCTCGATGAGGGCAAGGGCGGCGTCGCGGTCGGTCTCCACCGAGACTTTCAAAAACTCCTCCCGTTCGCCGCGGTTGACGGCGAGAACTTGATGATCTGCAATTTTATTCACGGGCGAAGAAAATTTATAGTAGTTGCGGTAGACGGAGTCCTCCTTCTTGGCGGCCGAAGTGACGACCTCCCCCCGCGCAAACCACAACTCGCGCATTCTGCCGCGCACGGTGGGGTCGTCGGAGATGTTCTCGGCGATGATGTCGCCCGCCCCCGAAAGGGCCTCCTCGGCGGTATTTACCCCCTTCTCGGGGTCGATGTACTCCTCCGCCGCAACAAGGGGCTCCGGACAGTCGGGGGCCTGCGCGAAGAGAAGAGTAGCGAGCGGCTCCAACCCATTTTCGCGGGCGATCGTGGCGCGGGTGCGCCGCTTTTGCTTGTAGGGGCGGTACAGATCCTCCACGGCGGCGAGGGTCTCGGCGTTGTCGATGGCAACACTCAGTTCCTCGGTGAGTTTCCCCTGCCCCCCGATGGCGTTTTTCACCTCCCCTTTGCGCTCCTCGAGGTTGCGCAGATATTGCAATCTGTCTGCGAGGACGCGGATGGTCTGGTCGTCCATGGTGCCGTGCATCTCCTTGCGGTAGCGGGCGATGAAGGGCACCGTGTTCCCCTCGTCGAGGAGGGTGACGACGTTCAGCACATACTCCTCTTTTTTGTTGAGTTCCTTGGATAAAGTCTCTACAATAGTGGGCATATATAAATTCTCCTTATGATTTCCACCCTATTTTATCACAAAAGAAAAAGCATTGCAAGAAAATTTCCCCCCGCAGACAAACCGAAACGGTTGCGCGGCTCCCCCCTTTCGTGGTACAATAGAGAGGAACAGGAGGTTTTGAAATGAAGAAATTATTCGTAAAACTCGGAATGATCTTGACCGCGGTGTGCCTTGTGTGCGCGGCGGGCATGTTTGCGGCTTGCGGAGAAGAACAGAACGGCGAAAAGGTGGCCTATTCGGTGACCGTGCTCGACCCCGCGGGCGAACCCTTGCAGGGGGTGAAAGTGAAGTGGGGAAACGTGAAAACGGAGTACCCCACCATCGACAACGGCAAGGCGACCGCGAACCTTGCAAGCGGGGAATATGACATCGCTTTGAGCGGGTTCTCCGAAATTTACAAATACACTCCCGTGAAGGCGACCGCAAGCGACAAGGACAAGACGATCACCCTCGAATGGAACCCCGAAGAAGGGAAAATTGTGTACACCGTGAAGGTGCTTTACCCCGACGGCACCCCCGTAAAGGGCGTAAGAGCGGAACTGTGTCTGGTTTCGGACAGCGGATCGTGCACGCCTTTCCCCGTGGCGACGAACGCAAAGGGCGAGGCGTACAGCATGGCTCCCGCGACCGACGGGTATGACAACGCGTTGCGCGGACTGCCCGCGGGCGAATATGAGGCGAAACTTTTGGGTACTCTGCCCACGGGCTACACCTATGAAAAAGACGAGAACGGCTACTATGCGGGCGGCACTGCCACCGCCTCCTCCCCCGTCCTTACCATTACTTTGAAGGCGGAGTAAGGGGAATTTCGCCCCACCCCCTTACCCCCCTCCCACGGAGGGGGTTTTCTTATGCCCCCTCCTAAGGAGGGGGGTAGGGGGTGGTGTCCTTTGTTCTAAATGTTCACCGCCTTATTCACCACCTCAGTCACTTCGTGACAGCTCCTCCTGAGGAGGCGCCTTCCCCCACATCAAAAGAATTTTTCACAAAAAAAATGGCACCTAACGCGCCTAAACAAACAAAAGTTTGCTATAATAGAGGCATGAAAAAAAGTTTTATCCTCTATGAAAATTATTGGAAACAAATTCAACTGCTCGACTTCGAGCAATGCGGGCGGCTCTTTAAGGCTATCTTCGCGCACGAATGCGGCAAAGAACTCCCCAAACTCGACGCCATCACCCAGATGCTCTACTCCGTCATCTCCGACCAGCTCGACCGCGAACGCGACAAGTATGAGGCTGTCAGCAAAAAACGCGCCGAGGCGGGCAGAAAGGGAGGGATAGAATCGGGCAGAGTAAGGGCTCTTTCTTCTTGCAAAGCAAACGAAGCAAGTTCAAGCGATAATGAGAATGAGTATGGAAATGCAAATGGGAATGTCAATGCGAATGAAAAAGAAAATGGAAATAATAATGAAAAGAAAAATGAAAATGCGGTTTACGATCCTTTGCCTCCCGATGTCAGCCCCTCGATACGGCAGAGGTATGACCGCATTATGAAAAACTTTTTCGGGCTCACTCCCTCACAAAATTCCCTCGATCAGTATCTTAATGCCGATCGCAAGAAGGATCACGCCTCCTAACAGCCCCGCTTGACGGGCAAAGCGGTCGCCGATCTTCTTCCCCAAAAAGACGGCGAGAAGGGAAAGCGCAAAGGTGACTGCGCCGATGACGAGGGCGCAGAGGGTCACGTGCATGGGGAGCCCTTTCGTCGTTTCGGCGGCAAGGAGGGTGACGCCCACGGCGAGGGCGTCCATGCTTGTGGCGAGGGCTTGCACCAAGAGTTTCCCCGCGCCGAGCGGCTTTTGGATATAGACGGCCGTTTCCCGCTTTGCGGCGCGCAGTTCGCGGAAAAAGTCGAAGATCATCTTTCCGCCGATGAAGGCGAGGAGGGCGAAACTCAGATAAGGGGCGATTTTTGCAACGAGGGAGGAAAAGGCATACCCGCAGTAGTAGCCGACAACGGGCATGAGGAATTGGAAGAGGGCAAACATACCCGCCACGCAGAGCATTTTATAGAGGCGCATTTTGGGCTCCGTCATGCCGTTTGTCATGCCGACGGCAAACGCGTCCATCGACAGAGCCACGCCGATGAGTAAAATTTCGTATAGTTGCATAGATGTGTTTGTGGTTGGAACCCCCTCCCACGGAGGGGGTTTTGCTTGACCAGCCCTTGAGGAGGGGCAGTGTTATTCTCAAATGTCATTTCGAGCCGCCGAGGAACGAGGCGTGTCGAGAAATCTCTACCGCATTTATATTAAGGCGAGATTTCTCCACTTCGGTCGAAATGACAGATTTAGAATGACGGGACAAAATGACAGATTTAGAACCCGCCCCACCCCCTACCCCCCTCCTTAGGAGGGGGTTTTTCTTGCCCGAGCGCGGGAATGCGTCATTCCGCCCCGCCCGCACGTTCTATGTTGTCTAAGGGCGGCACGAGGAGCCTGCGACGAAGTAGCCGTAACGGAAAGAACAAAGTCCGACATGGCAATTCTCCGAGGGAATCTTGTTACGTCTAAGTACGATTAAAACCAAACCCAAACGTACCAAGATGCCTTCGCAGACTTTCTAACGGGACTGCGTACCCACCTTTTCGGCTCAGCATGACGCTTTGAAGAATCCTTTTCGCCGCCCACCCCCCCTACCCCCCTCCCACGGAGGGGGACTAAGGGGGTGGGCAATTCCTAATGACTCCGAATCGCCGTTCATTTATTCTATCCCATTTGCTTGCCAATGTCAAATATTTCCGCTATAATATACGCATGTCGATTACCGTCTATCTCAAAAAAGGGGAAGAAAAACGCATTCTTGCGGGAAGTCCCTTTGTGTATGCAAACGAAGTCGCCCGCCTCGAGGGAAAGGATAAAAACGGCAGTCTCGCTACCGTCCGCACCCTCGAAGGAAAGTTCATCGGCAAGGGCTATTTGAACCACGCAAGCAAGATCCTCGTGCGCATCTTTCTGCGCGGGGAAGAGGAGGACGGCGAACCCCTCTTTTACGCCCGCATCCATGCCGCAAACGCCTTCCGACGCAGTCTCGGCTATGACAACTGCTACCGCGCTCTCTTCGGCGAAGCGGACGACCTGCCCGCCCTCATCGTGGACAAGTACGCCGACTACCTCTCCGTGCAGATCCTCTCCCTCGGCATGTATCTGAGGAAGAAGGAGATCGTCTCCGCCCTCGTGAAGGAGTTCTCGCCCAAGGGCATTTACGAGCGTTCGGACGTTGCGGTGCGCAAAAAGGAGGGGCTCCCCGAGGAGACGGGCGTTCTATACGGCGAGGTGCCCGATGAGGTGGAGATCGTCGAAAACGGGCTCAAAATGGTTGTCGACATCAAGCGCGGGCAAAAGACGGGGTACTTTCTGGACCAGAAGGAGAACCGATTCGCCGTGCGCCGCTATGCAAAGGGGGACGTTTTGGACTGTTTTTGCAACAGCGGCGGGTTTTCGCTCAACGCCGCGACGGCGGCAGACAGCGTGACGGCGGTGGACGTCTCCCCTCTCGCCCTCGAGACGGTCGCAAAAAACGCGTCTCTTAACGGCTTTGAAAATATCCAAACAGTGTGCGGAGACGCCTTCGAGGTGCTCCGTTCCTTCCGAAGCGAGGGGAGGCAGTTCGACCTCGTGATCTTGGACCCTCCCGCCTTCTGCAAGAGCGCCGCCGAGGCGCAGGACGCCTGCAAGGGGTATTTCGACGTGAATTTTTCGGGGTTGAAACTCGTGAAGAAGGGCGGGTTTTTGGTGACCTGCTCCTGCTCCCACTATGTGCCGCCGACGATGTTTGAAAAGACGGTGGCGGAGGCCGCCCGCCGCGCAGGGAGAAGGGTGCAGTGCGTGGAGCGGCGCACGCAGGCGCCCGACCACCCCGTCCTCTTCGGCGCCGACGAAACGCAGTATTTGAAATGCTTGATTTTGAGAGTGGAGTAGTTTTGCACAATCTTTGCTCTCTCCTTGGCACCCCTGTAGGGGTAAAATAGGGCGCCTCCTCAGGAGGAGCTGTCACGAAGTGACTGAGGTGGTGAATAAGGTGGTGCACATTTAGGACAAAGGACACCACCCCCTACCCCCCCCCTGAGGAGGGGGCATGTAAATAGAACCCCCTCCCACGGAGGGGGACTAAGGGGGTGGGCAACATTTCTAAATGCCATGTCGAGCCGCCGAGGAACGAGGCGTGTCGCCCCGCCCGCACGTTCTATGTTGTCTAAGGGCGGCACGAGGAGCGCCAGCGACGAAGTAGAAATCTCTACCGCATTATAATAAGGTGGGATTTCTCCACGCGCCGCATAGCGGCTTGGTCGAAATGACAGAAAAGAGAATGCGCGTGAGCCACCCGCCCCATAAATGGGGGCAGGTCATCATAATCCCCCAACCCCTTGACAATACTATCCAAATTATGCTAAAATAATGTTATGAACATCATTCAATACGTGCTGAAATACGGAGACAAGACTTTTGCCGAACGCCCCTTAAACGAAGTGGACAGCCTCATCTTTTCGGAGCTCTCCTACCTCAACTTTACGGGCGTCGTGCGCTATGCTCCCCCCAAGCAGACCCTCAAAGAACTTTGCGCCCTTTCGGACAAACTCATCTTCGACACCCTTCTTCCCGAGAGCAACAAAAAACTCCTTGAGGCCATCTCCAAAAGCCCCCGCTTTGAAAACGTTTCGGTGGGCTACTTTCACGAGCACAACGACGAGAAGCGGGAGATCCGTTTTGCCGCCGTCACCTTCCTCTGGGAGGGGGGCGCATACGTCGCCTTCCGCGGCACCGACGTCACCCTCCTCGGCTGGAAGGAAGATTTTAACATGGCCTTCCGCGAGAGTATTCCCTCGCAGGACATGGCGCTTGACTACCTCCTCGACATCGCGGGAAAGGAAACTTGTCCCCTCTATGCGGGCGGGCACAGCAAGGGGGGAAACCTCGTGCTCTATGCCGCCGTGCACGCGCCCGAGGAGGTGCAAGAGCGGCTGATTTCGGTGTTCAACCACGACGGCCCCGGCTTCCGCGAGAGCATTTTCGACACCCCCGAATTCCTCAAAATTGCCGACCGTGTGCAAAAAACGGTGCCGCACGACTCCCTTATCGGCATTCTGCTCTTCCACGGCGACAACTACAAAGTGGTGGTTAGCCGCAGTGTGCTCATCGGCCAGCACAACCCCTTTGTGTGGGGGGTGAAGGACGAGAACGGGTTTATAGAACTGCCCGACACCACCCAAAATTCCAAGCGCACGGACATTGCCCTGCGCAACTGGATCACGACGATGAACGACGCGGACAGGCGGCTGTTCGTGAACGCCCTCTTCAAAATCATCGAGGGGAGCGGCGCGAAGAAGGTGCCCGAGTTCAAGAAGGGATTCTTCAAGAAACTGCGCGGCATGAAAAAGGCGTATAAGACCCTCCCCGAAAAGGAGCGGGGCATGGTAAAGACGGGCGGGAAAAAACTGCTCAAAGTGTGGTTCAAGTCGCTCCGAAAGCGCGGGGGAGAATGAAGCGGCGGGAATTTTATGCCGAATCAAGAATGATTAAAGCGGAATTGATAAATGAGGCGGGGCGGCAAAATTGCCGCCCCGCCCTCGCTTCATTCCGAGCCGTAACGGAAAGAACGCAGTCCGACACGGCAATTCCCCGAGGGAATCTTGTTACGTCCAAGTACGTTAAAAAACCAAACCCAAACGTACCAAGATGCCTTCGCGGACTTGCTAACGGGACTACGTTACTGCATTTCGGCTCAGCATGACGCCCCACCCCCCTACTCCCCTCCTGAGGAGGGGGCATGTAAGTAGAACCCCCTCCATTGGAGGGGGACTAAGGGGGTGGGCAAGGAGCCCCTTCAACTCCCCTTAAAAGAACACACTGCGGGCGGCGTCCTTTGTTTCGCGGCTTGCCGCAAACGGAATACGCGTGGTGTAGCCCGCCTTCGCCGCCACGATCTGCTTGGTCGGCCATACGAAAATATCGCGGTTCCACGTGTTCACCGTGTCGTTGTAGACCTCCCGCGCCGCCGTGATCTCCCGCTGGAGATAGGAGTTCTGTTGCATGGCGTCGGCAAGTTCGCTGTGGGAGCGCAGTTCGGGATAGTTCTCGAAGGCGATATTCACAGAGCGTGCGATGTTTTCCACCTTTTCGGAGTACTCCATGCGCGCGCTGTCCCCCTCCGCGGAGGCGTTACTGCGGTACTTGGCGATCTGGGTGAAGGTCTCCTTGTCGAGGTCGATCGCCTTATCGAGAAGTCTTGCGCAGTTCTGCAAAATTTGCACCCGCTGTTCGAGGTAGTTGTCGATCTGGGAAGCGTCGTGCTGGATCTTCTGTTGAAGCTGTTGGAAATAATTTTTCGCCTTCGCCTTCATGATGAGCCAGATGATACCGCCGATGATGGGCGGCAAAAACCACCAGATGACGTTAAACACCTTGGAGCCGACCCCTACGGTGACGGGGATCTGTTTTGCGATGACTTTTGTGTCGTTGCCCTCTTCGGGTGCGACGTCGGTCATTTCGTCGAGTTCGTTTGCCATTTTTATTACCTCCGTAACTTTGTTTGATTTTTTTATTTGATTTATGTGGGGAACGCTCCACCCCCACGGAGGGGGTAAAAGAGCTGACCCTTTCGGCGCCCCACGGAGGGGGTTCCGCTTTCTTGCCCCCTCCTTAGGAGGGGGGTAGGGGGTGGTGTCCTTTGCTTTGATATTCACCACCTCAGTCACTGCGTGACAGCTCCTCCTGAGGAGGAGCCCTTATACCACCTCAGTCACTGCGTGACAGCACCTCCTGAGGAGGAGCCTTCCTTTTATTCTTCAAACGTTTTATCGAAAGCGGTGTCGGTGTCGGGGACGACGCAACATAGTATGCCGTGGTTGTAGCCGAATGCCCTGCCGTAATTTTGCATGGCCGCGCGATATTTGCCCTTTCCCGCTTCCCGCGCAAAGTCCCTATCCGAGAGCCCGATCTCCTTGAGTTTTACCACCTGTGTTGCCGAAACGGGCACATACTCCACCCACGGGACGGGCACCTCGTGCATTCTGCCGTCTCCCCCCATCTCCGCGATGTAGTCCACCCTGTCGTGCGCTTCATAGGCGTTGGCGGTGACGCGCACGCGGTCGCTCTTGCCGTCGCGGTCCAAAAAGTTGGTTTTGAGGATACTCGCCGTTGCCGCGGTGGGCGGGGCGAAGCAGGCGGGGTCCATGCTGTTGACGGCAAACTCCGTCTCCTTGCGCGTAAAGGTGCGCGGATAGCTCTCTTTGTAGAGATATTCCCGCGGCTTCTGCTGTTGATATAAGGGAATGGACAGGAGCGGCGCGAGGTCGAAATAGAGGGAGCGGAAGTACTGCTCGTTGAACTCCATGAACTTCTTGCGGGCGATGTCCACGCTGTAACTTGCATAACGGGTGCGGCTTTCGCGCATATCCCAGCTTGCCGAATGCTCGGAGGAGATGTAGTTGAGGCAGCCGTCCTTCTCCATGCGGAAGTCGTCGCCGTACCCCTCCGCATCGGTGAGGAGGGCGAGCATATTCTTCTGCGCAAGGGGGGTGAAGAGGAGGCGGAACTCCACCTCGTTGTCGCGGTCGAGCGCGCCGAACAAAACGTCGAATTCCTCGTTCCCCATTTCGGTGAAGGTCCCGCCCTGCTCGAGCGCCCTTTTCTGCTTTTCGAGAATGCGCTTCTTGCCCTTTTTCACCTTCTTCTCCCGTTCCTTTTCGCTGAGGTCCTCCGCGTGGGCGGGAGAGCGGGAAAAGTGCAGAGAGGGAGCCGCCTCGTTGCCGTAAATGAGCCGCGTCTGGGCGTGGCAGAAGGGCTTGGGCTTGGTGACGGAGGCGGTAAGCGTCTGGGAATGGTGGTCGGTGACGACGTTCCCCTTGGAATCGACGTGGGTGGTCGTCCAGCTGATGACAAGGGAGCCCGTATATGTCTGCGTGCCCATGAAGTGGACGAGTTCTCTGTCCACCACGAAGGGGTTGCCGACGATCTCCCCCGTAAGAATGCCGAGGGTGGAGGCGCAGGGGTCGTCCTCCTTTCCATAGCCGTACTTGCCGTTGAGGTAGTCATAGCGGCGCATGTTGAACCAATCGTCGAGCTCCAAAAGAGGCACCGTCTTGCGGATGAGTTTTTTGGTGACATTCCCCTCGAAGAGGGCGTTGAGGGCGGACATCTGCTCCCATGCCTCGCCGAGAAGCCCATCCGCCTTCTCCTTCCGCTTTTGGCGTTTCTCTTCGGTGTGCTTCAAAAGGGGCTTTATTTTGCCCGCAAGCACCCCCGCTCCGACAGCGATAAGGGCGGCTCCCGCGGCGAGTAGAATTGCGCCGACGAGGAACTTTTTCCCCAAGAGCATGAGAACGCCCAAAACCGCCCCCACCGCGCCGAGCACGATGAGGAAGATCATGAGCCCCTTCACGGCCCTGTATTTTTCGAGCTTTTTTTCGAGGGCGGCGACCTTTTTGCACTCGGCCTGATAGGCGGCGACCGTGCGGCGGTTTTCCTCCTCGCTCATGCCGCTCTCTTTGACGAGCCCGTTGAAATATTCGGTGCAATTTTGTTTGAATGCGCTCTCGTATTTGGTTTTATAGGCGGAGAGGGGCTCGAGCAGGTCCCCTTTTCCTTCATAATCCGACATCATTTGACAATATTATACCACCCTTTTTGCATTCTGTCAAGACGCAGATCTTCTCTTTCTCCCCGCTTGCGGGCGCGAAGGTATCAATAAAACTTAACAACGGGAGTTTGGCTATCAATAATTCTTATGGCATATTGGTTGCTTTTTTTAACGAAAAGAGGTAAACTATATATTACATTATAATAAAGATGGACTCAAATAGGAACACGCCCCACCCCCTTGATCCCCCTCCCACGGAGGGGGTAAGAGAGCGGAACCTCCACGGAGAGGTAAGAGCGGAACCTCCACGGAGGGGCGTGAACACCGCGCCTAACGGAACCCCCTCCCACGGAGGGGGAGCAAGGGGGTGGGCAACTTGGCACCCAAGAAACAACAAAGCGTCATGCTGCCCCGCCCGCACGTTCTATGTTGTCTAAGGGCGTCATGCTGAGCCGAAAAGGTGGGTACGCAGTCCCGTTAGAAAGTCCGCGAAGGCATCTTGGTACGTTTGGGTGTGGTTTTGAACGTACTTGAACGTAGCAAGATTCCCTCGGAGAATTGCCGTGTCGAACTTCGTTATTACTTGTGCGGCTCGGAATGACGCATTACCGCGCGGGAAGGAATGACATATTGAGAACACGCCCCTCCTAAGGAGGGGGCATGTAAAAGGCGCCTCCCACGGAGGGGGCGGAAAATAATCAAACTCGAAACTAATTTTTCAAAAGGAGAAAAATCATGAAACGTTTGTTGAAACTTTTTCCCTTGACCCTGCTTTTGTGCCTTGCGCTTGCGCTGGGGCTGACTGCCTGCGGCGAAAAGAGCTATTCGGTGACCGCCGAATACGACAGCACAGCGGGGTCCGTTGTCCTCTCCGACGAGGGCAAGAACTCGGACGGCAAGTATCAAGAGGGTACCTCCGTCACCGTGACCGTCACCCCCAACACGGGGTATGACGTTGCGTCCTTCACCGTGAACGGCACGGCGCAAACTCTTTCGGGAAGCAGTTACACCTTCACCGTGAAAGAGGACACGACGATTGCGGTGACCTTCGGCGCGGCCTTTTCCGTCACCCTCGAAACGGACTTTGACGAGGCCGCGGGCACTGCCTCCCTTTCCGCCCCCCAAAACGGGACGAAGTATGCAAAGGATGAGCTCGTCACCCTTACCGTGACCGCAAACGAGGGCTATCTCGTGGAAGCGGTGACCGTGGGCGGCGAAGCGGTCGAACTCAACGAGGGCAAGTATTCCTTCAAAGTGAAGGCAGACACCCAAGTGAAGGTGACCCTCCGCGCGATCGCCCATTACAAAGTGACGGTGGGCGAATATGACGACGCGATGGGCTCTGTAAGCGTGACCCCCAACGCGGACGCGGACGGCAAGTATGTGGAGAACACCCAGCTGACCCTCGCCGTTTCGGTAAGATACGGGCACAAACTTCTCTCTGTAAAGGTGAACGGGAGCGACGTGACCCTTGACGAGAGCGGGAAATACTCCTTCAAGATCGACAAGGATACCACGGTCGACGTATCCTTTGAGGAACTCAAACAGTACAAGATGACCTTCTCCTTCGACGAGACGATGTGCGCCCTTGCCTATCTCGGCGAGACGGACGACGGCGAAGAGGGCTACCTTCCCCTCTCCCCCGACACCGAGACAGAAATTTACGAGGGCGAGACGGTGTTCACGGTGACCCCCGCGGACGGATATGCCCTCGAGACCGTCACCTTGAACGGCACGGCGGTGACCCTTTCGGACAAATCGTTCACCCTCAACGTCGGCGACGGCATAAAGGGCAGTGACGGCAAGATCAACGTGGTCGTCACCTGCAAGTGGGTGTATGAACAGTTGACCGCCCTCGAGGGAGAATACACGCTCAGCACGGGCAAGTGGTTTGCCTTCACCCTGACAGAGGCGACAATATACGACTTCAGTGCGGATAGCTATGTTGCCTCCGCGGCATTTTATAAGGTGGAAGGCGAGATCTCCAAGCCCAAGGAGGGCAAGAACGGCGACGTTCCCGTTTGGACATTCAACAGCAAAGCGAATACGAATACCGACATTCATGAATTCGAGGCGGGCATCTACCTTGTGCACATGCTGGCGGAATCGGACGGCGTATTGACGACAAAACTGACCGTAACGAAGGTCACGGCCCTGAGTGTGACAATGCCCGAACCCTACCGCGGCGTTTGGAAGAGCACGGACGGCCACTACACCCTGTCGGTCGGCACAAATTACCTCGTGCTCAAGCGGGACGGAACAATACTCGCCGCAACGGTGACGGAAGAGGGAACATATGGCGATCTTTACATTGCCTTTGAGCAATCGAAATATATGCTTATGCCCTATGGGGGATTCGCTCTCGGCACCCTTACCTTTGTCGATGGGACGAGCGGCGCCATAACAATGCTGTTCCTGCCTGCAACTTCAGCCGCCATTACCGTGCCCAAAGACATTTACGGCACCTATAGCGGTACCGACGATGAAGGTAACCCCGTGGACGACCTTACCATTTCGAACAGCGGCATCACCTTGGGAGACAAGAAATTGACCCCCCTCACCGCGATCGATCTCTCCGGTATGGCATCTCCCGCCCTCCTCTCGTATGAAGATGACAATAAGAACACCCACTACTATGTTTTCGCTTGTCAACAAATCGGGCAGAACGCTTATATGATCATGATGATGGAGGGCACCGACGGAACCGAGATGATGTTCACGCTCAAAGAGCCGATCTCAGGAAACACCATCGAAGAAAAGTATTGGGGAACCTGGAAGTGCGAGACTGCAAACGTTCAATTCTCGGGCTATACCCTCGTGATCAGCGAAAGCGGCATTACGGTGACGGACGGAGAAGGCAAAGCTGTTGAATGCACGGTAGGCACCTATGAAAGATATTCGCTTACCTATCCCAAACTCACGATCGGAACGGCCGAATATTATCTGTCCATTCAAGGCAGAGAGCCCCTTGTCTCCCTGCGCGTCACGCTCATCTCCAATCAGACGACCTTCTTCACCTTCGCAAAACAGGCGGCCTCGAGCACGACGGGCACCACTCCCGCCGCAACGGCAACGGCCGAAACTTCTCCTCTCGCCTTTGACGACGAACTTGTCGGCACATGGCAAAATAGCGAGTTGAAGGTCACCGTCGAAAAGAACAGCGTCACCGTTGCGGACGCCGAGGGAAACGCCCTTTCCCACTCCCTCCGCACCGAGACCTACCGCGGCAAGCAGTATAACGCCGTTGTGCTCGGCGAGACCTGCTACCTCTTTTTGAAGGCGAACGGGACCTGAAATACCCTTACCCTCTTCCCCGTAAATAAAACGCCCGCCGTTGCCCTCTTCCTCTCGCGGCAATTCGGAGTGGAACTTGTAACGGACGGGCATGGGGAGGCCGTTCTCTCCCCCGTGCGCAAAAGCTATTCGGCGGGGAGCATGGTCACCCTCTATCTCTACCCCGAGGAGGGATATGCTCCCTCCCTCAGGGTGAACGGAGAAGAGACCGCGTGCAGAGGACTTCTCTACACCTTTGCGGTGAAGGAAGATACTTTGCTCTCCGTCGGCTTTGTAAAAAAAGAGCCCGCCGCCGAGACGGAGCCCCTCTTTCCCGAGGCGTTCCGCGGACAGTGGCGGGCGGCGGACGGGAGTTACCTGATGAGCGTCGGCGAGCATTCCCTTGCCCTCTCCCGTTGGGGAGCCCCCCTCTCCGTGCGCGTTTGCTCCTTCTTCGACCCCGAATTCGGCGGGAGCGAGTTCTTCTTTGCCGAGGTTTTGGGCAGACGGTATGAACTTACCTTCTTCGGGAGCGAGGCCGTCCTTGCTCTCAAAGGAGAGGGAGAGACGATCGTGTTCCTCCCGCAGGAACTCCCCGAGGCGGAGATCCCCTTCTCGGCGATCGGGAGATATGTCCTCGCTAAGGACAGTCCGCAGACGACGCAGAGGGAACTTGTCGTCTCCCGAGGCGGCATTTTTTGGGGGGAGGAGCGAGGCATTCTCCTTGAAAAGTGCAAGCTGGGCGGCGCCGAACCCGCGATGATCGCCTTCGGCGGGAAGGTTTATGCGATCTTCTTTTGCAGGACGGACGAACTGTTTGAATACACCGTTGTCCTCCGCGACCCCCTCTCCCAAGAGGAATTTTATTACCGGAACAGATAATTTTCACCCCCCCCCTTTTTGGAGGGGGGTATTTTTCGACCCTTATATGCCCTGCCCCCATTTATGGGGGCGGGTGGCGAACGCAGTGAGACAGGTGGGGGCGGTACACCGAACAAGAAAATAAGGTGCCCCCTTCCCTACACTCCCCCCCAACTTGTTGGGGGGAGGCGAGAATAAAGTGGGGGCGTTTTCCTCTTGCCCCCTCCGTGGGGTGTGCTCCTCTTGCCCCCTCCGTGGGAGGGGGGTAGGGGGGTGGGGCGTGTTCTAAATATGTCACCCAGCCTCAGGCACTTATTCTAAACACGTCACCCTGAGCGAAGTCGAAGGGTGTCCGCATTATTAACGAGGACATTCCTCGACTGCGCTACTTCGTCGCAGGCTCCTCGTGCCGCCCTTAGACAACATAGAACGTGCGGGCGGGGCGGAATGACATGTTTTAGAAATGCGGTAGAGATGTCTCGACTGCGCTCGACATGACATTTAGAAATGGCGTTGCGCGCACTCTTGCTGTCCCTTTTAGGAGGAGCATTGCATCCTGCCAACAGTTGATAACTGTTGGCGCAATGCGACAGGAGTGAGCGCATCAGAGGCGCGAACGGTGACCGAATGCGGGGCTCTACCCGCATGAGACAGTACCCGAGCAACGCGAGGGGGAAAGGGTTAACCCCTCAGTCTCGGCTGACGCCTCGACAGCTCCCCTACAGGGGCGCCAAGTTGCCCACCCCCTTGATCCCCCTCCGTGGGAGGGGGTTATAACAAAACCGCCGCGGGCGACAGCCCGCGGCGGTTTATTTCTCCATCTAAAAGGAACAGCAAGGGGAATGCGGAAGGCTTTTTTACTCTTCCTCTTTGATGACGCTGCTGACCCTTACGGTGTAGTTGCCGCTTGCGCTCTTCGAGAAGGTAAGCGTGTATTCGCGCAACGGTTCGCCCGCATCCTCGCGGCCCGTAAACGTCCACACCATGCCATCTTTCTTGACGTCCGTCACGCTCTTGAAGGCGGTATTCGCATACCACGCCGCCGCCATCTCCACAAGGTCGCCCTTGTCGTCTACAAACATGTAGAAGAGATAGCTCTGCGCAAGCCCGACCTGCTGAAGGCTCCCCTTTTGCACACTGCCCGACGCCACTTTCGTGGGATCGGCGTCGTCGTACACAAAGTCCACGAGGTAGGCGTCGCCCGCGCGGCCCCTGTTGTTTTCCACCAGCCATATGCCGTCCTGTTCATAGCGCACCCCCGAAGAGATCGCCACAACGGGCTCGTTTTTCTTTTCCCCGCCGAGCAGGGTGACGGCGACGGGTTGGCCGATGACGGTTGTATCGCCGTAACCGGGGGAGCCCACAAGGTTGGCGTGGAGCAGATATTTCACGCCGAGTTTGTAACTGCCCGCGTCAACCTCCGCGTATTCATAGAGCCCGTTCATCAGATAGGAATAACTCACGAGCCCCGCCGAACCCGTTTCGTACTCGAAGAAGTCGATGGCGTACTGCGTGCCGTCCTGCTCAAAGACGATCTCGCGGAGTTCGTGATAGCCGCCGAAACTCGTGCCGAGGTTGTAGTAGCCCACCGTGCGGACGTCGCTCTCCTTCACGCCCTTGAACTCGATGATGCCTTTATCCGCCAGATCCTCGTTGTAGAAGTAGAGGAATCTGCCGTCGTATAAGGTCTCCGAGAGCTCGTAATCGCCGAAACCGTTGTAGGTGAAGGTGATCCTGCCGCCCTGGTGATAGACGGCGCCGCTCTGCGCGGGGCCGTCGCCGTAAGCGTCGTTGCGGTCGTCCCGCAGGAACTTGCGATAGCCCGCGTCGGTGACGGCGAACGTCCACTTGCCGTTCGCAGTGCGGTTAAAGTCGATGTTGTACACGATGCCGCTGTTTTCGAGGCGGGGGTCCACCTTTCTTTCGGTGTAGGTGTAGAGCGCAAACCCGCCGTACTCCTTCTCCTCCCCCTCGATCTCGAAGGTGGTTTCGAATCCGACGATACTGCGGTAGCGGATGCCGAAGGAGAGGGTCGCCGCCTTTTCGGCCGCCGTATGCCCGTCCGCGTCGAGGAATACGATAGTGCCCTCCGCGGTGAAGGTGTCGCCGTCATAGCGGTAGTAGGTTTGTTTGTTGTACTCATAGGTATTGCTGCCGGGGGCGGGGAGGGAGACTTTGTCGTAAGAGTAGGTCTCCTGGTTGTAGAAGTAGGCGTTCACCCCGCTTTCGGTGATGAGATAGGCGCCGTTCAAGAGGTTGCCGAGGAACACCGCGCCGTCCTCGCGGAACGCCACGTGGTCGAATTCGGGGGTAAAGTAGATGTAGTTATAGTAGTAGTCCTCGTTCTCGAGAATGCGGAAAGTGCCGTTCTCATAGTCGAGAAGAAGGTGGACGATCTCATCCTCGTAAGCGGTATTGGCGGTGGTGAACATGAATTCGCCGAACCCCGCTTCCTCGTCGATCATCTCGAAGTTGCCCGTGCTGTCGTAACGGCTGCCCTTGATGGAGCCCGAGCCGAAGCCGTTCAAAGAGAGCACGCTGTAATTCTCGTCCACATACAGCCCCGCCGCGTTGTCCCGCACGACGCAGTTGTAGTTGCCGTATTCGACCATCTCCATGAAGCGGACATAGTAGTTGCCCGTTTTGCCGCCGATCTTGGCATTGTAGAGAACGTATTCGCCGAATTCGGCGTCATGGAGTTCGTATCTGCCCTGCGTGGAATTTCCGTGGCCGTAATCCTGGGTGATGGTGAAGGAGCCCTTGCCGTCGAAGAAGATGCGGGGGAGCCCGGCGAAGGGATAATAGTTGCCGTCCACAAGGTCCCACGTGCCGTAACAATCATCGAGGGCGGTGAAGGTCCCGTCGCTTGCGATCTCGAATTCCCGCTGGGTGCCGTCCGTGGAGGTGACGCGGACGATCTGCGCCGTCATGTGGTAGTAGGAGCCCGAGAAAGTACCGTCGTCCGCGGTGTAGCGCGCCGTGCCGTACCCGTCGAGGGTAAGGGTGCCGCTCTCCGAACTGTACGCTCTCCCCTCGCCCACATTGCGGAAGTAGGCGGGGTAGGAATTCCCGAGGAAGTACAGATTGCCGCGCACGAACTCGAAGCGCACCGCGTTTGCAAACACGAGTTCATAGATGGGGAAGCCGAAGATGGTCGTCTCTCCCGTCTTTTCGCGGTAAGTCCCCTTGTCCGCCCAACTGCCGTTGTTGCCCTCGTCATAGCACGCCTTGAAGTCCGGGGTGAGCACGAGGTTCTCAAAGGGACCGTTCTCGGGGCTGAGCGTGGGGTCGAAATAGTAGAAGGTGGTGGGAAGCCCCTCCGCGGGAGTTGCTTCGTACCTGACGCCCTCCTTCGCCGAGGCGGTAAGTTTGAAGAGACGCCCTTCGCCGCCGCCCGCGCCCGAATCGAGAAGTTCGCCGTATGTTTCGTTGAAGTATTCGTCGGTGGAGATGGGGAAACTGCAGAAGGACACCTTACCGTCCTTGAAATAGAGCGAACCCTCGCCGTCGGCCGTCACCGTTCTGTTCGCCCAGACGGTGCCGCCGTCCGAAAGTTCGATGACGTCATAATTCGTCTCGCCGTTCTCCTCGAGCACGCTGTAACAGTCGTACCAAACGGTGTCGTTGGGCGACATGGAGGTGACGGTGAACTTCATGCTCTTCGGCATGGAATCTTCGAACCCGTACTCTGCCGAGGTGCGGGTGAAGGTGTAGAGGAGAATGTCGCTTCCTTGTTGGACGGGCGCCGAAGTGACGTACCCGCTCGCCGCATGGACGCCCACATTCCTCGAGTTATACGCATAGAATTCGGCGCGCTTGCTCCCCTTGACGTCCTTTGCTTCCTCTTCGAAGATGGCAAGCAGTACGGGCTGCATGGAATCGTCCTCGAGGAGATAGTACTCGGTGTATTCGACCTCGGGGCCGTTATACACGGCAAAGGAGCCGTCTGCAGAGATGGTAAAACTCTTGAGCGTCTTGCCGTCCATGTCCACCAGGTTGATGACGGTGCCCGTGACAAAGTCCACTTCGTACTCATAGCCGCCCTTGAGTTCGTTGCCGTCCTTGTCGGTGTAGACCGCGCTGTCGGTGTAGTAGCCGTGCCCGTCGAGAATGAGCGTCTCTTGCCCGTTTTCGTAAGTGCCGCGGGCGGTGTCGGCAATGTAGTAGAGGCCGTACTCGGCGTCGAGAGATTCCCAATAATCGGGGAGGACGCAGAGATAGAAGGTGTTCCAGCCCTGCCCGTTCTGGAGGAGGTTGTTGGTGTCGTTGATGAAACAGACGACCTTATAACTCTTCAACTGCCCGAACGCATACTGCACGTCCGCCTTTTCGAGGTAGTAGTAGCCCTGCAGCTGCGAGGTGCCCGCGCTCGTGGTGATCACCAAAAAGGCGGTGCCGTACCCGTCGAGGAGCAATTCCTCGCCGCGGGAGTTGACATAGTAGCCGAATTCCCCGCCGCCGACGGCGAAGATCTTCTCGTTGCCCGACGGCGAAGTCATGAATATCGTATGGAAGGAAGTCGTTCCGTCGTCGCTCGTAAAGAGGTAGTCCCCCTGGTCGGGAGCAAAGGCGAGAGAGCCGCTCTTCTTCACTCCCCCTTGGGTGTAAGTCGCGCCGAGGTAACCGTCCACCTCGAGGGTGCGCGTCCTGTCGTAACGCTCTTCCTCGGGGTAGTCCTCGCCGACGGGACGGGGATAGTTGTCGTAATAGACATAGGTGCCGATGAGGTCCTTGCGCTCATAGCTGAACCGATCGCCCACGACGGAGCCCGAGAAGGTCTCGCCCGCGTCGGTGGTGAAGGAGAAGGCGTTCCCCTCCCGCGTGCCCCAGAACTCCATGCCGTTTCTGAGGAGCACCGCCTTGTTCTCGTCGGTGCGGGGGAAGAAGATGAGATCTTCACTGCCCAAACGGTCCGAATATCCCCTGTCCCAGATGGCATAGAGGTTGGTCCCGTCCCGCAGAATGAACTTTGCGCCGGGCTGATAGACGACTTCGCCGTCCGTGCGTTCCGCCCAGCCCGCAAAGCGGTAGCCCTCTACCGCAAAGCCGTTTGCGCGCGCTACCATTTCACTGCCGAACAGGGCAGAATCATAGGGAGTGTCGCCCGTAAGGTCGGTCCCTGCGGGCGGGTTGCCGTCGTAAAATACGCTGTATGTGTTGCGGTCGTAATAGAAGGAATAGAGATTCTTCTCCAAGTCCGTTGAAAGCGTAAGGGTGGTGACGGGCGTCCTGTCCTGCGGGTTCGGCTGGACCGAATAGCCGTGGACCGCGGGCGGCTCGGGAGAGACGGAGGTGTTGACATAGCCGCTCCCCACCGTCTCGTACTCGTCGGCGCGCTGGTAGGAGGTCCCGCTCAGATTTTGAAGATAGAGCTGAATGATGTATTCGGCCTTATATTTGGCGGTAAGGGTGACCGTCTCCGTGGGCATATGGTAGGAGGAGGACAGTTCGGCGTCCCCCAAAAACCATGCGCCGAAGGAAAGCCCGCTCTTTTGGGGAACGAGGTCTCGCACCGCCTCCAAGACGCTTCCTCCCTCCTTGACCCATACGGAGGTCGTTGTAAGGGCGCCGCCGTCCGTTTCGAGTTTGACTTCGTACCCCGTCACCCACTTGGCGTAATATTTGACGCTCTTTTCGGGCGCGGTGATCTTGCCCGAGTACCCCTCGCCCGAGAGATCGGACTTTGCGTACCAACCGTCGAAGGCGTAACCCGGCTTGGTCGTCTTGGGAAGATCGACCTCCGCACCCTTGACGGTGACGATCTCCGCGGCGGGGGTGCCGCCGTTCGTTTCAAAGGAAAGCGTGATATCTTCCGAACATGCCGCGCCGCAGAGCGCGAACACGAGAGAGAGCGCAAATACGAGCGCAAATAATAATTTTCTTCTTTTCATCTTCTTTATCTCCTTAATATGGGGCGTTACGGGCGGTTTATGCGGGCGTTACATTTCGCCGCGCTTATTCGGCAAAATCGCCGCCTGTACGGGAGCCGCCGTCTGCACGGGAGCCGCGATATATTCCTCCCCCGTGTATTTTGCGAACAGCTTTTCGAAATCACTCAGTGTGCGGCCGCCTTCGAAGATCTCGCGCACGACCCCCTCTCTGTCGATGACGACGGATGTGGGATAATTGTTCCCCACAAAGTATCTGGCAAGATCGACCGCCGCATTCTGCACAAACGGGAAGGTGAACGGATTCCTGCCCTGCGTGTCCTTGATGAATTTTTTGATCTCGTCCATCGTCCCCGTTTCGTTATAACTTGTCTGCGGAACGTTGAACGCGATGACTGCCACATCGTTTTGGTACTCGGTGTAAGCCTTCTGCAGAGCGGGGAATTCCTCTTTGCAGTAGCCGCAATTCACGAACCAGAAGTTGAGGAGCACCATTTTCTTCGTCTTTAAGATGTCGCTGAGTTTCAATGTCTCGCCGCCCGTGGAATTTGCCGCGGGGACGGTGAAGTCGCACATCACGTCCCCCACCTTGTATTTGCCCGAAGGGGTCCCCTCTCTTAAAGAGGCGGTAAGGTAGACGTTGCAATAGGGGTCGAAAGGAGTGACTTTGAAACTCGCGCCGCAGGAGTAGCCAGCGGGCAGGTTTTCCACCGTCACCGTGTATTCTTTGGGCAGAAGCTCGGCAGTGAATACCCCCGCCGTAAGCGTTTCGGGGGAACTCCGCGCGACCTCCTTTCCCGTCCCGTCCTTGACGACGATCGTCACAGGCGCAACGAGGATCTGCCCGTTGTTGCGCAGGGTGCGGAATTCATAGGAAATGCGCGTGTTCTCTTCGAGTTGAGGGATCGCCGTCGTGTCTTTCGTCGCCGTGCAACGGCTGCAGTGGTGGGACTTGGAGCCCGCCTCGGTGAAAGAGGGCTGTTTGTCCACCGTGAAATAGTCCTGCCATGCGTGCTCGAGCATGGGGATCTCCACCTCCTGCGTCTTTTTGGGGCAGTTGATGCGCTGGCAGGTCTGCTCCTGCACCCCCGTCTCCGTGCAGGTGGCGGGCTTTATCACGCGGGTGTTCATCCATTGATGTTCGAGCGCGGGAATTATGACGTCGCCCGACGGCTCGCCGCAACGGGTGCAGGTCCTTTGCTCCAACCCCTCGTTTTCGCAGTCGGCGGGGGTGACGATCACGGGGTCGCCCCATTCGTGATCGAGCGCGGGAATGTCAGCAGGCTCCGTCGCGTCGCAGTTCGCGCAGGTCTTGGTGCCCTCGCCCGCCTCGGTGCAGGTGGCGGGCTTCGAGACGGAGATCACCCATTCGTGTTCGAGTTTTTCGGTCGGCGTGGTCTCCTTTTTTTGGCAACGACTGCACTCTCTGGTGCGCTCTCCCTCCTCGGTACAGGTGGCGGCCTTGGTCACCTTGGAGGCTCCCCAGCTGTGACCGAGCGCGGGGATCTCCTCTGTCTCCTTTTCGTTACAGCCCGCAACGGTGCAGACACGCTCCTTCAAGCCGTTTTCAGTACAGTTCGCGGGAGTGACTTCCACCCAATCGCCGTAAACATGCTCGGAGTGCGATTCTCCGCACGCGGCAAGCGCGCCGCCCATGAGCGCGAGCGACATCACCGCCGAAACAAGCAAGATCTTGCGCAGATAACTTTTCATGACAAACCTCCGTAAAGGACGTATAATATCGGAATGCGATAACCTTATTATACGAAAAAATTGCCCGAAAGTCAACCAAACGCCCCCTCCGCGCACCGATTTCGTCTGTTTATCACACAAAAGGATATTAGAATTTCTTATAGATGGATTTATAGATAGAGGATTTATACAATGGGGTTAAAGAATTTCCCACCCCCTTATTCCCCCTCCAATGGCGGGGGGTGCTTTGTTGTTTCCGTTTACGTGCCCCCTCCGTGGGAGGGGGGGTAGGGGGGTGGGGCGTGTTCTATTGTCATTTCGCCCCGCGCGCAGTTCTGATTCTCTAAGCGCGGCACGAGCCGAAGGCGAAGTACCAAGCCGCTATGCGGCGCGTGGAGAAATCTCATCCATATTAAGACTAAGGTAGAGATTTCAACTTCGTCGCAGGCTCCTCGTGCCGCCCTTAGACAACATAGAACGTGCGGGCGGGGCGGGCTCGTCGTTCCCTTCGATACGGCACCAAAAAGACGACCCTATAGAACTAAAAGGAGCTTTTGCGTCTTTTTGCCGGTGGTCTCTGCGCCCTGCGGGCTTGAGAGCTTCGTCGGCAGGAGCGTTTAGAGAAAAAATCTTACCTCTTCGTTTCCGCCTCCTCGCGCGGCTCGAAAGAAATTTCGTCCCCTTCACGGCACCAAAAAAGGCACCCTTATTGGGTGCCTTTTTTGGTGCCGGTGGTCGGGCTCGAACCGACACGGGTTTTATCCCGAGGGATTTTAAGTCCCTTGCGTCTGCCAATTCCACCACACCGGCGCGTTATGCAGTTTTATTTTTTTACAATTTTTTGTGTTCCGATTGCCCCCACCCGTCACCCTCGGCGCCACCCTCCCCCAACAAGTTGGGAAAGGGTTAAGGCCTACCCCTTTCTAAGGGGGAGGCTCCCGCGTTAGCGGGTGGTGGGGGTTCCTCGCTGTCCTTTTAAGGGAAAGTACCCGAGCAAAGCGAGGGTGGTTTTTGAAAGGTTCTTTGAAAACCCCTCAGTCGCGCAAGCGCGACAGATCCCCTACAAGGGGCGCCAAGGGTTTATCGCTCCATTCATTGCAACGGTTTGCGCTTCCAAAACAAAAGAGCACCTTTTTTTGCGGGTGCCCTTACTTTTGGAGGCGCCACCCGGATTTGAACCGGGGAGTCAGGGTTTTGCAGACCCTTGCCTTACCACTTGGCTATGGCGCCAAAAAAACAGTGCGGATAGTGTGTTTGGAGCGGGAAACGAGATTCGAACCCGCGACATCCACCTTGGCAAGGTGGCGCTCTACCACTGAGCTATTCCCGCATAATCAACAATCCGCACTGTATTGGTGGAAATTGACGGGCTCGAACCGCCGACCCTCTGCTTGTAAGGCAGATGCTCTCCCAACTGAGCTAAACTTCCGACTTGCTTGATTATAGTAACACATTCAAGCGCAGAAATCAAGCGTTTTTCTTTTATTTTATGAATTTTTTGCGAAAAAATTTCCGTCTCTTCAAATGCGCGCGCTTCCTTACACGAAAAAGACAGCTTCGCAAACATCGCAAAGCTGTTTTCTCCTTCGTCCTTCTTTTGAGTTTCGGCCGTAAGTTATCCTTCTTTTGTGCTCGTCTCTTTTGTAGCCGTCTTTTGTAGGCGTCTTTCAAGGGTTCATGCCGCCGCTTCATCCACGGAGACGTTGAACTTCTGACCGTCGGGAAGGATCATGTAAATTTGCCCGTTTTCACGGCTGATCTCGCCCTCGAAACAGGCCGAAAGCATATCCTCGATCTCTTCCCGCATGTCCTCGACCGTTACCCCTTTCATGATGTCACCTCCTCTGTTTTTCTTTTGCAAAGCGATTATAACAAAATATTTTAGACGAATTCACAGAGATACGGTCGATTCCTGCCGAATATGGTAGAAAATGTTGAGAACTTTTCAAAGTTTTGGAGGACGGGGCTTTTTTGCGAAGATTTTATTGTGCGGAGTTTATTGTGCCGCGCCCTTTCACGCGACGCGTGAAAGGGCGCGGCATGGAATGGCGCAACGGTTTGCCCTTCCATGGAGAGGGGGTTTGCTTTGGCTCTTTCTTGCCCCCTCCGTGGGAGGGGGGGTGGGGCGTCATTCCGAGCTGAATTGTTGTTACGAAATCCGACATGGCAATTCCCCGAGGGAATCTTGTTGCGTCCAAGTACGCTTAAAACCAAACCCAAACGTACCAAGATGCCTTCGCGGACTTTCTTTCGCGGACTGCGTTACTGCATTTCGGCTCAGCATGACGCTCTAACGCACTACTCGTTGCCTGCGTCATTCCGAGCCGAATTGTTGTTACGAAGTCCGACATGGTAATTCCCCGAGGGAATCTTGTTACGTCCAAGTACGCTTAAAACCAAACCCAAACGTACCAAGATGCCTTCGCGGACTTGCTAAAACGAACTGCGTAAACACATTTCGGCTACTTCGTCGCAGGCTCCTCGTGCCGCCCTTAGACAACATAGAACGTGCGCGCGGGGCGACTGCGCTCGAAATGACATTTGAGAATGGCGTTGCGATTCCTCTTGCTGTCTCTTTTAGGTGAAGCATTACGGTGAATTGTCAAATGAAGTGCAACATATTTTCAAACAGAAGCTGTGGGGCGAGGAAGTTGAGGATTTTTTTGGGG
>CANRHB010000024.1 GCA_947630325.1 uncultured Clostridia bacterium
CCAAAAAAATCCTCAACTTCCTCGCCCCACAGCTTCTGTTTGAAAATATGTTGCACTTCATTTGACAATTCACCAAGACAAGCTCACGCCTAAATGCCAATGTACAGTTTTGACCGCTTGATTTTTCTGTGTGTTTATGATATGATGATTGTACGATAAACAGGAATTTTGCGAGGTGAAAAAATGAAAGACGGAAAATATCCAGACCCAAATACAATTCATCCTGTTGCAGGGTACGAAAAAGAAATTTATGTAAAACCGACGATCACAAATCCAAACATTATTGTCGGAGACTTTACCTATATTGCCGATTCGGATTTTGAAAGTCATGTTTCACATCTGTATGAATGGAACGGAGATAAGCTTATCATCGGAAAGTTTTGTCAGATTGCCGCTGGAGTTGAGTTTATTATGAACGGAGCAAATCATCAGATGAACTCCGTATCCACATTCCCGTTCTATACATTGGAGGGGTGGGAAATGTCGCCGCCCGAAAAGATCGATTTGCCCTTAAAAGGAGATACCGTTATCGGAAATGATGTATGGATCGGGCAAAATGCGGTCATTCTTCCTGGGGTGCACATCGGAGATGGCGCTATCATCGGCGCAAACAGCGTAGTTGGAAGTGACATTGAACCATATACAATTGTCGTGGGAAATCCGGCAAAGAAACTTCGCAAGCGTTTCGACGATGAATTGATTGAACTTTTGTTAGCATTCAAGTGGTGGAATAAGTGCGCAGAAGAGATCAACCAGCTTATTCCTATACTTACTTGCAGTGATTTGGAAAAAGTTAAAGACAGAATTAAAAAGCAATTGAATTGACAAATTCTAATTTAGCGGAGTATAAAGAAGGCGAGGGCGTTTGTCCTCGCCTTTTGCATAGAAAAATGGGACGTAAGTCGTTCAACTTACGTCCCACTTGGCGCAGAGAAGAGGATTCGAACCTCCGGTAAGTTTTTGACCTACACACGATTTCCAATCGTGCTCCTTAAGCCTCTCGGACATCTCTGCAAAAGACAATCGTTATTTTACACGAAATGCGGAAAAATTGCAACTGTTTTCCATGGGAATTTTATATATTTTTTTCGCCGCTCTGCTTTTGCCGAAACTTTCCCCCGCCAAAACAGACAAAACCATGCCCGTGCGCGCCGAATAAAATTTTTCGCTTCGGGTTGCTTTTTCCTCCCCTCCATGCTATAATAAGCGCGCGGGAGGAATTTCCATGAACAGAAAACAGCGAAAAGAAGAACTCATCCAATACATCGAACGCATCCGCGACGACGAGGGGTATGCGGTTGTGGACGTCTCCCTCGAGGGCGTGGAGCTTTATGACCCGCTCAGCCTCAAAGGCCAACGCGATTTGAACGGGGATATTTACGACTACATCGAGGCGCAGACGAACGTCATCCCCGCGAACGTCCCCCTCCGCATCCGCTTCCACGGCGATCTCCCCGACGAGGAGCAGGAGGAGATCAGGCAGATGATGCACCGCCACTATGTGATGAAGTCCTTCGACATCTCGTGGGACCTCATTGCAAATTTCCGAAAGATGCTCCTTTTGGCCCTCTTCGGCGCGGCCGTGCTTGCCTTGTACCTCTACCTCGCCCTCACCTCCGAAAACGCGCTCATGACCGAAATTCTCTCGGTGATCGGCTCCTTCTCTTTGTGGGAAGCGGTGGACGCCTTCCTCCTCGAACGCCCCCACCTGCGCCGCGAAAACAGAAACAACGAACAGAGTTTACATGAGCGCATCGAATTTATCCCGAATGCGGAGAATTGATCGCCCGACGGTTTCCGCCCCGCATACGGCGCAACGAATACGGCGCAAAGTAAATCAAATTTATTAAAAAATTTATAAATATTTTTCTAAGACGTCTTGACAAGCCGCTCAGGCTGTCGTATACTTTTTTCGAAGGGGGGGAAACATGACGATCACTTTTTTCGAATACGGCAACAGCGTAACGTTCAACGCGCACGATATTTTGAACGAACTTTCGGTTTGGGAGGACGCCGTCTCGAGCGGAGATACTGCCCTCTATCACGATTCCGTTCGCAGTACGCGTCCGCTCGGAAAGGTCATTTCCGTCTCTCCCGACCGAAAATATCTGCTCGTGCGGCTTGCGGGCTATGAACGTTTCGTGATCATGCGGAAAATCAAGCAAAACGAATACATCGTTGTAAAATCGGACCTCTCCGCCATGCTCGAAACGACGGGCAAACTCTATTACGAAGGAGCCGTAAGTTTGCAAAATGTCTATTGGGGATGCGGTCCCGAACAACAAGCCTGCATTGTCTTTTTGTGGTATCATAACGAGGACAAAAAGCTGTTTGCCGACGTTGTTACCCTCTCCGCACCGGCCGCAGACGAAGAACTCATTGATTATATCAGCGGACGCTATACTCTCTCGGACTGACGGCATCCGATTTTGTACCGCTTTATAAGCGCAAAAGGAGCCCGCCGCAAGGCAACGGGCTCCTTTTTTTTCGCACTTTTGCGTTTTTTTGTTTTAATGGCTGCGCAGAATTTCGATGAACGATTTGAGCGCAAAGGACGGGTTGGAATTTTTGGGGAGCGCCATGCCCACCGAACGGAGCGGGAGCGCGGGCTCGACGTCGAGTTCGAAAAACACGCCTTCACGCAACTTATTCATGGCATATTCGCGCGGAATGCACCCGATGCCCATGCCGTCCGCCACGAGCCGCTTCATAAAGCCCCAGCTGTCCACCTCGATGGTGGGCAGAAGTTTGATGCCGAGCTGGCGGCAGAAACGGTCGAAAGATTCGCGGGAGATCATGCGCGGTTCCATCAAAAGGAGCGGATACTGCTGTAATTCCCGCATTTCGAGCTTTCTTCCCTTGAGGTCGGAGAAAGCCTCCCCCGCGATGAACACGTCGGTAAGCATCATCACGGTGTCGGTAAGATTGATGCTGTCGTCCTCGTCGATGGGCAGGTTCAAAAAACCGATGTCGCAACGGTCGCTTTTGAGGTGTTCGATGGTCTTGGGCGACGTGTCGGTGATGAGTTCGAGTTTTACCTGCGGATAGAGGGTGTGGTACTCCACGAGTTTTTCGGCAAGGCAGTATTGGAAGATCGTCTCCGAGGCTCCCACGCGAAGGGTGCCCGTGGCGCGGTTCCTCAACTCGGAGAGCCGCTCCTCCACCCCGCTCAGAAGCTGGAGGGCGCGCTCCACGTCGGGGTAGACGAGTTCGCCCCCCTGCGCGGTAAGTTCCATCCCCTTGTGCACACGGTTAAAGAGGGTGGCGCCGAGTTGCTGCTCAAGCTGTTTGATCGCCTGCGACACGGCGGGCTGGGAGATGTAGAGTTCCTCCGCCGCCTTTGTAAGACTGCCGCACTTTGCCACCGTGTAAAACACCTTGTAAAGCTCTAAATTGACCATTTTTTTGCCCTCCTTTCTCTATTTTCCGACGCAAAATTTGGAGAAAATTTCGTTGATGACGTTCTCCGTTGCCGTTTCGCCGCTGATCTCGCCGAGCGCAACATAGGCGCGCTTGACATCCTCCGCATAAAGTTCTGCGGGAAGTCCCTCTTTTGCGCCCGCAAGCGCCGTTTCCGCGCCCGCAAGCGCAGAGCAAACCGCCGCATAATGCCGCTCTTCGAGTAAGTATGCCCCGTCGTCGCCACCGAAGCCGCGCTCATAGAGCAGTTCTTTGAGCGTTTCGATCCCCTCCCCCGTGACGGAGGAGACGCAGACGTCGCACCCCGTTTGCCGTTTTAAGTCGCACTTTGCGCCGACCGTGATGACGGGAACGGCGGGAAAGGCGGGGGGCGTCTCTTTTTCGTCCGTGCGGAGCCAGACGATGACGTCCGCACCCTTGATCGCATTCTCCGCGCGGCGGACGCCCTCGCGCTCGATCTCGTCCGCGCTCTCGCGCAGACCCGCGGTGTCCGTTACACGGAAGAGGACGCCGTTTATTTCGAGGGAGCCGTCCACAATGTCCCGCGTGGTGCCCGCCGTGGGCGAGACGATGGCGCGGTCGTAACCGAGAAGCGCATTGAGGAGGGAACTCTTCCCCGCATTGGGAACGCCGCAGAGGGCGACGTTGACCCCCTCTTTGATCTGTTTGCCCGAACGGTACTGCGCTTTGAGCCCCTCGAGCGAAGAGATGACGGTCTGCAATTTTTCGATGACCTGTCCGCGCAGATCGAAGGAGAGGTCCTCTTCGGGATAGTCGACGTCGGCGTCCACCCCCGCGAGGCATTCTTTGAGAATTGATTGGAGCTCGGCGGCCTCTTTGGAGAGTTTTTCGCCATAGAGCAGAAACCCCGCGCGGACCTGCGCCTCGGACTGCGCCGCGATCATCTCCCCCATGCCCTCGACGGCGGAGAGGGAGAGTTTGCCGTTCAAGAAAGCGCGCTTGGTGAATTCTCCCGCCAAGGCGAGGCGGGCGCCCAACGCAAGCGTGCGCGCAAGTACCCCGCGGGCGATCTGCGTGCCGCCGTGACAGTGAAATTCCACCGTATCCTCCCCCGTAAAGGAATGGGGAGCGCGGAAATAGACGCACATGCCGAAATCACGGAACGTACCGCAGTCGATGACCCCCGCATAGAGGGTGTTGGGCACAAATTCCCCCTTGCGGGAGAACATCGCGCGGGCGATGGAGAGCGCCTCTTCGCCGCTGACGCGGACGACGGCGACGCCGCCTCTTCCCTGTGCGGTTGCGATCGCGGATATGGTATCGCCCATGGGACCTCCTAAAAGGAACAAATGTATTATAGCATTTTCGGGAAAATTACGCAAGCTAAAACGCGCGGAAATTTTTTGAGTGGGGGTACACGCCCCCTTTGAAGCGTCCGAGGTGGCTCATCTCAAGCGTCATGCTGAGCCGAATTGTGTTTACGCAGTTCTCGGAAGCAAGTCCGCGAAGGCATCTTGGTACGTTTGGGTGTGGTTTTAATCGTACTTGGACGTAACAAGATTCCCTCGGGGAATTGCCATGTCGAACTTCGTTATTTCCTTAGCGGCTACTTCGTCGCAGGCTCCTCGTGCCGCCCTTAGACTACATAAGAACGTGCGGGCGGGGCGGAATGACACGCTTGTGTGCGGTTTTTGCCCACCCCCTTGATCCCCCTCCAATGGAGGGGGTTCTTATATCCTATGAGGGCGGCAAGAACTACCCCCACCACCCGCTTCGCGGGAGCCTCCCCCTAAAAGGGGTAGGCCTTTTTGCTCCCAAGGGAGTTTTTTACTTAAAAATCGGAGAAGGGGTTGTCGTCGGGAGGAGTGGGAGCGTTGGGGGCGTTACTGCCGCTATTGTTGCCGCTGTTGTTGTTGCCGCCCGAGGGGGAGCCGAAATCGGAGAACGGTTCGCCGCTCCCCTGTCCGTTCCCCGCCTGTCCGTTGTAGGGTCCGTTATTATAAGGTCCATTATTATAGGGACCGTTGTAAGGGCCGTTGTTGTAGGGACCGTTGTAAGGGCCGTTATTATAGGGGCCGTAAGGGTTGTTCCTGCGGGCGTATTCCTCCATTTTGCGGCGCATGTACTCGTTGTAGTCCACGGCGCGGTTGTTGCGCACGGCGAAGATGGTAAAGCCGCGGGCGGGCAGCACGACACTCAAAAAGACCATGAGGAAGGGCGAACGGGCATAATATTTGCGGTAGAACGCCGTGTACATGACGCAGAAGAACACGAGCACGACGAACCACAGAAGATAGGCGATAATTTCGCAATAGAGGGAGGCGTCCGCCGCCCACGCAAGGCTCTTGGGAAGGAGAGAGGGCATGAACTCGATGGTGGTGTAGCCGGAGGCTTCGTTGCTCGTCGTTATTTGGTAGTATTCGGGACGGGCGAGCAAAAAGGTGATGACGACGATGAACGCCTCGAGCGCGACGTAAAGCGCTTCCGCGATCGTGGCATACAGCCCCGCGCGCTTCATCTTCTGCCCGAAGAAGTTCGCCTCGCCCGCGATCTTGCCCGCGTACCACGTATTCAAAAAGGGCAAAAAGCCGAGCCACGGGTGTTTGTACCCCTCCCGCTTGGCGATGGTGTAAAGGCCGATCCCGCCGAAGATGAGGCAGATGAGGTACAGCCCGCCCGCAACGGCGATGCTGATGAGCAGCCCCATGCGCTGCATGTTGATGTACTCCTCGGGAGTGTTCGCTTGCAGAAAATACTGCATGAAGAACTGCGGGATGTTTATCCAATCAAAAAATTCCATGTTTACTCCTCCGTGCCGAAGAGCGGCACGCCGTAATCGACTTTCATGAGGGTAAGACCCTCGGGGGGCATCGTCTTTGCAAGACAAATCCTCTCCCCTGTTTGGAACGCGCGGGTGATCCCCTCCTCCTTCCCCGCGCCCACGGCGAAGAGTTCGCCGCTTAAAATGCGCACCATGTTGTACAAAAACCCGTTGCCCGTCACCGTGATCGTGTAAAGATCGCCGAAAGATTCTCTTTGCTCCGAAACGGTAAGGTCGTAAATTTCCCTTACGCTCGTTTTGGAGGTGAACCCCGCCGAACGGAAGGCCGCAAAGTCGTGCTCCCCCACAAGAAGGCGCGCCGCTTCCCTCATTTTTTCAATGTCGGGACGGGCGAACAGGCGGGCGTGGGTGCGGCGGAAAAGCGGGAGCTCCGTCTCCGAAAAATAAGCTAAATAGCGATACGTCTTGCGTTTTGCGTGGCGGGTGACGTCGAATTCCGCGGGAGCCTCTGCGCTTTTGAGCACTCTTACATCGGGCGGGAGCAGGCGGTTGAAACAGGCGGAGAGCTTTTCGGCGGGAATGGTCGTTTCGCCGCCGAGCATGACGACCTGGCCGAGGGCGTGCACCCCCGCGTCCGTTCTGCCGCTTGCGGTAAGAAGGGTGGGCGCGCCGAAGATCTGAGCCGCCGCCTCCTCCATGACACCCTCCACCGTGCGCCGCCCCGGCTGCGTCTGCCAGCCCGAAAAATCGGCGCCGTCGTAACTTGTCAGAAGAAGATATTTCATAGCGGGAACACGGGGAAAAAGCGCATGACGACGACCCCTGCGATGAGCCCCGCAAGGAGCACGAACGCGATGAGATCCCGCCAGGAAAGACGGAGTTTTTTATACTTGGTGCGGTTTTTGCCCCCCGAATAACAGCGGGCGTCCATGGCGTCGCCGAGCTCGTCCGCGCGGCGGAATGCAGAGAGCAGAAGCGGAATGAGCACGGGGACGATCGCCTTCACCCGCTTTGCGGGGCCCCCCGAATCGAGGGTCGCTCCCCTCGCCTTCTGCGCGTTCATGATGCGCTCCGTCTCGTCCATCAGAATGGGAATGAAGCGGAGGGCGATGCTCATGATGAGCGCGAGTTCGTGCACGGGGAAGCGGATCCATTTGAGGGGGGTAAGCAGGCTCTCGAGACCGTCCGTAAGAGACACGGGGGTGGTGGTATAGGTCAAAAGAGACGAGCAGATGACGAGAAGGAACAGGCGCAGGATGAGGAACGCCGAAAAGACGATGCCCGCCTGCGTGACATGGAAAATTTTCCACTCCCAAAGGACGGCGGGACCCTCCCAATACACCGCGTCGCCGCTGTGGAAAAAGACGTTGATGATCGCCGTAAAGAGGACGAGAAAGAGAATGCCCTTGACGGCGCGCAATACCTTTCCAAAAGGAATGCGGGCAAAGAGAATGGCAAAGATGAGTACCGCCGCGCAGACGCCGAGCGCCAAAAACTCCTTCGCCAAAAAGATCGCCACGATGTAGCCGATGAGAAAGAGAATTTTGACGCGGGGGTCGAGGTTGTGGACAAAGGACTTGACGGGGTAGTACTGCCCGAAGGAGACGTCTTTCAGCATTTCTCCCCCTTCCGCGCAAGCACTTTCTTGATAAAGTCCTCCTGCGTGTAGTCGCAGTCGATCTCAACTCCCCTCTTTTTGAGGGCGAGAACGAGTTTTGCGGTAAGCGGCACGTCCAGCCCGAGGTCCATGAGCTCCTCGGTGCGTTTGAAAAGTTCGGCGGGCGGAAGGACGTATTTCACCTTCCCCTCCGAAAAAACGGCGACACGGGTGCAGTTTTCGGCGATCTCGTCCATGTCGTGGGAGACGACGACGACCGTCTTGCACCAGCTCTCCCGCAATTTGTGGAGAAGGGACATGACCTCCCGCTTGCCAAGGGGGTCGAGCCCCGCCGCGGGTTCGTCGAGGACGAGGATCTCGGGACGGGTGACGATGACGCCCGCGATGGCGACCCGCCGCTTCTGCCCGCCCGAAAGATCGAAGGGCGACGCCTCTTTCACCGAAGCATAGTCGAGCCCGACGACTTCGATCGCCTCCCTTACGGCGGTTTCGAGTTCGCCCTGTTCGGGCTTTTTCTCTGCGAAATTCTTGTAGCCGAACGCGACGTCGTCGAACACCGTCTCCGCGAACAGCTGGTTTTCGGGATATTGGAACACCATGCCCACCTTTTTGCGGAGGGCGCGGAAGTCCGTCTTTTTGCTCGTAAGGTCGAACTCCCCCACCGTAAGCACGGTATCGTCCCTTTTCTTCCCCCGCTTTAAGGAGGAAGGAAGGCGCAGGAGCCCGTTGAGGTGCTGGACAAAAGTGCTCTTTCCGCTCCCCGTGTGCCCGATGATACCGAAGAACTCCCCCTCCTCCACGGTAAGGGAAATATCGTCGAGCGCCTTTGTCGCAAAGGGCGACTTCGCGTTATAGGTATAGCTTAAATGCTCGGCTACGATACGCATTTGCAAATTTCCTCCGCAAGCGTATTTACGTCGAGCGCGTCTTGAACGTTCATTCCCCCCGCGCGCAACTTGTGGCAGATCTCCCCGATGCGGGGCAGGGCGAGGTTGTAGGTGACGAGCTCCTCTCCCCTTCGGAAAATTCCTTCGGGGGTATCCTGCATGACGATCTCGCCGCGGTTCATGACGACCGCGCGGGAACAGAGGAGCGCCTCCTCCATGAAATGGGTGATGAGAAGGACGGTGATCCCCTCCTCCTCGTTGAGACGTTTGACGACTTCGACGATCTCCCTTCTCCCCCGCGGATCGAGCATGGCGGTGGATTCGTCGAGGATCATGAGTTTGGGCTTTAAGGCGAGCACGCCCGCGATGGCGACCCGCTGTTTCTGCCCGCCCGAGAGGCGGGAGATGGTGGCGGTGCGGTACTCCTCCATGCCTACGGCGCGGAGGGCGAAGTCGATGCGCTTGCCGATCTCCTCCCGCGGGAGCCCCACGTTCTCCGCCCCGAAGGCGACGTCGTCCTCCACGATGGAGGCGACCGCCTGAGAGTCGGGGTTTTGAAAGACGACGCCGACCTGCTTTCTGATCTCAAAGAGGTTTTTCTCGGTAAGGGGCGTGCCGAATACGGAGATCTCCCCGCCGTCGGGGGTAAGGAGCCCGTTCGCAAGGCGGGCGAGGGTGCTCTTTCCGCTCCCGTTGTGCCCGAGCACGGCGAGAAATTCCCCCTCCTCCACCGAAAAATTCAGATGTTCCATCCGGAACGCGCTCTCCTCCCCGTAAGAAAAGGAGACGTCCCGATATTCCAGCGCTTTTGCCATAGTTTTTCGATTCAGCTCTATTATAACATTTTCGGCAGGAAAACACGCGCATTTCCATATGAAAAAGCCGTGAAATTTTTATGCCGCACTGTGTTTTCAGTCGCGCACGATCGCAAGTTCCTTGAGAGCGCGCGTGCAGGCGATATATTTTTCGTTCTCCGTCATGTCCCTGTCGTACACCGCCACGCAGGAGAACTCCAGCCCCTTGCTCTCGTAAACCGTCATCACGTTGATCTTGCTCTTGGAGAGGTCCCCCGCGGAGAGAAGGGCATACCCCCTCTTTTGGAAGAGCGGGAGATATTCTTCCCGCGCGATGACCGCTTTGAGCCCCTGCTTGCCGCGGAAAAACCCGCTGACCTTTCTCGGCGCAAGTTCCGTGACCTCCTCCCCGTGCAGTCCGATGGGAGACATTTTGACGTCGGCGATCCCCGAGACATAGTCCACGATCTCGTTGGTGTTGCGGTAGTTGCGGTTGAGTTCATAGACGTTTTCGAAACTCTCCCAACTCCCGACCCCGCGCCACGGGGTGATGTTCTGTTTGAGATCGCCGAACACGTTGAACGCCGCGTCCGCATGAATGGTTTTGAGGAGGGAATACTCCTCGGCGGAGATGTCCTGCCCCTCGTCCACGAACACGAGCCCATAGCGGGGGGTAAGCTGTCTGCCCGCCGCCGTAAGCAGGGCGCACAGAGCATAGCCGTCGGAGGGAAAGACGCCGTGCATTCCGTACCTCTTTTTATACTGTTTCACCGTGCGGCGGTAGAAAAAGCGGGCGACGTCCACGGCGTTTTCGCACTTTCCCGCGTCCGCGCAGACTTCGGAGAGGCGGAGAATGAGGAAGAATTCGCGGAAGAGCTCTAACCCCTCCTCCATTTCCACGATGATATTTCCGATCTCCTCCGCTTCCTTTTTGAGTTCCATGCGCCGCTCGATGCGCTCCGAATAGGTGAAAACTTCCTTCTCCCCCACCCGCATACGGTAGCGTTTTAAGTCGGCGATCTCCTTTTCCACCGTCAAAAGAAAGTTGTTGACGTCCTCCGCCGCGCCTGCGAATACCTGCCCCGCACGGGCGGCGACGTCCTTCGCGCAACGGTAAAATTCCACAAATTGGCGGAAGAAATAGTCTGCCGTGCGCTTCTCGCCCTTTAAGACAAACTGCAAAAAGTCCTCGATCTGCACGAACTCGCTCATCAATGCGCGCAGAGGCTTGGTGAAATAAAAGCCCCCCTCCTTGCGCTCTTTGAGTTCGCCCAAAACGCACCTGCGCACCCGCACGGAGGCGTTTTTCACGGTGCGGTACTTGACCTGACGGCGGGAACAGTCGCCGAGCACCTTTTCCGCCACTTCACGGCACTCCCTCCCCGTGAACAGACCGTAAACGTCCGAATATATCTTTTCGATCTCCTTCGTGACTTCCTTTGTGAAGGCGGACGAATAGAGGTAGCGCAGATATTCCTCCGTCTCCCGCTCCCCGCTGAGTTTGGGGACAAGGTCGATCCCCTCGTTTTTGAGGGCGCGGAAATAGTAGTTTTTCAGGGTGACGGTGCGCACCTTTTGCAGTTCGAGCACCTGCGAGAGGTCGTCGATAAAGGCGTTGAAGGAATCGGACGGGGTGATGACGAGAACGTCCTTGGGACTGAGCGCCTCGTTGTTGTACATGAGGTAGCTGAGGCGGTGCAGAAGGATCATCGTCTTGCCGCTTCCCGCACAGCCCTGCAAAACAAAGTTCTCCCGCTCGGGGCGGGTGATGATGTCGAACTGCTTCTCCTGTATGGTGCGGATGATGTCGCGGATATGGACGTCGTCCTTGCGGTCGCGGATGATGTTGCGGAGATAGGGATCGAACAAGATCTCCTCGTCCCGTCCTGCGATCTCCTCGGGGGTAAGCACGTCCCGCACGGAGAGATATTCGTTCTTAAAACTTAAAACTTTGCCGTTTTTCACCGAGAGCGAACGGCGCAGAACGGTGCGGTAGTCGTATTCGTTGATACGGAAGTTGACGCGGCTCTTCTGGTAGTAGCGCACGGCAAGCGGCGCGCGCCAATCGACGATCTCGAGGTTGACGTCTCCCCTCTTTCCGATATAATAGCTGTTATACCCTTCTTTATCGTCTACAACGTCCATGCGGGCGAAGTAAGTCTCGGTGAAATAACATTTGTAAGTGTTGAGTTTTTTGGTAAGCGCTTCGATTTCGGCGTTGAGGGAGAGGACTTTGCGGTAGTCGTTCGCGTCGTGCTCTCCTCTCCTCTGGAGCGATTCGATCTCCTGCTTTGCCTCGCGGATGCGGTTGCGGTAGCGGGAAAGATAGAAATGTTTGAGCATGACAAGGACCGCGGACAGACGCTCCTGTTCGTAAGTCTGTTGTTCCTCCCCGTCGAGAAGGGAGAGGTACCAACTCTTGTCCGCCTTTTTGCGGGGGTCGAGTTTCCCTCTCGGGTCGTCATGCTGCTTCATAAATTCCCCGGAATGACCGCTCCGCGCACGTTTTCGGAGCTTCATTTTTAATCATAGCATATTCTTTTGAAAAAAGAAAGGCTTTGAAAGGACTTTTTGCAAGAAAAAAGAGGGTTTTTCGCCCTCTTTACTGTCTATGAGCGGTCCTCCCCTCTTATTTGCAAAATTTATTTGCGCGAAACCCGCGTGAGATAGGCAAGCATCTCTTGAAGCACGGCGGCGTTGATGGAATAGATGACCGTCTGCGCGCGGCGGCGGGTCTTGACGAGGTTCGCCTCCCTCAGCACGGACAGGTGATGGGAGACGGTGGCGGCCGTCAGGTCGAATTGGTCGCAAAGTTCCCCCGCTGTGTGCGGACGGCTCTTTAGTAGCGTCAAAATTTCCCGCCTTGTCTTATCCGAAAGCGCGCTCCAAACATCTCTCATGTCGTATTTCTCGTGTATTTAGAATATTGTCGAAATAATAGTACCATATTTTACCGCTTTTGTCAAGGGTAATTTGATATTTTTCTAAATAAGGAGCGAGTTTTTATTGCGTCATGATGAGCCGCCCGCACGTTCTATGTTGTCTAAGGGCGGCACGAGGAGCCTGCGACGAAGTAGCCGAAATGTGGATCGCAGTCCGAAAAGCAAGTCCGCGAAGGCATCTTGGTACGTTTGGGTTTGGTTTTGAACGTACCTTAACGTAACAAGATTCCCTCGGGGAATTTCCATGTCGGACTTCGTAATGACTTTAACGGCTCGGAATGACGCGAAGCATGGAGAAATTTCACATTGTTATAATAAGGTAGAGATTTCTCGACACGCCTCGTTCCTCGGCGGCTCGAAATGACAATTTAGGAATAGCGGGGCGGGGCGACAAATAAGCCTCTCCACAGCGTCATGCTGAGCCGAATTGTATTACGCAGTTCCGTTAGCAAGTCCGCGAAGGCATCTTGGTACGTTTGGGTTTGATTAAAACGTACTTGAACGCAACAAGATTCCCTCGGGGAATTGCCATGCCGAACTTCGTTCTTTCCTCTGCGGCTCGGAATGACGCGAAGCATGGAGAAATCCTACATTATTATAATAAGGATATGTTTCGACAGGCTCAACATGACGTGATTTGGAATGCCAACCCCCACCACCCGCTTCGCGGGAGCCGCCCCCTTCAAAGGGGGCAGCTCAAATTATGCATTTATTTATGTATAAATACGGAAAAAGCGCAAAAAAGTTGCAAAATTATAAAAAAAAATTTATTTTTATACCGTAAAACGCTTGCGTTTTGCGTGGCATTGTGCTATGATGATGTACGTTTTTAAGCGGTGTATAAATATACCGCAAGAATGAATATTATAAATCATTTTTTAAGGAAGGTACATATTATGAAAAAACTCTCTCTCCTCATCCCCGCGGCGGTACTTGCCGCCTGCCTTGCGTTCGGCGCCGCGTGCGGCGGTACGACCGAGTTCGTTGCAAACGACGCGACCGACGTAATGCCCGAAGATTTCGGCATTGCCGTGAAAAAGGACGACACCGAAATGAAAGCCGCTGTGGACGCCGTGATCAACGCTTGGAAGGCGGACGGCACCCTCGACAAGTATTTCGACTATTATACGGCGCTTGCCGATGAGAGCTTCACGCCCGAAGTTCCCCAAGGGCTCAAACTTTCGTGGGATCTGAGCGCGAACACCGAGACCCTCGACATGTACACCGAGTCGGGCTTCGCTCCCTATGAATATGTGCATTCGAGCGGCTATTCCGTCTCCGACGGTAGCGCACAGGACAGCGCATACTCCGTTGCCGGCGTTGACGTTGCCATCGCCTGCCAGGTCGCCGAAAACCTCAACTGCAAGCTCGTGATCCACGACGTTCTCTTTGACACCATCATCAACCATCTCAACGGCTCGGAAGGAAAGGCACTCGCCGCGGCGGGTTACAGTATCACCGAAGAACGCCTCGAAGAAGTGGATTTCAGCGTCCCCTATGCGCAGTCTATCATTTCCATCGTCGGCGACAAAGAAAAGAATTACACGAAACTTGCCGACCTCAACGGGCTCAAGATCGGCGTGCAGGAAGGCACGAGCGGCGACGGGATCGCCTCCGACGCCAAGAGTTCGGACGGTTACAGCTACAAAGACGCGGCGGGCAAGGATGTTACCGTGAAACTGACCTCAAGCAAGACGGAGGTCGTGACCTATAAGACTTATGCGGCGGCGCTTGCGGCCCTCCAGGCGGGCAAGATCGACGTGATCTTTATGGATAAAGTCCCCGCACAACTTCTCATCAAGAACATCTAAAACGCTATGGGCATCTATCTTCTCAATGCGAAAACGCTGGCCGAACGACTTCGGTCGGCGTTTGTCGTTGATAACAGGTGGCAACTGTACTTCCAAGGGCTGGGAAATACCCTCCTCATGTCCCTCTTTGCGGTGTGCATCGGCGTCGTGCTCGGAGTGCTTCTTGCCGCCGTCATCTACACCACCAAAAAGACGGGAAAACTCAAGATCCCTGCCGCCATTTGCAATATCTATATCACCGTCATCCGCGGGACCCCCGTCGTTCTGCAACTGTTCATTATGTACTTCATCGTGCTCGTTTCGGTGAAGAACGGCATTGTGGTGGGGTCGGTGACCTTTGGGCTCAACAGCGCCGCCTATGTTGCCGAAGTTGCGCGCGCGGGGCTCGAATCGGTGGACGAGGGACAGATGGAGGCGGGGCGGTCGCTCGGGCTCTCCTACTCCAAGACGATGTTCAAAATTATTCTGCCGCAGGCGTTCCGCAACATCATCCCCGCCCTCTTCAACGAATTTATCGCCCTCGTGAAGGAGACCTCCGTTGCGGGCTATGTGGGCATCCTCGACCTCGGAAAGGTGCCCGGGCTTATCCAATCGCGTACGTTCGACTATCTCTTTCCCCTGCTCTTTGCCTCCCTTTTGTATCTCGTGGTGGTGTATCTTCTCACCCTCATTGAGAAATTCATCGAAAAACAACTTTCGAAGAGCGACAGAAACGGCGGCAAAAAAATTATCACGGGAGGCAGAAAAAAATGCAAGAACCGCTCATAAAAACCGTCGATCTCAAAAAATCTTTCGGCGACCTTACAGTGCTTGACGGCATTTCGGTGGACGTGTATGAAGGGGAAAAGGTGGTCGTGATCGGACCCTCCGGGAGCGGGAAATCCACTTTCTTGCGCTGTTTGAATCTGCTCGAGACCCCCACGGAGGGGGCGATCTACTTCGAGGGGAACGAACTTACCAATTCCTCTGACCTCGAAGAGCACCGCAAAAAGATGGGAATGGTGTTCCAGCACTTTAACCTCTTCCCCCACCTCACCGTGCTCAAAAACATCACGCTTGCGGCGGTGGAGGCGCGGCTTGCGGAGAAGAGAAAGCAGAAACTCAAGATCACCAAAAAGGAGATCGTTGCCGAGGAGACGGAGCGCGCGATGAAACTGCTTGCGCGGATCGGCTTGCAGGACAAGGCGGACGTGTACCCCTCCACCCTCTCGGGCGGGCAGAAACAGCGCATTGCCATTGTGCGCGCGCTTGCCATGAACCCCAAGGTGATGCTCTTTGACGAGCCGACCTCTGCGCTCGACCCCGAAATGGTGGGCGAAGTGCTCTCGCTCATGAAGGAACTCGCCGACGAGGGCATGACGATGATCGTGGTCACCCATGAGATGCGGTTCGCGCGGGAAGTCTCCACGAGGGTGCTGTTTATGGACGGCGGAAAGATCGCGGCGGAAGGTCCGCCCGAGGAGATCTTCGGTTCGCCCAAGGACGAACGGCTCAAAAGTTTTCTTTCAAAGGTGTTGTAAAATAATGATCCCCGCGCTCCGCGCGGGGATTTTGATTGTTGTGGTTTGCGGATACACCTCACCTTGCTGTCCCTTTTAGGGAAAGTACCCGAGCAACGCGAGGGTGGTTTTTTATAGGTCTTCTAAAACCCCTCAGTCGCGCAAGCGCGACAGCTCCCCTACAGGGGCGCCGAGGGAATGCCCACCCCCCTACCCCCCCTCCTGAGGAGGGGGTAAAATAAGGTGCCCCCTCCCCTACCCCTCCCCCGCAAAGCGAGGGAGGGCGAGAAAACACACGGGGAGGGGGCAGTATTTATTTCGCGGTTTCGCGGGCGGTGGCGAGCATGAGTTTGATGCGGTTCTCCTGGTTGACCTTGGTCGCGGAGGGGTCGTAATCCACGGGCACGATGTTGGCATTCGGATAGAGCGCCTTCACCGCGCGCGAGGCGCCTTTCCCCGCAATGTGATTTGGCAGGCACCCGAAGGGCTGGGCGCAGATGACGTTGCAGACCCCCGTTTCGCACAGCGCCGCCATTTCGGCGGGGATCAGCCAGCCCTCCCCCATCTTGACCCCTTGGTTGATGACTTTGTCCGCAAGGAAGCGGAGGCGCTCGAAGTCGTGCATGGGTTCGAACTTGCTCTTTTTCAGCATCTTATTCAGCTTCTTTTGCTTGCCGTACACCCATTTATACACAAAGCGGAAGAGGAAGGTGGTCTTGCTCCTGAGCCCGTAAAACTTGGCGTCGTTCAAGGGGTTGACCGCACAATAGAGCAAAAAGTCCATGAGCGCGGGCACAACGGGTTCGCAATTTTCGCCGAGCAAGAACTCCTCGAGGTGGGAATTGGCAAGCGGGGAATACTTGACATAGATCTCCCCCACGATGCCCACCTTGATTTTTTTCTCGCCCGTGACGGGGACTGCGGAAAAAGCCGAGACGATCTCCTTTACCCGCTTGGAAAATTTGCGGTAACTCCCCCTTTCAAAGTGGGGTTTGAGCCCATTGAGGCAACTTTGGCGCACCTTTTCCGCATCCCCCGCACTCTTTTCGTAAGGAGCGGTTTGATTGAAAAGGCTCATGATGAGATCGCCGTAAAATACCGCATAGGCAAGTTCGAGAAGGAGCCCGAGAGACATTTCGAACCCGCTTCCCTTCTCCAGCCCCGAAACGTTGAAGGAGAGCACGGGTACCTGCGGGAACTCCGCTTTGAGCGCCTTTCGGATGAGGGGAAGATAGTTGCTTGCGCGGCACCCGCCGCCCGTCTGCGTGATCATGACCGCCGTCTTATCCGGGTCATATTTCCCGCTCTTCAATGCGTCCAAAAACTGACCGATGACGCAGAGCGCGGGAAAGCACGCGTCGTTGTGGACGTGCTTTAAGCCCTCGTCGATGACCGCCCGCCCCTCGTTTTGGAGCACCTCCACTTTGTAGCCGTGCAGGTTGAGAATGTAGGCGATGAGGTCGAAGTGCCACGGGAGCATGTTGGGCACGAGAATGGTGTGCGTCTCCCTCATCTCGCGGGTGAACACGGGATAGTCGTCCGTAAAATCGAGAACGGGGCGCGTCTGCTCTTTATTCATGGTTCTCCCTCCTCGCAAGTTCTTCGATCGCCGCAAGCAGGGAGCGCAAGCGGATCTTCACCACGCCGAGACCCGTGATCTCGTCGATCTTGATCTGCGTGTACAATTTTCCCTTGCTCTCGAGAATGTGGCGCACTTCGTCCGTCGTGATGGCGTCGATGCCGCACCCGAAGGAGACGAGCTGGACGAGGTTGACGTTTTTGTGGTGGGTGGCATACTCGGCGGCGCGATAGAGGCGGGCGTGGTAGGTCCACTGGTTGAGCACGTTGACCTTGACCTCGCTGCCCTGCTCGAAAATGCTGTCCTCCGAGAGCACCGCCACCCCGAGCGACGAGAGCAGTTTGTTGATGCCGTGGTTGATCTCGGGATCGGTGTGGTAGGGTCTCCCCGCAAGGATGATGACCTGCCGCTCCTCCCGCTCGGCGGCGGCGAGGATCTCCCTGCCCTTCTCCACAATGCTCTTGTGGAACTCCTCCATGCGCGCAACGCCCGCGCGGAACGCCCTTCTGATCAAAGATGAGGAGAGTTTATAGCGGGCAAGGGCGCGGGTGAGGGTGCGCACCGTCGCCTTTTCGCTGTTGGGGTCGAGGTAGGGCATGATGAAGTTGTTTTCATTCAGCCGCTCGTTGTTCGCCTTCAAAAGTTCGGGATAGTAGGCGACGACGGGACAGTTGTAGTGGTTTGCCGAGTCGTGCTCGTCAAAATTATAGCTTTCGCAGGGATAGAAGATGAAGTCCACCCCCCTATCGAGCAAACTCTCGATGTGTCCGTGCATGAGTTTTGCGGGATAGCAGGCGGTGTCGCTTGCCACCGTGTGCTGGCCCTTGAAATAGAGGGCGCGCGAACTCTTTTCGGAGAGGACGACCCTAAAGCCGCACTGCTCGAAAAATTCCACCCAGAGCGGGAGCTGTTCGTACATGACGAGTTGGAGAGGCAGCCCCACCGTCCCTCGCTTGCCCTCGGCGGCGCCGTCGGGAAGGGCGAGCAGGCTCTCGTATTTGAAGGAATAGACGTCGGGCACCTTCGCCGAAGGTTTGAGCCCCGCCCCCTTTTCGCACTTGTTGCCCGAGATGAACTTTCTGCCGTCCGAAAAGGTCAAAATATTGACGTTGCAGTGGGACGTGCACCCCTTGCAGACGACCGAGCGGGAGGAATAGGAGAAGCGGGAGAGCTCCGCCTCCGTTAAAATGCTTGATGTCAAGACGTCCGAGGTGGTGTTTTCACGCGCATAGAGCGCCGCGCCGAACGCCCCCATCAGCCCCGCAATGGCGGGACGGACGACCTCTCTCCCCGTCTCCTTTTCAAACGAGCGCAGAACGGCGTCGTTCAGGAAGGTGCCGCCCTGCACCACGATGTGCTTGCCGAGTTCGTCGGGCGTGCGGGCGCGGATGACTTTGTAGATGGCGTTTTTGACGATGGACGAGGAGAGCCCCGCGGAGATGTCCTCGATGCTTGCCCCCTCCTTTTGCGCCTGCTTCACAGAGCTGTTCATAAAAACCGTACAGCGGGAGCCGAGTTCCACGGGGTGTTTGGCAAACAGCCCCAAGCGGGAGAAGGGTTCGATCTCCATTCCCATCGCCTTGGCAAAGGTCTGTATGAAGGAGCCGCAACCCGAAGAACACGCCTCGTTGAGCATGATCGAGTCGATGGCGCGGTTCTTTACCTTGAAACACTTGATGTCCTGCCCGCCGATGTCGATGATGAAGTCGACGTCGGGATTGAAATAGAGCGCCGCCTTGAAGTGCGCCATCGTCTCCACCACGCCGAAGTCGATTTTAAGAGCCGCGCGCATCATGTCCTCGCCGTAACCCGTGACGCAGGCGCCGCGGATGTTGATGCGGTTCCCGATGAGAGAATAGATCTCCCTCAATCTCCCCACGACGATCTCGAGCGGCTGGCCGTTGTTGGATTGGTAGTGGGAATATAAAATTTTGCAGTCAGGCGTGATGAGGAGGAGTTTTGTGGTCGTACTGCCCGAATCGATGCCGAGATAGGCGTCCCCCTCGTATTTGTAGATATTTTCAAAGGAGAGATCGCTCCGCATGTGGCGGGAGATAAAGTCGCTGTATTCCTTTTGGGAGGAAAAGAGCGGCTCCCCGGTGGTGATCTCCCCGCCGTCTTTGAGATTTTTTAAGCGGGAAATGATGTCGTCGAGGGGCTCCTCTTTGGAATTTTCGGCATACATCGCCGCGCCGAGCGACATGAATTTGGGACCGTTTTCGGGGAACACGGCGTGCTCTCCGTCCAGCCCGAGTGTATCGCAGAACGCCTTTCTGAGACCTTTGAGATAGTAGAGCGGACCGCCGAGGAAGAGCACCTTCCTCTTGATCCTGCGCCCCTGCGCAAGCCCAGACACCGTTTGGTCGACGACCGCATGGAAGATAGAGGCCGCGACGTCGCTCTTCTTCGCCCCTTGGTTGAGGAGGGGCTGGATGTCCGACTTGGCGAATACGCCGCAACGGGAGGCAATGGGATAGACGCGCTCCGCCTGCAAAGAGAGCTCGTCCATTTCGTCCACGGAAAGGTCGAGCAGGGTCGCCATCTGGTCGATGAACGCCCCCGTGCCGCCCGCGCAACTGCCGTTCATGCGCTGCTCTGCGCCGCCCGTCAAAAAGATGATCTTGGCGTCCTCGCCGCCGAGCTCCACCGCAACGTCCGCGTCGGGATAGAATTTGCGGATGGCAATGAACGCCGCCTGCACTTCCTGCACGAAGTCGATCTTCCCCCGCTGTGCAAGGCCAAGGCCCGCGGAGCCCGTGATACAGGCTTTATAGGACGCCGAAAAGGGGCGAACTTTTTCAAGCTCCCCCAAGACGCATTCTTTCACACGGGAAAAGTGCCGCTCATAGGACGAATAGAGCACTTCTCCCCCCTCATCTATGACGCTGACTTTCACCGTGGTGGAGCCGACGTCGATACCGAGTAATTTCGCCATAGTGTTCCCGTTGTATGTTTTTTTGTATTATAACATAAAATCGGGAAGTTGACAAGTTTTTTTATCCGCGGAAACCCTGTTCCCGTTTCCTTCGGAGTTCATACATTTTTTTGGTCGCGTTTCCGCCCCGCAAATGCCGCTCACTGAGGTTTTTATCGAGCACCTTTTGCACTTTTTCAAAGAGCGCGGGATCGATAGCAGAAAGCCGCTCCGTGACGTCCTTGTGTGCAGTCGTCCAAGTCTGGAACGGTCGTCTCCCCTGCGGCTTCGCTTTCAATCGGAATGGCATTGTCCAAGCCGAGTTCGGAATTTAATTGCAGGAAAATATCCACGTTTCCGTCATGATCGACTTCGATACGCCGCACGATGCGTTTGAGTTGTGCGTTCGTCATCTGCGACACGTCGGCGATGTCCGCAATGGAGCGAAATGTCTTTTTCAGAACGCCGTCCAGCCGCTCGTGCATCGTCATACGGCCCTCGATCATTTTCAGTTCTGCTTCGAGGGTTTCTTTCCTCTGTTTCGCCCCCAAGAGGCGTTCGTTGAGTTCCTCGCGCGAGATCAGATCGTCGGTGTAGAGGTCCATGCACTTCTCCCGCACCTTCTCGAGCTTTTGAAGTTCCGCCCTCACCGATTTTCCCCTTTCGACGTTCTCCTCTTTCTCCCGATAGACCTTCTTGAACTCTGCCGTCACATAGTCGATCACGTTTTTCTGATGGGACAAGATGTAGGCAAAATAGTCGGAGAGCACTTTAATGAGTTCCTTTTCGTCGATGACGGTGCGGTTGGGACAGCTGTCTGCGCCATGCCCGTTCCGTCCCGAACACACCCATGTGACGTATGTATTCTTGTAGGTGCGCTCGACGCGGCGGAACGACCACCCGCAGTCCTTGCACTTGATCAGCGTTGAAAACAAATATTGATTGCTGTGCCGCGTCTTATCGAGTTTGAAGGTCTGCCCGCGCGCGTGGATGATTTTCTGCGCCTTGTCGAAAACGTCCTGCTCGACAATTCGCAGGCTCTCCTTCTCGGTGATAAGCCATTCCGATTCGTCCTTGCATTTGCGCTGTCCCGTTAAAAAATCGGAGATCTCCTGCTTGCCGTTGACGACCTTCCCCGTGTAAATTTCATTTGTCAAGATGCGCATGACTGCATTGGGCGACCACGCACAATTTCGCTTTGTCTTGATTCCCCTTGCGTTGAGCGTCTGCGCGATTTTCATCGCGCCGTCCTCATCCTCGCAATACCGCCGGAATATCTCCCGCACGATCTCCGCTTCCCGCTCGTTGATCGCAAGGTCGAACAGGTCCCCCTTCGTCTTATCATATCCAAAGACGATGTTGGGGACCTTCCCCTTTTCGGCGTTGACTTTCTTCCCGAACTTGACGCGCTTGGACATATTTGCGCTCTCTTCCTGTGCGAGCGCGCCGAAGATCGTCAGCACAAATTCGCTGTTCCCCATGCTCGTCATGTTCGCCGTCAGAAACTGCGTTTCTATCCCGAGAGATTTCAGCTTGCGGATATTTTGAAGAAGATCGACCGTGTTCCGCGCAAAACGGGAAATGTCTTTGACGACGACAAGCTCAAACACACCGCGCTCGGCGTCCGCCATCATGCGCAAAAATTCCTTGCGGTTCTTGATCTTTGTCCCCGAAATTCCCTCATCGGCATACAGACGCACGAGGGTGTTCCCCGTGCGCTGCGTGTATTCCGAAAAGAATTTTTTTTGCGTCTCCAAACTGTTGAGCTGATCCTGCTTGTCCGTCGAGACCCTGCAATATGCCGCGATATTCATTTTTTCCTCCGTACTTCAAACGGTTTTGAGTCGTTCTCGCTCTCGGGCGATGTGTTGATCTCATCATCCTTCAAGCCGTCCTCTACTTTTTTCTTATTCGCTTCCACACAGACGAGAAGCAGTTCCTTGATCAGTTTTTCGGGAGTAGCCGTAACGTGAAACCGATAATTCAGTTTTGGCTTGTCCACCCGCCGTCCTCCCATTCTTTTGGTATAATTTATGACGTCGGTTCGACAAAAATCACCCCCGAAGGACGCCTCCTCCTCATTTTTCGATAACTCTTGACAGTTTTCTTTTCTTTGTTCCAAGTATTCTTATTCGGGCAAAAGTACGGCTCAAATCGCCGCGCCCTTATTGCTTTGAATACTATGTTCTCTTTCCATCGCATTTCCTCCTTTCGTCGCGGCAAAGTCCCGCCGCTCATTTTCATTTCGCGGCTGTTATTTTCCACTTGCCGCTCCTCCCCTTGTCTTCCGCAAAAATACTTCGTCTTTTTGCGGGAATCCTATATTCGTTACTCGGTTTTCTTCATCGCCTCCAATTCCGAAGGGAAGAAATCATCGTAACCGTCCATAATCTTACCGAGCGAAAGATCATGTTCGGCGGCATCGTCCAACAAGGCTTTGTAGCCTGCTTCTATGAGTTGGACTTTTGTATAGCCGTACTTGTCAAGAAAGGCATTGATTTGCTCCGCTTTCTCGCGGGGAACGCTCGTTCCCCAAGTGGCGTTTTTAGCTTTGCGTTCTGCTTTGTGCTTCTCCTCATAACGCTTGTCTTTTTCTGCTCTCGGTTTCTTTTCCATAATAACCTCCGTGAAATAGATCAATCGTATTCATACGACGCATACATTTTACACCACTCCTTTGGAATTGTCAAGCGAAATCGAAAAAAATCTTTCTTGCATAGCCCCTCTCGGAAAGCGGGTTTCCCGCTTGTCCCCGCGTCCGCAGGAAAGCGCCTCGAAAGTGGGTTTTTCCCACCTTCCTTATCCTGCTTGGGTGCGTCCCGCACTTTTTAGATTTTTCCTTGCTTTTTGCTTGCCGTTTTGCTTACTGTTTTGCTTTTCTTTTTCACCTCCTTTTAGATGTTTTGGCTTCCTTTTTCGCGTCCGTTTCCGCGCCTGTCCGACTGCCTTTCATAAGGCGGACTTCCCATCAGAACCTGCTATTCGCAGTTCTTTACGATCATTGTTCATGGTCGTTTTACAAAGTCCATTACGCTGTTCGCGCTCTTACGGGCAAGGTGTTCCCTGTTCCGTTTGCGGTCGCTTAATCGTTTGCCTTTCTTCATACCCCCTCATTAGGTAGGCAAGTAAGAATGGCACAAGTTTACATTTTTCAATATCTTTTACGAAAAATTTATTCGCGTAATGCAAACCCCCTCATTAGGTAGGCAAATGGAAGGCTAAAAGTTAGCCATTCTCCAAAAATTTGAGAAAATATTTTTCTTTGGCTTCCTCTCGGCTACAATTACCCCTCACTTGGTGGCCAAGTAAGAGAGCTAAAGGTTGCCATATCTCAATGTTTTTTATGGAAAATTTTTTTGCTTAATAAAACCCCCTCATTAGGTAGGCAAGTGAAGGGGCTAAAAATTAGCTTTTCTTCAAAAAATTTTCGCAAACTTTCACAAAAGAAAAATGCGTATACAATCGTATACGCACCTCTTATGCTTCACAAGACCGCCCTTGTTCGTTTCCGATAGAGACGATTGAGTTTTCTCCCGCTCAACATTCCGTATTCAATATTTGGTTTTGTCTTGTTGGATCAAATAGTTTATCTTTTAGCTCTTTATTGCAGTATAATTATCTAAATACTTTAGAAGGAGAGTGTAATATGGTTTACGGCTACATAAGAGTAAGCAGCGACAAGCAAACAGTTGAAAATCAGAGGTTTGAAATCAACAAATTCGCTTCCGCGGAGGGCTTAAAAATTGACGGCTGGATCGAAGAAACAATCAGCGGCACAAAAAACTATGACAAAAGGAAACTTGGTATCTTGCTGAAGCGAATCAATAAAAACGACTTGATTATTTGTGCGGAGCTTTCCCGTTTGGGCAGAAATCTTTTTATGATCATGGAGATTCTACATATTTGTATGAATAAGGAATGTCGCGTTTGGACGATTAAAGACAATTATCGCCTGGGTGATGATATTCAAAGTAAAGTTTTAGCCTTTGCCTTCGGTTTAAGCGCGGAAATCGAACGCAACCTCATCAGTCAACGGACAAAGGAAGCCCTAGCGCGAAAAAGAAGTGAAGGCGTAATTTTGGGACGACCGAAAGGGAAAAAGTCTTCTCGCGTAAAGCTTTCGGGAAAAGAAGATACAATTAAAACTTTGCTGGAGCAAGGAGTTTCAAAAACTCAAATTGCCACCATCTTCAAGGTAAATCGAATGACCGTCACAAAGTTTATAAATGAACATGAAATTAAGCCAAAAGAAAACGAGCGTTTTTGTTGAACAAAACGGTATCAGAATGGACTTCCACAGTTCACAAAGTTGGTCCATCCTAAACCCAATCGAACAAAGTATTTTAGATAAAATACATAAAGTCGGAAAACCGTTGAAAGAATGGAACATACAAATAAACTTCGGTATTAAGACGGGCTTAAATGAAGCATTTATTATTTCGCAGGAGGTAAGAGATAGGTTAATACAGGATGACCCGAAAAGTGCTGAAATAATTCGACCGATTTTGCGCGGCAGGGATGTCAAGCGATACAGTTATTCGTTTTCAAATTTATGGGTAATCAATACCCATAATGGTATAAGAGAAAAAAATATTTCTCGAATAAATATTGAAGACTACCCCGCTATCAAAGCACACCTTGATTTGTTTTATACACAATTATGCGATAGAGCCGATCAGGGAGACACCCCATATAATCTAAGAAGTTGCGATTATATGGACGATTTTTCTAAGCAAAAAATCGTGTGGAAGCGCATAGGCTCTATTTTAAGATTTTGCCTTGATAATCATAAAA
>CANRHB010000025.1 GCA_947630325.1 uncultured Clostridia bacterium
GCAGGCTCCTCGTGCCGCCCTTAGACAACATAGAACGTGCGGGCGGGGCGGAATGACATTTGAGAATGGCGTTCCGCTTACATGCCCTCTTCTAAAGGAGCCTCCCTAACAGTCATAAAACCATGCGGGCGCGCATTTTTTATGGTATGAACATCACCGACCTCAAACGCGGGGAGAGGGGGGTCGTCACCTCCGTGGAACTCTCCCCAGCACTCAGAGAACGCCTCCGCACCCTCAACATCCGTTCGGGCGGGGTGGTGCGCGTGCTCAAAGTCTCCTTCTTCAAAAAAACCTATCTCGTGCAGGCGGTGGGAAGCCGCGTGGCACTCTCGGAGGAGGTCGCTTCATGCGTGGGCGTCAAAAAAGTTTAACAGGCAAAAGTTTAACAGGCAAAAGTTCGGAGAAGAGAGAAGTCCTTCTCGTCGGCAACCCCAATGCGGGCAAGAGCACCCTCTTCAACGCGCTTACGGGGGGCAACGCCAAGGTGGGAAATTGGCACGGCGTCACGGTGGGGGAACTCTCCCGCACGGCCGTCTGCAATGGAAAGACCCTCCTTTTCACCGACCTTCCCGGCATCTACTCCCCCGACGCGATGAGCATGGAGGAAAAGCGCTCGGCAGATTACATCGCCGCCCACGGGGAGGCGTTTTTGCTCTTTGTGAGCGAATGCGCCCAGCTTCCCCGCACCCTGCCCCTTGTAGAGCGTCTCGGAAAGGGCAGGAAGTGCGCCCTCGTTCTCACCAAGCGGCGGCAATTCGAGCGTGCGGGGGGCTTTGTCGACCTTCCCGCCCTCTCCCGCTACTTGGGGTTGGAAGTTCTCTCCTCCGAGGGAATGAAGAAGCGCGACCTCAAAGCGAGCGTCTTTCGCCTTGCCGAGGGGGGAGGGGAGCCCAAAATCACCGAACTCCCCGCCCAAATTTACCGCCCCCGGAGCGAAGAACTCTCCCGCGCCGACCGCCTTTTGACGGACGGGCGGTTTGCTCTGCCCCTCTTTTTGGGGCTTCTTTTGCTCCTCTTTTGGGTCACCTTCGCCCCGAACCTTTTGGGGGACGTTCTCAAAACCGCCATCGAAAATTTTTTCACCGTAACGCTTGCGGGGAAAGCGCAAACCATCTCTTCGCCCATGCTGAGGGGTTTTCTTGCGGACGGCATTTTGGGGGGAGTGGGGGCGGTGCTCTGCTTTCTGCCTCAGATCTTTTTGCTCTTTTTCGGGCTCATTCTCATGGAGGAGAGCGGCTTTCTCGCCCGTCTCGCCCTCCTTACCGACGGCATGTTGCGCAAAATCGGTTTAAGCGGGCGGGCGGTGTTTTCCCTGCTGATGGGGTTCGGGTGCACGGCGGCCGCCATTTTGACCACGCGCGGCTTGGACGATAAAAGAGTGCAAAAGCGGGTGATCTTGTGCCTGCCGTACCTTCCCTGCAGTGCGAAACTTCCCGTCTTTCTGACGCTTGCCTCCGCCTTTTTCGAAAACCCCTTTGTCGCGGCGGTCCTTCTCTATGCCCTCGGCGTGGGCTTTTCGCTTGTTGCGGCTCTGATCCTCAAACGGGAGGCGCCTCCGTTCGTGCTCGAACTCCCGCCCCTGCAAATTCCCCGCCCCGCATTTGTCGCAAAATCCTTGTATTTTCAACTCAAACAGTTTATAATAAAGTTGGGCACGGTCATTCTCGCCTTCTTCCTCTTCTCGTGGCTCCTCTCCTCCTTTACTTGGAGGTGGGAATACTGCGCGGTGGAGGAGAGTATGCTCGCCCACCTCTGCGGGGGGCTCAAATTCCTCTTCGCGCCCGTGGGCATGAACGATTGGAAGATCGCATACGCCGCCCTCTCGGGGCTCATCGCAAAAGAGAACGTTGCGGGGGCGTTGCAGCTCTTTTACGGCGGCTTTCCCTATTCGGCGCAGAGCGCGTTTGCCTTTGCCGTCTTTCTGCTCTGCTGTTCCCCCTGCGTGTCGGCGATCGCGGCAAGCGCAAAGGAGATCGGCTGGGGGCGCGCCCTCCTCTTTGCCCTCGTGCAGACGGTCACCGCCCTTCTCATGAGTTATCTTACCTACTTTCTGTTAACGGGCGGGTGGGGGTACGCCCTCGTCCTGCTCCTGCCGGTACTTGCCCTCTTCCTCTTGAAAGATCATGAAAAAATTCACCGTAAGCGAAAACTGCTCTCTCAAAAACTTCACCGATAACACCTACGCGCAGGCCTCGTTTTGCTTCCGCCGCCTCCTCAAAGAGAGGGAGATCAAGGTCAACGGCGTGAAAACGGGGGAGAATGTCCTTCTTTCGCGCGGCGACGAAGTGTGCTACTACATGACCCCCGCGGAGGAAGGGAAGGCCGCCTTTTCCGTCCTTTATGAGGATGAGAACGTGCTCGTGCTCGACAAGGAGAGCGGCGTCAACTCGGAGGCCGTCTTTCAAGAGACGGGCTGTTTGGGGGTGCACAGGCTCGATAGAAACACGGCAGGGGTGATGATCCTCGCAAAGAACGGGGAGGCGGAAAAAGAACTGCTTGCGGCGTTCAAAGAAAAGAGGGCCGAAAAGGTGTATTGGGCGGTCGTGCTCGGCAAAATGCCCAAGACCCATTCGGTGGAGCGCGCAAATTTGGCCAAAAACGGGCGCACGGCCACGGTGAAGGTGGGGGAGCGCGGCGTGCCCATCACCACGGAGTACGAAGTCTTGGAGGGGCGCGGGGAGTGCACGCTACTCAAAATCATTCTGCATACGGGCAAGACCCACCAGATCCGCGCGCACATGGCATATCTCGGCCACCCCGTCGCGGGGGACGAAAAGTACGGAAATTCGGACTTCAACGCGCGGGCGCACTTGACCCGCCAACAACTGCTTGCAAAGGAACTTACCCTGCATTTTGAGGCGGGCAAACTTCGCTATCTCAGCGGAAAAACGTTTACGAGCCCAAAAAAATTATAATTTTTTCCGAAAAACGCTTGACGGCGTCTTTTCTTTGTGGTAATATATGAACAGTTATTCATATATTGATATTATCCCGTAATGCGGAAAAGCGGAGCGGGAGGGGAGAGGAGCATGGGAACGTGCGGACACGAAGAACTTCATCACCTGGCGGCGGAGGCGGCAAAGGCGAACATGCCGAATGAGGAGGACGTCGGGCGGGTCGCCGCGGTATTCAAGGCGGTGTCGGAGCCGAGCAGGCTGAAGATTTTGTTTGCGCTGAGGCAGGGGGAGATGTGCGTCTACCACATTGTTGAGGCGGTGGGGGGGACGCAGAGCGCGGTCTCGCACCAGCTTCGGATGCTGAGGGAGGGGCGGATGATCAAGGCGCGTCGGGACGGGCAGAACATTGTCTATTCTTTGGCGGACGAGCACGTCCTCGCCGTCCTCGAACTCGTCTGCACCCATGTGAAATGCAAGATATAAAGTTCACGCGTTTCTTTTCCCCCTCCCCCCTTGCCCACCCCTTGAGGGGTGGGTGGCACGCGCTCTGCGCGTGACGGAAGGGGTGTGAAAAACCTGCCCCCATTTATGGGGCGGGTGGCTCCGAAGGAGACAGGTGGGGGCAATTTTAGAATATCAACCCCCACCACCCGCTTTGCGGGAGCCTCCCCCTTGAAGGGGTAGGCCTTAGCCCTACCCCAACTTGTTGGGGGAGGGTGGCACCGCAGGTGACGGGTGGGGGCATTCTTAATCACGTCATGTCGAGCGAAGTCGAGACATCTCTACAACATTATAATAAGGCGAGATTTCTCGATTCCGCTTCGCTCCACTCGAAATGACATAATTAAGAACGCGGGTCGAAAATACAACCAATCCAAACACGGAGAATATTATGCAAAAGGTCATTAAAATCAGAAATTTGGACTGCGCGGCGTGCGCGGCCGAACTCAGCGAAGAACTCAACGCCATAGAGGGCGTCTCGAATGCCGTTGCCGACTTCATCAACCAGCGCGTCAGTCTCGAGTACGAGAGCGACGAGGCCCTCGAAAAGGCCATCTATTCCATCACCCACTTCGAGGAGGTGGAACTCGACGGCGGCGTTCCCAAAAAGGAGCGTCACCTCAAAGAGATCGTCTCCATCGCCCTCTCTGCGGCCTTCTTTGTGCCCGCGCTCGTCTTGGAGTTGCTCGGCTTCAACGAGTGGCTCGTCTTTTCCCTCTTCCTCGCAAGCGCGCTTGCGGCGGGGTGGTCGGTGCTGTGGAACGTGCTCCATTTCCGCGGCCTTTCCACCCTCTTGGACGAAAACTTCCTCATGACCATCGCCTCGATCGGCGCGTTCGCCATCATGCAGCCCATGGAGGGCGCCGCCGTCATGCTCCTCTATCAGATCGGCGAACTCCTCCAAAACATCGCCGTGGGCTCCTCCCGCGGGGCGATCGCAAAGCTCATGGCCCTCAAGAGCGACACCGCCATTCTCGCAGAAGGAGAAAATACGCGCGAAGTGGACGCGGACGACTTGAAAGAGGGGGACGTCATCCTCCTCAGAAGGGGGGACAAGGTGCCTGCCGACTGTGTTCTTCTCGAGGGGGAGACTTCTCTCGACACCAAGTCGCTTACGGGCGAGGCCTACCTCAAAGAGGTGAAGGCGGGCGACGAACTTTTGGCGGGGTGCGTCAACGCGGGGAGCGCGGTCAAGGCAAAGGTCCTTCGCCCCGCCTCGCAGTCCGCCGTTGCGAAGATCCTCGACATGGTGGAAAATTCCACCGCCAAAAAGGCGAAACCCGAAAAGTTCATCACCAAGTTTTCCCGCATCTACACCCCCGTCGTGGTGTTGCTTGCGGCGCTCATCGCGGTGGTGCCGCCCCTCTTCCAACACTACAACTTCACCACGTGGCTGGTGCCCGCCATTGAATTTTTGGTCATCTCCTGCCCGTGCGCCCTCATCATTTCGGTGCCCCTTACCTATTTTTCGGGGGTGGGAACGCTCGCCCGCCACGGGGTGCTGACAAAGGGCGCCGTCTACCTCGACGAACTTTCCAAGGTGCAGGTCGCCGTGTTCGACAAGACGGGCACGCTGACGGAGGGCAGGTTCTCCGTCTCCAAGGTCACGGGCGGGGAGCGGGCGCTCCTGCTTGCGGCGGCGGTGGAGAAGAACTCTTCCCACCCCCTGGCGCAGGCGTTTGCAGGGGTAGAGACCCCCTTTTCCGCCCAAAACGCGGAGGAGATCGCGGGCATGGGGCTTGCGGCAACGGTCGGAGGGAAAAAGGTGCTCGTGGGGAGTTTGCGCCTCATGCAGTCGCGGGGGATCGCGGCAGAGCCCGTGGAGAGCCTCGCTTCGGTCGTATATGTGGCGGAGGAGGGGACGCTCCTCGGCTATGTGGAGATCGAGGACAGCGTGCGCCCGGAGGCAAAGGGCGCGCTCGAAGAGTTAAAGCGGGCGGGCATCTACCGCGCGGTGCTTACGGGGGACACCAAGGAGCGTGCGGAGGGGCTCTTACGGGAACTTCCGCTCGAGGAGATCCACGCAGGGCTCCTTCCTGAGGAAAAACCCGTTTATGCCCAAAAGTTGAAGGAGCGGGGGAAACTCTTGTATGTGGGCGACGGGATCAACGATACCCCCGTGATGGCGGTGAGCGACGTCTCGGTGGCGATGGGGGGGCTCGGGAGCGACGCGGCGATCGAGGCAAGCGACTTTGTGCTGGCAAGCGATTCTCTCTCCGCCCTGCCCAAGGCGGTGAAGGGGGCGAAAAAGACGGGGAAGATCGTCAAGGAGAACATCGTGTTTTCCATCGCGGTGAAGGTTATTTTGATGGCGGTCTCGGTGGCGGCGACGGCGACGGGACTGTTTGCGCTTCCCATCTGGGCGGCGGTTTTCGGCGACGTTGGGGTGATGCTCCTCGCCGTATTGAACAGTTTGCGTATGCATAGGAGTTTGTAGTCGGAGAACCTTCTCACCCCCTACCCCCCCTCTTAGGAGGGGGTTCCGTTGGCGGGTCACGAATGAGCCTATCCAAAGCGTCATGCTGAGCCGTCTTGTGTTTACGTAGTCCCGTTAGCGAGTCCGCGAAGGCATCTTGTTGCGTTAAGGTTCGTTTTAATCGCACTTGGACGTAGCAAGATTCCCTCGGGGACTGTCCATGTCGAACTTCGTAATTTCCTCTACGGCTACTTCGTCGCAGGCTCCTCGTGCCGCCCTTAGGCAACATAGAACGTGCGGGCGGGGCAGAATGACGCGCTTACGGGCGAGTAGTTGCCCACCCCCTTTGTCCCCCTCCAATGGAGGGGGGGTGCTTAGGCCTACCCCTTTCTAAGGGGGAGGCTCCCGCGTCAGCGGGTGGTGGGGGTTTCCCCTTGCTGTCCCTTTTAGGTGGAGCATTGCATTCTGCCAACAGTTGATAACTGTTGGCGCAATGCGACAGGAGTGAGCGCATCAGAGGCGCGAACGGTGACCGAATGCGGGGCTCTACCCGCATGAGACAGTACCCGAGCAACGCGAGGGGGAAAGGGTTTCTACAAGGCTCTCGGAGAACCCCTCAGTCTCGCTTCGCTACTTCGTCGCGGGCTCCTCGTGCCGCCCTTAGGCAACATAGAACGTGCGGGCGGGGCGACAGCTCCCCTGCAAGGGGAGCCAAGTGTATGCCCCCTCCTTAGGGGGGGGGTGCATCTTATTATGACCTGCCCCCATTTATGGGGGCGGGTGGCGAGCGAAGCGAGACAGGTGGGGGCAATTTAAGAATGTCAACCCCCACCACCGCCTGACGGCGGAGCCGCCCCCTTCAACGGGGGCAGCTCTTTATCTCTCCTCAGGAATGGGGAAAGCTAAAACTTTATCAGGTTATTTGACCTGATTCAAGCCTTTTTGCTCTTTTTACTGTAATATATTGGTGTCTTAAGCGGTCATGTTTGCGACAACATTTTCACCCACCCCCTTAGTCCCCCTCCGCAGGAGGGGGTTTTGCTTGGCGGAGGGGGGGGACGTCCCTTCTGTGGCACCGATTTTGCCCCCTCCTTAGGAGGGGGGTAGGGGGGTGGTGTCCTTTGTTCTAAACAAGCCATCGCTAAATTCACCACCTCAGTCACTTCGTGACAGCTCCTCCTTAGGAGGCGCCTATTTTTACCCCCTTCCCTACCCTCCCCCCAACAAGTTGGGGGGAGGCGAGAGTAACCATCCCCTTAGTCTCTCGAGGAGGGGTGTTTACTTTTATACACAACCCTTTCATTTTTTTCAAATTTTGTTGCGGAATGAGGGGAGTTGTGGTATAATATCATCACTATGAAACATCTTATCAACTGTGCATTAAAGCGCGAGGAGTGCGACCTCGTCATCAAAAACGGAAAGATCTATAACGTGTTCACCGCCTCGCTCGAAGAGGGCGACCTCGCCATAGCAGAGGGCAGGATCGTCGCCATCGGCCACGGCTACCGCGGCAAGCGGGAGTACGACGCAAAGGGGCGCATCCTCCTCCCGGGCTTCATGGATTCCCACATCCACATCGAGAGCAGTATGCTCTCCCCCGAGGCGTGGGCGGCGCTTGCGGTGCCGAGAGGGACCTCCCTCGTCGTCGCCGATCCGCACGAGATCGTCAATGTCTGCGGCGTGGAGGGCGCGGAATACATCAAAGAGGCGTTCTCCCGTCTCTCCTTGGAGGGAGTCCAGCCCCTCGACGTATGTCTGCAACTTCCCTCCTGCGTGCCCGCCACTCCCTTTGAAACGAGCGGCGCCTGCCTCAGCGGCAAGGAGACGGAGGAGGAACTCGCCCGTCCGCTCTTCTTTGGGCTGGGGGAGATGATGAACTTCCCCGGCGTGCTCTCCTGCGACGAGGACGTGCTCAAAAAGATCGATGCGGCGCATTCGGCGGGAAAGCCCGTTGACGGCCACGCGCCCGATGTCATGGGGGAAGCCCTCTGCGCCTATCGTTCGGCGGGCATCCTCACCGACCACGAGAGCAACTCTGCCGAAGAGTGCCGTGAAAAGGTGGCGCGGGGAATGTATGTGCAGATCCGCTGCGGCTCCTCCGCCAACAACCTTGCCGACGCGGTGAAGGCGATCGACGCGGACAACTACCGCCGCTTTTTGCTCTGTTCGGACGACAAAAACGCCAAGGATCTCTCCGTCCGCGGGCACCTCGACGACGCCCTCCGCCGCCTTGTAAAGGCGGGGCTCCCCGCAAAGTACGCCATTGCGCTCACCACCTTGAACGTTGCCGAGTGCTATGGGCTCAAAGACATCGGCGCACTTGCTCCCCGCTACTTTGCGAACGTTGCGCTCGTGGATAATTTGGAGGACTTCCATGTCTCCGCCGTGTTCCACAGGGGAATTTTGGTGGCGGAGGAGGGGAAGGCTCTCTTTGAGACAGAGGATCACTACCTGCCCGCCGCCGTCAAGAGCACGGTGAAGGTGAAGGAAGTGACGGCGGAGAACTTCAAGATCGTCGGTCACGGCGGCAAGTTCCGCGTGATGGAGGTGCAGCCGCACGGGCTGTACACAGAGGAAAAATTCGTCCCCGCACCCAATGGGGAATTGAACGTCAAAGGCACCGACCTCAACAAATTGGCGGTGGTGGAGCGGCACTTCGGCACGGGCAACATCGGTTTGGGGCTCGTGAAGGGGTATGGCTTCCACGGGGGAGCCTTGGGCATTTCGGTCGCGCACGACAGCCACAACCTCGTCATTTTGGGGGACGACGACAAAGCGATGGCGCGGTGCGTTGCCCTTCTCAAAGAGGCGGGCGGAGGCATGGCGGTCGTCTCGGAGGCGGGGGAGGAGGTGTTCGCCCTCGACATTGCGGGACTGATGAGTTCCGCGCCCGTGGAGGAGGTCGTTGCGCGCACGGGGGAATTGCAGGAACTCGGGCGGCAGATGGGGGTGAAGGAGGGCTATGAACCCTTTATGACGATGATCTTTTTGTCGCTTGCGGTCATTCCGAAGCTGAAACTTTTGGACAGGGGACTGTTCGATCTCACCAAGTGGAGTTTTGTTCCCTTGGAGGAGCCCCAAACAGTTGACTTGACTTGATTTTTGGGAGTATAATAGGAAGAGAGCCACGGGAAAATGTACTTTCGCCCCGCGCTGTTCCCCATCTTTCATTTCGATCGCGTTGTTCCAATATGTCATTTCGACCAAGCCGCTATGCGGCGCGTGGAGAAATCTCACAATATTATAATGCGGTAGAGATGTCTCGACTGCGCTCGGAATGACATTAGAAAACTAAGGTAGAGATGTCTCGACTGCGCTCGACATGACAATTTAAGAACTAAGGAAGAGATGTCTCGACTGCGCTCGACATGACAATTTGAGAACTAAGGTAGAGATGTCTCGACTGCGCTCGGAATGACATTAGAAAACTAAGGTAGAGATGTCTCGACTGCGCTCGACATGACAATTTGAGAATCTGTCATTTCGACCGAAGCCGCAGGCGGAGTGGAGAAATCTCACAATATTATCATTTTGGTATGAACACATACTATATCTACATCATGGCGAATCAAGGGCGCAATGTGCTCTACATTGGAGTAACGAACGATCTTGCCCGCCGCGTTGCAGAACATAAGAGTGATACAATAGAGGGTTTTACCAAACGGTATCATGTCCACGTGCTTGTTTATTACGAAATGTGGAGCGATATCGAGGATGCGATCAAGCGGGAAAAGCAATTAAAGCGTTGGCGGCATGAGAAAAAAGCGGCGCTTGTAGAAACGATCAATCCCGATTGGCGCGACTTAGCGGAAGAATAAGACGCTTCCTAATGTCATTTCGCTCGACATTAATAAGGTAGAGATTCCTCGACTGCGCTCGGAATGACATTAGAAAACTAAGGTAGAGATTTCTCGACTTCGCTCGAAATGACATTTTTAGAAATGCGGTAGAGATTCCTCGACTGCGCTCGACATGACAATTTGAGAACTAAGGTAGAGATTTCTCGACAAGCTCGAAATGACAATTTAGAAAGATTTGGAACGTGCGGGCGGGGCGACATGACAATTTAGAAAAGATGTCTCCACTTTGGTCGACATAACATTATAAAAATTTCACTCAACAAGGAGAAAAAAGCGATGAAAGGACGAAGTAGCCATCATCCATGCCGCAAACGTACCGACGGGCCGTCCTGCCTTGCCCTTTTTTCCGCATAGCTTCAGGACACGGCTCCGTCTTTTTCGGTAAATCTTTTTAGGAGGCAGAGCCATGACCGACGAAATCAAATTATTCCTTCAACAAAAAAACTATCAAGAGGCTGCCGCTTTGGTGAAAAAACCCGAAGAGGCGGCCTCTGTCTTGTCCGAACTTCCCGAGGCGGACGTCATTCCCTTCTGCCGCGCCCTGGAGAGCGACTTCTTTGCCGACGTCCTCGTCCTGCTCGACACCCCCCTGCAACAGAAGATCCTCTCCGGGCTCCACGACGACGAACTCGAGGAGGTCATGGAGGACGTCTCCGTCGACGACACCGTGGACATCATCGAAGAGATGCCCGAGGAAGTCGCCCGCCGCATTGCCGAGGAGGAGGAAATTTTAGCCCTTTTGGAGGAGAAAAAGTTCTCCGTCTTAAAACCCCTCCTTTCCTCCATGAACGAGATCGACCTTGCCGAGATCTTCGACAGCGCAAAGGAGGAGGACCTTCCCATCCTCTTCCGCATTCTGCCCAAGGACCTCGCCGCCCAGATGTTCGTGGAGATCGACCGCGACACGCAGGAAAAACTCCTCAAAAAACTCAACGACAAAGAGATCAAAGAGGTCATGGATGAGCTCTTCCTCGACGATACCGTCGACCTCGTAGAGGAGATGCCCGCAAACGTCGTGAAGCGCCTCCTTGCCCAGAGCGACAGCGAGACCCGCGCCTACATCAACGAGCTTCTCAAGTACCCCAAGGACAGCGCGGGGAGCATTATGACCATCGAGTTCGTCCGCTTTCTGCCCAATATGACGGTGGAGGAGGCGTTCTCGCGTATCCGTGCGCAGGCGATCGATAAGGAGACCATCTACACCTGCTATGTCACCAACGAAAAGAGCGAACTCATCGGCATGGTCACGGCAAAGGACCTCATGCTTGCCGACCCCAAGGCGCTCATCTCCGAAATCATGGAGGACAACGTCATCTACTGCGAGACCCTCGACGACAGGGAGGAGGTCGCCCGCACCATCTCCGATTACGGTTTCCTCGCCATTCCCATTGTGGATCGGGAGAGGAGGCTTGTCGGCATCGTCACCGTCGACGACGCAATGGACGTCATCGAAGAGGAGACGACCGAGGACATCGAGCGCATGGTCGGTATCGTGCCCGACAACAAGCCCTACCTCAAAACGAGCGTCTTTTCCATCTGGAAGAACCGCGTGCCGTGGCTTTTGATTTTGCTCGTCTCGGCGACGTTCACGGGGCTCATTCTCAACAAATTCGAGCAGATGCTCTCCACCGTGCTCATCGCGTGCGTGCCCATGCTGATGGATACGGGCGGCAATTCGGGTTCGCAGGCGTCGGTCACCGTCATCCGCTCCCTCGCGTTGGGGGAACTTACCACAAAGGACACGCTAAAAGTGGTTTGGAAGGAGTTCCGCGTGTCCATTCTGCTTGCGCTGACCCTTGCCGTCGCCTGTTTTGCGAAACTGCAACTCATCGATAGGCTCATTTTCCACTTCGATTACACTCTTGCAGTGAGCGCAGTGGTGTCGCTTGCGCTCTTTTGCACGGTGATCTTGGCGAAGCTCGTCGGGTGCCTGTTGCCGCTCGGCGTCAAAAAGGTGGGGCTGGACCCTGCCGCCGTCGCCTCGCCCTTTATCACGACGATCGTCGACGCCGTTTCGCTCATCCTCTTCTGTGGTCTGTCGATTGCAATTTTGGGATAGTTCACGCGTTTCTTTTCTCGCTACGCTCGAAAATTAACGCCGTGAGGAAACCTTCCTCTATGTTTTAACTTCGTTATCCTCGTGGTCGCGTTGTCTTGCAATAAGGCAAAAGTAATTGCCAAATTGGGTCGCCCACGGCGGAAGTGAATTCCGCCTAAGGCAAGTAATTGGGGACATAGGGGCATAAGTGAATTCGCGCTACGGCTCTCGGTGAAGCAATGGAACCCCCTCCATCGGAGGGGGATTAAGGGGGTGGGTGACCTGCCCCCGTTTACGGGGGCGGGTGGCGCCGCAGGCGACAGGTGGGGGTCACTCTTGGCGCCCCTCATAGGGGAGCTGTCGCGCCCCGCGCGACTGAGGGGTTTTTGAAACCCTTTCCCCCGCTTCGCTCGGGTACTGTCTCATGCGGGTGGAGCCCCGCATTCGGTCACCGTTCGCGCCTCTGATGCGCTCACTCCTGTCGCATTGCGCCAACGGTTATCAACCGTTGGCAGAATGCAATGCTCCACCTAAAAGGGACAACAAGGGGGATACGAAACGCCGTTCTAAATGTCATGTTGAGCGGAGGCGTAGCCGCAGTCGAAACATCTCTACCATATTAAAATAAGGCGAGATTTCTCGACTTCGCTCGAAATGACAAATTTAGAACAAAAAACACCACCCCCCTACCCCCCTCCTAAGGAGGGGGCATGTTAGCAAAACCCCCTCCTCGGGAGGGGGATTAAGGGGGTGGGCAACTACTCGCCCGTAAGCGCGTCATTCCGCCCCGCCCGCACGTTCTATGTTGTCTAAGGGCGGCACGAGGAGCCTGCGACGAAGTAGCCGTAACGGAAATTACAAAGTCCGACATGGCAATTCCCCGAGGGAATCTTGCTACGTCTAAGTACGTTTTAACCATACCCAAACGCACCAAGATGCCTTCGCGGACTTTCTTCCGCAGACTACGTGAATGCAATTCGGCTCAGCATGACGCAAACAAAGCACGATAGAATGTGCGGGCTGGGTAGCATGACGCACAACTTTTCTATACCCCCACATAAGGAGGAAACATGCAACTTATCGCCGCGACGGGGAATCAAAATAAGCTAAGGGAATTGAGAGAGATCTTCCCCGAACATCAATTTCTCTCCGCAAAAGAGGCGGGGTTTTCGGGCGACGTCGAGGAGACGGGCACAACCTTCCGCGAAAACGCCCTCTTAAAAGCGCGCACCGTCTGCCGGGCGACGGGAAAGCCCGCACTTGCCGACGATTCGGGGCTCTGCGTCGACGCCCTCAACGGCGCCCCCGGGGTCTACAGCGCGCGCTATTCGGGAGGAGGAGACGCCGAAAACCGCAAACTCCTCCTCAAAAATCTCGAGGGAGTGGAAAACCGCCGCGCCCACTTTGTCTGTTGCATCGCCCTCGTTTTCCCGGACGGCAGGGAACTTGTCGCCGAGGGAAGGACGGAGGGGACGATTTTGCACGAAAACCGCGGCACGGGCGGGTTCGGCTATGACAGCCTCTTCCTCTCCGACGACCTCGGAAAGAGTTTTGCCGAGGCTTCCGAAGAAGAGAAAAACGCCGTCTCCCACCGCGGCAGAGCGATAAATAAATTGAAGGAAATGCTATGAAAACGTTCGTCATTCTCTCGGACAGCCACGGAAGGAACAAGCGCGCCTTTCAAAAACTGTTGCCGCTCTTTGCCGAGAACGACTACATCGTGCACCTCGGCGACGGTTCCTCGGACATGCGGGAGGTCTTTTCGGAGTACCCCCAAAAGACGTACATCTGCCGCGGCAACTGCGACTTTTCGTATGGCGAGGAGGAGTTTGTCATCGAAGCGGAGCGGGTGCGCATTCTGTGCTGTCACGGACACAAGTGGGGAGTGAAGAGCGGCGTTTCCCGCCTTGCGGCGCACGCGAAGGAGATGGGGTGCGAGGTCGCGCTCTATGGCCACACCCACCGTGCGGCGGTGGAGGAAGAGGGCGGCGTGCTGTGCGTGAACCCCGGCGCGCTGGGCGACTATGCGGAGCCGAGTTATTGCTACCTCGTCGTCCACGGCGATAAACCCACCGCCGCCATTGTAAAGTTATAAGCGCATAAGAATGTATAAATTGTTGAAAGTATAAAAAACCGCTCCCGCCTCGGAGCGTTTTTTTGTGGGGAGATTTAGAGGAAAGGACACCACCCCCTACCCCCCTCCTGAGGAGGGGGGCACCTCTTGGCGCCCCTCATAGGGGAGCTGTCGCGTCCCGCGCGACTGAGGGGTTTTGAAACCCTTTCCCCCGCTTCGCGGGTACTTTCCCTAAAAGGGACAGCAAGGGGGATACGAAACGCCGTTCTAAAATGTCATGTTGAGCGGAGGCGTAGCCGCAGTCGAAACATCTCTACCATATTACATATTACAAATAAGGCGAGATTTCTCGACTTCGCTCGAAATGACAAATTTAGAATGCACCACCCCCGTAGTCCCCCTCCTGAGGAGGGGGCATATCAGCAAAACCCCCACCACCCGCTGACGCGGGAGCCTCCCCCTTAGAAAGGGGTAGGCCTAAGCAAAACCCCCTCCATCGGAGGGGGATTAAGGGGTGGGCAACTACTCGCGCGTAAGCGCGTCATTCCGAGCCGCACAAGCAATAACAAAGTCCGACATGGCAATTCCCCGAGGGAATCTTGTTACGTCTAAGTACGTTTTAACCATACCCAAACGTACCAAGATGCCTTCGCGGAATTTCTAACGGGACTGCGTGAATACATTTCGGCTCAGCATGACGCTATGCCATCTTTATTGAAAACTTACCCCAAACTCTTTCGTGCGCGGCGGGTGCGGACGGCGCCGCGGATGATCTCGAAAATGTTGATCCCGATCCCCGACAGAATATATCCGTAATAGGTGAAAAACCGCCAAACGAGCACCGTCCAACCGAGCACGGGTCCGATCCCCGCGACCGTCACAAACACCAGCGATCCCGCAAGTTCCATCGCGCCCGTGTTGCCCGGCGTGGGCACCAGGAGGGAGGTGTACCGCGAAATGATCACGAGGCAGGCGATCTGCATCCAGAGTTCCACGCTCGGCTGTACGTTTGCAATGGCGATCACCACAAAGAAGGGGAGCGACACAAAGAGCAGGCATTCCGTAATGCACAGCAGCATCAGCGGAATAAATTTATAGAGCTGTTTCCAGAACTGTTTCAAACAGTCGCTGTATTCCCGCATCTCCCGCACGAACTTCACCGAATTGTGATACCGCCGCTTGACAATATGAAATTTATGCAGCCAATATACGATCCACAGAATAAATTTTTCGCAGGGCCGAGGGAAGAGGGAGAAGAGGATGAGCGTAAGCGGGAACAAGATGTTGATGCCGAGGGACACCCACGAGAGAATGAGCATGGCGGAGTTCACGTTGTCCTGCGGCACATAGCGGGGGGTAAGGGCGAGAAGGACCGCCGAGAGCACGGAGAGGAAGAAGATGCTCACCACGTACCGCGCCACGGGAATGACGTCCGCCGCCCCGCCGGGGATCTCCTTTTTGTGCAGATATAAAATCTGGAAGGGCTGTCCGCCCGTCGAAAGGGGGGTAATGCCGTCGTAATATTTGCCGATGAACATCGTTTTCACGGCGATGCGGAAGCGGAATTTCCCCGTGTACACCTTGAGCATATAGGCGTATTTGGAACTTTCCACAAAAATATAGAAGGCAACCACCCCCAAAAGCAGGGCAAAGAGGGGATAGTCAATCGCAGAGAGGAGTTCTCCCACGCTCAGCTGGGGGGTGTCCTCCCCTGTCAGATAGTCGCCGAGGGTGAAGAGCAGAACGACGGAGAGCACGACGAGCGCAAGCATGAGCCCGGTCTTGATCCACCAACCGCGCGTGCTTGTCGCTTGCTGTTTTTTGGCCTGTTCAAGGGCCTTTTTCTCCGGAGTATAATTTGCCATAGCGTCTTTCCAATTATAGCACTTCCCGCGGCGAAATGCAAGAACATGCGCCTACTTTTCGCTCTTTTGGGGAGTTTCGTCCGCATGTTGCAGAGTTTGGTCCGTATTTTGCAGAGCGTCCCCCGCGTTTTGCAAATTTCCCTCGTTTTGCGGCTCTTTTTTTCGCGCCCGCTTCTCCGAGAGGAGGGTGACGAGCCACTTCAAGACTGCCGCGCCGATGATGATGGCATAACCCACATAACTCCACATATCGGGGAGTTCGGAGAGGAAGAAGAAGCCGAGGATCGCCGCCATGGGCACCTGCGCATAGTCGAACACGGCGATCTCCTTGGCGGGGGCATGGCGGTAAGCCGCCGTGATGAAGAACTGTCCCACCGCCGCAGACACCCCCGCAAGCACCAAATAGAGCAGTTGCAGGAGGGTCATGGGGGTATAGAAGGCGATGAAGAAGGGGAGGGAGACGAGGGTGGAAAAGGCGGAGAAGAAGAACACGGTCATATTGCCGCGCTCCCTCTTGATCCCCAAAATGCGCACTGCCGTATAGGCAAGCCCCGCGCACGCGCCGCTCAAAAACCCCGCAAGGGCGGGGAGCACCCGCGCGTCGAAGGAGGGGCGCACCACGCACATCGCCCCGCCGAAGGCAACGGCCACAAACACAAGTTCCCACCACTTGGGTTTTTCCTTCAAAAGGACCATCGAAAAGAGGATGGCAAAGAAGGGGGAGAGTTTGTTGAGAATGGAGGCGTCCGAAATACTGCCGATGTTGTCGATGGCGTAAAAGTTGAGAACGACCCCCAAAAAGCCCGCGCCCGCGCGCAGAAGGAGCCACGGAAGAGCCCCCTTTTTGATGTGGAATTTTTGTTTGTCGGCAAGGAGCAGAAAAAACACGACGGCGGCGGCGACCAGGTTGCGGAAGAACACCTTCTGCATGGTGGGAAGGTCGCCCGCAAGCCCCACAAAGAGGTTCATGCAGGCAAACCCCGCCGCCGCACCGAGAATATACAAAATGCCGATGCCGCGATTTTGTTTCGTCATAATATCAGTCTATGTAATTGCCGTCCTTTTCGGCTTAAAAATGAGAGATCACTTGGTCTGCGGTTTTCTTCATCGCCTCGTATTCTGGGGAGGAGGGGAGGCACACCCCCACGGTGTAAAAGCCGCCCCGCTTCGCGCTCTCTATCCCCTGCAAAATGTCCTCGAACACGGCGCACTCGCAAGGCGCCAGCGCCAATCTCTCGGCGGCGAGAAGATACACGTCGGGAAATTCCTTCCCCTTCGCCTCCCGCGTGATCGCATAGGCGGAGAAGAGGTCCTTTACGTTGTGGCGGGCAAGGCAGGGGACAAAGAGTTCGGGCGAACAGGAGGTCGCAATGCCGAGTTTGATGTTTCGGTGATGGAGCGCATGGAGAAAGTCCGCCGCGCCCTCGCATAGTTCGATGTTATGGGCGTACTCGTCCGCGATCATAGAGAGCCACTCCTTCACGATGTCCTCGCAGGGATCGGCAAGATGATACTTTGTTTTGGTGAGGACGGCGGCGTCCTTCAAATCGATGGTCTTGATGGAGTCGAAGTAGTCGGCGGGGACGTCGAGGCCCCGTTTTGCGAAGAAGCGAACGTCCACGTCCGCCCATGCGCCGAGGGAGTTGAGCAGGGTGCCGTCGAGGTCGAAGATGGCGCCTTTGATGAAATCGGGAAGTTTCATGAGAATATTATAAGGAAAAAGAGGGAGAATGTCAAACCGAAAAACTTTACAAATGCAAAAGGGTGTGGTAAAATATGGGCATGAAACGAGTGATCGAAGTGGAGGGCATGTGTTGCAAGCGGTGCGCGGAGCGGGCGGAGAAGAAACTTTTGCTCCTCGACGGCGTATCGGGGGCAAAGGCGAACTTCAAAAAGGGGATCATCTTTGTGGAGTGCGAACTTCCCGACGAGGCCCTCTCGGAGTGCGTCACCTCCGCCGGCTTCACCGTAAAAACCATCCACGAGCGAAAGGGAATATTCGGGTAAAAGAGGAACCCCCTCCATTGGAGGGGGACTAAGGGGGTGGGAAAACCCTTGGCGCCCCTGTAGGGGAGCTGGCGCGCCTGCGCGACTGAGGGGTTTTTAGAGGACTTGCAGAAACCCTTTCCCCCTCGCGTTGCTCGGGTACTTTCCCTAAAAGGGACAGCAAGTAGGGGTATGCGTAACACCATTCTTAATTGTCATGTCGACCGAAGTGGAGACATCTCTACCGCATTATAATAAGGCGAGATTTCTCGACTGCGCTCGAAATGACAGAAAGATAATAAGGCGAGATTTCTCCACGCGCCGCATAGCGGCTTGGTACTTCGTCGCAGGCTCCTCGTGCCGCCCTTAGGCAACATAGAACGTGCGGGCGGGGCGAAATGACATTTTGAGGACACGCCCCCACCACCCGCTTGAGGCGGGGGCCTCCCCCTTAGAGAGGGGTAGGCCTTTCCCCACACATATAACCCACAAAACAATCAAATTCCGAAAATCAGGAGTTTTTATGTATCAAAAAGTAGACACGTCGCTCAATTTTGTTGAACGGGAACAGGAAGTCGCCAAGTTCTGGGAGGAGAACCGCGTCTTTGAACAGTCCATCGAGAAGAACGAAGGGGGGAAAGAGTTCTCCTTCTTCGACGGTCCTCCCACCGCCAACGGCAAGCCCCACATCGGGCACGTCCTTACCCGCGTGATGAAGGACATCATGCCCCGCTACCACACCATGAAGGGGGAGCACGTCCTCCGCAAGGCGGGGTGGGATACCCACGGCCTTCCCGTCGAACTCGAGGTGGAAAAGTCCCTCGGCATGGACGGCAAGCAGGACATCGAAAAGTACGGCATCGAGCCCTTCATCAAGCAGTGCAAGTCCTCCGTCTGGAAGTACCAGAGCGAGTGGGAAAAGATGAGCACCGCCGTCGGCTATTGGGTGGATATGGAGCACCCTTACGTCACCTATCATGACAGCTATATCGAATCGGTGTGGTGGGCGATCAAAGAGATGCACAAGAAGGGGCTCCTCTATAAGGGCCACAAGATCGTGCCCTACTGCCCCCGTTGCGGCACCGCGCTTTCCTCCCACGAGGTGGCGCAGGGCTATAAGGATGTGAAGGAGACCTCTCTCGTCGCCCGTTTCAAGGTAAAGGGCAAGGAGAACACCTTCATTCTCGCATGGACGACCACGCCCTGGACCCTTCCCTCCAACGTTGCGCTCTGCATGAACCCCGACGAGGACTATGTGGAACTCGAGGCCGGCGACGGCACACACTACATCTTGGCCGCCGCGCTTGCCGATAAATTCTTTGAAAATTACAAGACCGTTTCGACCAAGAAGGGGAAGGAGTACAAGTACACCGAGTACGAGCCCCTCTTCCCTTACGCCGTCGGCACCTTTAAGGAGAAGGCGTTCTTTGTCACCTGCGACGGCTATGTCACCCTGACGGACGGCACGGGGGTCGTGCACATCGCGCCCGCGTTCGGCGAGGACGACTACCGCGTGGGCAAGAAATACCGCCTTCCCGTGGTGCAACTCGTCAACGAGCGCGGCTGTTTCGACGGGCGTTGCCCCGAAGTGGACGGCCTCTTTGCAAAGAAGGCGGATAAGCCCTTGATGGACATTCTCGAAAAGAAGGGGCTACTCTTCAAAAAGATCCCCTTCGAGCACAGCTATCCCCACTGCTGGCGGTGCGATACGCCGCTTCTCTATTATGCCCGCTCGAGTTGGTTCATCGAGGTCACCAAGGTGAAGGAACAGCTCATCGCAAGCAACCGTTCGGTGAATTGGATGCCCGAGACCATCAAAGAGGGGAGAATGGGGAACTTCCTCGAAAACGTCATCGATTGGGGGCTCTCGCGCGACCGCTATTGGGGGACGCCGCTCCCCGTTTGGGTGTGCGAAGAGTGCGGCGAGTTCGAGGTAATGGGTTCGCACAAGGAACTTACCGAACGCACGGGCGCGCCGCTCGACATCGAACTTCACCGTCCCTATCTCGACGGTCTCACCTGCACCTGCAAAAAGTGCGGCGGCGTGATGAAGCGCACCCCCGAGGTCATCGACTGCTGGTTCGATTCGGGCTCCATGCCCTTCGCGCAATACCACTATCCCTTTGAGAACAAGGACCTCTTCGAGGAGACCTTCCCCGCCGACTTCATCTCCGAAGCGGTGGACCAGACCCGCGGGTGGTTCTATGTGCTCCTCGTCATCTCCACCATTCTCTTCGGCAGGGCTCCCTTCAAGAATTGTATCGTGTTGGGGCACGTCAACGACCAGAATGGCGTCAAGATGAGCAAGCACAAGGGGAATGTCGTCGACCCGTGGACGGTGCTCTCCAAGCAGGGCGCGGACGCCGTGCGGTGGTATTTTTACACCAACAGCGCGCCGTGGATCCCTTCTCGGTTCGGCCCCGAGGCGGTAAGCGAGGCCCAGCGCAAGTTCCAGGGGACGCTGTGGAACACCTATGCCTTCTTCACCCTCTATGCCGAGATCGACAAGTACGACCCGAGCAAGTACGACTTGAAAACGTGTAAACTCTCGCTCATGGACAAATGGGCGCTGAGCAAACTCAATACGCTCGTCAAAAACACCGATAAACTGCTTGCGGAGTACAACATCACGGACAGCGCGCGGGCGATCCAGGACTATGTGGACGAGCTCTCGAATTGGTATGTGCGGCGGGGGCGCGACCGCTATTGGGGCCCCGAGATGACGGAGGACAAGGCGGCGGCCTACACCACCCTCTACACCGTTCTTACCACCCTTGCAAAACTGCTTGCGCCCTACACCCCCTTCATGGCGGAGATGATGTACCAAAACCTCGTGCCCGCCTTCTATCCAAATGCGGAGAAGTCGGTGCACCTTTGCGCCTTCCCCGATTGCGAGGAGGGCTACATCGACCCCGCTCTCGAAGAGGGCATGGAGGAAGTTTTGAAGGTGGTGGAACTTGGCAGGAGCGCGCGCGCAAGCGGCGGCGTCAAGAACCGCCAGCCCCTTTCGGAGATGATCGTCGCAAGCGACAAGTCGCTCGATCTGGGCGCGGAACTCGAGGCGGTCGTGCTCGATGAATTGAATGTGAAGTCGCTCCGCTATTCCACGAGCGCCGAATCTCTCGTAAAATACACCTTAAAGCCGCAACTGAGGACGCTCGGCCCCAAATACGGCAAAAAATTGAGGCTGATTTCGGCCTTTTTGAGCGGGTGCAATGCGGGCGAAGTCGTCTCCGCGGTGCGCGAAAAGGGGAGTTTCACCGTCGATTTAGAGGGCGAAGTGACCCTGCTTGAAGAGGATCTGCAGATCTTCACCGAGTCGGCGGAGGGATATGTCTCCGCGGCGGGCGGCGGCATTACGGTGGCGCTCAATACGGCGCTTACCGAGGAGTTGTTGATGGAGGGCGCCGAGCGCGAACTTGTCTCCCGCATCCAGACGATGAGGAAGGAGGCGGGGTTTGAAGTGACCGACCGCATCGAAGTGTACTACAAAGCGGAGGGCAGGGCGCTTGCCGTACTTAAAAGCGGCGCCTTTGCAAAGGACGTGCTCGCAAGCAAGGTTTTGCCGTTTAGCGGCGAAGTCGGCTTCACCAAGACCCTCGACGTCAACGGCGACAAAGCGGAAATCACCATTGTTAGGGTGTGAGTAGAGCCATTTCTTTTGCCCACCCCCTTATTCCCCCTCCATTGGAGGGGGTTTTGCTACTTGCCCCCTCCTCAGGAGGGGTTTTTGCTACATGTCCTCCCCCGCGTCAGCGGGGGAGTTCCACTCACTTGCCCTCCCCCGCGTCAGCGGGGGAGGGGTAGGGGAGGGGGCACCTTATTATTTCTGCGTAAAATATTGTTCCCCCCTTTCCCCCTCGCGTTGCTCGGGTGAATTGTCAAATGAAGTGCAACATATTTTCAAACAGAAGCTGTGGGGCGAGGAAGTTGAGGATTTTTTTGGGGC
>CANRHB010000026.1 GCA_947630325.1 uncultured Clostridia bacterium
AACTCTATTATATCACAGACTTCCGTTTGAACTACTTTTTTTATCCCACCCGTTGCACTTGTTAGTATAATTCACCCTCCCCTACCCCTCCCCCGCTTTGCGGGGGAGAGCAAGAATAGAACTCTCCCAAGGGGGGTAAAACGCATTCAACAGGTATAAATCTGCCGAAAAATTCCCAAATTATCGGCATGAGAAAGATCAAGCAAAATCCGCTCGGGAAGTCGCGGGAGGAGCGGGAGACCTGCTTCCCCGAATATGGCAGAGCCGAACTCCACCCCGCAAGCCCCGCAAACGGAGGGAAAGTATGACGGGCAAATCGCGCGAAAACTACAACCGCAACTACATCAATTACGTCAACTCCTTCGACCCGCCCACCCAACACTTCAAGACCTGCGGAAGAGCCTTTCTCGTGGGCGGTTTTATCTGTTGCATCGGGCAGTTTTTCCGCTACATGCTGGAATTTGCGGGGCTGACGGGCGACGAACTCGCGGGCACCGTGTCCGTCATTCTCATCTTTTTGGGGACCCTTTTGACGGGGCTCGGCGTGTACGACCGCATCGGCAAGAATGCGGGCGCGGGGAGCATTGTGCCCATTACGGGGTTTGCGAACTCCGTTGCCTCCCCCGCCATCGAATTCAAGACGGAGGGGTTTGTGTACGGTATGGCGGCGAAGATGTTCATCGTGGCGGGGCCGATCATCGTATTCGGCGTAAGCGCGGGCGCCGCCGTCGGGCTCATCTATTGGCTGATGGGACTGTAAATTGCTTCACGCGTTTTTTCTCGTTGCGCGGGAGACAGCAAAGGGAAACCGAATACCATTCCAATAGCACGTCATTTCGAGCGAAGTCGAGAAATCTCTACCGCATTATAATGTGGACACCCTTCGACAGGCTCAGGGTGACGTATTAATAACACGCCCCACCCCCTACCCTCCCTAGGAGGGGGCATGTAAGCGGAACCCCCTCCCACGGAGGGGGACTAAGGGGGTGGGAAAACCGCAAACGTCCGCATCATTACCCCTCCCCTCCCGCAAAAAGAAATAAATTCCCCGAAAAGAGTTGAAATAGAAAAAAGTTTGTGCTATAATTGCCTTAGAAAAAACAAGGAGCGAAAATATATGGCTAAAATCACCGAAAATACTCTCATTGCAGACGTGTTGGAACTCAACCCCAACGCGGCGGACATTTTGCTCGAGGCGGGTATGCACTGCTTCGGATGCGCGCTTGCGCACGGCGAGACGATCGCCGAGGCGGTCGCCGTTCACGGCGAGGACCTCGACGCCCTGCTTGCAAAACTCAACGAAGGTCTCGAATGATCCAAACAAACCCAAAAGGCGCCGCGGACAGCTGTCCGCGGCGCCCCTTTTTTTACGGACCGTCAGCAATAAGACGCCAACAGTTCGTAAAGTGTTTGATAAAACTCCCCGAGATAGGACCGCGCAAGCGAGTCCATTCCATACGCCTCGAGCCGCGCCTGCGGGTTGGTGGTTACGTGCATGTAATAGTCCCGCACCACCAAAAACCGCTGGGGATAGTCGAGATTGTAGTTGGGGTTCTCGGGATAGCGGTAGACGCCGTTTTCGTTCCCGTCCCCGTACAGATTCTCATAGGCGAGGCGGTGAAGAAGGTCCTCCCGCACCACGTCCACCTTGCGCTCCGCTTCCCCGTCGATGTCCGCCGCCGCGCTTGCGTACACGGAGGAGCGCGCCATGTTGTTTTTGAGCAGTTTCAAGAAGAGTTTCTCCTTCTCCTCCGCCGCCTTTGCCAAAATGTCGTTCTTCTCCGCCTGCGCCGCACGGATCATCGCAAGTTGCAGGTTGCTCAAATTCTGGTACTCGGGCGCGTTGGGGTCAATGATGTCGATCACCATGCCGCCGCCTCCTCTCGCAGATCGAGGACGACCGCCTTCACGCAGGCGTCCTCGTCGAGCGTTTTGAATTCGAAAGAGAAGGAACTCCCCCGCACGGGGAGGGGAAAGCGGAGCCTGTCTCCCGCCCGTCCGAACACGGCGCGCGGAAGTCCCCTCTCCCCTCTTGCCTCCACGCGGAAATGTCCCCTGCCCTCGATGAGAATGCCGTCGAGGAATTTCCGCTGTGCCGAAAGCCCGAAGAGGGATCTTTCCGTCTTGAGCACGCACTCCTTTCTGCGCATGGGGGGAAGCCCTCGCTCCGTAAGTTTGAAGAGTTCCCCCTCGGCGGTAAAGAGCAGGTCCTCGCCGCCGAAGAGCGTCTCCGCCCGCGCGCGGATGAGGTGCCCATCCTCGCCGTTTACCCGCCATATGCATTTTTCCCCGCCGAAAACAGCGGTCGCATAGTAGCTTTCGCCGCAAACAGCCGTGGAGGTGTTGCTCAAATCAAGTTCCGAAAAGCCGCCCGCATTGAGCCGTTTGCAACTCTTTCCGTCGAAGGAATACAGCCCGTTTTCGGCAAGAAAGAGAATGCTTTCGCCGCACCTGTGGACGCTTCCTTTCACGATCCCGTGCGGCGCAGAGATGTGCGACGCGGTGAATGCAAGGGCGTCCCCGCGCACGCCGAGGGAAGCGATCCCCCTCTCGCGGAAGAGATAGAGGGTATCTTTGAAGGAAAACATCGCAAGGACGTCCCCGTCCGCGGAGGGAAGGTCGGTGTGCCCCGCCGTCTGCGTCCCCTCTTCGCTGTTTTGGGGCTCTAAGGGGGCGGACCAGCGCAAATGGTAGCCGTCCGCAACAAACAGCCGCTCGGCGTGCACCGCGCCGCAATCTCCTCCCCCGCCCGCTTCTTCGGCGCCCTCTTCGCTCAGCTTGAAGAGGCCGTCCTTTGCGAGCGCATAATACTCCTTTTCGCCCGTCTTTGCAACGAAGCAAAGAAGGGACAGGGGCGTCTGCGGAAAGGGATAACTCGTTCCGCTTGGGGAGAGAAGGGCGCCGTCCGTTATTTCGAAGGTCTCCTCGGCATGTCCCGCGGTGCGCAAAAACTTCTTTTCGGCGCCGAGAGAAGTGGCTCCCTCTGCGCAGACGATCCCCTTTGCGGACTGCTTAAAATGCAACCCGTATGCCGAAATCGCGCCGTTTTTTTCGCCGAAGAGGACGATCTCCCGCCGGATAGAGCGGCGGTGAAAGACGGGCGTTTTCAACGTTTTTTCATAAATCATGCCCATCTCCTCGAACGCACCGTGAGTTTTTTATGCCCCACGTTGGCGGCACGGAGCGCTTCCCGAAATTTCTTCTCCCATGTCGCCGCCTCTGCGTACTGCCCGTTGGTAAGGCAAAATTCACAGCACACGCCGAAGGAAAGGAGCCGCTCGGACACCTGCGGCATGACCTCCGCGTCGTCTCCCCACTCCTTTTCTTTGGGGGAATAGGTGTACGAAACGCACACCTGTGTGACGTTTTGCGGCAAAACAAGCCCGCTCGTGCGGCTCTCATGGGAGAGCGGCAAGCCGCTCTCCCCCTTGACCGAAAGGATCTCCACGGGCGCATGGGAGAATGCCGTGTAGGGCAAAAATCCCTCTTCCGAAAGGTCCGCCGCCGTAAAGCATTCTTCCGTTTTCGGCGGGAAGTAGTCGAGCGCGACCTCGTTCTCGACGAGGTTGTAGCAACGAAGAAGAGAGCTGAGCTCGCCGAACGGCTCCGCCGCGCAATCCTCTGCGCCTGCAACGAGGTCCTCTCTGCCCAAATTGGCCGCGGCGAGCGAAATCACGTTCCTGACTTTCATCCTTTCTCCTTTTTATTTCTCGGTGATGCCCGTAAGACAGCCCTGTCCGCAGGGACGGTAGCACATGAGTTCGGCGTACTTGACGAGGGTCGCCGTGTAAACGGGTTTGCCGGGGATCTGTTTGAGCACCTTGCCGTCCTCGCCCTCAAGCCACTGCCAATCGCAGAGCTGGTGAAGGGCGAAGTCGTCGGTGTTGAGCAGATACATCGTGCCCTCGGGGCAGAAGCGGTCGGCAACGACGGGGATGCCGCCGAAGGAGAGGGCTGTGAAGCCGCCCTCGATGGTGACCGCGTCCATCTTGCGGAAGGAAGAAAGCGCGTCGATGAGCGCTCTGCGCACCCCCCACGAGCAGACGATAAAGTTGACCTTGCCGCCGCCGTTCTCCTCTACCGCGTCGATGGCCGCCTGCAAAGCGTTTTCGCTCATCGCGCCGAAGGAATCCTTGATGTAGGGAACGAGCCAACTGTTCGAAGCCTTGTCCAAACCGTAAAGGGTGCCCGTCTTTGCAAAGATCGCTTTAAGCCCCGTAAGTTCAAGATCCTTGGAATTCTGCACGACGAGGTAGTCGTTTGCGGCGAGTGCGCCGTCCGAAAGGGTGATCTTCTTCGCGGCCCTGTCGATGCTCTTTACGGTGACCGCCGCCGTCTTGAGGGCGCCCGCGGAAGCATAGATATCCACGATCATGCCCTCCGCAAGGTTCTGCACGCTGTCCACGACGTTGCCGTCCGCAACATCGGTGACGGTGGCGAGTTTGCCGCTCCCGTCGCCGAAGAGCATTCTGCCGAAGTTGTAGGAAGAACTCTTGACGAGCGCCTCCATTTCATCGTTGAGGAGGTTGACGAACGCGCCCTCGTTGGAAGAAGAAGCGCGGATCGCCTTGTCCGAGATCTCGATGGTCCCATAGAGGTTTTTGAGGGTGGAGACGAACTGCGCGTAATTGGTGCCGTTCGTCTTGGGCAGAGCGCCGTCCTCGGTGCCTGCGCCGATGCCGCCCGCAAGTCCGTAACGCACGACCTTGCGCACGTCTCTTCCCCACACGTCCGCCGTCGTCTTTTTGATCGCGGCGAGGAAGGGGTTGACCGACTTGTCGAGCTGTTCGCCGATGACGTCGAGGTAGTAAGATTTGAGCACGCTGTCTGCATTCTGAGTAGTTACCATGTTGTTTTCTCCTTACTTTTTATTCTTGAGATAGCCGAGGGCGAGAGAGCCCGCCTCGGCAAAAGTCTTGGGCTTTTGCGGGGGAGCCGTGACCCCCGAGCCCTTCGTCATGAGGGGGACGCTCCCGAGGGACCGCAGATATTCCGCGATCACTCTCTCGCGCACCTCCCCGCTCTCCGTGACGGCGCGGAAGAGCGCTTCACTCCCGCTCTCCGCATTCCCCTCGCAAGAGGACGGCCCCTCCTCCGTTCCGCTCAGTTCTTTTTTATGAACTTCTGGAACTTCCGCGGGCTCCGCCTTGCTCTTTTCGAGCGCCTTGAGCCGCTGGCTGCGGCGGGTGAACTCCGCCTCCAGCTCCTCATATGCCTTCATGAGGGCGTCCACGCTTTTGAATTTGCCGAGGCTACCGTTGGGTTCGTTTCCCATAGGTCCCTTCCCCTCCTGCGCCGCGGTTTCAGCCGATACGTTCTCCTCTTTCATCCTTTTTCTCCTTTATAATTTTGCGCGGTGGGAGGCGATGTGCTTTGCGATATGCGCCTTCACCGTTTCGTTCTCCTCGCCCCCCGAGAGAAGAGCGCGGGTGTGCTCCGTGATGTGGAGCTTGTGATCGTCGTAGTCGTCCGCCTCGAATTCTTCGCTTTCGAGACGGATATTCTCCTTCTCCGCCTTGCGGAGGTGCAGTTTGGAGATCCCCCTCGCCGCTTCGAAGGAACCGTACCCGAGAGAATCGAGCACTTTGAGACGCACCTCTTCGGTAAGCGCCCCCTCCTCGCCGAGAAGCCCCGACGAGAGGAGGGCAAGCGTCTCTTCCTTGATCTGATCGGCGGACTTTTCGTAATCGGTGTCGAACTCCACGTCGTCGGCGGAGATGTCGCTTGCGCCGAAGTAGTAAAGTTCGGTCTCCCCGCCCACGCCCGTCATCTTCAAAAGGCGTTTCGCCGCCGCAAACTGTTTGTAGAGGTGCAGGATCTGCTTCCCCGTCTCCTTTACGGCGCGCTCGATGCTCTCCACGCTCATCTGCATACGGGCGGTGTCCTGGTCGAGCAAAAGCTGAAGCCCCGACGCCGACGTCACATGGGTGGGATTCGCCGAGTTGCGGGAGATCTCGCTCATGCCCGAGAAGAGGATGAACTCGTTTGCGATGCGCTCCTCCTCCTTTTCGAACTCGGAGGGCAGGGAGCCGCAGTCGAGGAAGTGGGGCTCCTTGCTCCCTTGGCGGTAGACGAGCACCTTCCCGGGATAGAGCCCGTCCTCGGCGATCTCGTCGGCGTCCACGGAGCCGTCCTCCACGGCGATCACCCCAGAAGTAAGCCTGTTCAAAAATTCATGCTTGCGGTTCCTGACCGCGTTATATGCCCGTTGCAGGGGGATCATGCGGTCGACGATCGAACTGCCGAAAAAGGAGCCCGCAAGTTCGGTGCACGTCTGCCGCGCAAACGGGAACACCCGCGTGCCGCGGTCGCCGTTGAGATAGGGAAGAGGGCCTTCGTGCAGAAGAACCCCTCCCGCCGCGATCTCGAGCCTTCCTTCGGGATGTTCCCCGTCGGGCATGGTGTACCGCTCGATGAGGATCTCCCCCTCGGGAAGGGCGGGCGAGGCGTCCCCGTCCGCGGGGCGTTTCCAGCCGCTTGCCGAGGAATATGGCACGAGCCCGCCGAGCTCTCTCCCGGGCAGTTCCACGCCGAATTTTTCCTTGATCTCCGAAACGGGCACCGCCTTGGCGTGGATGAGGCTCTTCACCTGTTCGAGCCCCTCTGCGGCGAGGGAATCAGGATAGATCTCGAAGGGGGAGACCGCCACCACGTTGACGTCCCCCTCCTTGAGGGAGTGCCCCGTCTCGTCGGTGCCGATGATGTTCCCCTCGTCGAAATTCCACACGATCTTATAAAATGAGGTGCCGCACGTCTCCGACCAGAGGGTGGCGCGGGCGATGACGCGGTCGAGTTCGACGCGGTTTTTCGCCGACTGCAAGATCCCCGTGGCGAGCCGCGCCGTTTTCAAGTCCTCCTCCGAATCGGAGAAGGCGCGCACGGTAAGCCGCGGCCGCACCTTTGCAAGGTGCGCAAGACGGGTATCGAGGGTGGGCGCGATGTGGTTGAAGCACCTGCGCGACTGCCAATAGAAGGTGGGATCCTCCTCCTCGAGTTCCCCCGCGGGAGAGACGTCGCAATATTGGTCGCCGCTGACAAAGTTCATGTTGAGTTGCCAGCCGCGCTCGAGGTTTCTCCTCTCCTTCTGGCGCCGCAAAAAGTCCTCCCCGATCTCCCGCGCCAAGTCCTTTTTTCTCTTTTCCTCACGCTTTTCCTGTTGCGTTTGTTCTGTCGTCATAAATCTCCTTCCACTTTTCCAGCAACCTCTGCCGCTCCTCTTCGAGCTCTTCGTCGGAGAGGGCGGCATAGTCCTTTTCTTCGAGGAGCAACTTCGCCGCCTTCAGATCGGGCGGCACGTCCTTGCGCGTCTCTCGGCGCTTGACAAGTTTCAGCTCCCCGTCCTCCACGCCGTACTCCTCGGTGACCTCCTCGAGCGAATACCCGAGCGCCACTTTGAGCACGGCGTCCTTCAATTTGTCCTCTTGCATAATTTACCTTCTTGTTTTCAGCCTCATGCGCCGCTCCTTGTCCCGCCTGACGTCGCTCATTTCCGTCTCCTTCGGGGGATGAGGCCTGCTCATGAGATAGTAGCGAAGTTCGTCCATCGCATGGTCGTCCCGCTTGACGGGGCTCTCCCCGCTCCCCCAAAAGTACCCCTTGAACTCGCGGATCATGTTGGTGCAACAGTTGAAAATGTACAGACAGGGCAGGCCGTTTTTGGTGTTGAGGTAGCTCTTCACCCGCTGGATGCCCGCGAATACATCCTTGTCGACGTTTGGGTTTGCGAGGATCCCCCGCTCGTAAAAGAGTTCGGTCACACTGCACTTTGCGGCAAGGGTGCGCTGGCCGGCGGCGGAGTCGATGAGCGCTTCGAGCCTTCCCTTGCCGTCCCGTTTCCACCCGAGGCGTTCGCTGATGGCGTGGATGACCTCCGCGTGATAGTCCACCCCCTCCCCCGCTAAATAATGTTCGGCGACGACGTACACGTTCCCGTCGTAGTCCACGCAGTACCAATGCGCCGAGAGCGGGTTTTTGAGCCCGGGGTCGATGCTGATCATGTCCTGCCACGACGGGGGAATGGGAAAGGGCGGGATGACGTGCACGCTCTCGTCGAACTCGGGGTAGACGAGCCCCTCGCGGGTGCAGAATCTGCCGTACCGCCGCGCCTGCAGGGTGGTTTCGTCCATGGTGGCGGCAAGGTGGGAGATCTCCTTTTCGGAGAGAAAGGGATTGTCCGCCCACTCCATGAACTCGTACCATACCTCGGGGTCGCGGCCGCGGTTGAGATAGATCTCCTCATAGAGGAAGGTCAAGCCTTTTAGGGGCGTCATGGTGCCGAACATCTCCCCCTCGCGGTCGAGAAGGCGCATACGGCATTCTTCGTATATCTCGCGGGGAGGTTCTTCGTCGAACCAGACAAAGTCCAAAGAACTCCCTTGAAACTTCTCTCTGCCCTGGTCGCAGCTCTTGAAGCCGATGACGGAGGTCCCCCCGAAGGCATTTTTGACGACGATCTGGTCGACAATGCCGTGCTCGGGGCTGTCCTTTCTGCCGCTCAGCATCACGATGTCCGCGATACGGTCGGGACGGAGATAGTGTAAAACTTTTTTCTGGGCGACGTCCCTCTGCACCTGCATGGAGAGGGAGACGACCCAGCCGAACACATTTGGTCTGTTTTTGCGGTAAGGATGGGTGCCCGTTGCAAGCCACACCGCTTCCACGGCGCCGCATTCCGTCTTGCCCGAACGGTTGCCGCCGAACACCCAGCGGTTGCGCTTTTCGCACTTGTGAAAGGCAAGCTGTTTTTGGTGCACTTTTTCGCCCGTGTTGTATTTTGCGAGGCGGTCCTGCTCCTTCCGCCGTGCCTGTTCCGCTTCGATGGCGCGGATTTTCTCTATAATCTCATCCATTTCGCTAAAATAAATTCTTTCACGCGGCGCGATGTGCGCTAACATTTCGGCTATGAAACGTTTTTTGCCCTTGCTTGCCGCGCTCCTTTTCGGGTGCCTCTCCCTTCTTCCCCGCCCCGCCCTCGCAGTTCATGCGGAGGAGACGAACGAACGCTATGCCGTCGCCGCACGGGAGGACGTCTGGTTCTATGCGGCCGAAAACGAGGAGAGCGGGCTCTTTCTCATTCCCTATACCTACTATGTGCGCGTTGTGCGCGAGGGGACGCTGTTCACCGCCGTGCAGTATCTCGACGACGTCTCCCCCTACCGCGCGATCTCGGGCTTCTGCAAGACAGAAATGCTTACCTTCGTCGATTTCATCCCCTCCCGTCCCTATCTGCGCCGCGAGATCACGGTGACCTATACGATCGCGGGGGAAAACCCGATGGACAGCGCGTTCAACAAGATCGAGCGGCGGTTCGTCTATTACGGCACGAGTTATGCGGGCACGGCGCGCTACTTTTACGTGTACGCGGACGGCGTGTTCGGTTACGTCCCCGCTACGCAGGACATTCTCTTCGAGCGCAACACCGACTACCTCGAACAGGTCTCGGCGACCCCCGACCCTTCTCCCTCCGAAACGGAGGAGCCTGCTTCCCCCTCGCTTACGCCCGTGCAGATCGTTGCCATCTGCGCCGCCGCGCTTGCGGTGCTTGCGGTAATGGCGTTCGTTTTGAGGGGAAAGAAACGCCCCGCGCCCGCCGACGAATTCTGAGTGAATTCGAGGGCGCCTTCCCTCCGCTTTTTGATGACGGCGCGTTCTCTGCCCTCTCTGAGGGCGCGGTACACCCTGCGGAAGGGCGGGTATTCCCCGAACTCTTCGGCGACCCGCTCCCGCGTATATCCCCGCCGCCTCAGCATTGCCGCCACCTTGGAGAGCAGATTCTGTTGCAGACGGAAATAGGTCCTCTTCGAATAGCCGAGGAGCCGCTTTTCCGCGGGCTCCGCCGCAAGTTCCGCTTTTCTGCGGAAATATTTGTATTCGAGGAGAAACCTCTCCTCTTCGGTACATGCCGAAATAATTTCTTCGAGCGTATCGCAAAGGAGCCCGAGCCGCCGCGCCATGAGCACCCGATCCGCCACTTTCACCGCCGATGTGTATGCGTCGCACCGCGCGTGAAAAGAGAGTGCGGCGGCAATTTCCGCACTGCTCCTCTCCGCGTCCTCCAACACTTCGAGTTTCGGGTACGCATACAACAACAGCTTTACATAGAGATATTCCTTCATCGCCCACCTCGCAAAAAACAATGCAAACATTTGTTTGCTTTACTATCATACCACATCTTTTCCGAAAATGGGAGGATAGGTGCCGTTTTTTTTGCATTTTTCAAAAATTTTTTTTGGAGGGCACAAAGGAAAAAATTTGACGAAAGCGGTTGTCTTTTGCGCGCGCGCGTGTTATAATGGCTATATGAAAGTGCGGATGAAACTTTTCGCGGGCGCTTTGGCGCTCTGTTTTGCGGCGGGGATGATCTCTTTGGGTTCCCTTTCCGCCGCGGCGGAGCCTGCAGAAGAGCTCTTTTTGCCCGCGGACTATGAACAATATCTTCCCCTCGCCTTTCCCACCGACGCCGCGATGAACGACTCCTATATCGTCGTTGCGGACGGCAGCGGGCTTTTTGTTTACGACCGCGGGGCGAAGGAATATTCCCGCTATGAGCATTCCCCTTACGGAAACGCGCGCAACATCACAAAGGTGGGCTTCACTCCCGACGGGCGTCTCTTTTTCTCCGACCAGGACGCCCAACTCTATCAATACAACTTTGAGAACGCGGATGCGGAGCTCCAATCGAACATCACCTGTTCCACCTTCGTCATCGACGGCGACACCCTCTACACGACGGCGGTTGCGAACGGCACCACCACCTTCTCCGCCTATCTGCACCGCGGCAACGGGCTCTCCTTTGCAAACAGGCGCATCGTCGGCGACCTCAAGGCCTCCACGAGCATCGCGCCCCACATGTTTGTAAAAGACGGGGTGCTCTACTGCGCCATCAACTCCTATGTGCACGCCTATACCGACAACGGCGCGGAATTCGACCACACCGAACTTCTTCTTACGGGAGGACAGGCGGTGCAGGACCTCACTTCGGTGGCGGTCCTCGGCGGCACGATCTATTACACCGTGAACAACGCGATGTTGAACGACAACGACGGGCTCTATACGACCGCGATGGACGGCGTTTCCCGCCCCGAAAAACTCCTCGAAGGAGACGGGTTCAACGCCCTCTTCTCTTACGGGGAGCATCTGTACTGCGTGAAGGGAGCCTCCGTGCGCGAGATCGAGACGGACGGTTTGAGCGCAAGCTACACGGGCTATGAGATCGCCGCCGATTCGGACTCGCCCAACCGCGTCTCGGAGGCGGGCGACACCGTGCGCGCGCGCGATCTGATCGTCACGGCGGACTGCGGCAACGAGCGCGTCTCCGTCTACAACACCCAAAGCGAAGAGTTCTCCCTCCTCGAGACGGGGAACGCAAGCCATGTCGCAACGGACGGCGAGGTGATCGCCGCGGCGGTCGGCACGCAAATTCTTCTCTACCGGTACGGCGAGGACGCCCCCTACTACACCCACAATACGGAGAGCACGGTGGTGGGCGTTGCGGTCGTATTCGGCAGATGTTACTACGTCACCGAGCACCACTATGGCGTTGCCGAGGCGGGGACCCGCGAATTCACCCGTTCCAACTCTCCCGTTGCCCTTACGAGCGACGTTTACGGCAATCTCTATGTTGCCGACCAGCAGGAGCGCGTGCTCCGATACACCGAAGAGACCTTCCTCGACAGCACCGTCGGGGACGGCATTGTCGTCACGGAGGGATGGAGCCTTCCCAATGAATTCCGCTCTCTCCGCGCCGATTTCGACGGAAATATCTACTATCTCTCGGGGAACGCGCTTTATCTCAACGGCGAACTGCTCTCCACCATCGACGAGGCGGACAACGTCTTTTACGGGACCGAAAAGCCCGTTCTCGCGTCCGTCGCCCTCGGGTTCGAGGACAACACTCTCTATCTGCAATACGGCAGTTTCATCGTCCGCACGCAGAATGTTCCCTTTGCTTCCCTCTCCTCCATTGCGGCGGGGGAGGTGTACGGCGAGGTATTTTCTGTCCCCGACGGAGACGCGCTCTCCCTCGTCGACGTCAAGGGGGGCGTCACGGGCGTCCGCGTGGACGCGGACAAGTTGGAGGAGACGAGCGCATATTTCCCCTATGCAAGCTACTACCGCACCCAAGGGGGACGGGGCATCCTGCTTGCCGAGCGAGGCAAATTCTCCCTCGTCGCGCTGTTTGAGGACTATGACTACACCGTTGCGCTCTATCTTACCGAGGATTGCACGGAGGCGCCTGTCGAATGGACGGAAGTCTCCCCCGCGCCCCGCTTTACGACGAGCGACGTCGCGCTCAGCTACTATCCCTGCCTTTCCGAACAGCTGACCGTCAAGCGTCTTTCCCGCGCGGACGAACTTACCCTCATCGCCACCGTCAAGGCGGAGGGGAATTTCGACTTCGCCTATGTCAGCGACGGCGAAACAACGGGTTACGTTCCCCTTGCCTATCTTACCGAAACCCCTCCCCTCTCCGCCCTGCCCGACGAGTACACCCTCGGCTACCTCAAAGCAAGCAGCGAAGGGGTGCTCTTCCGCGCCGAGAGCGGCGAGACGCTCCTCGTGACCGAGCGCACGCAGGTGAAAATTTACGAGGGCAAAAACGGCCTCTACTTTTTGCGCTTTACGCAGGACGGCGTGGAGTACACCGCGCAGGTGACCGACCGCATGATCCAATCGGGCGATCCCAACGCCCTGCGCATGAGCCTCATTATCGTTTTGAGCGTGGTCGCGGTGGGCATTGTCACGGCGTTCATTCTCTTCCGTCCGAGAAAGAAAAAAGAATGAGTTTGAGAGGAAATTTCTCTTGACTTTCCCATAAAAGAATTGTAAAATAGGAACTCGTAAAAACTAAAATCGAAAGGTAACCAAATGAAATATCTCTCCCCTTTAGTGCCTCAGCGCGCAGACCCCTATCTCTACAAACACACGAACGGAAAATATTACTTCACCGCCACCTGTCCCAAATACGACCGCGTGGAGATCCGCTGTGCGGACACCGTAAACGGCATTGCCACGGCTCCCGCCCGCGTGGTTTGGTGGAGGCATCACGTCGGGCTCATGGCAAGCCATATTTGGGCGCCCGAGATCCACTATATCATGGGACAGTGGGTGATCTACTTCGCCGCGGGCGAACTGCCCGAGCGTTGGAAGATAAGGCCCTTCACCCTCGTGTGCAAGGGGGACGACCCCATGACGGACGAATGGGTAGAGGGCGGCATGATGCGGCCCGCAGAGGGCGACCCCTATTCCTTTACCGACTTCTCTCTCGACATGACGGTGTTCGAGCAAAAGGGCACATGGTATGCGATCTGGGCACAGAAAGTGGGCGGCCAGCACGGCATCTCCAATTTGTATATCGCCGAACTCGAGTCCCCCACCCAGCTCAAGACGGTGCAAGTTCTTTTGACGACGCCCGACTATGCATGGGAGCGCGACGGCGGATTTTGGGTGAACGAAGGCCCCGCAATTTTGAAGCACAACGGCAAGATCTATTGCACCTTCTCCGCCTCCGCAACGGGCGCCTGCTATTGCATGGGGATGCTGACGGCGGACGAGAACGCCGACCTGCTCGATCCCCTCTCGTGGCGCAAGAGCCGCCATCCCGTGCTTGCGACAGATGAGGAGTTAAAGGTGTACGGCCCCGGGCACAACTGTTTTGTCGTCGGCGACGAGGGCGAACAGCTGACCCTTCTCCATTTCCGCAATTACGAAAAGATCTCGGGCGACCCCCTCAACGACCACAACCGCCACGCGCACGTGATGAAGGTCCATTACGACAAATCGGGCGCGCCCGTGTTCGTGTTCGATAAGGAAGAACTCTACAACACCCCGTTCGAAAACGAAGCCCAAAAGCACATCAACTCGTAAAAAGTTCATTGAAATAAAGCCGCGGGGAGATTTGCAAAATTGCAAATCTCCCCGCGGCTTTTGCGGTGTTGTTATCACCCCACTCTCTTGCTATTCCCAATTTGTCATTTCGACCGTAGCGAATGCAATGAGCGAAGTGGAGAAATCTCACCTTGTTATAATGCGGTAGAGATTTCTCGATTCCGCTTCGCTTCACTCGAAATGACATTCGGAGAACGTTACCCCCACCACCGCCTATGGCGGAGCCTCCCCCTTAAAGGGTAGGCCTTTGCCCACCCACTTGATCCCCCTCCTAAGGAGGGGGTTCTGCCGAGCGGCGTAGGCGGAATTTACTTCCGCTGTTTTGTTTCACAATCACTGCGCGGAGCAGGGTCCCCCTGCGGTAGCGCCCCCAATTTGCCGCACTCTTACGGCACCATCTATTTTTCGTCGAGCGGCGTAGACGGAATTCACTTCCGCCGTAAAGCGCCGCACGACCGCAACAATCACGACATTTCTTTTTGCTACGACCGCCGCTTCACGTTTGGAGCGTAGCTCGTGGAGCGACAAACGCATTCGAGCCCGAGCCCCGAGGGCGAGACAAGCGGCGAGAAAAAGAAATGTGTGAACAACATCACATAATATTCTTCGCCCAGCGGGGAAGAAGGATGACGTCGCGGATGTTCTCCATGCCCGTCACGTACATCACGAACCGCTCGAACCCGAGCCCAAATCCGCCGTGCGGCACGCTCCCGAACACGCGGAGAGCCAGATATTGCTCGTATGAGCCCATGTCCATGTTGCGCTCCTTCATCGCCGAAACGAGTTTTTCATAGTCCGCCTCGCGTTCGCTCCCGCCGATGATCTCGCCGATGCCCGGCACCAAAAGGTCTGTCGCCGCCACAGTCTTGCCGTCGGCGTTCTGCTTCATGTAGAAGGACTTGATCTCCTTGGGATAGTTCGTCACGAACACAGGACGCTTGAACACCTGCTCGGTAAGGAATTTTTCGTGTTCGCTTTGAAGATCGCTCCCCCACTTCACGGGGAATTGGAAGCGGGAATTCTCCTTTTCGAGGATCTCGATCGCCTCCGTGTATTCGCACACCGCAAAGTCGGAAGTCGCCACATGAGTAAGTTTTTCGATGAGCCCCTTCTCCACAAAGGAATCGAAGAACTTGATCTCGTCGGGGCATTCGGTGAGCACCGCGTTGATGAGATACTTCAAGAGTTCCTCGGCAACCTCGATGACATCGGGGAGTTCGGCAAAGGCGATCTCGGGCTCCACGTGCCAGAATTCGGCAAGGTGCCGCGTCGTGTTGGAGTTCTCCGCGCGGAAAGAGGGCCCGAAGGTGTAGATTTTGCCGACCGCCGTCGCGGCGATCTCCCCTTCGAGCTGACCCGAGACGGACAGCCCCGCCTTCACGCCGAAAAAGTCGTTTTTGTAGTACTCCTCTTCGGTTTTATAGGAGGCGTTCCACGGTTGGGTGGTCACGCGGAACATCTCGCCCGCGCCCTCGCAGTCGCTCGCAGTGATAAGGGGAGTATTCATATAGTAATATCTGCGCTCGTGGAAGAAGCGGTGAATGGCCTGCGCCGCCACCGAGCGGACGCGGAACACCGCCGCAAAGGTATTGGTACGGAGACGCAGATGAGGCACCGTGCGCAAAAAGTCGAGAGTGGTGCGCTTCTTTTGGATGGGATATTCGGGCGGGCACTTGCCGAGAAGGGTCACCTCCAGAGCGTTGAGTTCATTCCCCTCCCCTTTGAACGCCTTGACGACCGTCCCCTTCACCTTGACGCTTGCGCCGAGTTTGGTGCATTCGGGGTCGACGGAGAGCGCGTTTTTGTCGATGACGACCTGCAAGCGCGGAAAACTCGTCCCGTCGGAGAGTTCGAGGAAGGAGACCTGCGCCGAGTCGCGGAAGGTGCGCACCCAGCCGCACACGACGGCCTCGCTCCCCACGAGCTCTTGCTTGTTCAAAACTTCATAAATATCGATATGTTTCATAAAAAACCTCGTCGGTTGACTTCTTAACCTTGCTGTCCCTCGCATTAGCGGAGGAAAATGGCACGCAGCGCGCTGGTTTCGCCCCGCTGTTCTTAAATATGTCATTTCGACCAAGCGAAGCGCGTGGAGAAATCTCGCCTTATTATCCTTCTGTCATTTCGAGCACAGTCGCCCCGCCCGCACGTTCTATTTTGTCTAAGGCGGCACGAGCAGGCGAAGAAGCCGTACTCGCTCCACGAATGATAGAATGATAGCGTCATGCTGAGCCGATTCGTATTTACGCAGTCCGCATTAGCAAGTCCGCGAAGGCATCTTGGTACGTTTCGGTTTGGTTTTAACCGTACTTTCCCTCGCGTCATGCTGAGCCGATTCGTATTTACGTAGTCCGCGTTAGCAAGTCCGCGAAGGCATCTTGGTACGTTTCGGTTTGGTTTTAACCGTACTTGGACGCAACAAGATTCCCTCGAGGACTTTCCGCGTCGAACTTCGTTATCACCCTTGCGGCTCGGAATGACGCGCTTGCGCGCTGGTTTGCCCACCCCCTTAATCCCCCTCCAATGGAGGGGGGTAGGGGGGTGGGGCGTGTCTCAGGAAAAGAATTGTGCGAAACAGAATCAGTACGCTCTCGCAAAAAACACGGTGTGCACGGAGGGCTTTCCGCACACCACGCACTTCTCCGCGGTGTTCTCCTTGTCCATCACCCGCGCAGTTGCCTGCGCAAATTCCTTCACCTTGTCCTCGCAGGCGCGGCAACCGCACCAGCCTGCGCGCACAAAGTTGCCACCGTCCACCCCTTTGAGAAGTTCTTCGAGCGTCTCGGCGTCTACAATGCGCTCCTTCATGCGTTTTTCGGCCTTGTGATAAAGATTTTCGGAGATCTCCCCGAGCAATGCGCAAAGTTCTTTGCCCGCATCCGCAAGTCCGAGTTCGCTCTTCTCGCAGATGTCGCGGCGGAACACGGTCATCTTGCCGTTTTCAATGTCCCGCGGCCCGAGTTCCACGCGCACGGGCACCCCCTTCATCTCCCATTCGTTGAACTTCCAACCGGGGGAATTCTCGCTGTCGTCCACTTTTACGCGCAGTCCCGCTTTTTTCAACTCCTCTTTGAGCGCATTGCACGCTTCGAGCACCCCCTCCTTCTTGGCGGCAATGGGCACGATGACGACCTGCACGGGCGCAACGGGGGGCGGCAAGATCAAACCGCGGGCGTCTCCGTGGGTCATGATGAGCGCGCCGATGAGACGGGTGGAAACGCCGTAACTCATCGTATAGCCGTATTGCAGTACGCCGTCCTTGCCCGTAAATTGCACGCCGAACGCCTTTGCAAAGTTCTGCCCCATGTAGTGGGTCGTGCCCGACTGCAAACTCTTGCCGTCATGCATCATCGCCTCCATGCCATAAGTGGCGACCGCGCCCGCAAACTTTTCTTTCTCCGTCTTGCGCCCCGTTAAAACGGGCATACAGAGGACGTTCTTTGCAAATTCTTCATAGAGATGAAGCATATTGAGGGTCTCCGTCTCCGCCTCTTCTCCCGTTGCGTACACGGAGTGCCCCTCCTGCCACAAAAATTCGCTCGTGCGGAGGAAGGGACGGGTGGTCTTTTCCCACCGCATCACGTTGCACCACTGGTTTTGGCGCAGAGGCAGATCCCGCCAGCTCTCCACCCATTTGCCCATCATATGCCCGATGATCGTCTCCGAAGTCGGGCGCACAACGAGGGGCTCTTCGAGTTTCGCGCCGCCCGCATGGGTCACGACGGCGACCTCGGGCGCAAAGCCCTCCACGTGCTCGGCCTCTTTCGTCATAAAACTCATGGGAATGAGGAGAGGGAAATAGGCGTTTTCCACTCCCGCCGCCTTAAAGCGGGTGTCGAGTTCCCGCTGGATATTCTCCCAAATGGCATAGCCGTAAGGACGGATGACCATGATGCCCTTTACGGGGCCGTAATCGACAAGTTTGGTTTTGATGACGACGTCGGTGTACCACTGCGGGAAATCGGCGTCGATGTCCGCGATCTGAGAAACAAATTGATCCTTTGCCATAAAAAACACTCCTGATTTCACGCGCTATTATAGCATGTTTTTTACGTTTCGTCCAATATTTGTAAAGGCTTTTTGAAAATTTACCAAAGGTTCTATGGAGGGTGGTCGACCTGCCCCCTTTGTAAGGGGGCGGGTGGCGCCGCAGGCGTCAGGTGGGGGTTGACGTTCCCAAATCACGTCATGTTGAGCGTAGTCGAAACATGTCCTAGTATATAATGCAGACACCCTTCGACTACGCTCAGGGTGACGTATTTAGAAACGCGAGGCGGGGACGTAATCAAAACAAAGGACACCCCCTACCCCCCCCCTCTCCCACGGAGGAGACAAGAGGAGCCCCACGGAACCCCCTCCATTGGAGGGGGATTAAGGGGGCATTCTCCGAGCATCGGCGCGTCATTCCGCCCGCCCACACGTTCTATGTTGTCTAAGGCATCTCTACCTTAGTTCTAAAATTGTCATTTCGAGCGAAGTCGAGAAATCTCCACCTTATTATAAAAACACGTCGTGTTGAGCCTGTCGAAACATGTCCAATCTTACCCCCTCCCGCGGAGGGGGACTAAGGGGGTGGGCATTCTCCGAGCATCGGCGCGTCGATAACGCAGTCCGACATGGCAATTCTCCGAGGGAATCTTATTCCGTCAAGGCACGTTCAAAACCAAACCCAAATGCACCCTCAAAAAATATTTTGCAAATGGGCGGAAAAATCACTTGACACTTTATGGAAATTTGGTATAATAGGATATGCTTTCATTCAATGAAAGAAAAACTTCCGAAAAAAGGCGAAGCATTTTTTCGGAAAGAGGAGAAACCGCCACGAAGAAGAGCTTTTCGCAAGAAAAGCGTAAGAAGGTGGCGAGTTTCGACGATGAGGTGTAGCGCAGTTTGGTAGCGCGCTTGGTTAGGGACCAAGAGGTCGCGTGTTCAAGTCACGTCACCT
>CANRHB010000027.1 GCA_947630325.1 uncultured Clostridia bacterium
AACTCTATTATATCACAGACTTCCGTTTGAACTACTTTTTTTATCCCACCCGTTGCACTTGTTAGTATAATTCACCATTACATACTGCCAACAGTTGATAACTGTTGGCGCAATGCGACAGGAGTGAGCGCATCAGAGGCGCGAACGGTGACCGAATGCGGGATTCCACCCGCATGAGACAGTACCCGAGCGAAGCGAGGGGGAAAGGGTTTTAACCAAGGCTTTCGGAGAACCCCTCAGTCGCGCGGGGCGCGACAGCTCCCCTACAGGGGCGCCGAGAGTGCCCACCCTCCCTCCAATGGAGGGGGTTTTGTTCGCCTCCCCTCGTTTCCCTTCCTTTCTTATACTACTTATAAACAAATAGTGCCCGAAAGGCGCATTCATTAGTCTCCCCAAAAATCTTTGCGAAGCAAAGATTTTTGGGGAAGAGGAGCAACCGACGAAAATAGCATAGCCCTTGCCGAAAGGCAAGGGCTTGCAAAATGCGTCGCGTTGCGACGATGGAGCAGGAAACGGGAGTCGAACCCGCCGGAACCAGCTTGGGAAGCTGGCGCCATACCGCTAGGCGATTCCTGCATCGTGTTTCTATTATAACCGACGCCGACGCGCCTGTCAAGTAATTTTGAAGTTATTTCTTGCAATCAACCGTCGGTTTATCAAAAATCAACCGCAAGTTTCTCCATTCAACGCTTGGTATCTTGATTGAATGGGACAATTATGGTAGGATAAAGAAAAAAGGAGGCGTTTTTATGTTGAGAACATTAGGCGAACGCATTGCCTACCACAGAAAAAGGTGCGCTATGACCCAAGAACAGCTTGCTCAGAAATGTTCGGTGACGCCGCAGGCAGTTTCCAAATGGGAGAACGACCTCACCGCGCCCGACATTGGGCTACTCCCCCGCCTTGCGGAGCTCTTTTCGGTCACCTGCGATGAACTGCTCGGGGTGGAACGCAAAGCGGTGGTCGCCGTGGATCCCGCCCTCGTGGACTTGAACACGGCCGTCCTGCGCATCCGCGTGGTGACGACGTTTACGGTTTACGACGACAGACCGCCCGAACAGGGGGAGACGAGCAAGATCGCGCTCAACCTGCCCCTCTCCGTTGCCGAAGCCGTGTTGAAGGGCGGGCTGATCCCCAACGCCGCGGCGCTCAATGCGATCGACTTCAAGCAGATCGTCGCGCTCGTTAAGGAGGGCGTCGTGGGGAAACTTGCCGAGATAGAGAGCGGGAGCGACGTCGAGCATACCACAGTGGAAATTTGGGTGGAATGAAGGTTCTTTTGCAAGTTAAAAAACGAAAGGTTTATTTTTGGCTGCCCGCCTTGCTCGTTTGTCGGGCAGTTTTGAAGCGGACAAAGGCGGGAAACGTAAAAAAGGCGCGGAGGGAGATCATCCGCGCCCTGAGAACATGTAATTTTCGCGGCGAATTCTTCCGCTTTGAACAGGGCGAAGTCATTGTCTCTGTGCGGCGGTAATCGTTATGCCTATGAAGAAAAAAAGGCGCCTCCTTAGGAGGAGCTGTCACGAAGTGACTGAGGTGGTGACCGTTTGGGACAAAGGACACCACCCCCCTACCCCCCCTCCTGAGGAGGGGGTTCCGCTTTGCTGTTTTAATCCGTCATTTCGCCCCGCCCGCACGTTCTATGTTGCCTAAGGGCGGCACGAGGAGCCTGCGACGAAGTACCAAGCCGCTATGCGGCGCGTGGAGAAATCTCGCCTTATTGTAATGCGGTAGAGATGTCTCGACTTCGCTCGACATGACATTAGGAATGGGGTTTCGCATTCCTCTGCTGTCCCCAATTTGTCATTTCGACCCGTGCTTCTATCATGTCATTTCGAGTGGAGCGAAGCGGAATCGAGAAATCTCGCCTTATTGTAATGCGGTAGAGATGTCTCGACTTCGCTCGACATGACATTAGGACGGTGCCCACCCCCTTAGTCTCCCGAAGGTGGAGGGGGTTTAGCAAGCTATAATTTATATTTCGCCGTTAGTTTCAGAATGGTGGAGAGGCAGTCGTTGACGGTGCGGCGGTCCTCCTCGGCGGGGCTCCCCTTCACGCGTTCCAACGTATGCCCGATGGCGTCCGCCTCCAACCGATCGCTCGCGCTCAGATTGCACTTCTTCAACTGTTCGAGCAGAGAAAGCGCGTGTTCGAGCCGCACGCTCTCCCCCTCTGCGGGCGGTTCCTCCTCCGCATCGGCGGGGACTTCGAGGGGCACGCGGAATTTTTCGTACAGTTCCGCCTCTCTCCCCTCCTTGCTCCCGCGCACGGGGAAGGGAATGAGAAAGAGCAGCTTGACAAGCACCGCAAAAACCACATAGGCCGCGACATAGATGAACAGCACCGCACTCGCGCCCACCTCGCATCCGACGAGGAAAGCTCCCGCTCCCCCCAACCCTATCGCAAGCGGCAGATAGGCCTTCTCCTTATGAAAAACAGCAAGCGCAAGCCCCGCCGCCAGCAACAATACGGGGCAGAGGAGGAGGGAGACGAGGTCGGGCATCGCCTCGCCGATGAGTTGCAAAAATTGCGAAAATTCTTTCATTGCAGTTTACTCCGTTTTGATTTTAACAGATTTGCGGGGAGCGTTCTTCCCCGATTTTGTCGAAAAAACGCATACGTACTCACATTTCCACCTCGAACAGCCCCAAAATGTTGACGATGCGGGCGCGCACGGTGTTCTCGGCTACTCCCATCGCCTTGGCGACCGCCTTGCGGTAGAGACCGATTTGCGGGGCATAGTCCGCCTTGATCTGCTCCGCGCCGTGGGCCGAATATTTATAGTCGAGAATGAGGTACCCCTCCTCGTCCAAACAGAGAAGGTCGAGCGCGCCCTGCAAGACGATCTCATCCTCCGCGTCCGTATGGAGAGAGGGCAGTTCGCGCGCGGGCAGGGAGACAAGGAAGGTCTGCTCCCGCAAAACCCGCTTGCCTTTGAGGGCCGCGATGGAGGGCAGGGCGAGAATTTTTTTGAGTTTTTCGGGGTCGAGGAGGGAAATTTGCTCCTTTGTAAGCTCCCCCTCTTTTTCCATGCGGGAGAGTTCCTCCTCCGCATTCCCGCCGAAACGGACGTGCTCCAAAAAGGCGTGGTAGGCAAGCCCCTCTTCGACGGAGGCTCCCCTCTCCCCACCGAACAGCCGCTCCCGCACGGGCACGGGCTCCGCGCTCTCCCGAGCAAGCTGCAAGAGGTTCGTCGCCGAACTCTTGACGGGCAGGAGCACACTGCTCTCGAACGGATAGGGCTTTTGGTAGACGGCGCGGAGCTGTTCCAAGATCTTTTCGTCCGCCTTGTAGACGAGGGCGGAGCGGGGCGCGGCGGGCTTCTCCTTCCCCTCGTCCGCCACGAAATAGTGGGCGCAGTCGTAAAAGTCGATAAAGTCGGCGAACCGCTCGGCATACTCGGGGGAAAGCGCACCCTTCAGTTCGCGGAAGAGCATATGCAGGCGGAACTTGGCGCGGGTCATGGCGACATAGAGGAGGTTGAGTTCCCCCTTCACCGTTTCGCGGTCCTCGAGAAGGAGGGAGGCGCGGCGGAGCACAGTCTCCCGCACGGTGCGCGCCGCAAGGTCGAAACTCTTTGGCGCAAAGAGAAAGCGGTCGGAGAAAAGCACGTCGTCCCTCTCGTTGCCGCGGAAGGCGGTATTCAGCCCCGCAAGCAAAACGACGGGATATTCGAGCCCCTTGGAGGAGTGCATGGTAAGCACTTTGACGGCGTTCTCCCCTCCCCCCTCGGCGTATTTAACACGATAGTTTAAGGTTTTGAGGCGGCGCAGGAAGGAATTGACGTTCCCCTCCGCCTCCTCGGCAAGACGCAGAACCCGCCTCAGCCTCGCCTCGCCGTCCTTTTTGGCGGCGATCTCCGCCTCCAGGCCGTCGGCAAGCAGAAGCCCAATCATCTCCGCCGCCGTCTTGACCCGCATCAAATCGCGGTAATGTTCGGCTTTTTGCGCAAACGTATTGAGTTTTGCGGCAAGCGCGTCCCCGCACTTTGCATATGCGCGGCAGGCGTCGCGGAAGGTGTAGGGGTCGGGAAAGCGCAGGCGGATGCGGGCGAGTTCGCCGTCCGTAAGCCCGCCGATGCGCGATAAAAGAGCCCCCGCAAGGGGAATATCCTGTTCTCCGTTGTCGAGATAGGAGAGAATGTCGATGAGCAGGCGGGCCTCCCAGAAATCGCACACGTTCACGGTCGCGGCGGTGGAGACGGGGATCCCCCGCTCTCCGAGCGCGGCGACGATGTTCTCCGTTTCGCTGTCGGCGGCGCGCACGAGCACGGCGATGTCGCCGAAGCCCAAGGGCCGCACCATTCCCGCGTCCGCGTCGAACCACTCCGAGCCGACCTCCTCCTCGATGATGCGGCACAAAAGCTCTGCCTGCGCGTCGGCGCGGGGAGGGGCTTTTACAAGCACCGAATAGACGCCGCGCTCCCGCTTTTCCTCCGTTTCCTTTGATACGGTATGGAAAAACACCCCGCCCGCGTGGTCGCCGTACCGCTTCCCGCCCCGCATGGGAGCCTCCGCGTAAGGAATGCCGCAGCTCTCCTCCGTCATGGCATAGGAGAACACCCTGTTCACGCACTCGAGCACCGCCGCACTGCTGCGGAAGTTCTCCGTAAGGGAGAGGGAGTCGAATTCGCGGCACTTGTTCAAAAAGTACTCCGAGCGGCTCCCGCGGAAGGCATAGATGGACTGCTTTGCATCCCCCACCAAGAACACCTCCTCGCCGCCTAAAAGGGACAAAATTTCCTCCTGCGCGGGGTTGACGTCCTGATACTCGTCCACAAAGACGTATTGATATTTTTCGCGCACGGCGGCGCGGGCGTCCTCATTGCGGAGGACTTTTAAGGCGAAGTGCTCGAGGTCGTTGTAATCGAGTACCCCCGCTTCCTGTTTGTAGCCGCTGTACACCTCGTCGAAGCGGAGCAGAACGGAGGCAAGGGCGCGCGCCGTCCCGTTCCCGTCGAGATAGCGGGCGTACTCCTCCTCCCGCGAGGCGTACTTTTGAAGGTCCTTATAAAGTTCCTTGACCGCCGCCGAGAGCTTGCCCGCAAACTTCATGCGGCGAAGCGTCTCCCCCTCCGCCTTGGCGGACGAGGGCATGGGACGGATTTGGGGAAGAGGGAGGGCGCAGAGGGAAAAGAGATCGCCCTTCAAGAGTTTCTCCGCCGCCTTTGCGACCTCCTCGCACACCGCCGCCGCCTTTTGGTTGAGCGGGCCGAAATAGGCGAAGTTTTCCCGCGCGTTTTCAGCGATGTACGACGCCCTTTTTTGCACGTCCGAACAGAGAAAATCGCATACGGTTGCGAAATTGTCCTCCTTCCCCACCCCTTCGAGCACGGCGCGGTAGTCGGCGCGTTCGCGGAGTTTTGCATAGAGGGAGAGCAAAATTTCGCGCAGTTTTGCGTCCTTTTTACTGCGGAAGTAGACGGAGAGGAGGCGCAGAAAATCGGGATCCTTTTCCTCGTACCCCCACTCGAACACCTCGTCGAGCGCGCGGGAGAGAATGAGCGCTCCCTCGTGGTCCTCTGCGTCGATGACGCGGAAGGAGGGATCGACGTCGGCAAGATAGAAGCGGGTGCGGACAAGCCGCGCGCAAAAGGCGTGAATGGTGGAAATATCGGCAAGCGGAAGGGCCGAAAGCTGGGCTTTGAGGCGCGCCCGTTCCTGTTCTCCCGCCGAGGAGAGTTTTTTGATGAGGGCGGTGCGGAGCCTTTCCTTCATCTGCGCCGCCGCCTTTTTGGTGAAGGTGACGGCCAGCATACGGGTGACGTCCGCTCCCCCCAAAATGAGGGAGACGAGCCGCTCGATCATGACGAAGGTCTTTCCGCTCCCCGCCGAGGCGGAGACGATGACCTTCCCGCGCGAATGAATGGCGCGGTCCTGTTCTTCGGTGAGTTTTACGCTCATTTCTCCCCCCTTTCGCGGCGGACGATCTCGGCGATCTCCCCGCATTTTATCGTTTTTTCCTTTCTCGGTTCCCCCACAAAGCCGCAGAGCGACTTCATTTTACACCACCTGCAACTGTCACCAAAGGGGGAGGGGGAAATGTTGCCCTCCCGCATTTCGTTCTCCGCCCTCTCCGAGACGAGGAGGGAATAATCGAGGAAGGCCTCGAAGTCGCCGCGGGCCATGCCGTCGCCGAATCCCCCCTTGAAGAGGGCGCTCTCCCCCTCCGAAAGAGCGCTGTCCATGCGGGCGATCACCTCGTCGTCGCCGCAGTAGAAGCCCGTCATGCGGAACTTGAACTCGTCCTCCTTTGTAAAGGCGTCCGCGGCGGGGAAATAGAAGGCTCCCGCCGCCCTTCTCCCCTTTGCCGCCGCGCGCAAGTAGAGTTCGAGCTGTAATTTTCTGCCCGTGTAGTACGCCCCCGCGCTCTCGTCGATCTTGCCCGTCTTATAGTCGATGACGCGGACGAACTCGTCCGATTCGTCGATGCGGTCGGCAATGCCCGAGAGGAGAAGTTCCCCAAGGGAGAGTTTTTCCTCCGTTTTCAAGACGCGGAACCTGGAGAGGGCAAGCTGGCGGTAGGCGGCGACGGAGACCGTCTCCGCTTCCCCGAGAAGGCGCGCCCCCGTGTACCTCCCCGCGCCCGTATCCTCAAGCGCAGAAAAGCGGGCGGCAAGCAGTTCCCTTCCCCTCTCGCGGGCGAAGTTTCCGCACTCCTCCTCCGAAGAGAATTCGTTGAAATGCCGCGCCGTCTCCTCGAGCACCATATGCACGAAGGTGCCCGTATCCGTATCGAGCACCGCCCGCTCCTGCCGCTCCCGAAGGCGCAGACTGCGCGCAAACCCCGCATAGGGGCATTCGAAATACCGTTCGAGAAGGGAGGGAGAGATGTCCTTGCGGAAGATGAGTTCCCCCGCCTCCTTCACCTTCCCCTTTTCCCCGCCGAGCAGTTTTTCGGGGTCCTTCAAGAGGGCATAGAGGGCGGAGTACTTCCTGACCTCCTCCTCTTTCCCTGCCTCGTACCCGTTTTTGAGGGCGAGGAAGCGGATCTCTGCGGGCTGTTCTTCGCAACAGTCGAAGGGGAAGAGGTCGGGCATGGGAGGCATGTCGAAGAGGGACTCCGCATAGAAGAACACCTCGCTCGGTTCGCAGTCCTCCTTTCCCCTCCTTAAAGGGCGGGAGAGGTAGAGCGCCTCGGTAAAGGCGCAGAGGTTGAGCCCGAAACTCTCCCTTGCGCGGGCGTTGACCTGCGCGATGGCGGGTTCGATCTCCACCTTGATGTCGGCAAGAGACTGAATCTCTCCGTCCGTGATGACGGCGGTGTCCTGAGAAACGCGGGGAACGCCGTCGGTAAGCCCGCACGCAAACACGATGGGCGCGCGGCAGAACTTGCTGTCGGTGATCTCCCCCACGAACACCGCGTCGAGGTATTGGGGGATCATGGAAATTTCGAGCGCGGAGAGCGCGCCTTTGAGCCCGTCGCAGAACTCCTTCGCCGAAAATGCGCGGTCCCCCACCACCGTCTCGATCTCCGAGAGGATTTTTTCGAGAGGATCGAGAGAGAGGAACTGCCTCTCCGCCCCCGTAAAGGAGGCTTTGAGCGTCTCGGTCAGTTCGTCCGCATCCGCCTCTTCGCGCAGGGCGCGGATCGCCGCCGCGTACTCCCTCCCCTTCCCCTTGCGGGGGAAGAGTTTCAAAAAGGAGAGCATCCGTTCGCGGCAGGCAGAAAGTTCGTCCTTGTCGTACTCCGTCTCCTCGCGGATCTCCCGCCTTACCCCGCCGCGGTAGTTGCCGTAACGGAGCAGATAGTTGCGGTAGTTGTCCCCGCTCCCGAAATAGTAGCTGGAAGCGACCGCGTCCGCCTCGTCGGGCAGAACGCCGTCCGATACGGCAAGCAAAAGATCGGTGACAAGGGTGCAGAAGGGGTGTTCGGAGAAGGGCCTCTTTTTATCGGCAAAGAAGGGAATGCGGTAGGCTCCGAACGCCTTTTCCACGGCGAGAAAGCTCTCCGAAGAGACGAGCACCGCGATGTCGCGGTAGCGCGCCCCCTCAAAGACGTGTTTTTTGATGAGCGCAGCGACTGCGGAGAACTCCTCCGCCTCGTCCGCGGCGGTAAAACGCCTGATCTTAGAGGTGCGCATCTTGGGCGCGGAGAGTTTTTCGGGGGAGAAGAGCCCGTTGCGGAGGTGTTTCGCCTCCTCGATGTGGTCGCCCTCCGCCCGCTCCCGCTCCGCATAGCCGCACGCCGCGCGGAACTGCGCCGCCGCCTCGCCTGTGTAGAGTTCGGCGTCTCCCCCGAGGAAGACGCCCGTGACGGAGCCGAAGGAGGACGCCGCCGCGCGCACCCCCTCGAGCCCCTGTTTGGTAAAGGAGCGGAAACCGAAAAAGATGACGTTTTCGCGGTTCTTTTCGGCGGCGAGTTTTTCGGGCAGGAGGGTAAGATAGCCGTTTTCGTCGAGGAGCCCGCGCGAGACGAGCCGCTCGTTATATTTTTCGAAGAGAAGGCTCAAATCGAAGAGTTTGCCCCTGAGCGCGCCCTCCGCCTCCTCCGCACAGTTTTTCAACATGTCCGCGTCCACGCGGGAAGCGGAGAGCTGGGCGATCGTCTCGTACACCGCCTGCGCCGCACGGGGACGGAAACATTTGAGTTCCCCCGCGTATTCGGACAGAAGGGAGGAGATCTCCATGACGGAGCCCTCCTTGGAGAGCACCTTGGGCCCCGAGAGAAAGCGGGCGAAGGTGGTGATCTCGGTAAGAAATGTCCCGCCGCACGCTGAAAGCGCCGCACGCTCTGCAAGCAGCGTCAGTCTGTCCTCGCAAAAGACGAGGGTGCGTTCCCCGCGCGCCTCGTTCGTTTTGGCGAGTTCCCCGAGGCAGTGGAGCGCGTCGTCCAAAGTTGCGGCCTCAATGAGCTTTATCATAAGCACCTCGCCGTCCATTATATCACATTCCTCTCAAAAATTTCTTGTATTTTCACCGATTTGTTTTTACAAAGGAGAAAAAATGTGCTATAATGTACCTACATCCTGATTTTCGGAGCCATTATGAAGAAAATAAAATTTGCAGGTTTGCTCCTCTTTGCGCCGCTCGTTTTGTGCGCGGCCTGCGGCGGAGGGATCCAGAAAACCGAATTCCAGACGAATTGGTACCGCAACACCGCCCTCGGCGACGACATCGAGGGCACGAGCGAAACGCTCGAATACGCCATCACGATGATCGATCCAAGCGAGCACAACGGGCTCACCGCCGAATACACCGACGGCGTTTACACCATGACCTTGAAAAACGCCCCCATTGCGCTCGACTCCTCCACAAAGGAGGGCTATGTGCTCGAAACGTCCCAGACGATGAAAGTAAAGTTCACCTTCAACGGGAAGTCCACCGAGGTATTGACGGACACCGTCTCCTCCCGCGTGGAATTTCTGCCCGTGGGCGAGAACTTAAAGCCCGTTTCGAGCTTCAAGACGTGGCACAACTTCGTGCCCACCGAGGCGCCCTCCGCCCTTTCGAATTGCTACACCGAATATCATTACTCCTATGCCGTCGAGTACGACGACGCGCTTACCATGGCGACGGTCACGTACACCGACCTCAAACAGGGCGCGGACGGGAAAACAGCCGAGCCCGTCGTCTCCGAGCGGGAGATCGACGGAAAGACTTCCTTCCTCGACAACGAACAGATCCTCTTTGCCATGCGCGGCATGAACTTTTCCCTCTCCCCCACCTTCCGCACGCTGAGCACCACCATGATGACGGTGCAGACCGTAAGTTTGCGCGAGGCCGCCAAGGAGGTGACGGAGACCGTCTCCTTCGAGCGCAACGGAGAAGCCTATTCGGAGGCGATCTCTGCTTATGAGGTGCGCGTGGGATACGGAAACAACATCGGACAGGGGCGCACGGTGGTCATCGCCAAAAAGACGAGCGATACCGACAACGTGAACCGCAACCTACCCCTCAGGATCGAGACGCCGATCGTCCGTTCCCTCGGCACTCTGCGCTATACCTTGAAGAAGGCGACCTTCTCCGAAAAGTGATCTCACTCTCCTTTTGACACAGCCGCCCCGCGCTCGATGTTTTTGCGCGGGGCGGCATTTTTTGTGCGGTGGTGCGGTTTTACTTTTCGTAAACTTCCCGTTTGAGCACCCCGATGTAGGGGAGATGGCGGTATTGCTCGTTATAGTCGAGCCCATAGCCGATGACGAACTCGTTCTCGATGTAGAAACAGTTGTAGTCGGGGGCGATGTCGTATTCCCTGCGCGCCGCCTTGTTGAGGAGGGTCGCAATGCGCACGGAGGCGGCTCCCCGCTCGGTGAGAAGGGCCTTGAGATTGGCGAGAGTAAAGCCGCTGTCGATGATGTCCTCCACCACGATGACATCCCTCCCCTTCACATCGCGGTCGAGGTCCTTTCTGATTTTGAGTTTGCCCGAGGACACCGTGCCGCTCCCATAGGAGGAAACTGCCATAAAGTCGAGCTCCACGGGCATGGAGAGACAGCGGATGAAATCGGCATAGAAGATGATGCTCCCCTTCAAAATGCCGACGACGAGGGGGTTTTTGCCCTGGTAGTCGCGGTCGACCGCCTTGGCGACCTCCTTCACGCGCGAGTTGATCTGTTCTTCGGTGAGTAGGATCCTTTCGCAGTCTTGGTGCAGTGTGTGCATGTTTTATCGTCTCCTTTTGTAGGTTTTTTGTGGGTCATGGTCTACCCCTTTTAGGGGGGCGGTCCGCCTCTTCTGGTTTTAATCGTACTTGGCTTGCGTCATGCTGCCCCGCCCGCACGTTCTATGTTGCCTAAGGGCGGCACGAGGAGCCTGCGACGAAGTAGCCGAAATGTTTTACGCAGTCCGTGTGTATATGCGTCATGCTGAGCCGCACCCTTTCTACGCAGTCCGTTTAGCAAGTCCGCGAAGGCATCTTGGTACGTTCGGGTGTGGTTTTAATCGTACTTGACTTGCGTCATGCTGAGCCGCACCCTTTCTACGCAGTCCGTTTAGCAAGTCCGCGAAGGCATCTTGGTACGTTTAGGTTTGGTTTTAATCGTACTTGACTTGCGTCATGCTGAGCCGCACCCTTTCTACGCAGTCCTGTTAGCACGTCCGCGAAGGCATCTTGGTACGTTTGGGTTTGATTTTAATCGTACTTGGCTTGCGTCATGCTGAGCCGTACCCTTTCTACGCAGTCCCGTTAGCAAGTCCGCGAAGGCATCTTGGTACGTTCGGGTGTGGTTTTAATCGTACTTGGACGTAACAAGATTCCCTCGGGGAATTGCCATGTCGAACTTCGTTCTTTCCGTTGCGGCTCGGAATGACGCATTACCGAGGGCGCTCGGAATGACGCACAGGCGGGGAGAGTTTGCCCACCCCTTTAATCCCCCTCCGTGGGAGGGGGGTGCTGTTCTAATTATGTCATTTCGACCAAGCCGCTATGCGGCGCGTGGAGAAATCTCGCCTTATTATAATGCGGTAGAGATTTCTCGACAAGCTCGAAATGACATTTAGAATTCTCTTGCCTGCCCCTTGAGGGGGAGCTGTCACGCCCCGCCCGCACGTTCTATGTTGCCTAAGGGCGGCACGAGGAGCTTGCGACGAAGTAGCTTGCGAATGACTGAGGGGGTGTTTTGTTTCGAGATGCAGACACCCCTTCCGCCTCCTCCGTCGGCACCCACCCCTCAAGGGGTGGGCAAGTGTCCCCTTTACTTCCCCCAGACGAGAAAAGAAACTAAAAATATCCAATACGTATTGTATTTTCGGTGATTTTTACCTTGTCCGAAATTTCCACGCCGACAACGACGAGCACCTCCGAACCGCAGGCGACAAGGGTCAGACGCCGCCCCAAACGCGCCGAAATTTTTCGGTCCGTCAAGAACTTTTTGAGGCTCTTTTTGCGCCCGCCATAGGGCACGATGAAGTCCCCCTCCCGTCGCGCACGCACCACACAGCCCGCGGGGAACGCGTCTAAATCGGCGCGCAAATTCCCGTGCGCAGAGAAATGCTCCTCTTGCGCGAACGGCCGCTCCTCAACGGGCCCCTCGTCCCCATCGTAAAAGACGATGTTCCCATACTCTCTCGCCGCAAATTTTCCGCTCGGCAGGCACACTTTTTTGCCCGTCTGCAAGGTTTTTAACTTGGAAATTTCCTCCAAATTTGTAGACGTGTAGTCGGTTTTCGCCCCCATGCAGAGGAGGCACGCCCGCGAAAAGAGAGGCTCGGGAAGATCCGCGGGCACGAGTTTGTCCCCGTGTGCACCGAGCGTTTTGATCTCCTTTTGCGCAAGCGTCGTGAGAAATTCGTCGTCCCGCGCGCACTGCGCCGCAAACCGCGCGAGGTGCTCTTGCGCATTCCCGTGAATTTTTTCAAAGGCGGGAAGCACGGTGTGGCGGATGTAGTTGCGGGTGTAATGCTCGTCCGAATTGGTGGAATCCTCCACGTGCGGAAGGTTATTTTCGCATACGTATTGTAAAATGTCCTCTCTTGAGACATTGAGGAGGGGGCGGACGAGGAAGGGAAAGTTTTGGACAGCCTTCATTCCCGCGGGAGAAGTTCCCCGCGCAAGGCGGAACAAAATCGTCTCTGCAACGTCGCCAAGATGGTGCGCCGTGGCGACGAGGTCGGTCTCGTCGTGATGGATGAGTTCCCGAAAAGCGTTGAGCCGCACGAGCCGCGCCGCGCTCTCGAGGTTCCCTCCCCCATTCTCTTTGATGAGGGCGGGCACGTTTACGCGCACGATCTTGAGGGGCACCCCCCACTCCTTGCAGAGGGTTTCGCAAAAGCGCATGTCGCGGAGCGATTCCTCCCCGCGGATGCCGTGCTCCACATGGATCGCCGAGAGAGAAATGCCGTAATTTTGCATACGTGTGTAAAAACAGTGCAAAAGGCACACCGAATCGGCGCCGCCCGACAGCGCGACGCACACCCGTTTCCCCCTGTATTGTTCCAAATCGAAAAGGCTCATTGTTCCGCTCGTAAAAGTAATTTCGTCAATATTTCCCTTCTTGTTCCCTTTAACCCATTGCACCCGTGAGTTCGACCGTTTTCCCATCCAAGCCGAACACAGTGTCCGTCTCAAAGGTCAACGATAGTTCCAAGGCATTGTTGGTATATGTGCCGCTTGCAAGCACGGTGCGGTCTTCTTCATATTGCTTCTTATCGCCGATCTCAAAGCGGCGGCCGTCGAGCCAACGAAAATAAACGGATCGGGGCTCCCCTCCCGTTTCGACCGTCGCAACATACTCGTCGATTCCGCACATACCGTAATCGATCGTCAAATAACCGTCGTCCGCCGTCCATACGCAGGCGGCGTAATCGCGCGCGTCGATTGTCGAAGGGTCCACCTTGCGGCGGTAAAGATCGAAAGAACCGAGGCTTGTATAGCCCACCCGCATATTTGTAACATGAAAAATGTCGCCTTCTCGATAGCCTTCGACCTTTCCGCCGCACTCGCCGTAGGAAGTGTCGTAAGAGGCGCCGCCCGATTCGGTTGCGATATTCAGATCTTCGGAATAGGGAAAAGCGATCCTCAAAGACGCGTCATAACTCACTTCGAAACAAGCCCGCACCGTTTTGCCGTTCACCCGAAAATATCCGTAGGCGCGGAAGTCGCTCAAAACTGCGGTAAAGCCGCAGACCCCGTCCTCCGAATACCACTCGGTATAATTGTCTTCAAAAATATCAAGATAGACGGCACAGGAAGAGAACGGCGCACAAGCTGCAAAGAGTATGGCGCATATCATTGCCGAAAGTCCGAATTTCTTTTTCATCTTCTTTGTACCCGCTTACTCGATCACTGCAATGCCCTTTTATTTTTTGATTTCTATTTTGGGCGGGAAGGGAGCGGCAATGTCGAGAAAATCGTTCTGTGTAACGATCGCAAAGTGCAGGTCGTCAAAGGCAAACCCGCAACTTTCTTTCATGAGCCATTTCAGAAAGTCCGAACCCTCTGCAAGATAAAGAGGCTTCCCCTCGAAGTCCGCTTTCCGATAGGCTTGTAGTTCGGGAATCTGATGATAGGACTCGATCCTTCTCCCCTCGTCGCAAATGCAAAGTGCCTCTACAAAGCCGAAATTGACGGTTACAATATGCGAAAGACCCTCCAAAACGATCTTTGTACCGTCCGAATTTTGCACAACTTCGCTCACCTCATACCGATCGTTCGGAATATCTTCGGAGTAAACTTTATACGTCGCCTTAGCGGGCGAGGCAACTTTTTTCTCGCACATCCGATCACTCCCCCTTTTTGCAAATTCCGATGAACGTGGAGCAAAAACACAGCGCGCCCACGGCAAGCAGGACGGGAGCCGCCGAAACCACCGCCGCTTTGAACGCGCTCTCCTCCCGAAGCAGGGCGCAGGCGGCGCAAGCGATCCCGAGCAAAAACACACCGCCCTCCAAAAACAGCGCAACTTTGAGGGTGTTTGCCTTGTTCTTGAACACAAAACTCAATACAAGTCCCAAAAACGCGAGAAAAATGCCGCCGATCAGCATGACTTTTAGCCACATGGGAAGTTGTGAGAATTCTTCCGCCGCGGGATAACGCTCCGAAAGCGCAAGCGAGAGCCCGATGCAAAACGCGCCGATCAACGTGATGCAGGACGATAAACAGGACAAGAAAATCGATCTCGGTTTCATAATTCTCCCCATTGCCCCCATTTTCTTTGCGAGTGTCACCCACCCCCTTGATCCCCCTCCATTGGGAGGGGGTTATGTTGCCTCCTTGCTGTCCCTTTTAGGGAAAGTACCCGAGCAACGCAAGGGTGGTTCTTTGAAACCCCTCAGTCTCGCTTCGCTCTACAGCTCCCCTACAGGGGTGCCGAGAAGCCCACCCCCTTGATCCCCCTCCATTGGAGGGGGTTATGTTACACGCGGTCCCTCTTACCCCCTCCGTGGGAGGGGGTAGGGGGGTGGGGCGTATTTTAATTATGTCATTTCGAGCGCAGTCGAGAAATCTCGCCTTATTATAATGCGGTAGAGATGTCTCCACTTCGGTACTTCGTCGCAGGCTCCTCGTGCCGCCCTTCGACAACATAGAACGTGCGGGCGGGACGACATGACATTTTTAGAACGTGTGAGCGGGGCGACATGACATTTTAGGCTTGGCTGCCCCTTGAGGGGGAGCTGTCGAGGCGCCAGCCGAGACTGAGGGGGTGTTTTGTTTCGACGTGCAGACACCCCTTCCGCCTCCTTCGCCCTTCCCCACCCTTTAAGGGGGTGGGCAAGAACCCCAATTTGTTATTTCAACCCGCGCTTCTAATTGTCATTTCGAGTGAAGCGAAGCGGAATCGAGAAATCTCGCTTTATTCAATCACCAATTCGCAACCCATTATAGCACATCTTATAAAAATAGGCAAGACGGGAATATAAGTTTTTTGCCTCTTCGTCCGTTCGGGACCAACGGGTAAAGAGACGCTTTGAAATTTTACGGAGCCTTTCACTTTCCCAAGGCTCCCCTCTCCCCTCCCGCGCGATGATTTTTCAAAAGAAAAATAATTTTCGAAATTCTTACAAAAACGATTGACAAAAGCGCGTTCTTCCGTTACAATAAATAAGCTAATCGGTGAAGCGCGGCGGTTTTTTGTAGCCTTAACCTTTTCCGAGGAGGCAACATCGCGGGGTAGAGCAGCCAGGTAGCTCGTCGGGCTCATAACCCGGAGGTCGTAGGTTCGAATCCTACCCCCGCAACCATTTATGGCGATGTAGCTTAGTTGGTTAGAGCGATCGGTTCATACCCGATAGGTCAGCGGTTCGACTCCACTCATCGCTACCAGAAAACCGAGACGGAAGTCTTGCAAAAGGCGAAAGTCTGTTTCATAATGATGTGGCCCCATGGTCAAGCGGTTAAGACACCACCCTTTCACGGTGGTATCATGGGTTCGAATCCCGTTGGGGTCAC
>CANRHB010000028.1 GCA_947630325.1 uncultured Clostridia bacterium
CCCAAAAAAATCCTCAACTTCCTCGCCCCACAGCTTCTGTTTGAAAATATGTTGCACTTCATTTGACAATTCACCGGGAGGGGCGTCATGCTGAGCCGCAACGGTGGGTACGCAGTCCGTTTTAGCAAGTCCGCGAAGGCATCTTGGTACGTTTTGGTTTGGTTAAAACGTGCCTGGACGTAGCAAGATTCCCTCGGAGACTTTCCATGTCGAACTTCGTTATTTCCTTCACGGCTCGGAATGACGCATAGGACAGAATGACGCACTTACGCCAAAAGTTTGCCCACCCCCTTAGTCCCCCTCCCGAGGAGGGGGTATGGCCTACCCCTTTTAGGGGGAGGCTCCCGCGGAGCGGGTGGTGGGGGTTGACATTCTAATTACGTCACCCTGAGCCTGTCGAAGGGTGTCCGCATTGTAATAAGGACATTCCTCGACTGCGCTACTTCGTCGCAAGCTCCTCGTGCCGCCCTTAGACAACATAGAACGTGCGGGCGGGACGGAATGACGTGATTAAGGAAATGCGGTAGAGATTTCTCGACTTCGCTCGAAATGACAATTTAGGAACGTGCGGGCGGGGCGGAATGACGTGATTGGGGATGACGTTTTGTTACCCCCTTGCTGTCCCTTTTAGGGAAAGTACCCGAGCGAAGCGAGGGGGAAAGGGTTTTAATAGGCTTTCGGAAAACCCCTCAGTCGCGCGGGGCGCGACAGCTCCCCTAAAAGGGGCGCCGAGTACCCACCCCCTTAGTCCCCCTCCGATGGAGGGGGTCCCGTTGACGCGCTTTCTCAACCGCGTTTCCAATCATATTCGCAGTAAGTTTTCGTCAAATATTCGGCGGCTTGTGCGGAATCGTTGAGCCCCGAAAGAGATATGCTTCCCGCTTTCCACCCGTTTGGATTTTTGAAATGAACTTCTTTCAAATTGCTACAACCCGAAAACGCATGGTGTTCAATCTCAGTCACGCTACTACCAATGGTGACAGAAGTCAACCCACTACACTGAGTGAACGCACTCGCCCCAATCGTTTTCACACCGTTCCCGATGGTGACAGAAGTCAATCCGCTACAGTGGGCGAATGCGGCAGCCTCAATCGATGTCACGCTGTTTGGAATGGTAATCTCGGTCAACCCGCTACAAGCCTCGAATGCATTACTTCCAATCGTTTTCACACCGTTCTCGATGATCACCGAAGTCAGTCCTTCGCAAAAAGCAAATGCTGACTCACCGATCTCGGACACATTGCCCGGAATGGTAATGGAGGTCAACGCGATACAATTCCCGAACGCGGCCATTCCGATCGTGGTCACGCTGTTAGAAATGATGATCGATGTCAACTCGGTACAACTCTCGAATGCGCCCGTCGCAATCAAAGTCACGCTGTTGGGGATCGTAATCGAAGTAAATTTACATTCTGTGAATGCCGCCTGTCCGATTGTGGTCACGCTGTTGGGGATCGTAATCGAAGTAAATTTACATTCTGTGAATGCCGCCTGTCCGATTGTGGTCACGCTGTCGGGGATCGTGATCTTCTTCAAATTTTCGCAATTATAAAAGGTATATTTTTGCATTAAAGTAAACATCGCTTCATCGGATAGTCCTTCACCTTCTTCAAATACCTTATTCCAAAACGCTTCGTCGTCATCGCTTCGACTGATCGAGAGCACAGGTAAATTGTTGTATTTGGAGGGAATGACGATCTCCTCCTCGTCTGCCGCTTCGCCTGCGCCGACGGAATAACCAATCACCGTTGTGCCGTCCTCGCCGTACATCTCGGCATAGAACAGCCCTTCGGTGTAAGTTTCGGGCTCCTGTTCGCCTTCGTCGGGTTTCTGCGTGCCGCTCTGTTCGCCCTCGTCGGGTTTCTGTGTGCCGCCTTGGGTGCCTTGATTGCCTTGGTTGCCGCTCGGGTCAACAACGGGCGGGTTCTTGCCCGTTTCGTCGGGGTTCTTTTCGCCGCACGCCGTAAAGCCGAATGCCATACAGAGAGCCGTTGCGATCGTCATGAGGACGACCAAAAATTTGTGTTTCATTTGTTTCTATCTCCTTTTTTCATTTTTTTGCTATAAAAAAAGTGTGTTCCCGAAGGGAAACACACTGCGTTGGTATCTCCGATCAGGTTACCACACACAAATCGTAAATTGCATAAAGACCATTCAATAGCGACATGCAAGAGATACGCAATGCCAAGATTGCGCTATCGAAAGTCTTTTATGCATTTTTTGTGTGTGGCGAGTTTAGTATAGCATAACCGAAAAACTTTTACAAGTGTTTGAAAAAATTTTTTGCAAAAAGAAAGGCCGAGGAGGGGCATTTTCACCCAAAGCATCTTCCGCGGCAATAAAAACGCGTGAAAGTTGTTTATCCCGCGCGATTTCGTGTTATAATACAAACACGAGGTATAATATGTTCTTATTCGATTATTCCTACTTTCTGTTTCTGCTCATCCTCATTCCCTTTATGGCGCTGTCGGCCTGGGCAAGCGCAAAGGTGAATTCCACTTATGCAAAGTATGACATGGTGCCCAACCACTCCAATATGACGGGCTATGACACGGCGGTGCGGCTCCTCCGCAAGAACGGCGTGCACGACATTTCCGTCAACCGCGTTGCGGGGCGGCTTACCGACCACTATCACCCCGCAAAAAAACAGGTCAACCTCTCGCAGAGCACTTACGGCTCGGCTTCGGTCGCCTCCGTTGCAGTGGCGGCGCACGAGATCGGACACGTGATGCAGAAGAAGAGGGGATACCTTCCCTACAAAGTGCGCACCGCGCTTGTGCCCGCCGTGAACATCGGCTCTCGGCTTGCGCTTCCGCTCATTCTCGTCGGAATGCTCCTCGATATCTTCCTCTATGCCGCAACAGGCTCCATGGCGGGGCAGATCGTGATGTACATCGGCATCGGGCTGTATTCTCTCTCCACATTATTTATGCTTGTGACCCTCCCCGTGGAGTTCAACGCTTCGCACAGAGCGAAGAAGATGCTCGAGCAGGAGGGCATTCTGACGGACGAGGAACTCAAGGGCGCAAGCAAAGTGCTCTCGGCGGCGGCGATGACTTATGTCGCTTCCATGCTCATCTCCCTTGTCTACTTTTTGCGGATGCTCTTTATTGTGCTGATGAACACGCGGAGAAGGCAGTAAAGCGGAATGGAAAATGGAACAGCTTGATGCCCCTCATAGGGAAGCCATTCTAAAATGTCATGTCGACCGAAGTGGAGACATCTCTACCGCATTATAATAAGGCGAGATTTCTACTTCGTCGCAAGCTCCTCGTGCCGCCCTTAGACAACATAGAACGTGCGGGCGGGGCGACTGCGCTCGAAATGACAATAGAATTATAAGGCGAGATTTCTCCACGCGCCGCATAGCGGCTTGGTCGAAATGACATATTTAGAATAGCGCGGGGCGAAATGACGCGGGTTTGGGTGGTTTTAACGTACTTGAACGTAACAAGATTCCCTCGGAGAATTGCCATGTCGGACTTCGTTATTACCCTTTCGGCTCGGAATGACGCACAGGCGAGGAGCGGAACGACGCGCATGAGAAACAATGCGAGGAATGACGCACGAAAAAACAATCAAAAAAAACGGCTCGGGGAGCCGTTTTTTTGATACGTATTGCATTTTGGAGAGATCTTACTCTCTGCCCGCCATCTTCTTGTAGCCCGCAAGACGCTCCTTGGAACTCTCTTCGGTCTTGTGGAAGAGTTCTTCGGCAAGCTGAGGTTGCGTCTTCTTGAGGGAGGCGTAACGGGTCTCGCCGAGGATGAACGCCTGATAGTCGCCCGTGGGATCCTTGCTGTCGAGCGTGAAGGGGTTCTCGCCTTTAGCGGAGAGTTCGGGGTTGTAGCGGTAGAGTTGCCAATAGCCGCAATCCACCGCGCTCTTCTCCTCCGCCTGCGACTTCGTCATGTTGATGCCGTGGTTGATGCAAGGCGCATAGCAGATGATGAGGGAAGGTCCCTTATAAGCCTCTGCCTCTTTCAAAGCCTTTACAAGCTGCGCCTTGTCCGCGCCCATCGCGCACTGTGCCACGTACACATAGCCGTAAGACGCCGCGATCATGCCGAGGTCCTTCTTCTTGACCCGCTTGCCGCTCGAAGCAAACTTCGCCACCGCGCCGATGGGGGTGGACTTGCTCGCCTGTCCGCCCGTGTTGGAGTAGACTTCGGTGTCGAGCACGAGCACGTTCACGTCCTCGCCGCTTGCAAGCACATGGTCGAGTCCGCCATAGCCGATGTCATACGCCCAGCCGTCGCCGCCGATGATCCAGAAGGACTTCTTCACGAGGCAATCTTTGTCGGCAAGGATCTCGTCGACGAGCGCGAGTTCTTCGCCCTCGCATTCCTTGCGGCATTCTTCGAGTTCTTTGACGAGCGCCGCAGACGCCGCCTTGCTTGCCTCCGCCTCGTCGCATCCTTCGAGCCATGCGGTGAGAGGAGCCACGCATTCGGGATATTCTTTCCACATCTCGGCGAGTTTTTCGATCTTCTCGGCGAGGGCGCCCCTTCTTGCCTTATAAGCGAGGTGCATACCATAGCCGTACTCGGCGTTGTCCTCAAAGAGGGAGTTCGCCCATGCGGGACCGTGGCCCTGCTTGTTGGTGGTGTAGGGGCAGGTAGGGGAGGAACCGCCGTAAATGGAGGAGCAACCCGTTGCGTTCGCAACGATCATGCGATCGCCGAACAGCTGGGTGACGACCTTGACGTAAGGGGTCTCGCCGCAACCTGCGCACGCGCCCGAGAATTCGAACAGGGAAGGAGTGAACTGCGATTTCTTGACGTCCGCCATCTTGACAGCGGAGAGGTCGACTTCGGGAAGATCGACCGCAAAATTCCAATTCTGCGCTTCGACTTCCTCGAGTTCTGCAAAGGGCGTCATCACGAGCGCCTTGTTGCCCTTCATGCCGGGGCAGACTTCCGCGCACACGCCGCAACCCATGCAGTCGAGCGGGCTCACCTGCATACGGAACTCATAGCCGGGAACGCCCGTCGCGGGCTTCGTATCGAACCCTTCGGGTTTTTCGGAGCCTGCCGCCACAAGTGCGGGACGGATGCAGGCGTGCGGGCAGACGAACGCGCACTGGTTGCACTGCACGCAGTTCTCTTTCACCCACTTGGGAACGGTGACGGCAACGCCGCGCTTTTCAAACTTGGTAGTTCCTGTGGGCACGGAGCCGTCCGCATTGAAGGCGGAGGAAGGCAGTTTGTCGCCCTCCAGCGCGAGAATGGGAGCGATGACGCTCTTGAAATAGTCGTTGTCCGCGAGTTTCACCATCTCGGCGCCCTCGGTCGTGGTTTCCCACGATGCGGGGATCTCGATCTGCACGAGGTGTTCTTTCGCGGAGTCGATCGCGTTGTAGTTCATCTGCACAACGGCGTCGCCCTTTCTTGCAAAGGACTTGTACGCCATCTTCTTCATGTAATCAACTGCGTCCGTGTAGGGCATGATCTGCTCGTTGATGAGGAAGAACGCCGACTGCAGAATGGTGTTCGTTCTGCCGCCGAGCCCGAGGGAACGGGCGATCTTGATCGCGTCGATGACATAGAGTTTCGCGTGCTTCTTCGCAAGCAGATTCTTCATCTTGGCGGGAAGGTTCTTGTCGAGTTCTTCGACGGTCGTCCAAGGCGCATTGAGCAGGAAACTGCCGCCCTCTTTGAGGTCGGTCGTCATGTCGTAACGGATGACGTAAGAGGGGTTGTGGCAGGCGATGAAGTCCGCCGCGTCGATGAGGTATTCGCTCTGGATGGGCGTCTTGCCGAAACGCAGGTGCGAAACGGTGATGCCGCCCGACTTCTTGCTGTCATAGAAGAAATAAGCCTGCGCGTACATATCGGTGTGGTCGCCGATGATCTTGATGGAGTTCTTGTTCGCGCCGACGGTGCCGTCCGAGCCGAGGCCGTAGAACTTCGCCGAAGTGGAGCCTGCGGGAGCTGCGTCGAACTTCTCGGAGAAGTCGAGCGAACTGTTCGTCACATCCTCGAAGATACCCACGGTGAAGTGGTTCTTGGGTTCGCTCAGTTCGAGGTTCTTATAGACGGAGAGCACCATGGAGGGGTTGAATTCCTTGGAGCCGAGGCCGTATCTGCCGCCGACGACCTTGATGCCGCTCACGCCCTTTTCAAGGAGAGCCGTGCAAACGTCGAGGTAGAGAGGTTCGCCCAGGGACCCGGGTTCCTTCGTTCTGTCGAGGACTGCGATCTTCTTGCAGGTCGCGGGGATGGCCGCGATGAAGGCGTCGGTGACGAAAGGACGGTAGAGGCGGACTTTGATGAGACCGTACTTCTTGCCCTGTGCGTTGAGCTTGTTGATGCTCTCTTCCACCGTCTCTGCGCCCGAGCCCATGATGACGACGACTTCCTCGGCGTCGGGAGCGCCCACATAGTCGAAGAGGTGATAGCTTCTGCCCGTAAGAGCGGAGACTTCGTCCATCATCTCCTGCACGATGGCGGGAGTTGCCGCATAGTAGCTGTTCGCCGTCTCGCGGTTCTGGAAGTAGGTGTCGCCGTTCTGCGCGGTGCCGCGCTGGACGGGATGTTCGGGGTTGAGGGCGCGCGCACGGAACTCGGCAACGTCCTTTGCAAGGCCCTTCTTGTCGAAGAGGGCTTTGAGTTCGTCATAGTCGATGGTGTCGATCTTGCTCACTTCATGGGAGGTACGGAACCCGTCGAAGAAGGAGAGGAAGGGGACGCGGGAGCGAAGGGTGGAAAGGTGCGCAACGGTGGCAAGGTCCATGACCTCCTGCACCGAGCAGCTTGCGAGCATGGCAAAACCGGTCTGGCGGCAAGCCATAACGTCCGAATGATCGCCGAAGATGTTGAGGGAGTGCGCTGCAAGGGCGCGCGCCGAAACGTGCATGACCATGGGGAGAAGTTCGCCCGAGATCTTGTACATGTTGGGGATCATGAGGAGCAGTCCCTGCGAAGCGGTGTAGGTGGTGGTAAGCGCGCCGGCGGCAAGGGAGCCGTGCACAGCGCCCGCCGCGCCGCCCTCCGATTGCATTTCGGTGATGCGGAGCTTCTGCCCCCACATGTTCACTCTGCCCTGCGTTGCCCATTCGTCGGCCGATTCGGCCATGGGCGAGGAGGGTGTGATGGGGTAGATGGCAGCCACTTCGCTGAACGCATAGGCGACATGGGAAGCGGCGGTATTGCCGTCGATCGTCATCTTTGTCATTCTGGTTATTCCTCCATAAAAATATAAATTTTCGCTTTTTTGCAACGGAAAAAAGGCACGCTTTTCCGCCGCCGTTCCTATTATAACGATTTTATCACGATAAGTCAATAGCAGGAAGAGAAAATTTTTCGGGGAATTTTCCGCAAAAAGCGTTTTAAGGGGCATTTGAGCGGCGCAAAAAAAGCGCTTTGCCGAAAATGTCATATTATAGCGGAAAATATTTGCAAAAAAACGCAAAATGTGGTAGAATCATTTCGGAAGATAACAACATTTCGAGGTAACTATGGCTCAGAACAACTACGGCGCAAGCGACATCACCGTGCTCGAAGGGTTGGAGGCGGTGCGTCTGCGCCCGGGCATGTACATCGGCTCGACGGGGGTAAAGGGGCTCCACCACATCCTCTGGGAGATCGTGGACAACGCCATCGACGAGGCGGCCAACGGCTTTGCGGACAAGATCGAAGTCATTCTCCACAAGGACGGGAGCGCCTCCGTGGAGGACAACGGAAGGGGGATCCCCACAGACATCCACCCCAAGATGAAGGTCTCGGGCGTGCAGGTCGTGTTCACCCAGCTCCATGCGGGGGGAAAGTTCGACGAGCACAACTATTCCTTCTCGGGAGGGCTTCACGGCGTGGGGGCCTCGGTCACCAACGCCCTCTCCAAATGGCTCAAAGTGGAAGTCTACAAAAACGGCACCACCTATGCGATGGAGTTCCGCTCCGCCTATGACGTCAAGAAGAAAAAAGTGGAGTCGGGCGTGCCCGTCGCGCCCCTTGCAGACACCAAGCAAAAGACGAGAAAACACGGTACGTATGTGCATTTCATGCCCGACGACGCCGTTTTCAACACCGTCGATTTCCAGCTCTCCGCCGTTTCGAACCGCCTCAACGAACTCGCCTTCCTCAACAAGGGGCTCACCATCAAACTTACCGACGAGCGCATCACGATGAACGAGTTCAAGGCCGAAGAGGAGGGGGAGGAGGCCGAACAGCTCGACCTTGCGGGGGCGTCCATGCCGTACAGCGTGGAATTCCACTATGACGGCGGCGTTTCCGATTTCGTGAAATCGCTCAACGAGGGCAAGACGGCGCTCTACGGCAAGCCGCTCTATTATAAGACCGAAAAGGACGGCATCATCATCGAATACGCCATCCAGCACACGGGGGAGTACACCGAAAACCTCTTCTCCTTCGTCAACAACATTCCCACCCCCGAAGGAGGGTTCCACGAGATCGGCTTCCGCACGGGGATCACGAGAATGCTCAACGACTATGCCCGCGACGTCAAGACGCTCAAGGAAAAGGACGCCAATTTCCTCGGCGACGACTTCCGCGAAGGGCTGACCGCCGTGCTCTCCATCAAGATGAAGAACGTGCAGTTCGAGGGGCAGACAAAGACCAAACTCGGCAACCCCGAGGCAAAGACCCCCGTCGAGAGCGCGGTCGTCGAGGGGCTCCGCTCCCTTGCGGGACAGAACGGGTACAAAAAGGCGTTCGAAGAAATTCTCAAAAAGGCGCAGGGGGCGGCGCGGGTGCGTCTCGCGGCGCGGCAGGCAAAGGACACGGCGCGGGCGAAGAACAGCATCGACTCTTTGATGCTCGTGGGAAAACTCGCCGCCTGTTCGGGCAAAAAACCCGAACTCAACGAGCTGTTCATCGTGGAGGGGGATTCGGCGGGCGGCACCGCAAAACAGGCGCGCATCCGCCAATACCAATCCATTCTGCCCCTCAGAGGCAAGCCCCTCAACGTCGAGAAAAAGCGGCTCGACCAAGTCCTTGCCAACGAGGAGATCCGCACCATCATCTCCGCGCTCGGCGCGGGGATCGGCAACGATTTCAACCTCGATAAACTCAACTACCATAAAGTCATCATTCTCTCCGACGCCGACCAGGACGGCTTCCATATCCGCTGTATCCTCCTTACCTTCTTCTTCCGCTACATGCGCGAACTCGTCAACGCGGGGCACGTCTACATCGGGATGCCGCCCCTCTATAAAGTGTATAAACAGAACAGTTCGGTCGAGGAATACGCTTACGACGACAACGAATTGCAGGAAAAGATCGAAAAGGTGGGCAAGGGGTATCTCATCCAACGCTACAAAGGGCTCGGCGAAATGAGCGCCGAACAGCTCTGGACGACCACGATGGACCCCATGAAGCGCAACCTGACGCAGGTGACCGTGGAGGACGCCACCGAAGCGGACCGCATGATCACCACTCTCATGGGAGACAGGGTGGAGGGCAGAAAGGAATTCTTGAACCGCAACGCCAATTTCAACAAAGTCGATCCCTTTATGGACAGAGTAAAGGGCAGAAAGGAGGGCGCCGATGAAGAAGCGTGAAACGCCGCAAACGCCGCAGGGCAATCTGTTTGTCACCCCGCTCGAGGAAGTGCTGCCTCAGAGTATGCTCCCGTATGCCGAATTCGTCATCATGGACCGCGCCCTTCCCCGCGTGGAGGACGGTTTGAAGCCCGTCCAGCGCAGAATTCTCTATACAATGCACGAAATGGGGCTCATGCCCGATAAGCCGCACAAGAAGTCGGCGCGTATCGTCGGCGACTGCATGGGCAAATACCACCCGCACGGCGACAGTTCGGTTTACGACGCCATGGTGCGCATGGCGCAGGACTTCAACATGGGCAGAACGCTCGTCAACGGGCACGGCAATTTCGGCTCGGTGGACGGCGACCCGGCGGCGGCGATGCGCTACACGGAGGCCCGCCTCGAGCCCCTCGCCCTCGAACTTCTGCGCGACCTCGACAAGAACACGGTGAGCTTTTCCCTCAACTTCGACGACTCCTTGAAGGAGCCAGATATGCTCCCCGGCAGGTTCCCCAATCTGCTCGTGAACGGCGCGTCGGGCATCGCGGTGGGGCTCGCCACCAACATCCCCCCGCACAACTTGGGGGAGGCGATCGACGGCGTCGTCGCCTACATCGACAAGCCCTCCATCAAACTTCCCGAGATGCTCAAATACATTCCCGCGCCCGATTTTCCCACGGGCGGGTACATCATCGCAAGCGAACTCGAAGAAGCGTATAAAACGGGCAAGGGGCGGATCACCCTGCGCGCCCGCGTCCGCGTGGAAGCGGGGGAGGGGGACCGCAAACTCATCGTCATCACCGAGCTTCCCTACCAAGTCAACAAGGCGAATTTGCTCAGACGTATTGCAGAATTGCGCGAAGAGAAGAAGGAACAGCTGGCCTCCGTCAGCCGCGTCACCGACGAGAGCGACAGGAGCGGTATGCGCGCCGTCATCGAGGTGAAGGGGGACGCGGACATTCCCGCTATTTTGAAACTTCTCTATAAATACACCGATCTCGAAACGACGTTCGGCATCAACATGGTCGCCATCGCGGGAGGAAAACCCCTCCAGATGGGGCTGATGGAGATCATCCGCTACTATGTGAACTACCAGCGCGAGGTGGTGCTCCGCCGCACCAAATTCGATCTCAACCAAGCAAAGGAGCGCTGTCACATCCTCGAAGGGCTCATCATCGCCGTGCGCAACATCGACGAGGTGATCAAGATCATCAAAAACGCCGACTCCACCGCCGACGCCCGCGACAAACTGCGCAAGCGGTTCGACCTCTCCGAGCGGCAGGCGCAGGCGATCCTCGATTTAAGGCTGGCCCGCCTCACCAAATTGGAAGTGTTCAAACTCGAGGAGGAACTCAAACAGCTCAAAGAACTCATCAAAAAGCTGACGGCGATCGTCGGGAGCCAAAAGTTGCAGCTTGAGGTCGTCAAGCAGGAGATCCTCGAGATCAAGAAAAAGTACAAGACGCCGCGGAAGTCCACCCTCGTGTTCGACGAGAAGGACGCCGACGCCGAGCGCACCGACATCCGCGAACCGGGTGTGAAGAGCATTCTGTGCATCTCCGCCAAGGGGACACTCAAGTGCATAAGCGAAAAGAACTATGCGGCGTCGAACAAGGCGATCACCGACAAGACCCGCCCGTCCATGCTCATGGGACAGTATATCAAGCTCCTCTCGGACGAGGACGCCTTCGTGTTCACCAACCTCGGCAACTGCTACCGCATCATGGCGGGGGACTGCACCTGCAAGTTCTCGGACGCAGGGACCGCGCTTGCGGATGTTGTTGAGGACGCGCAGAAGGGGGAAAAGCCCGTCGCGCTCTTTTCGGCAACGGCGCAGGAGGGGGAACTTCTCTTCATCACCGCGCGCGGGATGCTCAAAAAGACGGCATGGAGCGAATATTTCCTCGCAAAGAACGCCTTCCAGGCGATCAAACTTGCCGAAAAGGACGAGGTCGTCGCAGTGCAGACGGACATTCCCGCAGGCGGCGAGACGGTGTTCTTCGTCACCGAGAGCGGCATGTGCCTCAACGCGAAGAAGGACGACGTTCCCACGCAGGGGCGCATTGCGGGCGGCGTGCGCGGAATGAACCTCAAAGAGGGGGACAGAGTGATTTTCGCCTCCCAGATCGACGGCGAGGGAGAGATCGTCGTTGCGATCTCGGGCGGAAGGTTCAAGCGCATCATCGCGGCGCAGATCGACCCCTTGAACCGCAACTGCAAGGGGGTGCGCATCGCGGCGCTCAAAGAGGGAGAGAGCATTCTCTTTGCCGACTATGTCACCGTGCCGTACCTGCTTGCTCTCGATACGGAGGACGGTATGCTCGGGCTTCCCACCGAGAAGGTGCCCATCGACGTCACCTCGAGCCGCGGCAGAACGCTCAAAGGCATTTCGGCCCTCAAAGCAGTGTACGCGCTTAAATATATTGCCGAAGAATAAATCGACTGTAAATGCCGATCGGCCGCGGGCTCGTCCCGCGGCCTTTTGCGCTTTTCAAAGGGCTCCAAAGGGGGCGTTTTCTTTTATTGCGCGCATTTCCTTATTATTCTATAAAATAATTTGGCAAATTTTTCAAAATTCTGTTGACATTTCGTCATAAGTTTGATAAACTAATGTCATAAAATTTTATGATATTTGTAATTTCCCGCAGTGACGGGTTTTTGCCGCAGGAAAGGAGAAGTAACATGAAAAGAAACGAGAGCGGAATGCACGAAATAAAAAACAAACGCCGTCCGCGCGCTGTCAAAAATAAAAAAGAAGGCCTGCATCTGCGTGCCAAAAGGCGGATGTCCCGCACCTCAAAGGCGGTCGTAACGCTGTGCACGGCGGCGGTGCTCATGATCGGCGTGTACGGCGTCGGCTCCGCTTTCTTCAAAGATACCGAAAGAAACACCGTCGACCTCAACTATGGTTCTCCCTCCATTCCCGTGGAAGAGGGGGAACTCTATTCCCTTACGAGCGCTTATTCCCCCGTGGACGTGTTCGCCCGCTTGAATTGGAAATTCTCCCAGCAACCGCTCTGGTACGGCGAAATGCACGGCACCGTGGACACGGTCATCCAGCAGTCCATCACGACATACAAGCAATATGATCACGGCACCCTCATCTCCGCCGACCTTACGGAGAGTTCGCTCATCAAGAGCGCAAGCCAATTTTGCTACCTCAAAGACAAGGACAGAGTGATCTGGAGAAAACCCGCCTCCAAAAATTACGACGGGTTGGATACCGTCTGGCAGACGGGTGCGCCCTACAACATCATGACGATCGGCGGCGAACACGGGTTCAAGGCGACCAACGGCTTGCCCGCATACGAGCTCAGCGTGTACGTCATCGCAGAGGACACCGTCGCAAGCACGAGCCCCGTTACGCAAACGGAGGACGGCAGGTTCCAAATTACATACGAGTTAAAGCCCGAAACGTGGCAGGAAGAGGTGAACGGCGTTGTCACCACAAAGGGCGCCACTGCCTACTACATCAACCAAATGATCTTTACGGGCGGTCTTACCACGCCCCCCGAATTTGACGCCATCTCCGTCACCTTTACCTTTGACGAGAATTGGCAGGTGTTCCAAACGGACATCGAGGAAAAATATTCGGCGAAGTACGGGCCCATCGCGGCGCCCTGCGTCTCCACTTCCACCACCAAATACGAGTACAACACCGAAAAGGCGCATTCGGACGCATACGAGGAATATTTCTATCAATACGCCGAGGGCGAAGTCAACAACGCGCCCGTCGTCAAGGAGATCACGGCGCTCGACTGTCTTGCCGAAGGGTTCGGGAGCGTGCTTACCGATCCGACCGTGCTCGACCTCGACCTCACCGTGAACGGTACCCCTTACCGCGGGGTCGTCGACCTTGATCTGAGCAAAACGGACTTTGCGGCATTCGACGCGTCTGCGCTTACCGCCAAAGTAAAACTCGGCGCCCTTTCGCTGTGGGTGGAAGGGGGCAACGCCTACCTCGATTACGGCGGCTTGAAACTCTCCCTCAAATTGGATGAACTCATCTCGCTCATAACCGACCTTACGGCGAAAGAAACCACTGTACAATCCGAAGAGGAAGGGGAAGAGGAGGACCTTCTTACCGCACTCGCGGGCGGCGAATTTACGCTTGCGGACGGAAAGGCGGAACTGCATTCGGTGCTCCCTCTCCTTGGGCTGGAACTCCCCGTCGATTTCTACTTTAATGTCGGCGAAGACGCGATCACAGTCGAAAAAGTCACCGCAAATATTTCCCTCGGCGAAACGCTCTCTGTCGGCGCGCAGTTGGGATTCGGCAAAGAACATCTTCCCGATTTGAGCGAGGCGCAAAAGACGGAATTCGCCCCGCTCATGCCCTATGTAAACGAACTCATCGATCTTTTCTCCGCGGACATTCTTCATGCGGACATCGCTTATCACGGGGAGGGGGTCGCCGTCTCGGGCGCGCTCGATCTCCGTCTCAACGAACTTGCCCTTGCGGGAAGCGTGCAGGTGGACCTTACCTTGGACGGCATCGAACTTTCCAAGACGGTCGGTCTCTCCTTTGCGGACGGCGCGCTCTATCTCGACCTCGACGGCATCAAGGTGAAGGCAACGCTCGAAGAGGGCATCGCGCTGTTGATGCAATACGTCGCATTGCCCGCATTGCCCAATATGGGCGCGCTTGCGGGGCTCGATCTCGGCGCGCTGATCAATACTCTGCTTTCGGAAAAATTCGCCGCTCTCTTCTCCTCCGGGGAAGAAAACGGGCTCCGTCTTGCGATCAAGGGGAGCGAACTTCTCTCTGCGTTCGGTTTGGACTTCGCCCTCGGCGATGTGACGCTTACGGTGGGGGAGGGGAGCCTTTCCGCTACCGCGCTCGGCGCGGAGATCGGGCTTACCAAAGGCACAAGCGTTGGGCTCGACACAGAGGGCTATATCGCCGTTCTTCCCTATGCCCAAACGCTCATCAAACTCTTTTCGAACGAAAATCTGTCCGTTTCTCTCTCCTTCACATCGGGCAAATTTAAGGCGGCGGGAAATATCATGCTCAACCTCGCGTCCAAAAAGGCGGCGGGGGAGATCGTTCTCGGCTATGGCGGCGCCGAAAAAACGCTGTCCGTCATCTATGAGGGGAATGCGATCTATTTGGAGGTAGAGGGGATCCGCGTCAAAGCAGGCGTCAGCGAGGCCGTTGCGCTCGTCTCCTCGCTTTTGGGCGCCGAAAACGATGTAAACGCAAAGGCGCTTATCAACAAGGTGCTTGGGTTGAATTTCGGCTCGGTCATCGCGCTCGGCGAGGAAAACGACACTCTCTCCGTCGTCATTGCGGGCACAGAGTTGTTGAATGCGCTCGGTGTCAACTTTGAACTCGGTAATGTGGACGTTGCGCTCAGCAAAGAGGGCACGGTCACAGCCAAAGCGTTGGGCGCGAAGATCGAAATCACGCAGGGCGAAGAGTTCAACG
>CANRHB010000029.1 GCA_947630325.1 uncultured Clostridia bacterium
GGTTCGATTCCACCCCAAGCCACCACCTCGTCGGCGCAAACTCCGCTTTGAGCACTTCGCGCGTTGCGCAAAGTGCAAGTGCGCTCCGTTGCGCCTCCTCTTCCCAAAAAAATACTTCGTCTTTTTTTGGGAGCCCTGATAGGGGGTGCGCCGTTTGCGGGTTTCCGCGTGAACGCGAAAACCACGCCTTATACGCAGGTTGCTCCTCTTCCCAAAAATCTTTACTGCGTAAATATTTTTGGGAGCCCTATATAGGGGAACGGTGAGTGCCCGAAAGGGCATGATCTTGCTGGTGTAGCTCAACTGGCAGAGCAGCTGATTTGTAATCAGCAGGTTGCAGGTTCGATTCCGGTCACCAGCTCCAAACAATTTCACAAATGGGAAGATTCCAGAGCGGCCAAATGGATCAGACTGTAAATCTGACGTCAACGACTTCGGTGGTTCGAATCCACCTCTTCCCACCACGCATGACCCTTGCCTTGTGCAAGGGTTTTTGCGTGTGGGAAGAGATGGTAAAAAGAAACCCGATATTCCTCGGTGGTTCGCGCGAGGAGAAGGGCGCGATAAGTATATTTCTTTCTTAAAGCATTTCCCCTTCGACGAAGCTATCGAGCGAAGCGAAGATAATCCACCTCTTCCATGTTCTTAGCATATCATTATTGCTCCACCACGAAAAGGGACTGACATTTAGTCAGTCCCTTTTCGTGACGGTCAAAATTGCAAAAAAATTTAGAAATCAGTCATCGTTGTGTGATTTCAGATATTTCCGTAAAATCAAATTGATGAATTGGGAAAGAGAGCGGTCGTCTTTCTCTGCCTCTTCTTTCAGCTTTTCCAACAAATCGGAATCTATCGTAATACTTATCTTTTCTTTTAATGGTTTCATAGGTCACCTGTTATTTATTATGTAAAAATTATACCATTTATCTTATTTCTTCTTGACAAGTAGGATAAAGTAGTATATAATACTATAAAAGTAAAAGGAGAAATATTATGAGATGTTCGGTATGCGGGAGCGCCAACGTCAATGTTGAGACGCAACAAACATCAAGCTACAGCTACAAAAAGGGGATTTTCGGTGCGTTTCTTATCGGACCGCTGGGTGCAATTGCAGGTATTGGCGGAAAAAGAAAGACTGACAAACAATATCATTGCATGGCATGTGGCAGGCATGGCGATTATTCACAGGTAGTTATGAATGCAAATGACGAATTTGAGATCTCTTCCGCCTTTCAACGTAATGATGTCGCAAAACTAAATATTTTGAAAAAGAAATATCGTAATATCGAATGGACGCCGCCGATTGTGTTCACCCCTATATATTCATCCCCTGTTAAAGGAACGCCACAAAGCACTATCGGTCAAAAGCCACCTCTTGAAGAATTTGAAATTCATGACGGCGTATTAACGAAGTATCATCAATATGGATCCAAATCTTCCGTGGAAATTCCACAAGGTGTTACTTCCATCGGGGAGGGGGCTTTTAGTAATCGCAAGATATTGAGAGCTGTCACAATTCCCTATGGCATTATTTCCATTGGGAAAGAAGCATTTTTATTATGCAATAATCTGACATCAATCACAATTCCCAATAGCGTTACATCCATTGGCGAAAGTGCTTTTGATTGTTGCCGTGAACTGACATCTGTGACAATTCCCTATGGCGTTACTTTCATTGAAAAAAGAACTTTCTTTGGTTGCAATAATCTGACATCAATCACAATTCCCAATAGCGTTACATCTATTGGAGAAAGTGCTTTCAAAGGGTGCGGGAAATTGACATCGATTACAATTCCCAATGGCGTTACATCCATTGGAGAAAGTGCTTTCAGCGGGTGTACCGGAATTAAATCTCTCTTCATTCCGAAAAGTGTCACTTCAATCGAAAATAATATAATTGAAGGGAATGAGCTTGAAGAGCTTTCTGTTGAAGAAGGGAATCCAAATTACCGAAGTGAAGGAAATTGCCTAATTCGGATTGCAGATAACACCTTATGAGTGTTTGCAAGAACAGTAAAATTCCCAACTATATTGAAGCTATTGGGAAAGAGGCATTTTTTGGATGTAAAAATCTGACATCAATTACAATTCCGAATAGCGTTACATCCATTGGGGAGAGTGCATTTTATGGTTGCGAGAAACTGATATCCATCACAATTCCCGATAGCGTTGCATCCATTGGAGAGGGAGCTTTCAGCGGCTGCACTGGAATTAAATCTCTCTTCATTCCCCAAAGTGTCACCTTAATAGAAAATAATATAATTGACGGATGCAGTGAACTTGAAACAATTTCCGTTGAAGAAGGGAATCCGAATTACCGAAGCGACGGCAATTGTCTAATTCGGATTGCAGATAACGCCCTTATGAGTGTTTGCAAAAGCAGTAAAATTCCCGACTATATTGAAGTTATTGGGAAAGAGGTGTTTAGGCACATACGTCAATATCCAAACCTTGTGATTCCGCAAAATGTAACAAAGATTGAGGAGGGTGCGTATGAGTATTGTTGGTTTAAATCTGTTATTATTCCAGAAGGTGTAATTTATATAGGAACACGAGCATTTTTTGATCCATTTCGTCACTTGGAAACTTTTACATTTTCCGATCCGCACGGTTGGTTCTTGATGACCGAAGAGGATAATCAAGGCGATCCAATCGACGATAAGCTATTAAGTGATCCTAAATCTGCGGCAGAATTTATCAAAAATCTTAAAATTGGCTCCTATCTCTGTAAGAAAGGATAAAAATTATATCACAATTTATAAAAATAATTAAAAGGAGATAAAAAATTATGGCAGACATGGGAACAAAAGAAGCGGCAAAACTTTGGGGCGTTTCGCAAAAGCGGGTGCAGGACTGGTGCCGAAAAGCGAATGATAAGCGGATAACGCAAGATAAGAAGGGTTGCCCGTATCATATCCCGAAAGACTACCCGAATCCTTTCGCAAAACCGAATAAGCCGACGAAAAAGTAATTGATACAACTTAACGGATACCCAATACCAAAAAAAAGCGTCTCCTTTGTAGGAAACGCTCTTTTTCTCGGTTAGTCGTGGACCATGACCCAATAGCCGCCCTCGTGTTGAAGAGGGGGGAAGGTCGTGCCCTTCTCGAGATAGGTCTTTTCATCATCGTGGCTGTTGCCGTTCTTGTCGTATGCCTTGTAGTTGCAGGACATGGGAACGGTCTCGCCGGATTTGAATTTCTGCATTCTTTTTTCCTCCCGATAAATATTTTGTGCGAAAAGTCGGGGTCTATTCCTATTAAATATGTATTTTTGGTGAAAATTCAAAATTCATCGTTGATTTCTTGACAATTTTTTTGGGACGTGTATAATAAGAATAATGTAAACAAAGCGTAAGTTTCCGTTGAAATTTGCGCGGTTTTTTTCGGTAACAACCTTTTTCAACATATTAGGAGGTGTTCTTTTGATAAAGACACTTGCAAAAAGCATTCGGGAATACAAACTTACCTCCATACTCTCGCCCTTGATCGTGACGGGGGAGGTCGTTCTCGAATGCCTCATTCCGTTCGTCATCACAAAACTTGGAGACGCGTTGGATAATGCGAAAAATTCGGGCACCAATATGTCTCTTTGGGCGAACAATGTTACTTCGTGGACGTCGCTCGGAGTTGGGCAATTTGCGCTCATTCTGATTGGCATGGCGCTTGCCTCCCTTGCTTGCGGTGCGCTAGCGGGGCTGTTCTGCGCGAAGGCCTCCTGCGGCTTTGCGAAAAACTTAAGAAAGGACCTTTACTACAAGGTGCAGGAGTTCTCCTTCGAGAACATCGACAAATTCTCCACGCCATCCCTCGTCACCCGTATGACGACGGACGTCAACAACGTGCAATTTGCCTACATGACCATCATCCGCACCGCGATCAGAAGTCCGCTCATGATGGCGTTCTCCGTCGTGATGGCGTTCGTCATCGGCGGAAATCTTGCGTGGATCTTCCTCGCCGTCATTCCGCCCCTTGCGCTCATCCTCTTCTTCATTATGTGGAAGACGATGCCCCTTTTCCACAGCGTGTTCAAAAAGTACGATAACCTCAACGAGAGCATTCAGGAGAACGTAAAGGGCATTCGCGTCGTCAAATCCTATGTGCGCGAAGAGCACGAAAAGGAGAAGTTCGACCGCGCGGCGACCGACGTACAGAGAGATTTCACCAAGGCGGAGCGCATTCTCGCGTGGAACAACCCCGCCATGCAGCTCTTCTTCTACGGCGTTCTCTCTACGACTCTCTTTCTCGGTTCGTATTTTGTTTTCAGTCAAACTGGGTTTAATGTGATGACGATTACCCAACTCGTCGTCTACGGCATGCAAATTTTGATGTCCCTCATGATGTTCTCCATGGTGTTTGCGATGATCGCAATGTCCATCGAGAGCGCGCGGCGTATCTGCGAAGTGCTGCAAGAGGAGCCCACTCTCCATAGCCCCGAAAACCCCATTCACGAGGTGAAGGACGGCTCCATCGATTTCTGCGACGTGAGTTTCAAATATTCGGCGACGGCCGAGAAGAACGTGCTCGAGGATATCGACCTCCACATCAAATCGGGGGAGACCATCGGCATCATCGGCGGCACGGGTTCTTCCAAGACCTCCCTCGTCAACCTCATCTCCCGCCTTTACGACGTGACGGAGGGGCGCGTGAAGGTGGGGGGACGGGACGTGCGGGAGTACGACCTCGAGTCGCTCCGCAACCAGGTCGCCGTCGTGCTCCAAAAGAACGAACTCTTCTCGGGCTCCATCAAAGACAATCTGCGGTGGGGGAATCCCGACGCCACGGACGAGGAGCTCGTCGAAGCGTGCAAACTTGCGCAGGCGGACGAGTTCATCCAGAGTTTCCCCGATAAGTACGACACCCACATCGAGCAGGGGGGCACCAACGTCTCGGGCGGGCAGAAACAGCGTCTCTGCATTGCCCGCGCCCTTTTGAAGAAGCCCAAGATTTTGATTTTGGACGACTCGACGAGCGCCGTCGATACCCACACCGACGCGCTCATCCGCAAGTCCTTCCGCGAATACATTCCTTCGACGACGAAGATCATCATCGCCCAGCGCACTTCCTCGGTGGAGGACGCCGACCGCATCATCATCATGGACGCGGGGCACATCGACGCCATCGGCACCCACGAACAGCTTCTTCACAAAAATGCCATTTATACCGAAGTCTACACCACGCAGAACAAGGGCGGCAAGGCGATCTCTTCCCTCGCGCAGATGGACGAAGGAGGTAACGAAGATGCCGAATAACCGCAACGGAAATATGCGCCGTCCGTCCGCCCCCAAGGGGACGTTCAAGCGCATCATGAAGTCCCTCTTCCACTTCTATCCGAAGATGGCGACCGCGGCGCTTGTATGCATCGTGTTCAACGCCATCATCTCCGCGCTTCCCACCATCTTCATGCAACAGGTGTTCTCCGTGATAGAAGTTGCACAACAGTCGGGCGCCGGTTGGGCTGATGTGGGCGGAGAAATTACACGCATTATGCTTGTTCTTATCTCCTTATATATTGTGTCGCTCATCTCGGGCGCGGTCGACAAACAACTTATGGCGATCATCACGCAGGGGTATCTCAAAAAGATGCGCGGGTCGATGTTCAACGGCATGCAGGACCTTCCCATCCGCTACTTCGACACCCACAGCCACGGCGACATCATGAGTTACTACACCAACGATATCGACACGTTGCGCCAGCTCATTTCGCAGTCTTTGCCGCAGCTGCTCACGTCGGGGATCATGGTGCTTACGCTGTTTTTCATTATGATCTATTACAGCGTATGGCTCACCCTTATTGTATTTGGGTGCATTGGTCTTATTCTCTTTGTCACGAAGGTCGTCGGCGGGGGAGCGGGCAAGTACTTCCTTGCCTCCCAGCGGGCGGTCGCGCGCACCGAGGGCTTTGTCGAGGAGATGATGAACGGGCAGAAGGTCGTGAAGGTGTTCTGCCACGAGGAGGCCGCCAAGCACGACTTCGACCAGTACAACGACATCTTGTGCGAGCAGACGACTTACGCAAACGCCTATGCGAACATGCTCATGCCGATATTAGGGAACATCGGGCATGTGCTGTATGTCATCGTCGCGCTTGTCGGGTGTATCTTCAACATCAACGAAATCAAGAATTTCTCGATCGGGGCGTTTCTCGATCCCGAGCTCGCCACCTTTGCGGGGCTTACGGGCATTGCCTTGATCGTTGCGTTCTTGCAGGCGACGCGGCAGTTCTCCAACAACATCAACCAGGTGTCCAACCAGGTGAACTCCGTCGTCATGGGCCTTGCGGGCGCGGCGCGTGTGTTTGCGCTCATCGACGAAAAGCCAGAGCCCGACGAGGGGTATGTCACCCTTGTCAACGCAAAAGAGGTGGACGGACAGCTCGTCGAGTGTGAGGAGCGCACAGGCATTTGGGCGTGGAAGTACCCGCACAGCGACGGCACCCTCACCTATACGCGCCTCGAGGGCGACGTGCGGCTGTTTGACGTCAACTTCGGTTACGACCCCGAAAAGATCGTGCTCCACGACGTGAGCCTCTATGCCCGTCCCGGGCAGAAAGTGGCGTTCGTCGGCGCAACGGGCGCGGGCAAGACGACCATCACCAACCTCATCACCCGCTTTTACGACATCGCCGACGGCAAGATCCGTTACGACGGCATCAACCTCAACAAGATCAAGAAGGCGGACCTGCGCCGCTCCATCGGCATGGTATTGCAGGACACCAACCTGTTCACGGGCACGGTCATGGACAACATCCGCTATGGCAAGCTCGACGCGACCGACGAGGACTGCATCGCGGCGGCCAAACTTGCGGGCGCGGACGACTTCATCACCCGCCTTCCCGAGGGGTACAACACCATGCTCCACCAGAACGGCGCGAACCTCTCGCAGGGACAGCGGCAGCTTCTCTCCATTGCCCGCGCGGCGGTCGCCGACCCGCCCGTGATGATTTTGGACGAGGCGACCTCCTCCATCGATACCCGCACCGAGGCGATCGTGCAACGGGGCATGGATAAACTCATGGAGGGGAGAACGGTGTTCGTCATCGCGCACCGCCTCTCCACCGTCAAGAACAGCAACGTCATCATGGTGCTCGACCACGGCCGTATCATCGAGCGCGGCACGCACGACCAGCTCATCGACATGAAGGGGCAGTATTACCGCCTGTACACGGGCGCATTCGAACTCGAATAAAAAAGTGCACGAAAACATCCCGCAGAGCCTGCGGGATGTTTTTCATGCTTATTTTAACCTTTTAAGACGCGCTTATAGCCCTCGCCGAAGCGGACGCATTTGGAGACCCGCGCAAGCGTCGCGGAGGAGATGTTCGTCTCCGCGGTGATCTGTTCATACGTCTCGCCCGCAAGGAGCAGTTTTGCCGCCTTCACCCGCTGGCTCATGGAGAGCGCCTCGTTGTAGGTGAGCAGATCCTGGAAGAAGAAACCGCAGTCCTCGATCGTTTGAAGCGAGAGGATCGCCTCGAACAGTTCGCGGTTTTCGCGGATGTATTCTTCATTCGTCATGATATTCCTCCATATGTTTGAGAAATGCTTTTGTCTTTTCTTTTTGGGGATGTAAAAACACCTCGTCGGGGGCGCCGCGCTCTTCGATCACCCCGTCCGTCATAAAGAGCACATAGTCCGCCACTTCCCGCGCGAATGCCATTTCATGGGTGACGATGATGAGCGTCCTCCCCTTGAGTGCACGGATGACTTTGAGGACTTCCCCCGTCAGTTCGGGGTCGAGCGCAGACGTGGGCTCGTCGAAGCAGAGTACCTCGGGGGAGAGGGCAAGCGCCCGCGCAATGGCGACCCGCTGCTGCTGTCCGCCCGAGAGTTGGGAGGGGTAGCTGTCCCGCTTCTCGGAGAGCCCCACTTGGCTGAGCAGTTCCTCGGCGCGCCGCTTGTTCTCCGCGGAGAGTTCCTTCAACGCCTGCTTTTTCTCTCTTTTCAATGCCTTCCGCGCGGGGCCCTTCGCGGATTTCTTGCGCTCTTTGAATTGCTCTTTTATACGGTCCTTTACAAGCAGATCGGGCGCGAGGAGGATGTTCTTGATCGCCGTCAGGTGGGGGAAGAGGTGAAAACTCTGGAACACCAAGCCGAATTTCAACTGCTTCTCCCGTTTCTCCCTTTGGGAATAGGAAACTTTTGCGTCCGAGAGGAGCTCTCCGTCCAAAAACACCCTACCCTCGTCGGGCGTTTCCAGAAAATTCAAACAGCGCAAGAGGGTCGTCTTTCCTCCGCCGGACGGTCCGATGATCGCAAGTATTTTTCCCTTGGGCAAATCGAAGTCGATTCCTTTCAACACTTCGGTTCCCGCAAATTGTTTGCGGAAGCCTTCCACATGCAAAAATTCCATCAGATCTTAATATACTCCAATTTCTTTTCGGTATGGCGGAACAGGAGGGTAAGCACGCCCACAAAGAGCAGATAGAATACCCCCGTATAGAAGAGGGGCCAGATAAGTCCCTGCCGCGTGTACTCCTGCGCGACCAGAATGATCTCCGTCACGCTGATGATCCGCGCGAGGGAGGTGTCCTTCACGAGGGTGATGATCTCGTTGGACATCGGGGGCACGATCCGCTTGATGAGTTGGATGAGGGTGATGTGGAAAAACACCTGCGACTTTTTCAAGCCGAGCACCTGCCCCGCCTCCGCCTGTCCGCGCGGAATTCCCTCGATCCCCGCACGGTAAATTTCCGAAAAGTAGCAGGCATAGTTGATGACGAACGCCACGATGACGGCGGGGACGCGGTCGAACCCGTCGATCCCGAAGAGTAGGGCGGGACCGTAAAAGATCGCAATGAGTTGCAACATAAGCGGCGTTCCGCGCACGACCCAGACGATCGTCCGCATCAGCCATTTGAGAGGGCGGAAGCGGGACATGGAGCCGAAGGTCACAATGAGACCCAGCGGGATCGCAAACACCAACGTTGCCGCAAAAATCAAGCAAGTCGAGCCGAACCCTTCGAGGAGGGCGAGGGTCACATTCCAAAACGAGGTCATACCAAATACTTTTTCACAAGCCCGTCGAGGGTGCCGTCCTTTTGATATTTTGCAATGAGTTCATTGATTTGTTTCAAGAGGTCGGCGTCCTCCTTGCGCATACCGATGCCGTACTCCTCCTCGGCATATCCCACGTCCGCATAGGTAAGGTCGGCATAGTCGGTGCCCGCTCCCGTCATGGACTTTGCCATGGTATAGTCGATGATGGCAACTTCCGAACTTCCCGTCTTTACCTCGAGCAGACAGTCGGACTGCGCCGTCATCTTGTTGAGTTTGGAGGTGTAGCCGTTGTCCGTCACGGTCGCCTCGCCTGCGCTTCCGCTCTCCACGGCGATGCTCGCGGCGGCGCCCACGCTCGCAACGTCGGTATATTTGTCCTTGTCCTCAAGTTTCATTACCACGACTTGCTTGTTTTCGAGGTAGGGGGCGGAGACCGCAATGTTCTCTTTCAATTCGTCGGTGATCGTCATGCCGTTCCAGATGAGGTCGATCTTCTTGCTTTCGAGTTCCGAAATTTTCTGCTCCCAATCAATGAGTTGGAACTTCGGGGTGTAGCCGAGTTCGGCGCAGACTTTTTCGGCAAATTCGGTATCGAACCCGATGAGTTTTCCGCTCTCGTCCTTATAGTTCATGGGGGCATAGAGGGTGTAGCCGATCACGAGGGTGTTTTCCTCTTTACATGCGCCGAGCGCCGCAATGCCGCAGACCGCAACCGCCCCGGCAAGGATCGTTGCAAATAACTTCTTCATGGTCTTTTTCCTTTGCTTTATCACTTTACTTCGATAAAGTATGGAAACATTATACTTCATCACTTTATCTTTGTAAAGCGTTTGAAAGGGGTTTTTCGTAATTTTTTTGAAAAAAGCGCGGTTTTTTTCCGCGCTTTGTCTGTTTCGATGAATTTTTACTTAAATCACGGTGATTTTTTCGCCGTCGATCTTGATGGAACTTGAATAAAACGCCTGTAAGCCCTTCAAGAGTTCCTCATAGTCGCTTGCGGCGAAGGTCTCCACGGCGGAGTGCATCGCAAGCTGCGCAAGCCCCAAGTCGGCGGAGAGGATACCGATCTGCCCCAAGGAGATCGCTCCGAGGGTGCCGCCGCTCCGCATATCCGAACGGTTGTAAAAGGTTTGGTACTTCACGCCCGCCCTGTTGAAAATTTGCTTCATTACGGCGGAGGAGAAGGCGTCCGTCGTGTAGGCCCCGCCCGCGTGCCCCTTGATGACGACGCCGCCGCCCAAGACGGCGCGGTTGGTGGGGTCGCACTTCTCGGGGTGGTTGGGGTGGAGGGAGTGGGCGTTGTCGAGGGAGACGAGGAAGGAATTCGCCGCCGCCCGTTTCAAATCGCCGTTTTTGCCGTTTAACGCCGTCTCGATGCGCTCCAAGGTATTCTTCAAAAAGTCGCTTCCTGCGCCTTGGCGTGTGCGGCTGCCTACTTCCTCGTTGTCAAGAAGCGCCGCCACGTTCGCGCCGTTACCGCAGTCCGATGAAAGGAGCGCTTCGAGGGAGCCGTATGCGCTCGTGAGATTGTCGATCCGCGGCGAGGAGACAAATTCGCCGTTTTTTCCGCTTACAAAGGGCGGCTCGGCGCATACCGCATAGAGGTCATAGGAAAGAGGGTTCCCGAGCAGGGCTTGAAAGTCCGCCTCACCCATACAAAGGAGGGGCAGAAGATCGACCTGCGGGTTGGGCGCAAACTTTTCGTTGACGTCCCGTTGCATATGAATGGCGAGAGAGGGGATGACGAGGGTGAAATCGCTTACATAGTTCTCGGCTTTCAATGCGCCCTCTTCCTCCTTCACAAGCCGCCCCGCGAGTTTTAATTTGCGGTCGAAAAAGCTGTAGAAAATGCCGCCGCCGTATGGCTCCACGTTGAGCTTAAAAAACTTCTCCGTTGCGGTCACGGGGTTTTCCTTGAGTTTGAGGCAGGGGCTGTCGGTGTGGCTTGCAACGATCTTAAAGCCGCTTCCCTTGCCGACCGTAAAGGCGATGAGCGCGCTCCCGTTGCGCTCGGTAAAGTATTTCCCGCCCTCGCTGAGGCTCCAATCTTCGCTTTCGGAAAGGGGAATAAATCCCTCGGAGAGGAGGAGGTTTCTTGCATTCTCCACCGCTTGGTAGGCAGTGTAGGAGGTTTCCAAATACCGTAAAAGATGTTCCATGCCCATATTATAGTTCTTTTTCTTGAAAAAGGCAAGGGATATTGACAATCTCGCCCGTCCGTGTTACAATAATCATCGGAATTTACGGAGAAACACTATGTGGTTTGACGAAAGCGCTTTTTATCAGATATATCCGCTCGGGTTTTGCGGCGCGGAGCGGGAGAACGACTTCAAGGAGGTGCGCCACCGCCTATATAAAATAGAGGAAGAGATTCTTCGTCTCAAAGAACTCGGCGTGGGGGCGGTCCTCTTCAATCCGCTCTTCGAGAGCGTGCGCCACGGCTATGATACCGTCGATTTTTTCAAGGTGGATCGTCGCCTCGGCACAAATGAGGACTTAAAACATCTCATAAACGCCCTTCATGCTGTTGGTATCAAGGTGGTGCTCGACGGGGTGTTCAACCATGTGGGGCGGGAATTTGCCCCCTTCAAAGAGGTGCGCGAAAAGAGGGAGGGTACCGACTACCGCTTTTGGTTCAACATCGATTTTCACGGTAATTCCCCCTATAACGACGGCTTTCACTATCAGGATTGGGAGGGGCACCCGACGCTCGTCAAGTTGCGCCTCGAAAACGTTGACCTGCAAAATTATCTCATGGATGCAGTGCGCTTCTGGATCCGCGAGTTCGACATCGACGGTTTGCGGCTCGATGTAAGCTATCTTCTGCCGCCGTGGTTCTTCGAACTTTTGCGAAGAACGGCGGGGGAACTGAAAGAGGACTTCTTCCTCGTCGGCGAAGTCATCCACTGCACCAATTTTGCGCAGAATTTATGCCCTGCGCGGTTGAATTCCATCACAAATTACGAATGTTACAAGGGGATGCTCTCGGCGTTCAATTCGGAGAATTTGTTCGAGATCGAGCACTCCCTCACGCGGCTGTTCTCGTCCGAGCCGTGGGCGCTCTACACGGGCAAGCACATGCTCAATTTTGTGGATAACCACGACGTCATCCGCGCCTACACCGCCCTCAAAGAGAAACGCAATTTATTGAATTTATACACCCTTCTCTTCACCATGCCGGGGATCCCCTGCGTGTATTACGGCTCGGAGTTCGGGCAGGAAGGGGACAAGGGGGACGGCGACATCCACCTCCGCCCCTGCATCGACGAGGTGGACAAGACTGCGCACCCCGAACTTTGCGCCCGCATCAAGAAACTTGCCGAAATCAGAAAGGGGAGCCGCGCGCTCGTGTACGGAAGCTATAAAAAAGCGACCCTTGCCAACAAATACTTCTCCTTTGCCAGAGAGTGGGAGGGGGAGCGGGAGCGGGAGCGGGTGATCGTCGCCATCAACATTTCGGACGGCGCGCCCGTCTTGCACGTTGAAGAGGGGGAGGGCGTCGATCTCCTGACGGGAGAAAAGCACGACCTCGCCGCGCTCACGCTTCCGCCCTTTTCGGCGGGTATTTATAAGAAAAACTGAGGCGAAAGAAGAATATGCGCAAACTCATCAAACCCGATTTTACAAACAGCATCGTCAATCTCTCCGCAACGCTTGCGGAATTTTTGGGCTGTCCCAACGAGAAGCCAACCCTGCCCGCGCTTGCCGCCGAATTGCAAAAGGGGTATAAAAACGTCGTCTTTGTGGTCTTGGACGGCCTTGGAATGCACCCAATCGGGATAAATTTGCCCGAGAACAGCTTTTTGCGGCGACACATCAAACAGGTTTTGACCTCCGTGTTTCCCTCTACAACGACCAACGCCACGACTTCGATCCAGACGAACACCTATCCCATGGAGCACGGCTGGTTCGGCTGGAGCCTATATTTCGAGGAACTGCACCGTGCGGTCGACATCTTTTTGGACCGCGACTCGCAGACAGGGGAGCCCATCGAGGCGGGATATACCCGCAGGCGGCTTCCCACCGTTCCATTTTACACGCGCGGTAGGGGAGAATACACCCCGAACGTCGTTGTTCCTTCCTTCTGGCGGGAGGAGGACAACAGATATGTATGGACAAATCTCGAAGAGTTTTTCGCACAGATCGGCGCGGTGTGCAAAAAGGAGGGCAAGCAGTTTCTCTATGCCTACTGCACCGAGCCCGACTCCACCATGCACCGTAGCGGCGTCGCTTCTCCCGAGGCAAGAGAGGTGATCGGCGCCCTCGACCGCGGTTTGGAGGAGTTGTGCGCCGCTCTTTCGGATACGCTTTTTGTCGTCACGGCGGACCACGGGCAGATCGACGTTGGGGGCTGTATCGAAATTTACAAGGACGAAGAACTGCTTTCGCTCTTAAAATGGCCGCCCTATTTGGAGGCGCGGGCGAGCGCCTTCAAGGTGAAAGAGGGGTGCGAGGGAGCCTTCGAAAAGATGTTTACCGAAAAATACGGGGAGGACTTTGCGCTGTTTAAGACGGAGGAACTCATCGCGGAGAACTATTTCGGCGGAAGAGATGAGGAGCACGCGCGCCTGCTCGGGGACTATATCGCCGTGGGGATCACGGACAAGATCATGCGCCTGACCCCGCGCGGGCATGACTTCAAGGGGCACCACACCTCGCTCACCGAGGAGATGGAAGTTCCGCTGATTTTCGTGGGAACGGCGGGGCGCAACTGAGAATTACAATAAAAATCGGACGAAAAGGGGAATTTCCTCTGTAAAACGCTTGCTTTTTTAAGAAAAAACAGATACAATAAAATAGCTTGCAGAAATGGCGGAGCGGTTGAACGCGCACGATTCGAAATCGTGTTATGCAGGAATGTATACGGGGGTTCGAATCCCTCTTTCTGCGCCAAGTGGGACGTAAGTTGAACGACTTACGTCCCATTTTTCTATGCAAAAGGCGAGGACAAACGCCCTCGCCTTCCTTGTATTCCGCTATATTGAAGTTTACCTTGCTATAATTTCTTTTGCAATTGCATCAACGCTTTTCGACGTTGTTTGGATTTTGATTGTATT
>CANRHB010000030.1 GCA_947630325.1 uncultured Clostridia bacterium
TTTTATTTCGGTTTAACTCTTTTAATTTACATTGATTTTGGCTGCCGTTTTTGGTAACTGTCCATTTTTCAGTTTTACCTCGGTTACCATTCCCGACAGCGTGACGATTGGAGGTAAGGCGTTCCAGGAAACTGCTTACTATACTAATAATGGCAACTGGACGGGCGATGTTCTCTATATCGGCAATCATTTGATCGAAGCAAAAGATACAATTTTGGGAAGTTATTCCATTCGTGGCGGCACAAAAACAATTGCGGAGTGTGCGTTCGAGGGTTGTAGCAGGTTGACTTCGATCATCATTCCCGACGGCGTGACCTCGATTGGAGATGACGCGTTCTATGGTTGTAGCAAATTGACTTCGGTCACCATTCCCGACAGCGTGACCTCGATCGGAAGTAGTGCGTTCTATCAGTGTGGCGGGTTGACTTCAGTCACCATTCCCGACAGCGTGACCAATATTGGGAATCAGGCGTTTTGGGAGTGTAGCGGGTTGACTTCGGTCACCATTGGAGGCGGCGTGACCCTTATTAGCGCTAGTACGTTCGCTGATTGTAGCGGATTAACTTCGATCACTATTCCAGACAACGTGACCTCGATTGGATGGAATGCGTTCGGGGGTTGTAGCGGGTTGACTTCGATTGACATCCCCAACAGCGTGACTACTATCGGAGGTTTTGCATTCCACGAGTGTAGCAGGCTGACTTCAGTCATCATTCCCGACAGCGTGACCTCGATTGGACATTGTGCGTTCGAGGGTTGTAGCAGGTTGACTTCGATCATCATTCCCGACGGCGTGACCGCTATTGGAGAACAGACGTTCGAGGGTTGTAGCAGGTTGACTTCGGTCATCATTCGCGACGGCGTCACCTCTATTGGATATCGGGCGTTCCGTGGTTGTAGCGGGTTGACTACGATCGACATTCCCGATAGCGTGACTTCGATTGGAGGTTATGCATTCTATGCTTGTAGCAGTTTAACTTCGATTATCTTCGGTAGCGGCGTGACCTCGATCGGAGAGGAGGCGTTCCGTGGTTGTAGCAGTTTAACTTCGATTATCTTCGGTAGCGGCGTGACCTCGATCGGAGATTATGCGTTCCATGGATGTAGCGGGTTGACTTCGATCACTATTCCCGACAGCGTGACCTCGATTGGATGGAATGCGTTCGGGTATTGTAGCGGGTTGACTTCTGTTACGATTGGTAGTGGCGTGACCTCGATTGGAAGTTCGGTATTCTGGAATTGTAACAATCTCAAAGAAGCATATTTCAAAAATCCGAACGGATGGTTGACATTCCGTGGTGATGTCGTTTTAGGGCTTGACGACCCCGCAACTGCCGCCGAGGTTTTGCGGAAAGGTAATAGTTTGAAAAGGAAAGATTAAGGGGTGATTTATGGGAGATGATAAAAATCCATGGGAAGAAAAGTTAAAAGTTGGTTTGGATGTCGCCAAAAGCGAATATCAGAATGAGATACAAAGATTTCATGAACTTGATAACAAACTCAATATGCTTTTGGTGGTTTTTGTGTGTATCGTGACAGGTATAGGCTTTGTTATACCGGAGTTTGTAGAAAGGTTAAGGACTGTCAGCATTGTCCTAATATGTATCGTAATCACGCTGTTAGTCCTGTCGTTGGCTATGATTATTGGCGGCTTTTTTCCAAGAGACCTTAAAGTAATAAACACGGAACAGTTTACCGAGGTTGAATTTTATGAAGGAAAATCACAGATAGACTTTTTGTCCGGCGTCATTGCAGGCTATGAGAATTGTATCAAACAACTTAAAAGGCAAAATACTGCGAAAATCGTTTGTCTGAAAATCTCGTATTTTTTGTTAGGAGTGGCATTTGTTTTATTCGGAATAGTAATTTTGATGATAATTTAAGGAGATATACCATGGCAAATGAAGAAGAAAAAAGCAAAGCACAAGCTGAAGAAAAAAAGCAAGGTGATAAAAAAGGCGAGAAAACTCCCGTCTTTTCTCCCATAAAAACAGATACTATTCAAGCTTATCTCCGCGTAGGTGAAAAATCTGTTTTGATTGGGGAATGTTGCATTCCTCGTCGCTATAAGCAAGTTATCAGATTAACACTTGTATTAGGGAAAAGAAGCGGAAGACTTCTTAAATACGAAACGGGGAAAGAATTAGACGATCTTTTACATTTGGATAGAAATAGATGTAAAAAAAGAAAACCTATTCCATCGTTACCGAAACATTGATTAACGTCTTATAATAGGCAATTTTCGTAGTCTTTCCGCCGCGGGCGGGGCGCAATTTGCGCCCCGCACGCGGCGATTTTTTATCCCGTTATTTTCCGCTTTTCGTGCGCATAAAATAGGAAATATGAGATTTTTTGCGGAGATCGCAAAGTCCCTCGGGGCGGAGGCGGGAGCGGGCGTCCAATACACCGTCGTCGAGGGGCAGGGCGGGTACTTTCAAAACGTCAAACGGCTCGATACCTTCACCGATTCCCTCATCGTCTTGCGCGGCAGAAAGGGGGGCGTCAGAGTGGAGGGGAGAGATCTCTCCCTCGGCAAATACGGCGGGGGAGACGCCGCCGTCAAGGGTGAAATTTTCAAAGTGGAGAAGCTATGAAATTTTTGCACAAATGGGGGAGAGTGCGCATAAAACTCACTTCTTTAAGCGCGGAGCGGGTGGCGGACAAACTCGCACGGGAGGGGATAACGGTCACCGCCTTGAAAAGAGAGGCAAAAAACGTGCTCTTCTTCGAAGTTGCCCGCAAAGACCTTGAAAAAGTTTTTGCAATTTTGCGCGGTTCGTGCTATAATATCGTTGAGGTGCGCGAACGCGGACTTGCTTCTGTGTACAAAAAATGTCTCGCGCACGTCGGGCTCCTTGTGGGCGCGCTCCTGTTCGCCCTCTGCGTGACGGGCTTTCAAAGCCGCGTCCTCCGTATCGAGGTGGTGGGGAGCGGGGCATACTACGAGCGGGAAGTGCGCGCCGCGCTCTCCGAAAAGGGGGTAAAGCCGCTCTCGGCATTGCCGCCGAGTTTCACCCCGTTCACCGCGGAAGTGCTCTCTCTTCCCAATGTCGGCTTTTGCGAAATGCGCTTTTCGGGCGGCATCCTTACCGTGGAGGTGGAGGTGACCGACGAGCGAACCCCTCTTTCGGGCGTTCCTCTGCTCTCCCCTGTGGCGGGCAGGATCGAAGAACTCGCCGTTCTCCGCGGCACGCCGTGTGCGCAAGTGGGGGAGGAAGTGACCGCGGGGCAGGCCGTTGTGCAACCCGTTGCGACTTACGGGGAAGAGGAGCGCGAAGTCATCGTCATTGCGCGGGTCACCGTCTCCTATCCCGTCTCGGCGGAGTACGAGGGCACGGAGGAGGAGGCGCGGGCGCAGGCCCTTCTCGACTTCGGCGAGGAGTGCGACCTTACGTTCACTCCCACGGAGGGGGGATATTCTGTCGCGGGCAGGGCATTCCGCTCGGCGGCGCTCAACTTTTATTGAGAGGAATTATTTTGGGAAACGTTACGGTAGAAACGGGCGAGTTGGACAGGCTTGCCAAGATATTGGGGGTTTTTGACGAGAATCTCAACCTCATCACCCGCGAACTCGGGCTCAACGCCCATGTGGACGGGACGAAGATCTCCTTCGAGGGGGAACATGCCGAGATCGCCGCGGCGGTCGTGGAGAGCCTGCTCTCCCTGCTCGACGCGGGGGAGCACATCGACAAGGGCAACCTTCTATACTGCCTCGAGCTTGCAAAGGAGGGGAAGAGCGCGGACTTTGGCGGCATGATGAAGGACATCGTCGCCGTCACCTCCCGCGGAAAGCCCGTAAAATGCAAGACGGTCGGACAAAAGGAATACGTCACCGCGATCAAGAAGAATACGATCACCTTCGGCGTGGGGCCCGCGGGCACGGGAAAAACGTACCTTGCCGTCTGCCTCGCCGTCGCCGCCTTCAAGAGCAAGGAGACGGAGAAGATCATTCTCACCCGCCCCGCCGTGGAAGCGGGCGAAAAGCTCGGCTTCCTTCCCGGGGACTTGCAGACAAAGGTCGATCCCTATCTCCGACCCCTCTATGACGCGCTTCAGGAGATGTTCGGGCTCGAGACGTATGCAAAGCTCCTTGAAAAGGGGGCGATAGAGGTCGCGCCGCTCGCGTATATGCGGGGAAGAACGCTCTCCAACGCCTTTGTCATTTTGGACGAGGCGCAGAACTGCACCCGCGAACAGATGAAGATGTTTCTGACCCGCCTCGGCGAGGGGAGCAAGATGGTGGTGACGGGCGATCTGACGCAGACCGACCTCCCCGACGGCAAGACGAGCGGGCTCAAACAGGCTGTCACCATTTTGAAGGACGTGGAGGGGATCTCCGTCATCACCCTTACCGAAAAGGACGTGGTGCGCCACCCGCTCGTCATGCGGATCGTGCGCGCCTATGAAAAGGACGAATTGAAAAAGAACAAAGGAGAAAGGAGATGAAAACGGACAATGTGAAACCTGCAAGGGGAATGAATCTCGTGCGCAGTGCGCTTGTGTTCGCGCTGTGCTATGTCGTGTTCATTCTCTTTATCTGGTTGATGATCGTCATCAACAATCCGCTGGGGTGGAAGAGCTACTTTACCGACGACTATTCCCGCTTCCTCTCCCTGTGCGTGTGCGTACTGCTCCTCTTTTACATTATCTTTTATTACTACTATTTCGAGGACAGGGCATTTTTGGCGCAGGCGAAGAACGCCCTCCTCATCTTCTCGCTCATGACGGTGTCCGTGCTCGTGTGCTATCTCATGGGGCGGTTTGTGAGCGTGTTCGCCCGCCCGATGGCGCTCCTTGCGCTCCTCAGTCTCTTCCTCTTCAACCGCAGGCAGGCGATCCTTCTGAACTTCGTGTTCTCCCTCCTCATCTTCGTCATCGATACGTATGCGGACAACTTTACGGCTTCGGGGGCGGGGCTGGCGGCTCTCCCCGGCATGGCGGACAGCGGCGTGCAGGCAGAAGTCTATTTCTCGCTCATGCTCGGGTTTGTGTGCGGCACCTTTGCCGTGCTTACGGCGGGGAATGTGAAAACGCGGGGCGGAATGCTCCTTCTCGGCACCTTCGTCTCCATTCCCACCGTCGTCATCATTCTGCTTCTCGAACTCCCCGCGTTCAACGTGCAGGCGCAGACGAATTGGATCGCCTATGTCGCCTCGGCGGGGTACGGCATTTTGGGATGTTTCCTCTCCTCCGCGCTTACCCTCTGCTTCTTGCCCGTGCTCGAATTCACCTTCAACCGCCTTACGGTATTCCGCTTGCGCGAACTGACGAGCGCGAACGTGCCGCTCATCAAGCGGCTGAGAACGGAGGCGCCCGGCACCTTCAACCACTCCCTTATCGTGGCGCAACTTGCCGAGTCCTGCGCGATCGCCATCGGCGAAAACGCCGAGCTTGCCCGTGCGGCGGCGTACTATCACGACGTCGGCAAGTTGAAACAGCCCGACTGCTTCACCGAGAACCAATCGGGATACAATCTGCACGACGAACTTACCCCCGAACTCTCGGCGGACATCATCCGCTCCCATGCAACGGACGGTTACGACCTCTTGATGGCGGCGCGGCTCCCCAAGGAGATCGCGGACGTCGCGCTCGAACACCACGGGACCCTTCCCATCAAGTATTTCTATGACAAGGCGATGCGGCTCTCGGGCGGGGATGCGAACATCAAGGACTACTCCTATCTCGGTCCCACCCCCCACAGCAAGACGGCGGCGATCATCATGATCGCGGACGCTTCGGAGGCGGCGGCGCGCGCGATGAAGGACAGGACCCCCGAGAGCGTGGAAAGAACGGTGCGCTCCATCATCGAAGAGCGCATGGACCTCGACCAGTTCGCCGATTGCGACATCACCATGCGCGAACTTACCACCATCAAGGAGACCCTTGTAGACGCGCTCTCGGGCGTGCACCATCACAGGGTCAAATATCCCTCCATCCGCTTCAACCGCGCGAAGGAGGTCGTCAAGGACGAAGCGGGAGAGAGCGATGAAAAGTAATTTCCGTCTCGACTGCGAGGGGCTCTCCAAGGGGGAACAAAAGGCGCTTTGCAAGGCCCTCAACGGGCTTGTTGAAAGCGACATTCCCCTCCTTTTGGAACTTCTCTTCGTCTCCAAGGAGGAGATCCGCTCCCTCAACGCGCGCGAACGCGGGGTGGATAAAGTCACAGACGTATTGAGTTTTCCCGCCGATAACTTCAAGGCGGGGGAGCCCATCCTTGCCGACGGGCATCCCGACTGCCTCGAACCCTTCGAAGGAAAGGGCTTTTGGAAGCGTGGGGCGCGCCTCTATTTGGGGAGCGTCGTCATCTGCAAGGAGAGGGCAAAGGAGCAGGCCGAGGAGTACGGGCACTCGTATGAGCGGGAACTTTGCTATCTCGCCGTGCACGGCGTACTGCACTGCTTGGGGTACGACCACGAAAGGGAGGAGGAGCGCAAAACAATGCGCGAAAAAGAGGAACAGGTCATGCAAAAGTTGGGGTTGAAACGGGAATGAGAAGCGGAACGGTCGCCGTCATCGGCAAAGCAAACGCGGGAAAGAGCACTCTCATCAACGTGCTGGTGGGGGAGAAGATCGCCATCACCTCGCCCAAACCGCAGACCACGCGGGACCGCATTTTGGGCATTTTGAACCGCGAGGAGGGGCAGATCGTCTTTGCGGACACGCCGGGTATCTACAAACAGCGCAACGAGCTCACGGGGCTCATGATGCGCACCACCGAGAACACGAGTAAGGACGTGGACGTTATTCTGTTCGTCCACGACGGGCACGCGGGGGTCACCGAGGGCGACATTGCGCTCATGAAAAAGTATTCTGCGCTCTCCCTTCCCATGCTCATCGCCTATACGAAAATCGACATCATGCCCGAAGAGCGCATTCCCGCAGACGTCAAAACGCTGTTCGACGCAGGGATCGCGGCGGACGTTTTTCCCGTCTCCGCGCGCAAGGGGAAGAACCTCAAAAAGCTCGAGGAGGCGATCTTTTCCCTTCTTCCCGAGGGCGAACCGCTCTTCCCCGAGGGGATCGTCTCGGACAAGAGCGAACGGTTCATGATTTCGGAGATCATGCGGGAAAAAATTCTGCTCAAATACGACAAGGAGATCCCGCACGGCGTGGCGATCGTCATCAACACCTTCGAGGAGCGGGAGGACGGCGTCGTCGAGGTGAATTTAGACATCGTCTGCGAAAAACAGAACCATAAGGCGATCCTCATCGGAAAGCAGGGGAAGGCGCTTAAAGAGGTCGCCTCCTTTGCGCGGCAGGACATGGAAAAGTTCTTGGGCAAAAAGGTGTTTTTAACGACCTACGTCAAGGTGCGCGAAGATTGGCGGGACCGCGGCCGAATGCTCCGCGAACTCGGTTACGTAAAGGAAGAAGAATAAAAGTTGCCGCCCGCCCCCGCCGCGCGGGGGCGGGCGGCAAAACATTGCGTCATATTTACGGCGGCGCGGAATAAGCGCATATTTTCCCCTCATCTTTCCAAACTGTAAGAAAGGGGGAATTCATGAAAGAGGAAGATTTCCGCAAACCGCGGAGCGCAAAGGAGATCGCGTGGGAGATGTTCGAAGAGACGGGCAACCCCACCTATTATATGTTGTACAGGCAATTAAAGGACTGAGTATGGACTTTAAGACGGACGCCCTCATGTTGAAGGCAGTCGACTATGGCGAAAACGATAAAATGGTGACCCTTCTTACCGCAGAGCGGGGGAAGATCGGCGCCTGTTTGAAGGGAGTGAAAAAGGCGAATGCACGGCTCAAATTTGCGGCGCAGCCTTTTTGTTTTGCGGAGTATGTGTTCGCCGAAAAGAGCGGTCGGCACACCGTCACCTCGGCGAGTTTGCACGACGGGTTTTTTCCTCTCCGCGAGGACGTTGAAAAGTACTATGCGGCGGCGGTCGTGTGCGAGGCGTGCGATAAGCTGATGTACGAGGAAATGCCGGGCGGGGAATTGCTGGTGGCGGCGGTCACCGCGCTTTCGCGGATGTGCACGGAGGACGCGGCGTTCCCGCTGATCACGTTTTTGCTTACCGCCCTTCGCCTTGCGGGCTACCCCCTCCGCGCCGAATTACCTGCAATGGACGAAACGCAAACATCACCCCCTCCATTGGAGGGGGGTAGGGGGGTGGGCAATTCCACCTCTATCGGCGAACCCCAAACTTCACCCTCTCGATTGGAAACAGGTAGGGGGGTGGGCAATTCCCCCTCTATTGGAGAACCTCAAACATTACCCCCTCCTATGGAGGGGGGTAGGGGGGTGGGCGCCCTCTTCTTCAACATGGAGAGCGGCTCCTTTTCCTTGGAGAAGGGCACTCCCGCAAGCGTCGTTACGTATGACGTTATCCGCGAGGCGTTGGGCTATGCGGCTCCCCCGCGCACGCGGGACGGCGAAAAGCGCGCCCTTCGGCTCCTCTATTCCTACTTTGCCTACCAAACGGACAGCGAACTTACCTCCCTTCCCGAATACGTAAGAATGCTGTATTAAGCGGCGCTTTTCCCCTTGCTGTCCCTTTTAGGGAAAGTACCCGAGCGAAGCGAGGGGGAAAGGGTTTCTACACGGTTCTCTAAACCCCTCAGTCGCGCAGGCGCGACAGCTCCCCTACAGGGGCGCCGAGATTTTTTGTCATTTCCTTGCTTCTAAATCTGTCATTTCGACCGAAGCCGCAGGCGAAGTGGAGAAATCTTGCCTTATTATAATGCGGTAGAGATTTCTCGACAAGCTCGAAATGACATTTTGGAATGTTACCCCCCCTCTTTAGTCCCCCTCCGATGGAGGGGGTTTGTTTTGCCCCCGAGGAGGGAGTTCCGCATACATACCTCTCCGCAGGAGGGGCGGCGGGGTTAAAAAGTTTCGATTTTCTTTTTGCAAGATTTTGCGGCGCGATTTTCACCTGCTTGTCATTGATTTTTTCGCGCGGCTGTGATATAATCAAACAAACGACACGGCAAAAAGGAGAAAATATGGCATTCGAAAAAGTCAAAAAGAAGTTAGGCTTCGGTTGTATGCGTCTGCCCATGGTGGGCAAAGAGGTGGACTATCCCCAATTCTGCGACATGGCGGACGAATTTTTGGCGGAGGGGTTCAATTATTTCGACACGGCGCACGGGTATCTCGGCGGGAAGAGCGAAACGGCCATCCGCGACTGCGTCGTTTCCCGTCACCCCCGCGAGAGTTTCACCCTTACCGACAAACTTACCGAGAATTTCTTTCACCAAGAAGCGGACATCCGTCCCTTCTTCGAGAGCCAGCTCAAACTGTGCGGGGTGGACTATTTCGACTTCTACCTCATGCACGCGCAGAATGCGGGCAATTACGAAAAATACCGCCGCTGTAACGCCTATGAGACGGCCTTCAAACTCAAAGAGGAGGGCAAGATCGGGCATGTGGGCATCTCTTTCCACGACAAGGCGACGGTGCTCGATAAAATTCTTACCGACTACCCCGAACTCGAGGTCGTGCAGATCCAATTCAACTATGCCGACTATGAGAGCCACAGCGTGCAGTCCCGCCTCTGCCTCGAAACCTGCCAAAAGCACGGCAAGCCCGTCATCGTGATGGAGCCCGTGAAAGGGGGGAACCTTGCAAAACTTCCTCCCGAGGCGGACAAGGTGTTCCGCGACCTCGGCGGCGGCAGCAACGCGAGCTACGCCATCCGCTTTGCGGCGGAGCAGAAGGGGGTGTTCATGGTGCTCTCGGGCATGAGCGATCGGGCGCAGATGAAGGACAATCTCTCCTACATGAAGGAGTTCCGACCCCTTACCGAGGAAGAGGAGCGGGCAGTCTTGCACGTGCGCGCCATTCTTGCGGGCAAGGACTTCATTCCCTGCACCGCCTGCCGCTATTGCACGGACGGCTGTCCCAAGCAGATCTCCATTCCCGACCTCTTCTCCTGCATGAACCAGAAGAAACTCTACAAAGATTGGAACAGCAACGTATATTACAGCAACTACACCGCAGGACGGGGAAAGGCGGGCGACTGCATCGAGTGCGGCAGGTGCGAAAAGTCCTGCCCCCAGCACCTTGAAATTCGCAAACTGTTGAAACAGGTCGCAAAACAGTTCGAATAAGGGAGAATTTATGGAAAAAGTACAGTCCCGTCTGTTGGGCGGCGCAGAGGACAAAGCATGAGTGACATTGCGCGCGCAAGAGAAATTTTACAGGAGAACGCCGCGCTTACCTGCGTTTTCGTGCGCGGAGAGGAAATTTTTACGCGCACGGAGCGGGGCGTGAAGCCGCTGATCATGCTTGCGGACGAGGGGAAAACGCTTTCGGGCTATTCCTGTGCCGACCGCGTGGTGGGCAGAGCGGCCGCGCTTTTATATGTTCTGCTCGGCGCGGAAGCGGTGTTTGCAAAGGTATTGAGCCGCTCGGGCGAAGAGGTGTTCAAGGCGCACAAAATCGCATACGGTTGCGATGTTTTGGCGGAGCGCATCGTCAACCGCGCGGGTACGGGCTTGTGTCCCATGGAACTTGCCACCGCGGATATTACGGACCCCGTGGAGGCATTATCCGCGATTCGCGCGAAATTAAAAGAACTTGCGGGTTAACCCCACCCCCTTAGTCCCCCTCCATTACGCGGGTGTCCATAGGGATTCTATGAATAAGCGGTTTGGCGGTTAGTCAAACCGCTTATTCGTTGTCCTTTCCGAAGTTTAAGCGGCTTCTTCCTGCGCGAGGTCGGGAATTGCTCCCACGCAGTTGTAGATGATTTCCACCGCTTGCGTCCGCTTACCGCCGTCAACCTTCCGTTTCTCATGTACGATTACCTTTTCGATGAACTCTCGCACGATTTCGGGCGTTAGTTCCGTGATCTCTGTATATTTGCGAATGAGCCTCATAAAACGATTTACGTTGTCGGACTGTTCCTTTGCTTTCATTAAGATTTCTTGCAATTCTCGGATACGCACGTTCAGCGCTTTCTGCTCTTCCTCGTACTCCTGCGATAGCTTTCGGAAACGTTCGTCGGAGAGGTTGCCGTTCACCTTATCCTCATAGAGGCTTCGGATGATACGGTCAAGAGCCTGTACGCGCCGTTCTGCGTTCTCTTTCTCCTGCGCATACGCCGCAAGAAGTTTTTTGTTCTCCCTGTCGGCGTTGTTTTGGAGCATAGAGAGAAAGTCTTTCTCGTGTTCCTTCGCCATTGAAAACACCCGCTGTAAGTCTGTAAGAACAATTTTCTCTATGGCTTCTACCGTTATTTGATGGGATGTGCAGAGGCTCTTTTTCTGCTTACGATAGGTAGAGCAGTTGAAATACTCCTTCTGCTTGGTAGTGGAACAACGACAGAGATACATCTTCTTCCCGCAGTCGGCGCAATACACAAGCCCCGAAAACACACTCATTTCTCCCATGTCCGTAGGGCGGCGTTTTGCCGAGCGAATACGCTGTACCGTTTCATAAGTGTCAGCATCAATGATCGCTTCGTGCGTATTCTCGAACGTTACCCATTCTTCAGGCGGCAAGTCGAGTTTCTTCTTGCTCTTATACGATTTCTTCCTTGTTCGGAAGTTTACCGTATGTCCGAGATAGGCAGGATTCGAGAGAATTTTTACAACGCCGTTGGTGCTCCAAATTTCCACAAAGTCGATGGGCATTGTTGTGGCGGGGAGTCCGTTCTTCCTTTTGTGAAGTACGGGCGGATCGATATTCCTCTCCGTTAATATCCTTGCAATCTGTGTCGGTCCGAAACCTTTCATGCACAAGGCGAAGATTTCTTTGACGACCGTCGCGGCTTCATCGTCCACAACCCATTTCTGCTTGTCGGCTTCATCCTTCTTGTAGCCGTAGGGCGGGATCGTGCAGAGGTGTTTGCTCGACATTCCCTTTGCCTTGAACACGGCGCGGATTTTCTTGCTTGTGTCCTTCGCATACCATTCGTTAATAATGTTGCGGAAGGGAGTGAAGTCGTTGTCCACGTTGCTCTCGCTGTCCACGCCGTCGTTGATTGCGATGAACCGAACGCCCGCGTCGGGAAACGTGATTTCGGTATATAAGCCGACCTTTAAGTAGTCCCTACCCAAACGGCTCATGTCTTTGACAATGATTGCTCCGATTAACCCGTCGTCAACGTCGCGCATCATCCTTTGGAAGTCGGGACGGTTGAAATTCGTTCCCGAATATCCGTCGTCCACATAGAATTGGGGATTTGGAAAGCCCTTTTCACTTGCGTACTTGCCGAGAATTGCCTTTTGATTAACGATACTGTTGCTGTCGCCCTCGTTCTCGTCGTCCCTCGAAAGACGGCAGTAGAGGGCAGTTATTTTCTCACCTCCGAGATAAGATTGGTTATTTGATGCCGA
>CANRHB010000031.1 GCA_947630325.1 uncultured Clostridia bacterium
AGAACGCATTTAAAGAGGATATCCTCGTCGATGATAACCGCGTCATACTTATTCAGCATTTTCGCGTCCATATTCAAGAGGTATTTGTGGGTCGTTATCACGCTGCCTTTAAAAGTCATAAGCTTTTTTCGGTCTTCGATGTATCGCTTCAGGCAGGGAATCTCTTTCCGCTTCAGCATCTCCGAAATATATGTATAGATCTTTCTATGCTGCCCCGTCCTGTAAAACAGTTGAATCTTATTCCAAATCTTCGGCGGTATCTTAGTCTTTATCTGTTCAAGCGACGGCGTCCGGAACACTTTTATCCCCATCTTCTTTGCCTTTGAATAAAGCTCATCTTTCAGCAGATTTGTGGGTGCCGCAATCAGAAACCGCCTGCCGGGATTATCTGAAATCAGCCTCAGATAGCTTGTACTCTTGCCTGCTCCGGTCATGCTTTTTATGATATGCACTTTTCGGTCGGTCGAGTTATATGATTGGAAAATTCTTTTAACTTTCTTTTGTAGTGTTCTTTGTAGGTATCCTGTAAGTAAGATGTCATATTTCTGAACAGTGATTCTACGTTGAAAGTCTTGGTGTTACTGTCACAGTAGATGACTTCTTTGCCTCCGTAGAACATTCTGGATACGTCACCGACACAGGCCTGATCCGATTCCGGGAAGACCGTTCCGAACGCACGCTGCATGGCCTCAGCAGACTTCCTGTCGCTGATGGAGGAGTCACTGAGGAAGACCACTCTGAATTTGTCGTGGTTTACGCTTGAGAAAGTGTCATAGGCAAACAGAACTGGGAGATCGTATTTGTCGGCCCGCATCTTGACCTGCTCGAACGTGACGGACTTCTTCGTATCCTTGTTGTCAAAGTCAAGGGCAAAAAGCTGCTGCTGTTCAAAGTGTTCCTTGTCACGCTTTCCGTCTTTAAAAGTAGAAGTGCAGAACGAGTGTCCGTTGGCTCCGATTTGGTTGCAGAGGGTCGTGATGATGCCGGGAGTGACGTCAATGTTCTTTGCAGAGCCGCCTATTCTGGTGCTCAACGACTTGATCTCATCTTTGACCGGTTTGCTGTTATATGGTATATTGTCGAGAGACATATAGATGTTATTCATAAATTACAACTCCTTAGAAGTTTTATTGATTTACACTTCTGTAGGAGTTGTAAAAAATTTATGTAAAAATAAGAGCTGACCGTCTCTGAAAGCAGAGAATTTCTGAGGAGGGATGGAGCAAAATGCAGTACCGGTGAATTTGTATCGGCAAAATATTTATAAAATATCTTTTAAAAGCTTGAAATATTGCCGATAATGTGTTATACTACATTCAAGGAGGCGGTGAAATGGAGTACATTTCGGTCGCTGAGGCGGCAAAAAAGTGGGAGATTTCAGAGAGAAGCGTCAGAAACTATTGCGCCTGCGGCAGGATCCCCGGGGCTGTTCTTAACGGCAAGACGTGGCAGATACCCGAAAACGCCGAAAAACCTGCTCGTCTGAACAAAAAAGCCCGCACGCTCTTGGAGATATTGCAGGAAGAAAAATCTATGAACCTGTCCGGCGGTATCTATCACAAAATCCAGATCGAGCTGACCTACAACTCGAACCACATCGAGGGAAGCAGGCTGACATACGACCAAACGCGATACATCTTTGAGACGAACACTGTTGAAGGAACCGTAAATGTAGATGATGTCGTTGAAACGGCTAACCATTTTCGCTGTGTTGATATGGTCATCGACAACGCAAACTACCCAATCAGTGAGGCGTTTGTCAAGGAGCTCCATAGAACGCTTAAAAACGGTACTTCCGACAGCCGAAAGGACTGGTTCGCCGTCGGAGAGTACAAAAAGATGGCAAATGAGGTCGGTGGGCATGAAACGACAGCTCCGAAAGACGTGCCTATTCGTATGCGGCAGCTGATTGCTGAGTACAACTCTAAACCTCAAAAGAGCCTTGAGGATATACTCGACTTCCACTATAGGTTTGAGAAGATTCACCCATTTCAGGACGGTAACGGCAGGGTCGGCAGGCTTATAATGTTTAAGGAGTGCCTGCGGTGCGGCGTTATGCCGTTCATCATCGGCGATGAAATGAAGATGTTCTATTACAAGGGGCTTGAAGAGTGGGAACACCGCCGAGAGAGACTTTTGAAGCTCTGTGAGCAGGGGCAAGAAGAGATGAGAGAGTGGGTCGGGCGATTCGGATTGGTCGATAGATGAATGTGAATTATGGAGCAATCCAACGGTTACGGAATAAAGAACCGTATACTTTGCCATATTCCTATAAGGTGAGACGGATTTATATAGAAACACCCTGCGGGCCGTTACGGCCTGCGGGGTTTTTTGTCCTTAGAATGATTTATGCGGTCTTTTCCTTGTCATTTCAATGCTGCTATTTGAATCCCCATCGCATCACCCCGCGCCTCGCCTATATATTCTCATTTCAGAGGATATAGAAAGCGAGGTGATTTTATGTCCGGAAAAAAGGTCGTTCAGATTATATTGCTGATTCTCTCCGCATTGCTCGCCGCCGGAAGGGTGGTTCACGATGCAACCGAGATAAGCGACGAACCGGATTAGAGAGGGTTCCCCGCACGGGGAGCCCTCAATTTTATTGTCAGGAGGTAAATTATGAGCAAAATAACAGTTATCGCAGTAAAACCCGGCAAGAAGCCGACCGTCAAGAAAATCGAAAACACACTTAAGTCTCTTCAAAATGAAGTCGGAGGCTACATTCAGGTCGTTTATCCGTGGGCTGAGCTTGTAGGGTTGGTATGCGACGAAGAAGCAAAAATCAAAGGGAAGCAGCTCAACCGCGCCCTCAGAGACGAAAACGGCAGAATCTACGACATCATTGCGGGAACTTTTCTGATTGTAGGTCTGGGTGATGCGGACTTCTGCTCCCTCAGCGATGCCAATATCAAGAAGTTCTCCGAGATGTTCAAACACCCCGATGAATTTATCCGCATAAACGGCGAGATCTGCGCCCTGCCGCTTTGGCTATTACAAAGATTTTTAGGAGGTATTTACTATGAAACCAAAAGCGCCAGCCCAAACAACAGCCCACGTCTGCTGTTATTGCGGTAATTGGAACACGCCAAAAAGGGTTCAAACAGGGGGCGCTATGCCTGCATAAACCTTCTCAACTTCAATACAGTTGAGTTCAGAATCTTCCGAGGCACGTTGAAGCTCAACACCCTGCTCGCTACGCTTCAGCTTGTGAACAAAATCTGCGACCTCGCCACCTGTCTGTCTGACGATGAGATACAAAATGTTTCGTGGACTACTTTCGCCAAATCCTGCACATCTCCCGAGCTTGTCCAGTATCTCAAGGAGCGTCAAATATACGTCAACGAGCCTGTTAATGGAGAGGAGGAAGTCTGATGTGCTGTCTGTTTGGAATACTCGACTACAATCATTCGCTAAGTAAGCGTCAAATGAACCGTGTTCTCAATGTGCTTTCAACCGCCTGTGAGGTGCGAGGAACAGATGCGACAGGCATTGCCTATAACCACAACGGCAAACTTCGCATTTACAAGCGCCCTATCCCTGCTCATCTTATGAGGTTCAATGTCCCTGATGGCGTGAACGCAGTTATGGGTCACACCCGTATGACTACTCAGGGGTCTGAAAAGCTGAACTTTAACAATCACCCGTTCTATGGCAAGGCAGATACCCCTTTTGCCCTCGCCCACAACGGCGTAATTTATAATGATGAGAGGGTCAGGGAGAATGAAAGGCTTCCGAGCACTCACATCAAAACCGACAGCTACGTTGCTGTGCAACTCATAGAGAGCAAGAATAAGCTTGATTTTGAAAGCCTGAAGTATATGGCAGAACAGTTGCAGGGAAGTATGACCATCACGGTTATGGATTCGGAGAATAATCTCTACATCGTCAAGGGTGACAATCCTTTGTGTATCTACCACTACCCCGAAAGAGGTCTTTATATCTATGCCTCCACCGAGGAGATTTTGAAGGCTAGTCTGAAGAAGCTGTATCTCAACTTTGGCAAATGTGAAAAGATATCTATTGAGAGCGGAGAGATTCTTAAAATAGATAGCTCTGGCTACAGAACAAGATCGCAGTTCGATGACTCAGGGCTGTACTATAGCTACTACTTTCCCTACCGTCACGGTTGGGACGACGATTGGTGGACATCGTCGAAAACTAACTCGGTCAAAATGGATCCTGCCGAGAAGCAATATTTTGATGACCTCAAAGGCGTCGCCTGCCATTGTGGGTATATGCCCGAGGACATCGAGGAGCTTTATGAGGACGGGTATACCCTCGATGAGATTGAGGAGTTTTTGTTTGCAACATGATGTGCCATTGAGGTATACCCTAAAGTCACATTCAAAAAGTGTGCCACTGGGGTCGGATTTTGCATTTTGGCGTATGCCATTTTGCAAGCCGACCCTATTGGCAGGTGGGAGGAGCCATGAAAATCGGTTATATTAGAATCAGTACAGCCGAGCAGAACACCGCAAGGCAGGAGGTGCTGATGAAGGAGCTCGGCGTTGAGCAGGTTTACGTTGATAAAATGAGCGGCAAAAACACGGATCGACCCGAGCTGAAAAAGATGATGTCGTTCGTGCGTGAGGGTGACACGGTTATTGTCGAATCCATAAGCAGGTTTGCGCGTAATACAAGAGACCTTTTGGATTTGGTCGAGCAGCTCACCAAAAAGAGGGTGGAATTCGTGTCTAAGAAAGAGGCTATAGATACCACTACTCCCACGGGCAAATTTATGCTGACCATCTTTGGAGCTGTAGCTGAGCTTGAACGAGAATACATATTGCAAAGGCAACGTGAGGGAATAGCCATCGCCAAAGAAAATGGTATCTACAAAGGTCGCAAGCCTATAGACTGTCCGGAGCTTGAAGCTGTTGTCGGTCAATGGAACAGAGGAGAAATAACAGCGGTCGAGGCGATGAAGCGGCTGAATCTAAAACCGAGGACTTTCTACAGAAAAGCAAAGCAGGTCTGCCAGTAGGCAGGCCTGCGATTTTGCATTGTCAAATTTTGAAACCGGTTTCTTTCAGAATTTCCGCCATTCCCATTTTCTCGGTCAGATCACCGAGGCTTTTGTCATACTGCGCTCGGGTTATCGCGCCGTGCTCCAAAAAGTCGTCGAGGGTGCGCTTCTGCCTTAGATACAGCTCCTTTTTCTTTTCTTCGGGAGTGAGCCCGCTCCAATTTGATTCTTCGATCAACATTTCAAACCTCGCCGATAAAATCAATGTCCGTTATGTCCTCAAAAGCGGTCTCGCTTCTGTCTTCAAAGATGATTTTTCGCTCCGTTACGTATATACGGCGGACGTCTTTTGTTTCGGCGACATACTTCCCGCCCTGCTTTTTATCATCGGGAACAAAATAAGTCACCCTGATCTTCTGCCTTGGCTCGCCGATGAGCCTTTTTAGTTTTTCGTCGAGGAGCTGAGCCTCGTATTCGCCCAAGACGATTCTTCCGTCGGTGAGTCGGGCGGTTTCCTCAATGGCGTCGCTGTGGCCGGTAAGCGCCGCAAACGGGCTGAACTGCGCCGCGCGGTCGCGGTTGGGCATATGCGCCCGCTTTTCCGACTGCTTATGCGGAAGATCGATTATATCGTCATACCTGCCCATTTTGCCCGCCTTTCATTCTCGCCATGATTGCGCCGCCGTTTTCCTTGAGCCATTTGTTCCATTTATAATAATCCGGAAACACCCGCAAAACCTCGGCATAAAACCTCTCAGAATGGTTCATTTCCTTTCGGTGGCAGAGCTCGTGAACCACCACGCTGTCTATTACCTCGGGCGGAGTGAGCATCAAAAGGCAGTTGAAATTCAGATTGCCCTTAGACGAGCAGCTTCCCCACTTAGAGCGCTGATTCCTTATAGTTATCCTGCCGTAGGTGACGCCCAGCATTTTGGCGTAATGCTCTACCCTTTCGGGGATAACCTCTTTCGCTCTCTCGGCGAGCTCTTTGATTTCCTCACTGCTAAGAGGCTCGATTCCTGCGAGAGCACGCTTTCGTTCCTCTATCTTTTTCAGGTTTTTCTCAATCCAATCCGCGTGCTGACCGACAAACTTCTCGATCTCAGCCGCGCTTATTCTCAAAGGCGCACGGACTGTTACGCCCTCTGAGGTCACTTCGAGCCCGAGGGTCTTTCTGCGGCTCCTTATGATTTTATATGTCAAGCCTTATGCCCTCCGATCTGTCGGTTGCGGTCCTTTGCGGTCGCGCCCTCCTCGAAATTCATACCCTTGAGCACCGAATTCTTGCCGAATTTTTTCTTGATGCCTATGACCGCCTTTTGCAGGCTCTTCTCCTTTTCAAGGGCGGTCTTTTCCTGCTCCCGAACGCGCTTAAGGGCTTCATAGTCGGTGAAAAGGTCGAGCTGCTCTGGCTGCTCCTTCGGCACATCTGACTCTGAGATCACGTTGCAGGCGGCTATGGTTATCCGACGTACAAGCATCTTTTTCCCGACAATTTTGTCATAAAGCTTCATTACCGCTTCGGTGATGAGCTTGGTAGAGCTCGTAGGGCTGTCGAGATTGGCGGTCCCCTGCGCGTGCTTCGGTATCTTTCTTCCGTAGCGGTCGGTGGTGACGTCTCCCCTGTAGCCGTTTGAGAGATTCTCAACGTCATATCCAACCGTCAGGACGATTTGACTCGTCACGAGCCCCTTGTCAACGAGATCAAGAACGAGCAGGTCGGTCATCTCCCTGACGACGAGCTTTGCCTTGTCGAACGGGTAAGGCTCGGTAAGTACCTGCCCCGAGCTTATGCTGTTGGTCTCGGGCTTATACGCCTTGATGTCGGCAATAGTGACGGGTTCCCAGCCCCAGGCGTGGTCGATAAGCAGCTCGGCGTTGATACCGAAGAGCTTATACAGCAGGTCTTCATCGGTCAGCGAGCGCCTCGCGACGTCGCCCATAGTGAACATTCCGTTAGCCTCAAGCTTAGTCGAATAGCCCTTTCCCACGCGCCAGAAATCGGTCAGCGGGGTATGCTCCCAGAGCTTTTCGCGGTAGCTCATTTCGTCAAGCTCAGCTATCCTCACGCCGTCTTTATCGGGTGGCATCTTCTTCGCGACGATGTCCATAGCTATCTTGCAGAGATAGAGATTAGTGCCGATACCCGCCGTAGCGGTGATGCCGGTCGTCTCCAAAACGTCGCGAATCATCTTCATCGCAAAATCGTGAGCCGAAAGACCGTAGATTTTCAGGTAGTCGGTCGCGTCGATAAATACCTCGTCGATGGAGTAAACGTGAATGTCCTCGGGCGCGACATATTTGAGATATACCTCGTAGATCTTCGTGCTGTATTCGATGTAATACGCCATTCGCGGGACGGCTACGATATACGAGACCGAGAGCGCAGGGTTGGCTTTGAGCTCCTCGGAAAAGCAGCTCTCGCCGATGAATTTCCGCCTTGGAGCCCTTCTCTGCCGTTCGGCGTTGACTTCTTTGATTTTCTGAACGACTTCAAACAGCCGAGGTCTGCCCGGGATTCCGTAGGCCTTCAGTGAGGGAGATACCGCAAGGCAGATGGTCTTTTCTGTGCGGCTCTCGTCTGCGACTACGAGATTAGCCGTAAGCGGGTCGAGCCCTCGCTCGCGGCACTCCACCGAGGCGTAAAAGCTCTTCAAATCTATAGCGATATAAGTTTTGTCGGCTGCCAAGCGTATCACCTCCTGAGTTTTAGTATAGCATATCCTGCGGAATTTGGCAATATAAAAGGAGAGCGTCAACACTCCCCTTCTTTTTGCGCCTCGGAATCGCGAAACACCTGCAAGCATTGTGACCGATAGTAAAAGACAGAGATAAGAACTCAGGCTTTTATTCTTTTGGCAGCGCAATAATCCCCTCTTGACAACCTAACGGCGACAGCGTATAATAAAACTAACATCGTTAGTTTTACTTAAGGAGGCACATATGGCTCGGCAAGGTCTGACCCGCGCATACATTATTCAGACAGCAATAGATATGATCGAATCTGAGGGACTGCACAGCTTTTCCCTGCGTGAGCTGGCGTGCAGGCTGCATATAAAGGCGGCGTCGCTCTATAACCATATCCAAAGCTCGGACGAACTTTACACCGAAATAGGATATTACGCCATTTCGGAGCTCAAAAAGGTGCAGCTATCCGCCATAGCCGGAAAAGAGCGTTCGGAAGCGGTCGAAGCGCTTTCTGACGCCTATTACCGTTTTGGCAAAGAGCGTCCGGAAATCTATAAAGTCATTCTGTCTCTGCCTATGGTGAAAAATGACGCGATCCACAAGGCAGGCTTTGACATAGTGGAGCCGATAATGACGGTTCTTAGCGGATACAGGCTGACTGAGGAACAGAAGATGCACCTGCAGAGGGTCTTTCGCAGCATCATGCACGGCTTTATCTTGCAGGAGGAAGCGGGCTGCTTCCGGCAATATTCGGTCGATGTTGAGGAAAGTTACAGAATGGCGGTTCGAGGATTTATTTTGCTTTTGGAAAATTCCGAGAAAGAGGCAGAAATATGAAAGCAAGCAAGACGGAACTTTTTGAAAAAACGCCGGTAACGAGAGCGGTTCTGGCGCTGGTGGTCCCTACGGTCATCAGTCAGATAATTACAGTCATCTACAATATGGCGGACACGTTTTTCGTCGGGCAGGTCGGCGACCCGAATCAGGTTGCGGCGGCGTCGCTTTCGCTGCCCCTGTTTTTGGTGACGACGGGGCTTGCAAACCTCTTCGGAATAGGCGGTGCAAGCCTCATATCGCGGAGCCTCGGGCTCGGCGACACCGAAAAGGCGAGAAAAACATCAGCCTTCTGTATCTGGACATCCGCCGCGGCGGCGTTGCTGTACGGGCTTGCGATTTTTGCGCTGCGCGGAGTGATTCTGCCCGCCGTCGGCACAGACGAATTTACATACGATTTCTGCGCGAGTTATCTCTTCTGGACTCTGACCGTGGGCGCCGTTCCTACGGTTTTAAATGCGGCTCTTGCTCATCTCGTCCGTGCCGAAGGGTATTCCGGTCAGGCGAGCTTCGGCGTTGCTCTCGGCGGAGGGCTCAACATCGTTTTAGACCCGATATTTATCTTCGGATTTCACCTTGAAATCACCGGCGCGGCGGTCGCGACAATGCTCTCGAATCTTATTGCGACGCTCTATTTTATCGCGCTTATTCTTATCAAGCGTAGCAGGTTCCACCTCACGCTCAACCCGAAATATTACTCGGTTTCTGACGGCATACCGAAAGAGGTTTTGCTCGTCGGGCTCCCGAGCTCGATTATGAACGTAATGGGTATCTTCTCTAACATCACGCTCAACAAGCTGCTGGTCAATTATTCCAACGCTGCGGTCGCGGGAATCGGTATCGCCAAGAAGATAGATATGCTGGCATTTGCTATTGCCAACGGTCTTTCTCAGGGAGTTATCCCGCTGATCGGATATAATTACTCCGCAAAAAACACAACGCGTATGCGCTCGGCGATAAAGGTAACTCTTCTGCTGAGCCTTGCGGTCACGACGGTCGGCGCGGTGCTGCTGTTCACCTGCGCGAACCCGCTTGTTCGGGCGTTCATCGACGACGCCGAGACTGTGCGCTACGGCAGTATGTTCCAGAGAATTATCTGCATCACGGGTCCGTTCACGGCAATTACTACCGTCATTATTTCAATATTCCAGTCGGTCGGGCAAAAGGGGAAGCCGCTGGTGCTGTCGATGCTCCGCAAAGGCGGGCTCGACGTTCCGTTTATGTTCCTGCTTGATTTTCTCGGCGGCGCCGACGCCATCGCCTGGGCAACTCCAATCGCCGACTGCGGGGCGATGCTGGTCGGCATTCTCCTCTTTATCCCGCTATGGAGGAAAATGGGGAGGGAATAGCATGACTTTTTCCGCCACCGTAATTTCTATGTGACATTTCTATTCAAAAATCCCCCAAGCCGTCGCTCGGGGGATTCTATTATTCTTTGCGCCTTGCCCTACTCCGCGAAATCTCCGGCGGAACCGGTTTCAATGTAGGTCTGAAGTGTTGCGTTGAGGTCTTGGAGATAGAAGTCGATCTGATCGGAATACTTTTCCTTGATCTGCGCCCAGCTGTTCGCGCCGCCGGTGCGCTGGATATCCCAGTTC
>CANRHB010000032.1 GCA_947630325.1 uncultured Clostridia bacterium
GGTATAGATTTCGATGCGCTCTGATAATGTCAAATGCTTGTATTTCGCCATTTCTTCCTCTTCGGCTCATACGGGACATCTTCATTATCTCATTTCCCTTCTTTTTGCACAACTAACTTCTATCCTCGGTTGTCTTTCTGCTCTATATGGATTTTACTTTTTCAATTGAGGAAAATCTTCCCTGCATAGCCCCTCTCGGAAAGCGGGTTTCCCGCTTGTCCCCGCGTCCGCAGGAAAGCGCCTCGAAAGTGGGCTTTTCCCACTTTCCTTATCCTGCTTGTCGGTGTCCCACACTTTTTAGATTTTTCCTTGCTTTTTGCTTGCCGTTTTGCTTACTGTTTTGCTTTTCTTTTTCACCTCCATTTATCGGTATTTCCTTACTTTTTGCTTGCTTTTTTGCTTACTGTTTTTCTTTCCTTTTTCACCTCCTTTTAGTTGTTTTTGTTCTCTTTTTCGCGTCCGTTTCCGCGCCTGTCCGATTGCCTTTTGTAAAGTGAACTTGCTGTTCGCAGTTCTTTACGATCATTGTTCATGGTCGTTTTACAAAGACCATTGCGCTGTTCGCGCTCTTTCGGACAAAACGTTCCCTGTTCGGTTCGCGGTCGCTTAATCGTTTGCCTTTCTTCATACCCCCTCATTAGGTAGGCAAAAAGGAAGGGCAGAAGTTTACATGTTTCAATATCTTTTACGAAAATTTTTTCTCTTAATGCAACCCCCCTCATTAGGTAGGCAAATAGGAGGGGCAAAAGTTAGCCATTCTCCAAAAAATTTTTACAAACTTTCGCAAAAGAAAAATGCGTATACAACTGTATACGCACCTTTTATGCTTCACAAGACCACCCTTGTTCGTTTCCGATGGAGACGATTGAGCTTCCTCCCGCTCACCATTCCGAGTCGCAGTGTATTTTACAAAAATGCAACTTCAATTTTGGTTCAAAAATTTTTGAAAATCAAAGTCAGTCAAGTCATTAGTTTTTTCTTTCACGGTTGTAAGCATTTTTTTACAGTCATACCTTCCAGAATAATCTATAGATTTCAAGAGTTCTTCTATGAAAGAAAGCATCTGATTTACTTTGTCGTATAAAATTGCTGTAGTCCGCGCAACAATAGGGTTTGCGGCAGTAACAACTTGAATTTGCAACAGGTTGTTTTTTCGCATTTCAATATCGCTCATATTTACAGCAATATTAAAGGCGCTAAATTCCTGTGCCCAACCCATAATTGATAAACCATCTTCTCTCTGAAACTTAGCGACTCCCTTTTTCAATGGATTATTTTTGTAAGGAGCATAGTCGATAGCGTTTATCCACCTTGAAAAATTCAATATTTCAACCGCGCTATCATCAAAAAAACCAGCCGAAACGGGTTGATTGGGGCATTGCATTAAATTTTCCAACTTATGCTTTACAACTGTAATTTTAACATATAAAAGGGTTGTGTTACTCCATAATGAATCTTCAATTGATCGTTTGCTCATGCGATATTTTTGTACTTCACAAAGCAATACGACGGCGGAGCTTGCGAAAATTCCACCAGCAATTGTCACTTGAAATGTATTTGAAAGCCACTTTAATTCAAAGCACGCATAGGAAATATTCAAACAAATCAAGAAGGTTAAAATGAAAGTGATGATGCAAATAACGCTTGTCAATCTTATTGTTTTTTTCGCAGGTGTCATGAAAATATCCTTAAATTCTATGTTTATTGAATATATAAACCTAAACCGCATATTTCAAACAGGAGCAGCCGAAAGTTACTCTTACGGCTGCTCCTGTCAATATATTTTTGCAGTAAGCAAATAGTTTGATTCAAAGTGTTCGCCCTTATCGAAAAAAATATAATCTCACCCAATTCCGAAGAAACGCTCAAAGAAAGCCTTGATTTTCTCGATCACGGTCATCTTTTTCTTGGCGCGGTCGCCCCCGCCGAAACGGGAAATCGGTGGCATGATCCTGTCGATATCCGTCCCTGTCGTGCGCACTTCTCCATCGCGGAAGGCGTTTTCTATGAATTTTCTCGTCTCCTCGTCTTTCAAATTCTCCTCGGTAATGATCTCCGCAAGTTGTTTTTCTTTCTCGGCGGCAACGTATTCATGCCACTCGTTCATTACGTCTGTGACTTCGGTGATGCCCGCGATAAAGCTCTCGATAAGCGCCTTTTTGCTACGAAGCTCGGGGCTGGCGTCGATTGCCTTGCGAATGGTGACGAGAACCTCTTTATCTTGGCAATGGGTATCGTGATATTTTGTGACGAGGAGCAGAATATAGTCGATATTGATCTCAATTTGTTTGATGAGTTCGATTTCAAACACAATATCGTCGCTGATATCCTCTTTCTCGCCGCGTGCCGCTTTTGCCCTCCACTCGTCACGAAGGTCCTGATACCGTCCGCAGTAGTCCTGTAAATCACGCTCGGAAAGGATGTCATCCTCCTTGAAATCGTCGTAACAGGTGAGAAGGTTACGCATCCGCAAAAACGCGCCAAAGAGGCGGATGAACTGCTTCTGCCGCTCTTCTCCCGTGATGCGCTCTTCTTCAAGCGGGAAACCATCCTGCAATTCGGAAACGAGGTCGATATATCCCTTATGATATTCTCCCTTGTCATCCGTGTAGCCGTTGAGGTAATCTTTGTAACCGCGCATGAGAACAACGCCGCCCGCTTCCCGATCGCCGAATAGGGAAATTGCGTCATCTGTACGCTTTTGTAAATTGCGGAAACAGACGATGTTCCCGAACGTTTTGATGGTGTTCAGAATGCGGTTGGTGCGGGAATACGCCTGCACGAGTCCGTGCATTTTGAGGTTTTTATCCACCCAAAGCGTGTTGAGCGTGGTCGCGTCGAAGCCCGTGAGGAACATATTCACGACGATGAGAATGTCGATCTCCTTGTTCTTCATGCGAAGCGAAACGTCTTTATAATAGTTAGGGAATTTCTCGCTCGACGTGTCATAGTTCGTGCCGAAGTAGGCGTTATATTCCTTGATGGCACGGTCGAGAAAATCGCGCGAGGAAGCGTCGAGCCCATTCGTGTCGTCTGAATTTTCCTCGCCGAGAAGTCCGTCCTGCTCCTCCTCGTTGGGGGCAAAGCTGTAGATCGTGGCGACTTTGCGCTCCTTTTCGGGATGCTCTTTCATCTGCTTTTGGAATTCGAGATAATAGAGCTTTGCCGCCTCGATGGAAGAGACTGCAAAAATGGAATTGAATCCCTTCAACTGCACTTTGTTGCGAAGCTCCTGCGCATCCGAACCGCTCTTTGCGCGGGCGACTTCCTCGATATTCACGAGCTGGCGGAACGCATACGATTTTTCGTTCTGCTTGGTCTTTTGCGCGAAGTGGTCGAGGATATATTCAACGACTTTGGAAATGCGCTCGGGCGCGAGGAATGCTTTTTCGCGGTCGATGTCCCAAACTTCCTTGTCGTCGATATCGGGCTCTTCTTTCATTGTGGAAATATAGTCCACGCGGAAGGGCAAAACATTTTTATCGTTGATGGCGTCCACAATGGTGTAGGTGTGAAGTTTCATGCCGAACGCCTGCTCGGTGGTGCGCATGGTAGGATTGCCCGACGAAAGTGCGTTGACGGAGAAGATCGGCGTTCCCGTAAAGCCGAAGAGGTAATATTTTTTGAAGAACTTGGTAATGGCGAGGTGCATATCGCCAAATTGACTGCGGTGACATTCGTCGAAGATGAGGACGACATGCTTGTCTGAAACGGGATGTCCCGCATTCTTCTTGATGAAGGTGGAGAGCTTTTGAATGGTCGTGATGATGATCTTCGCGCCGTTATCTTCGAGTTGACGTTTTAAGATCGCGGTCGAGGTATTGCTGTTCGCCGCCCCTTTTTCAAAGCGGTCATATTCCTTCATAGTCTGATAGTCGAGGTCTTTCCTGTCCACGACGAAGAGCACCTTGTCAATGTAGTCTAGCCGCGAGGCGAGCTGTGCCGTTTTGAAGGAAGTGAGCGTCTTTCCGCTGCCCGTCGTGTGCCAAATGTAGCCGCCCGCCTTCACGCTCCCGAAGAGTTTGTAGTTTTTGGCGATTTGAATGCGCTCCAAAATCTTCTCGGTAGCGACGATCTGATACGGGCGCATGACGAGGAGCATATTCTCCGAAGTAAACACACAATAACGCGTTAAAATATTGAGAAGGGTATGTTTTGCGAAAAAAGTCTTGGTGAAGTCCGTAAGGTCGGGAATGATCTTGTTTTTCGCGTCCGCCCAAAAAGAGGTGAACTCAAAACTGTTGGTTGTCTTTCCCTTGCGCTGAGCGCTTTCCGCCTCTTTGATATGGTTGTAGCGCGTGGTGTTGGAGTAGTATTTCGTATTTGTGCCGTTGGAAATGACAAAAATTTGGACGTAGTCAAAGAGCCCGTTTGACGCCCAGAAGCTGTCGCGGGAATAGCGGTTGATTTGATTGAACGCCTCGCGGATAGCGACGCCGCGGCGTTTGAGTTCGATATGTACGAGAGGCAGACCGTTGACGAGGACGGTGACATCGTAACGGTTTTCGCGGACACCGCGCGTCTCGGTGTATTGGTGGATGACTTGCAAACGGTTGTTGTGGATGTTCTTCTTGTCGATGAGAAGAATATTTTTTGTCTCGCCGTTGTCGCGTCGAAGAATTTGCACGAAATCTTCTTGAATGCGGCGGGTCTTTTTTTCGATGTCGTCGTTCGCGCCCGCGATACAGTTCTTAAAGAACTGCTCCCATTCGCTGTCGGTAAACTCATAGTTGTTGAGAAGTTCAAGCTGTTTGCGAAGGTTGGGAATGAGCTCCTCTTCGGAGTGGATATTGAGATATTCGTATCCCATTTCTCCCAAAAGGCGCAAGAATTCGCGCTCCAAGTCCGCCTCGCTCTGATAGGTTTCGGCGCGGCGCTCCGAAGGCTCATACTCCGCCACCACGGTAGACTCTGTGGATTGGGTGACAAGATTAAAATTATTCATACACACTCCTTAAAAGACAACAGCTTGTCCCGATAGTATTCGTACTGTTTTTGTCTTGCTTCGATTTCGGCGGGGAGACCTTCCGATAGATCGTTGCAGAGCTTATCGAATTTGTCGAGCGTTTCCACGATTTTTTCCTGCACTTCGAGCGGCGGAATGGGAATCAAATAATTTTTTATCATAGCGGCATTGATATTAGATTGAGATCCTTGTCCCATACCTTTCAGAGTTAAATATTCTTTACAGAGCCAATAGTAAACATATCGGTATAAAGCCTTATGTTCGTCTACTTGAAGATTACAACAGGCTTGATTGGTTGTAAGAGGTATTTTATTTATTGCTACTTTTCCCGCGGTCGCACCATACATGGCAACTATTACGCAATTATTTGGAATCCATTTTGCAGAAGAGTTTTCCAAACCAAGTTCCGAAATTGTCATTGAAGTCGCATAGACGTTTTTCCAATCCACCTCTTGCGTGCGTAGCCAAGGTATCCCGCCGTCATAATACTCTTGATGTGACACAAGAGGTGTCCCCCCTGAAACTATTCCCTTACAAATATCAGCGATCTTCAACCATCTAACTTCGCACCCCCCCCCATTCAATTTATCGAACGAAAGAAGTTTATCGCGGTAATATTCGTACTGCTTGCGACGAGCGGCAAGCTCATCTTCAAGCTCTGCCGACAACAATGTAAAATCGTCCAAGATACGGACAATTTCACATTGTACCGCCAAAGGCGGCAACGGGATTTGAAGACTCTCAATACTCGAAATATGAACATGCGGAACTCCACCACCTTTCTTAGTATTGTAGATTTCTTGCTGCTTACAATCCAAACAATAATATAAATACTTTGTCATGACCCCTTCTGTCCCTTTAATGGAAAAAGCGTCACTTACAAAAATTGGTGCATTCCAATACGCAAGAAAACCGGCATAGGCGCCACTTCCCGCAACGGTTATGGTCTCGCCCTCACGATTAAATTTTTCGCAATAATACGCGGGTTTTTTCCCGCCTGCGATAACGGGAATGTCCCCTTGTTGTATCTGCTTCTGCGTGATTGCAGTACCGCGCTCCATAATGCTGCAATCCTTCAACCTCTTATACTCCACCCCGTTCGGGCACAATTCTTTTATCAATTCTTCAAGTTTCGTCATCATTAATTACCTCTTGTATGTTAACAATTACCTCTTTCAGCGTAGGGAATACAACTTCCCGTTCGGCTCCTTTTGCGATATTTGACTGTTTATGACTAATCTGACTATATAGCCTTTCAAACCGCTCGATATCAAAGCCGTAAAACTTATCGCTTAACTTGGCGCTTATTAAATATATCGGAGAATAGAGTTTACTTAAAATATAAGAATTGCCCTTTTCCTTGCTCCATGAAACATAAATTTCGTTATATTCAACCCCTTCGCATTTCAAACATGGAGAATCGGAACCTATATAGCGATATATGTCACCTTGATAGCGCGCACAACTTACAAATTCTCTTTCTGTTTTGGTCGGGTAGCCCTTATTTTCCAACTCGCACGCCAAACAAAATATCTCCACAAAAAATCTTTGAAAAGCGTTTTGTACACCCCTTTCTTTTACTGCTCCAACGTATGTTTCGCCCGTCCACTGAGCCAATACATTCGCAATCGCTTTTAATAAAGAATAAAAATTTCCGCGCCCGCCAACGTAATATTCAGCTATAAGCTTTGTGGCATTATGTATTTTGGCAATATCAATTTCCCATCCCATTTTTAGTTCTCAATTCTCAATTTCCGCGATGATTTTTTCGATTTCTTTGCGCAAAACGTCCTCGCGGGCGACGATCTCGGCGATCTCCGCGTTGAGCTTTTGAATGTCCACCTTTTCGCGGGTGTCCTTTGGCTCCACATAGGTCGAAACGGAAAGGTTATAATTATGTTCCTCGTCTCCGATTATGCTGTTCGGAATAACTTTTGCAAAATGTTCTTTATCTTCCCGCGCCTTAAACGCCTGCAAAATCGTATCGATATTCTCGTCGGTCAGCTTATTGTTGTTCGTCACCTTGACGAACTCATTTGAAGCGTCGATGAAGAGGACGGAGCTATCCTTTTTGCTCTTCTTCAAGACCATGATGCACGTTGAAATGCTCGCCCCGAAGAAGAGGTTCGCGGGGAGCTGGATAATGCAGTCGATGAAGTTGTTATCGATGAGGTATTTGCGAATTTTCTGCTCCGCGCCGCCACGATACATGATGCCCGGGAAGCAAACGATTGCCGCCGTGCCGTTCGCCGCAAGCCAAGAGAGCGAGTGCATGATAAAGGCGAAGTCCGCCTTCGACTTGGGCGCAAGAATGCCCGCAGGAGAATAGCGGCTGTCGTTGATGAGGAGAGGATCGCCATCCCCCGCCCAAGGAATGGAATAGGGCGGATTGGAAACGATCACCTCAAAGGGTTCGTCGTCCCAATGGGCGGGCTCGGTGAGCGTGTCGCCGTGGGCAATGTCGAACTTGTCGGGCTCAATGTCGTGCAAGAACATATTGATGCGGCAGAGGTTGTAAGTGGTGATGTTGATTTCCTGCCCGAAAAAGCCTTGGCGGATATTTTCCCTGCCTAAAATCTTCGCCGCTTTCAAAAGGAGAGAGCCCGAACCGCAGGCAGGGTCGTACACCTTGTTGACCTCCGTCTTTCCCACCGTTGCAAGTTTGGTGAGAAGCTCGGAGACCTCCTGCGGTGTGAAGAACTCGCCGCCCTTCTTGCCCGCGTTGGAGGCATACATACTCATGAGATATTCATAGGCGTCGCCGAAAGCGTCGATGGTGCTATCTTGGTATTTTCCGAGTTTCATCTCCGCGACCGTGTCGAGGAGCTTTACGAGCTTTTCGTTGCGTTTTGCGACCGTCGCCCCGAGTTTGTTGGAATTGACGTCAAAATCGTCGAACAAGCCCTTGAAATCGTCCTCGCTTGCGCTACCCTGCGCGGAAGTTTCAATATGATTAAAGACACGCTCGAGCGTTTCGTTGAGATTTTCATCCCGTGCGGCGCGCGCTCTTACGTTGCAAAACAGCTCGGACGGAAGGATGAAGAAACCCTTCTCCTGTACCAACCCCTCACGGGCGGACTCCGCTTCCTCATCGGACATCTTTGCGTAATTAAAGTCAAGATCGCCCGCATCGTGTTCGCCCTTATTGATGTATTCCGTGATGTTCTCGGAAATGTAGCGGTAGAACATGGTGCCGAGGACGTATTGCTTGAAGTCCCACGCGTCCACGCCGCCCGCATGAACGAGGTCAGTCGCTGCATTCCAAATCATCTTGTGCAGTTCCGCCCGCTCCTGTTCTTTTCTTGTATCTGCCATAAATTCCTCCTATTGTAATTTTATTATAGCACGTCAAATATGACAATGGTAGTCATGTTTTCAAAAATTTTTCTTGTGTTGGCGTTTTATCTGTTCAAGCTGTCTTTGTCGAGCAGGAAATCGTACAGACCCATGTAGACGATACCTTTATCGTCATAACTTGCCTTTCTGCGGGAATCGGTGATGATGATCTTCTTGAAAAAGTCCTTTGTTGCAAGCAGCGGTCGGCGCTCCGCATTGATCTTTTCTTCGTCCCCCAACCGATATGCCGATTGGATATAATACCGCTCGGGTCCCATGTTGACGACAAAGTCGATCTCGCACTGCTTTTTCTTCCCCTCTTCGCTCACATCCACGACGCCGACGTCCACCGCATACCCACGGGCGATCAGCTCGTTGAAGATGATATTCTCCATTGCATGGGTCTCTTCATCCTGTCGGAAATTTAGCCGCGCGTTTCTCAGCCCCATATCTGTGCAATAGTACTTGGATGGATAGGAAAAATATCGTTTCCCCTTCACATCGTACCTGCTTGCATGGTAAAACAGAAACGCCTCTTCCAAATATTCCAAATACTTGGAAATGGTTTCGGAATTCACCTTCACTTTGCGCACGGTTTGGAGCGTGTTTGCGATCTTGTTGGAATTGACAAGCGAACCGACGGAGGAGCAGAGGTCATCGGTGAGCATCTTCATTACCTCGGGAAGTTCAATGGTGTAGCGCTCCTCGATGTCCTTAAAGTAGGTCTCTTTGAACAGATCGGTGAGGTACTTCATCTTCCCCCTCGCATCGGGAAGAGACAACGTAAACGGCAAACCGCCGTATAGCGCATACTCCTCAAAGGCATCCGCCTTGTCGCCGCCCACAAAGCCGTAATATTCTTTGAAGGTGAGCGGGAACACGCGCACCTCATCGCCGCGCCCACGGAACTCGGTCATGATGTCTTTGGAAAGGAGCTTGGAATTGCTTCCCGTCACATAGACGTCCACGTTGCCCAAATGCAAAAACCCGTTGAGAACGCCATAGAGCGGCAACGGTTCTTCGCTCTTCAATTCCTCTTTCTTGATCGCATATTGAATTTCGTCGATAAAGACATAGTACATCTGCGATTTATCGGCGACTTTGGAAGTGACGTATTCCGACAGTTTCAGCGGGTCTCTATACGGCGCATTTTGAACGGCGTCGAGGGCAAGCATGATGATGTTCTCCTCCTTGACGCCGATAGACAGCAGATAATTGCGATAAATTTCAAACAGCAGATAGCTTTTGCCGCACCGTCTGATCCCCGTGATGACCTTGATCATTCCGTTTTCTTTTTTGGAAATCAACTCCTGCAAGTAAAAATCCCTTTGAATGGTTTTCATGCAAATTGCCTCCCGCATAATCGAAAGTTGCTCCGCAAATGGAGTAACTTTCGATAATAGTATAACATGAAATGACCCAAAAGTCAATAGCGTTTCCCCTCTTTCTTTCCTTTTTTTGGAGCGGAAAACG
>CANRHB010000033.1 GCA_947630325.1 uncultured Clostridia bacterium
GGGCTCCGCAAGTCTGATCTCTTCTTGAAGCAGCGATTTTCCGTCAAAAATTTTCCGGTTCAAAGCCGCTCTTTCGCAGTTGTCCTTTCTCTTTTTATCATACGGCAAATAATCTTCCACCCATTCTTTCCCGTCAGGACGGATATAGCGTCTTACTTTGTCAAGGTTGTTCCAGCAGAGATCATATCCCCCGTCTTTCAATTTGTTCATAAATCGCCAAAATGGGGAATTGTTTTCCGTGAATTCACGGTTCGCTGTTTTTTCATCATATATCTGAAAGTTTAGGTAATCGATTGCCCACGTTTGCCAATTCTTCAATCCCCAAGTATCGTAGTCAAACGTATGTCCGTTTGCCTCTTGACCGATCACCATGATTTTTTTCTTGCCGTTGAGATAATGCTCGGAAACGCCGAAACTAAACGCACAGGAAAGTTTCCCTTTGCTCTCATCATTCTCATATTCTTTTTTTAATGGATCGTAGCATTCGTTTTCCCATTTTCCCTGCGCTTTTAACAGTCTTTCATTGATTTCGTTCATTGTCTTTTCTCCTTGGTTTTCTTGATTTTATCACGATACTGCGGCGCGGTCAAGATTTTCCTGTATGTTTCGCTCGGAGATATCCAGCCCGTACTTCTTCAAAAATTTCCTCGCGAATGACGCGTTGTCGGCGTAGATCGGTAGGTCGCCCCGAAACTGCGTAAACCGCTCCATGACGGCAACGAGGTCGGGCTTGCTTTTGAGCATTTCATCACGAATGCCCGTGAGCCCGATAACCTCGCGCGGAAGTTCCCCCGGGAAAGCCACGAAGGAGAAAAATCGCTCCGTCAACTTTCCGTCTATGATCTTGTCCGCCGAAACGCGGATGACGCGGTCACACGTCTCGTTCAGTCCACTTGTTTCTATATCCAATAAAACAAATCGCTCGCACGAAGATGGGCACGCGCTTCCCTTTTTATCGGTCATTTTCTCTCTGCATTTGTTATTCATAATTTTTCCGCATCTCCTCGATGTCGTCTTTGATCTTATCGACCAAAGACTGCGGCGAAAGCACCTTCACATACTTCCCGTAGCTCAAAAGCCAAAACCGCATGGCGCGGGGAGAGGCGACGAGCGAAAAGCGCAGCTCGCCCGAGGGAAGCTCCTCGACCTCCGTCTCCCGCCCGAACATGTCGAACACATAGTCGAGCATATTCTCGGAATAGTTCCGCGTTTCAAAGACGATGCGTTGCGGTTCGTCGCAGTAAAGATTGGGCAGACGATTCATGAGCTTCCCGAGGTGCAGCCCGTTCTCGCAACCCGTCACGGTCGAAAGCTCCCGCGCGCGCTCTTTTTCGATCATGATCTTCGTCATGCGGTCGATCCGAACAAAGGCAAGATCGTCGTGTCCCTCGAACGCGCAGGCAAGATAATATCCGCCGTTTTTCAGAAAGAGCTGAAATGGGCTTGCAAAATAGGGCTTTTCTCTCCTCGGATGCAGTTTTTTGTCCACGCCGTAATCCTGATAGACGAAGCTCACCTTTTTCTTGGCGGCGATCGCCTCGGAAAGAAGCTCCACGGAGAGGAACAGCTCCTGCCCGTCCACTTTGAAGTAGTCGTCGAGGTTGACGACGTGGCGGGCATAATTTTTGAAGTACCTCCCGCCCTCCTTCACGAGCTTTTCGATGAGCTGCTTTGTGTGCGCCTTGCAGACGTTGCGGTTTGAAAGCACCGAATCGACGAGCAGGCGCAACTCTCCCACCTCAAACTTCTTTTCGGCAAGATAGACCCCGCTCTTGTCGGAAATAATTTCATAGCCCGCGTCCTGCAAATATTCGATGTTCCGCGCGACTGCCTTCCGTTCACACTCAATTCCGTAGACGACTTTGAGAAGGCTGATAATGTCGCCCTGATGGAGTTTGTGTTCCGCGTCCGAATACTCCGTCAAGATTTCGAGGATGCGCAAGATCAATAATTTTTTGGGCTCGTAATTTTCCATTTCGCTCTCCTTATGCCTTCATGATAGCAAAAGTCTTGTCCCGAAAACGGGACAAGGGAAGTATAGCATATCACAACCGATTTTGCAAGGGTGAAGTTTGTATCTTCGGGAAAATGGTGCTACAAACTTCGTTCCGAAAAGGGGAAATATCTTTTTATTCGCCGCTTTCGGACTTTTACCCTTCCGAATCGAGCCGTTTAAGCCGAGCGGAAATATCATTTCCGCGCTCATAGATGAGCAGGTTTTTGTTGTGCGCGAAGTATTCGGGACAGCCGTACTTGCCGAGGAATTCGGCACAACTCGCGCTTGCGGTAAGTTCGGTAATAAAGATCGAGAGTTCTTGCTCGCTGAATGCGCCGTCACAAAAGTTTATGGCGTTTGAAAGCATCTTGCTCGCAGCGGCGGCGTCCTTTTTGAGCTTGACGGCTTCCGCATCGTGATCTTTTTTGAGGAGTTGCGCCGCCGCGCGCCTGTCTGTCACCGTCTCGATTTTTTCGGCTTGAAGGCGAAGTGCCGAGGTTGCCCGAAGCGCTGTCCGTTCCCGATCGGCAGAGAGTGCGCCCGCCGCCTTTCGGCTCTGCGTCTGTCTTTCCGCCTCGTCTATGACACGAACAAGCATTTCACCCGCCGTGTTGCCTTCCGCCCGTAAAAAGCGTAGCAGAATTTCCGCCTGCGCATTCAGCACCTTTTCCCCGTCGATCACATCCTTGATGACGGATGCCGTTGCTTCGAGCAGAAGTCCGATAAGGGTGTATTTCTCATCGAACTTTCCGTTTTTCGCCATGCGGTAAAGCTCGTCGTCTGCCTTTCCGTCCAAAATGTCGCCGATACGGTATTTTTGTCTGTATTTTTGAAATAGGTCGTAATAATTGGCAAAGTCGATGGCGATTTTTTTGTCTTGAACGTACTGCGCCACAAGTTTGAGGTCAACTTCGATCTTGTTCTTTTCGTATAGCTCGATCATTCTGCCGAGGTCGTCCCAGCCGCGCGGCGTGACAAATCGCTTGCCGTCCACCGTCGTCGAAATTTCAAAGAAGTGATTGCGTTTGATCGCAAGGTAAGTGACGACAGCAGAATGAACGCCCGTCTTGTAGGCGAATTCCTTCCAAGCGTCGAAGTCGGGTTCGATATCCACCCGCTTGAGTCTGTCCCACGTCACGATGTCGAATTCTCGCACAGAATCGTTATACTCGGGCGGATTCCCCGCGGCAACGACGATCCAGCCGTCGGGAACTTTGTGTTTGCCGAACATCTTGTATTGCAAAAATTGCAACATAATCGGGGCAAGCGTCTCCGAAACGCAGTTGATCTCATCAATAAAGAGGAGCCCTTCCCTGACACCAGATACTTCCATGAGATCATAGACGGAGGCGATGATCTCGCTCATGGTGTACTCCGAAACGCTGCATTCTTTGCCACCGTACGTCTTGTGCTCGATGAACGGCAATCCGAGCAAACTTTGGCGGGTGTGATGGGTCATCGAATAGGAAAGAAGGCCGATGCCCGTCTCCTCGGCGATCTGCTTCATGATCGCTGTCTTTCCGATCCCGGGCGGTCCCATCAAAAAGACGGGACGCTGTTTTTCGGGCGGAATACAATACCTACCCATCTCATCTTTGGTGAGATAAGCCGTGATCGCGTTTTTGATCTGTTCTTTTGCATCTTTGATATTCATCTTTGAATATTCTCCTCTGTTAAATTTTTTACAAATCCTTCGGCTCGAGAATGAGCTTGATCGCCCAGGGCGGAACGTCGTAATTGTTGTATCCCTCGTCAACAAAGACGAAGGCGGTTTCATACGGCGGTTTCCGTTCGGGAAAATTTCCGTATCCGTCGGTAAAATAGATGATTCCTTTGAGGTTGCGGAATTCCTTGTCTTCTATGAGTTTATCCACATATCGAAAGACGGGACGAAAGTCCGTTCCGCCGCTTCCCGAAAGCCTGAAATCCGAAAAAAGACTTTCTATTTCGCAGACTTCGTTAATCTTCGTATCCCTTTGGACTGCGGCGTCGCATTGGATGATATGGATATTCACACGATTTCGGTAGCTCTCCGTCTCTTTGAGAATGTTATACGTCTTTCTGAGAAACGATCTGACCTTTTCTCCCTGCACCGATCCCGACGTGTCGATAGCGATCGCAAGCTCTTTGACGCGCTTATCGTCCTTGTATTCGAGCGGCTCGATAAGTGGGAGATTTCCGTATAAATTCAGCCCAAGCGTATAGAAAATGTAGTCGAATTCATCGGTATTGATCTTCATTGTCTCCGTCATGACGGCGAATTTTCGCAAAAAGCTCTCGTAGTCGTACTTTTCCCGCGTGACTTCTCTGAGCCCAAGGAGGAGATTGCCAGATCCGTGACCCCATTGCTTGGAAAACGTCTCGATATCCGTTTGGAGCCGTTCGGCAAGCGCTCTCCATTCATCCTCCGCTCGGAGTTTGTCACCAAAGCGGCAGAGGTCGCCCGTCAAGCCGCCCTGTTCTTCTCCGCTTTCGCCACCTCCGCCGTCCTTGTTCTCGTTGCTTTCGCCTTCGCCCTCGTCACCACTGCTCTCTTTGTTTTTGCTGTCTTTGCTGCCGTTGCCGCCCGGCGAACCGCGACCCGGCGCACCGTTCTGTTCCTCATCCGGAAGCCCCCACAAAGCGTGATCGTCTGCGGAGAACAATTTTTCCCATTCTGACAAAGTCCGTCCCGATTCGTTTCCCTTCCGCAGATACGCATAGATCTTTTCCGCCGTAAGATAACCCGCCTTGTCCTTTACCGTTTGCAAGCATTTGCTCCGTGCGCCGCAGAGCCCGTCGTCCGTGAAGGGCAACGCCCATTCGCAGATCACCGCCTCCGCCGCCATGTCGCAGGCGAGATCCCACATTCTTCGCTCTGCATTCGAGAACGGATGCAGAAAGAGGCAATGCAGTACGACGTGAAGATAGACCCGCGCCGCACGCTCTTTTCCCGCCCGAAACAGCGATATGATATGATTCGGATCATAATAGATCTTTACAGCGTCGGTCGCGATCGTCCCCGCGTAAGGAACAAGCTCCAACCGTGCAACCGCGGCGCCCAAAAAGCGCATATGGATGAGCAGGATGCTCTGCGCCATGTTCAGGATATCAAATGCAATTTTTTCCTTCTCCTTGTTCGTTTCGTCTCTATTCACGGCTTTTTATACTCCTTGATAGTCCCAAACCACCGTTGCCTGCTTGCGGTCGGGACCGCTCCTTCTTGCCCAACTGCGGCTCCAACCCGTAGGTTTTTTCTTTGCCCTGCAATAGAACGTAATTCTTGCACAATTTTCAAATGCGTACCCGTCGATGATCTTCACTCCCTCGGGCAGAACGATCCGCTCAAGCGCCGTACAATTTTTGAACGTCTTGCTCCCGATCTTTTGGAGGGACTCGGGCAGGATGACGCTCTTGATTTGTTTGCAGCGCGTCTCATCGAAGAGCCCGCGGATGCCGTTTCCAAGTTCGGTGATGGCGACGCCCCGAATGGAAGAAGGAATGACGATGCAGCTTTCTTCTCCCTTGTATGCCGAGATCCGATAGGTACCGTCGTCTAACTTTTTCAGCGTCCATATCTGTTTCAGCTCGGTGAACGTGGGTTCTTTGAGCGCAAAGCGTCGTGCAAACTGTTTTTCTCTTTCCTTCGCCGAAAACTGCGTCTGCGTGTAGTCGATGAGGGCGGCGACGCGCTCCGTCTGCTTTTTTTCGCTCATCTTCGCGATGATCTCGTCCGTATCCTTCAACGGGATCAGCTTATTTTTGAGCATATAATCAAACAGTTCGTCGCTTGCACTGCCGCAGAGCGCACGGGCGTTTCGTTGAAAGTATTGGGAGTTGTTTGCGACGATCTCCTCGGATATCGTCTCGCCCCTGCCGAGGAGACGAAGGTATCCTTCGAGGTACTCTTGTTTTAAGATAGAAAAGTCCATGACACTCGCCTTGGGTGCATAGACAATCACTTTTTTCCCAACGCAATAGCGGAAGGCATTCATGGGGCGCGGTGGCAAACCGTTGAAGGTGATCGTTTTCAGCGTCCACGGCAAATCCACACTTTTCGATACTTTCTTGATGGAAGACGGAAACGTAATCTCGCGGAGACCTCGGCAATTCAAAAAGGCATACATGCCGATTTCCTCCACCCCCTCGGAAATTGTGATGTTCTCCAAAGAATAGCAATCGGCAAACGCATAGGCTTCGATCTGCTTTACCGACGGAGGGATCATGACTGCCCGCAGCGATTCGCAATGCCGAAAGGCTGACGACCATATTTTTTCGACCGAACGCGGGATCGCAATCTCTTGAAGCGCTGTGCAATAGCTGAATGCGCCCCATTCGATGATTTTCAACCCTTCGGACAATATAACGCGCTCCAATGCGTGGCAACCGCTGAAGGCGCCGCCGCATATACTTTTAACCGACGGCGGAATCACGATCTCTTTCAAGGCTCGGTTGGCAAAGAACGCATTCGGATAAATTTCTTTCAGCCCTTCAGACAGGACGACCCTCTCCAACGACTCACAGTTTTGAAACGCGCTCCAACCTATTTTTTCTACGGACGGAGGGATGACAACGCTTTTCAGTATCTTTTTGTTTGCAAAGGCGTACCTGCCGATCTCTTTCACCGTATCGGGAACCGTCACTTCTGTGTCTTTCCCTCTGTACTTTTGCAAAATACCGTCATTGATAATAAATTCTTGCACTGTTTGCTATCTCCTTTATTTTGCTTGTTAGTCCGCACCGCGTGTCCGTTCGTTGAGCTCCGAAAAAAGATCGGACATAAAAAAACCTCCGAGTATTCTCGGAGGAAATGATACTGCAAATTTTGTCCCGAAAACGGGACAAATAAATAATTTTGCCAAGGGGGAAGTTTGGACGGCACTTTATTCGCTCTGTGTTTCCTCATTGAGCGCTTCCTCATTGAGCGCTTCCAATAGTTTTTTTGCGCCCTTGTGTCCCTTTGACGCTGCGCTCTTTAAGAGATCGAGTGCTTCCTCGAAATCTTCTTCCGCTTCCTCTTCCAACTCTTTCAATACTTTTTTCGCGTTTTCATGTCCCTGCGCCGCCGCCTTCTCCAGCCACTCTTTTGCCGCCTCGAAGTCCCGCGCTACACCGTCGCCGTTGAGGTAGCAAAGACCGAGATTGTGCTCTGCCTCCGCAAATCCCTGCAACGCCGCTTTTTCAAACCATTCCGCGGCTTTTTTGCAATCTTTTTCTACACCTTCCCCGAAAAGATAATATGTGCCGAGATTATATTGCGCAAGCGCAGACCCATGTAAGGCGGCTCGCTCCTGCCACTTGACCGCCTGTTTATAATTTCGTTTTACACAGCCCCCGCGGTAATAACTGTTTGCGAGATTCAATTCTGCGTTCACACACCCTTGTGCGGCAGACTTTTTCCACCATTCCATTGCCTTTTTGCCGTCTTGCGTGACGCCGCACCCATTACTGTAGCAATAGGCGAGGGAATTTTGAGCCTCCGCATGACCCTGCATGGCGGCTTTTTCGTACCACTTTACAGCCTCTTTCACGTTCTTCTCAACGCCTTCGCCGTCAAAGTAACAGTTTCCGAGTTCATATTGCGCCTCCGCATCATTTTGGGACGCCTTTTCAAAGGCTTCTTTCAATGCCTTCCGCTCGGACTCATCCGGTGTGTGTTTCTTATCGCTCATAGTTTTTTCTCCTTTTTGTATTATAGCGCACGATTGCTATGTTTTCAAACTTTGCTTGTCCGAGAAGAGGACGAGTTTAGCCGAGGGCGAGCGCAAGCAGATGCGCTTTCGGATAGAGGAAACCTACCTCTTCGTAAATGTACTTTTCAAGTGCGCGGACGTCCTTCTCTCGGTAGCCAAACGCAAGCGCACCTTCCGAAAATTTTTCAAAGGACACGGGGCGATTTTTGGAAAGTTCGCGGCGAAGAAGGTCGGCTTCCGCATAAGAATACCCGCCCACGCGGTGCAAAAGATGCAAAAGCTGTTCTTGATAGACAAGATAACCGTTCGTGGGGTGAAGAATGTCTTTTACGGGCTGCGCTTCGCCCTCCGCCGTCACGATTTTTTTCGGGCGCAGAATTCGCTTGGGACATACTCCCTTTTCGATTAGGAGCCGCAAAAGATTCTCTTCGGTCGGCTCGACCGTTTCCTGCGGACGGGGGACAAGCGAAAGTTCCGCCTCGCTCTTTTTGAAGGGATTCAGAAACCGCTCGAAGGGCAAGTCGTATTTGAGCGCGTCCACCTTCGTCACGCCCGCTTGGTAGAGGAGATAGGAGCAGTTTGCGGCTCCCCCGACGATAAATTCACCCGCCGATACAAGATACCTTCCCCCGCGCTCGCCCATAAGAGGGAAATAGCCCTTCTCTCTTGCCGTTTCGATCTCTTCGACCGCTGCTTCGATGCGCGCGCTGTTTCCCGTCCCTTGCAGAATCTTCCACTCGTATTCGAGCCGCGCCCGCTCCTTCGTTCCTGTTTCAAATTTTTCAATGAATTTTTGCATGCTGTTCTCCTCGCCGATAGAATACACGTTTCGATGTCCCGAAAAGAGGACTATGGGCACTTTTCCTCTTTCACATAGCGGAAGGGTACCTGTTCGGTCTGCCAAACGCCGTTTTCGGAGAGGAAGAATACAAAGCCATCCCGCGCCATCTGCGCGGCGTCGATCACGAGCACGACGGGCACGCCGTGACGGGCGCCGACCTTTCGCGCGGTCTCCGCGTCTGTTGACAAGTGGACGTAGTTGCGGGAGCGTTTCAAGATCCCTTTCTCGCGGATGAGCGGCAGATATTTTTCCGCCGTGCCGTGATACAAAATGTCGGGCGGCGGAAGCTGTTTCATTTCAAGATCGACGGCAATCGAATGCCCCTGGTTGGCGCGGATCATGGTGCGATCCTCGTTAAAGGAATATCTGCGCTTTGCATCGCTCTCCACGATCACTACAAGGGTTTCAAAGTTTAGCTCTCTTCCCTTAGCGCAGACGCCTGCGATGAGCTCGTCCACCTTCGCCCAACCGTGTTCATCGAGCGCGATCCCCGCCGCGGCAGGATCATGCCGCAGGAGGTAGCTTAGATATCTGCTCATCTTCTGCATATTTTCGGCTTGCCGTTCCTTCTTCTCGTTCATGTTTTGATTATATCACACGTCACATTCGCTGTCAAACTTCATTCGCACAACACGAATATCCAACGGTTTTTTTTCCAAAATAACACGTTGAAAAAGTTGACTTTAACACGATTATTTGTTATAATGACAATTACGAGGTGAGTCATGACAAAAGTAGCAAATCAACTGAAAGCATTGAGAATGAGCATCAAGAAGTCGCAAAAACAGCTTGCGGATATGATCGGCACGACGCAGCAGAGCGTGTTCCGCTATGAATCGGGGCAGGGCTTCCCGTCGGAAGAAACGCTTTTGTGGTATGCGGACTATTTCGACGTGTCGCTCGATTATATCTTCGGCAG
>CANRHB010000034.1 GCA_947630325.1 uncultured Clostridia bacterium
TTGGAGGGGGTTCTTTTGGCGCGGGGTTCACGCCCCTCCGTGGAGGTCCCGCTTTCTTGCCCCCTCCGTGGGAGGGGGGTAGGGGGGTGGGGCGTGTCCTTTTGTCATTTGCCCCGCGCTTCAAAATTTGTCATTTCGACCGAAGCGAGCCCGCGAGCGAAGTGGAGAAATCTCGCCTTATTATTATGTAGTAGAGATGTCTCGACTACGCTCGACATGACATTTTGGAATGGTGCCCACCCCCTTGATCCCCCTCCAATGGAGGGGGTTCTGTTGGCGCGGGGTTCACGCCCCTCCGTGAAGGTCCCGCTTTCTTACCCCCTCCGTGGGAGGGGGGTAGGGGGGTGGGGCGTGTTCTAATTATGTCATTTGCCCCGCGCTTCAAAATTTGTCATTTCGACCGAAGCGAGCTCGCGAGCGAAGTGGAGAAATCTCGCCTTATTACAATGTGGTAGAGATGTCTCGACTACGCTCGACATGACATTTTGGGAATGGTGCCCACCCCCTCTTATCCCCTCCATTGGAGGGGGTTCTTTTGGCGCGGGGTTCACGCCCCTCCGTGGAGGTCCCGCTTTCTTGCCCCCTCCGTGGGAGGGGGGTAGGGGGGTGGGGCGGCGAACAACCCTCTTGCTGTCCCTCTTAGGGAAAGTACCCGCGAAGCGGGGGAAAGGGTTCTCGGAAACCCCTCAGTCTCGCTCTGCTACTTCGTCGCAAGCTCCTCGTGCCGCCCTTAGACAACATAGAACGTGCGGGCGGGGCGACTTCGCTCGAAATGACATTTTAGAAATTCTCTTGGCTGCCCCTTGAGGGGGAGCCAAGTGTTCTGATAACGTCACCCTTGCCCCACACACTTTCTTAATCACGTCTTCTTAATCACGTCACCCTGAGCCTGTCGAAGGGTGTCCGCATTATTAAACAAAGACATTCCTCGACTACGCTCGGAATGACGTGATTTAGAACGGTTTCAAATGTTCTCAATCACTGCGCGGAGCAGGGTCCCCCTGCGGTAGCGCACCCAATTTGCCGCACTCTTACGGCTTACTGTCCGATGAAACGAATAAGAGGATAACTTAGTTAAGGCGCAAATGCACGTTTCCTCGCACAATTATTTTCGACGAGCCCCACCCCCACCCGTCATGGCGGGGCCATGCCACCCTCCCCCTCGCAAGCGAAGGGTAGGGCTCAACGGACGAGGAGCAAAGAATTGTGCGAAACGAATCCGCGTGTCCTATTTATGATACTCCCCGCCTCCATTGATCATAAAGGCGCGATAGACCTGCTCGAGCAGGATCACGCGCATGAGTTGGTGAGGAAAGGTCATCTCCGAAAAGGAGAGCAATTCGTCCGCCGCATTTTTCACCGAAGGATCCAGCCCGCAGGAGGAGCCGATGACAAAGGTGATCTCCTCCCCGCGGTCGCACAAAGACCGCAGTTTGGCGGCAAATTTTTCGGAAGAGCACCCCTTCCCCTCCACCGCAAGCGCGATCGTGTGTCCCTTAACGGCGCGCAGAATGCCCTCCCCCTCCTCTTTGAGGGAGCTCTCGGGCAGTTCCTTGACCTCCGCCTTGCAGAAGCGGGACAGCCGTTTCAAATATTCGGCGCACGCCTCGCGCAGGTACCCCTCTTTGAGTTTCCCCACGCAGACAAAATTGACTTTAAGCACCGGTAAACCCCATTACAAGCACGGCGATCCACTCCACGGCGCACAGTAAAATTCCGCCGCCCGCCGCCAGGAAGAAGAAAAGTCCGTCCTTCACTCCCCCCTTTTGGTTGCCGCGCTTATCGAAAAAGATGAGATAGACGAGCGCGCCCAAAAAGCACACCGCCGAGGTGATGACAAGGACGAGATACCCCCATAGCGGAAGGGACGCGCGAAGGTCGCCGAAGCCCAGCGACGTAAGCGTAAGAATGAGCGCATTGTTGAGAAAATGCGCAAGCATGGTGGGCAAAACGCTCCCCGCGCGCAGAACGATGAGCGAGAAGCACGCGCCGCAGAGGAATTGGTAGATGGTCTGCTCGGGCTTTCCGTGGAAGAGGGAAAAGAGCGCGCCCGAGAGGAGCACGGAGGCCGCAAGCCCCCACCCGCCGCCGTGCATTTTGCGCACGATAATGCCGCGGAAGAGCGTCTCTTCAAAGACGGCGGGAAGAAGGCCGATGACGAGGAGCGCGGGGAGCAAATTCCAACCCGCAAGGTCGGGAACGGCCACCCCGCCCGACGAATAGCCGAGCTTTCCCAGCCCCGAAATAAACAGTCCGTTGAGTTCGGAGAGGGAAAACAGAAGCCCGAACTCCATGAGAAGCGCGACCAAAAAATATTTGGGATGCGTCTTTTGAAAGGGCGCGCGGACGGGCTCCTTACTGCGGAAGAAGTAGACTGCGACCGCGCCGAAAATGGCAAGTTGCGGCATGAGATAGGCGAGATAGAGATACCAATTCTTCTCCGCACTCCCCTCGCCCCCGACCGCCGAAGAGATCGCCGCCAAAATGTAGGACAAGATCATGCCGCCGAGCGCGGCCACCGTATAGGCGATGCCGCTCTCGGAGAGCCCCTTCCTCCGCCACTGTTCCAACTGTTCCGAACCGTTCTGTTCCATACCTCCATTATAGCGAAATTTTTTCTGTTTTTCAAACAAAAATCTTGCTTTTGGAGAAATTTGTTTTATAATAAAGATATGAGAGTTGTAAACACCCGACAAATCAGCGACTGTATCTACCGTCTTGCCCTGAAAGCGGGGCGAACGCTTACGGACAGTTGCCGCATTGCGCTTGATAACGCCGGGCAAAAGGAGACGGGAGCCGCCAGGTTCGCCCTCTCCGCCCTCCTTGAAAACGCGGACTGCGCCGCCCGCGAAAAGATGCCCGTCTGCCAGGATACGGGCATGGCGGTCGTTCTGCTCGGGATCGGGCAGGAAGTCTATTTGGAGGGCGCGCCCCTTGCGCAGGCGGTAGACGACGGCGTTCGGCGGGCGTATGCGGACGGTTATTTCCGCAAGAGCATCTGCGACCCCCTTACCCGCCAAAACACGGGGGACAACACCCCCGCCCATCTGCACACCGAGATCGTCGCGGGCGACAAAATTTCCGTCTCCTTCCTTCCCAAGGGGTTCGGGAGCGAGAACATGAGCGCGCTCAAAATGCTTACCCCCGCCGAGGGGGAAGAGGGCATTCTCTCCTTTATCACAGAGACGGTGAAAAAGGCGGGGTCCCGTCCCTGCCCTCCCGTGTATGTTGGCGTAGGGATCGGCGGCTCTTTCGACGGTTGCGCCCTGCTTGCCAAGAAAGCGCTTCTTCGGGAGGTGGGGAGCAGAAATCCCCGCGCGGACGTCGCCAAACTCGAAGAAAGAGCATTGCAAGAGATCAACAACCTCAACATCGGCGCGCAGGGGTTCGGCGGCAAGGTGACGGCGCTCGGCGTCAGCTTTGAGATCGCCCCCACCCACATCGCGGGGCTCCCCGTCGCCGTCAACATCCAATGCCACTGCATCCGCTGTGAAAAGGAGACGCTGTGATGAAGAAGATCGCCCTTCCCCTCTCGCCCGCCGAAATCGAAGACCTGCACGCGGGAGACGCCGTTTTGCTCTCGGGCAAAATCTACACCGCGCGCGACTGTGCGCACAAACGCATTTTCGAACTTTTGGACAGGGGCGGACCTCTCCCCTTCCCCCTTGAAAATGCCGTTATCTATTATGCAGGCCCCTGCCCCGCGCCCGAGGGAAAGGTCTGCGGCAGTTGCGGCCCGACGACTTCGGCAAGAATGAACTCCTTCGCCCCCCGCCTGCTCGATTTGGGGCTGGGCGGCATGATCGGCAAGGGCGAGATGAGCGCGGAGACGGTAGAGGCATTAAAGCGCAACAAGAAGGTATATTTTGCGGCGATCGGCGGCGCGGGCGCGACGTATGGGAACGCCGTCAAAAAAATGAGGTGCGTCGCCTTCCCCGACCTTTTGAGCGAGGCGGTGTATGAAATGGAGGTGAAAGACTTCCCGCTCGTCGTTGCCGTCGACAGTTTTGGGGAGAGCGTCTATCAAAGGAAATGACAAAAGAAAAAATTTCTTTTGAAAAACGGTTGACAGAACAAAAAAAAGCATGTAAAATAGAACGTGCTTTCGGGAGCATAGCTCAGTTGGTTAGAGCGCACGCTTCACATGCGTGAGGTCACAGGTTCGAGCCCTGTTGTTCCCACCACCTCGTCGCAACACCGCATTCTTTTCGGGTTTGTGCGCAAGCGCCCAAACCGTGGTTTTAATGCGGGTTGCTCCTCTTCCCAAAAATGCTTCGCAATCTTTTTTGGGAGCCCTGCTTCCAACAGAACCCCCTCCCATGGAGGGGGACTAAGGGGGTGGGTGACATTCTTAAACGTCATTTCGCCCCGCCCGCACGTTCTAAAATGTCATTTCGAGCGAAGTCGAGAAATCTCTACCTTACAAACCTGTTTGGGGATATGGCTCAGTTGGTAGAGCGCTGCGTTCGCAACGCAGAGGCCACGAGTTCGAATCTCGTTATCTCCACCAAATCAAAATAATCCGAACTCAACAAGGGTAATCGTAACCCGCGATTGGTTCGGATTTATTTTGTATCTCGGGAATGAAAACGCATAAAGCCAAACAGCCGAGGGATTTTCCCCTCGGCAGCTTTATAATGAAATCTTTGGGGCGATACCTGCCTTGCTTGATTTTCGTATGGGTTTATGGTATAATGAAAATATGACATACAAGATTTACGATGAAAATCTTCCGCATGATCGCTATGAGGTTGCAGAAGTTTTACAAAATTCAGACGGAACGAAGATCGTTTTGGAAGGTCTTTCGCATATTGTGACCGTCAATTTCGGCTTTGTAGAGGCGCTTTGCATTTGTGACGAAGGCAGAAGAATCGAATCTTATCATCAAATTCCCGAAATTCAAGCCTATCGGAAGGCAGACTTCGAGGGAAATCCTCTCTATATTGTAGAGAGTTCGGAATTTATGAATTGGCTTATGAAAGAAAGTTGCGGCTTTGCGTTTGATGACATTCACTTTTCGATCATCACAGAGAATGATTTTCTTGACATTGCCGCACCATTCCCGCCGAAAATCGAAATCAAAGAAAAAATATAGGGGTCAAAACGATGAAATATAATTCTGACGGACGACCAGTCATGGACGGAATGAATTTTCTTACGAAGGTTTCCTTTCACGATGCAAAGCTCGTCGATGTGCGTTATGACGAACAATATGGGAAAGAGTGCCTTTTGCTCCTCGTCGATTTTAAGACTGCGCAAGCCCCGCCCGCGGGCGGAAATTTCTATGAAATCTTGTTTTTGGACGGAAAATTGATCCAAAAGCCAAAGCGGATGAAAGACTGTTATATTCTCTCGCTCGACTGCTTTTCCGCAGAGCAATTTATGCGCGCCCGAATCGAATTGGAGTATTTTGTGGGTAGCGAAGCCCACCATGATGTTTTAGAAATCGAATTTTCCGACGTGAAAGTTTTCAAAGCAAAATAATATAGAACCGCCCGCCAAGGGATTCTCCCCTCGGCAGTCTTTAATGAAATCTTTGGGGTGATACCCGCCTCGCTTGATTTTCTTGTATGTTTATGGTATAATAAAAATACGACATACAAGATATTTCGTAAGGGAGATTAGTATGAAAAAAATAAGGTTCTTTTATATGCTTATTGGTGTTATACTTCTCTCATTATTATTGTTTGCCGGGTGCTATTCCAATGAAACACCTCAAGAAGTCTATTCAATAGGAAAAGAATATGTTTTTGACACAATTAAAGTAATTGTAGAGCATGATGAGACACAAGAGATGTTCGTTTTATACTATGATGTTTTGGAACAAGAAGTAGGTAATCATTATTTTTCCTTTTCATTTCATTATGACACGGAAACGCTGAGGAATAGTGATCAGTTCGAATATTATGATGATTTTGATTCTACGGTAGAATTTGACGAAAACGGATATTATGTCTTTTATACAAGCAAAACATTTTACATATCCTATGAAAATGCAACTTCAGACGTCAAGAGCATTATAAATAGTAAAAATTGCACCTTGGAATTTCCAATAGGAACATTTGCATTTAATACGATAGATAATGATTTAGACGATTAGAACAAAAAAGGCATTTACTGTTGATAGGCAAAAATATTGATTAAATAAAGAATAGCAAAAGACCGCCGACGGAGCGAAATGCTCCGTCGGCGGTTGCCGTTTTTTAAGGTTACGACATTCGGCTTTGGCCTTCAAATCGTTTCTACGATTAACTTGAATTTATATACCGCCATACCTTGCGGTTTTACTTATTTCTGTTTTTATCCCGCAGTTCCTCCCGCTATGCCGCGTCGATCTTCTGCACGGCATGAACGCAAAGGTCAAACAGAACAAACTTATTTTCCACTTTGTTGTTGTTTTTGTCGTCAAGGAATTTGAGCGTCACGGTAAAGGTTTCCGATTCGCCCACATTCACCGACCCGACCGCCTCGCCGTCGCTCTCCGTAAGCCCGTCTCCAAGGAGCGCTTCCCGCGTGACGCCCTCCTCCGTCGAAACCGTCAGTTGCAGCATCGAGGCAAACGTCTGGTCGCTCACCATGCCGTTGCAAAAGGTTTCGAGGTAGTAATAAAACGCCACGTCGCCGCCGTTTGATATCCGCATTTCGGCGGTAAACGTGCTCCCGGGCGCGATCACCGTTCCCGCGGCGATGCCGAAAACGCTGTCCTGCGTCTCTGCCGAAAAGTCCTTCACCTTCTCGTCGACAACGGTCGTAAAATTGCCGTCACTGCCGATATTGTAGGTGGTGAGCTTCACCCGTTCGAGCGTCGCTTTGAGCGACCCCGCCACTAAATGGGTCGGAGTGGACACCGTTTCGTCGTACAGACCGTAAGACACCCCGATCGCAAGCGCAAAACAACATAGAATCAGTGCAACAGTCAGTACAAATATCTTTTTTTTCATAGATCCCTCTGCACGGAGGGAGTTTTGCCCGAAGGAACAACCGCCCCTACTTCTGATTGTTCCCATGAGCATTGCCGCCAAAGCGACCATACCAAAGGCGACAAAATATTGCGGTTGCCGCAGAACGCACAAAAGCGCGCCGAGGAAAAGGCTCTTTGAGAGCACCTTTCCTATCACACGGTTCGGGCTCTGCTTGTCGGACGTATCGATCGTCTGCGTGCCGACATTCGTCCCGTTGTCGCCGCTGAGCACAATGGTGTACCCGCCGTCTCCCCTCTCGATGCTTCGGATCCTGTGCGTGATCACCGCGATCCCGCCGATGACCTTATAGGAAAAGGTGAGAACGTCGCCCGTTTTGAGACTTGAATAGAACTCGCCGCGCGCGTCTTCGTCTTGCGGGACAAGTTTTATGAGAATGAGACTTCCTGCGGGAATATCCCGAACGGCGTAATTTTCAACGTTTCCCTGCGGGTTTTTCTCCATGGACGAGGACATGACGATCCGCGCCTGATAGCCGAACAGCCCGCTTCCGCCCGTGAGAAAGAATATCATGACGACCCCGCCCGCCAGAAGGACGAGCAGAAAGATCAAGATGCATTTGAGGAGACTTCGGGTAAACTTGCGCCCGTCTTTTGTTTTTATCATAGTACAAGGGGACTCTCTTCTTGCAAAACCCCTCCAATATAGTTTATGAAATTTTTCCGAAAAGTGAATACCTTATGCCCCTACTTCATTTCTAAGGCATAAAGCGCCGCCCAACAGCCCCCTCCCTCGGAGGTGGACCATGGGGGGTGGAACCTGCCCCCCTTTTAAGGGGGCGGGTGGCGCCGCAGGCGACAGGTGGGGGTTATTCTCGGCGCCCCTTTAGGGGAGCTGTCGCGCCCCGCGCGACTGAGGGGTTCTCCGAGAGCAACACTGTGCGAAGCAGACATCTCTATCTTCATTATTAAAAAGTGGAAAACGCGAATTTCCCGCGCAAATGGCTTGACATTCGGCGCAAAATAAGTTATTATAAGAGAGCGGACGAAATGCATGGGCCTGTTTCGGATTCGATTGCAAGCGGATTTCGTCGGACGCACGTCGGAGGCTCGGCTCCGTAAAAACGGAAAAATTTTAATTGCTGATAATAGCAGAACCGCCACTCGGAGGGCTCCCGCTTCCCGTTTGGCACTTGCGGCGTAACTTTTGCGCTCCGTTCTGTCCCGAAACCTACGGTCGGGAACAGGGCGTCATTTAAGTAGGGAACGTTGTTTTTTGGCTGACTTCCCCCAAAGAACGATGAATTATCGGAGGTAAGCCTGTCGGACGCTTGTCTGTGGACCGACGGCGGGCGAGATCTGACCACAGACTAAACGTGTAGTGTCCGCGGAGGAACCTTGTAAGACCGCAGTTCAACTCTGCGCAGGTCCACCAAACAAGGAGTATCCGAACTCAAAGTGTTCGACTTTGAGACGCGCTGCTCCACCACCTCGTCGCGGCAAAGCGGAGTTTTGAGCGAACCGCCTAATGGCGTTTCGCATCCTTCTTCCGCTTGCCTCTCCTCTTCCCAAAAATCTTTACTGCGTAAATATTTTTGGGAGCCCTAAAAGGTATTCAAGGGGCGCAGGTTGCTCCTCTTCCCAAAAAATCTTGCTTCGCAATCTTTTTTGGGAGCCCTATCTCTAACAGAACCCCCTCCCGCGGAGGGGGACTAAGGAGGTGGGTACTCCAAATTAGTGGACATATATGGGGGTATAGCTCAGTTGGTAGAGCGCTTGAATGGCATTCAAGAGGTCACGTGTTCGACTCACGCTATCTCCACCAAATCAAAATAATCCGAACTCAACAAAGGTAATCGTAACCCGCGATTGGTTCGGATTTATTTTGTATCTCGGGAATGAAAACGCATAAGCAAGCTGCCGAGGGATTCTCCCCTCGGCGGTCTTTATAATGAAATCTTTGGGGCGATATCTGCCTTGCTTGATTTTCGTATGGGTTTATGGTATAATGAAAATATGACATACAAGATTTACGATGAAAATCTTCCGCATGATCGCTATGAGGTTGCAGAAGTTTTACAAAATTCAGACGGAACGAAGATCGTTTTGGAAGGTCTTTCGCATATTGTGACCGTCAATTTCGGCTTTGTAGAGGCGCTTTGCATTTGTGACGAAGGCAGAAGAATCGAATCTTATCATCAAATTCCCGAAATTCAAGCCTATCGGAAGGCAGACTTCGAGGGAAATCCTCTCTATATTGTAGAGAGTTCGGAATTTATGAATTGGCTTATGAAAGAAAGTTGCGGCTTTGCGTTTGATGACATTCACTTTTCGATCATCACAGAGAATGATTTTCTTGACATTGCCGCACCATTCCCGCCGAAAATCGAAATCAAAGAAAAAATATAGGGGTCAAAACGATGAAATATAATCCTGACGGACGACCAGTCATTGACGGAATGAATTTTCTTACGAAGGTTTCCTTTCACGATGCAAAACTTGC
>CANRHB010000035.1 GCA_947630325.1 uncultured Clostridia bacterium
GTTTGGCTTCCTCAAAGCTGATAGAGAAGCTCCAAAACGGCTTACTTCTTCTCCTTGCTTTGTTTGATAGCAGCCTGTGCGGCCGCGAGCCTTGCTATCGGAACGCGGAAAGGCGAACAGGAAACATAGGTGAGCCCGATGTTGTGGCAGAACTCGATGGAGGAAGGATCGCCGCCGTGTTCGCCGCAGATACCGCAGTGGAGTTCGGGACGGGCGCTCTTGCCGAGGTCGACCGCCATCTTCATCAGCTTGCCGACGCCGACCGTATCCAGTCTCGCAAACGGATCGCTTTCATAGATCTTGTTCGCATAGTATGCGGGAAGGAACTTGCCTGCGTCGTCACGGGAGAACCCGAACGTCATCTGGGTAAGGTCGTTGGTGCCAAAGCAGAAGAATTCCGCCTCTTTTGCGATCTCGTCCGCGGTAAGCGCCGCACGGGGGATCTCGATCATGGTGCCGACTTCATAATGAAGATCTGCGCCCGCTTCCTTGATGACTTCGTCCGCCGTCTTGACGACGATGTCCTTGACGAACTTCATCTCTTTGACTTCGCCCGTAAGCGGGATCATGATCTCGGGAACGACCTTCCAATCGGGGTGCTTCTTCTCGACTGCGATTGCCGCCTTGATGACCGCCTTCGTCTGCATGACCGCGATCTCGGGATAGGTGACGCAAAGACGGCATCCGCGGTGGCCCATCATGGGGTTGAACTCGTGGAGGTCGGAAATGATTTGCTTGATCTGCGCGACCGTCTTGCCCTGCGCCTTTGCGAGCGCTTCGATGTCCGCCTCTTCGGTGGGAACGAACTCATGGAGCGGAGGATCGAGGAAACGGATGGTGACGGGATAGCCGCCGAGCGCCTCGAAGAGCCCTTCGAAGTCTGCCTGTTGCATGGGCTCGATCTTGGCAAGCGCCGCCTCTCTCTCTTCCACGGTGTCGGAGCAGATCATTTCGCGGAAGGCGCCGATCCTTGCGGGATCGAAGAACATGTGCTCGGTGCGGCAAAGACCGATGCCCTGCGCGCCGAACGCCGCCGCCTGCTTGGCGTCCTTGGGGGTATCCGCGTTGGTGCGGACGCCGAGCGCCTTGTATTTATCGGCAAGTTCCATAATTCTGCCGAAGTAGCCCGAATTGGGATCTGCGGGAACGGTGGGAATGATGCAGTTGTAGATGTTGCCGGTGGAGCCGTCGAGGGAGATGCCGTCGCCTTCGTGGTAGGTCTTGCCCGCCAAGGTGAAGCACTTGTTCTCTTCGTCCATCTTGATGTCGCCGCAACCGGAGACACAGCAGGTGCCCATGCCGCGCGCCACGACCGCCGCATGAGAGGTCTGGCCGCCGCGGACGGTAAGAATGCCCTGCGCGAACTTCATGCCCTCGATGTCCTCGGGAGAGGTCTCAAGACGCACGAGCACAACTTTCTTGCCCTTCTTGCCTTCCTTCACGGCGTCCTCTGCGGTGAACACGATGGTGCCTGCCGCCGCGCCGGGGGAGGCCGCAATGCCCTTGCCGACGACGTTGTTCTTGTCCGCTTCCTTCAAAGCCTTGGGGTCGAACTGAGGGTGAAGGAGCATGTCCAAAGATTTTGCGTCGATCTGCATGAGCGCTTCCTGCTCGGTGATCATGCCCTCGTCGATAAGGTCGCAGGCGATCTTGATGGCCGCCGCCGCCGTGCGCTTGCCGTTACGGGTCTGGAGCATGTAGAGCTTTTCGTTCTCCACGGTGAACTCCATATCCTGCATGTCGTGGTAGTGGTTTTCGAGGGTGGTGCACACCTCCTGGAACTGCTTATAAACGTCGGGGAACACTTCCGCCATCTGGGAGATGGGCATGGGAGTGCGGACGCCCGCGACGACGTCCTCACCCTGTGCGTTGGTAAGGAATTCGCCCATGAGTCCCTTTTCGCCCGTGGCGGGGTTACGGGTGAACGCAACGCCCGTGCCGCAGTTGTCGCCCATGTTGCCGAACGCCATCATCTGCACGTTGACTGCGGTGCCCCAGCTGTAGGGGATGTCGTGGTCCATACGGTAGACGTTTGCGCGGGGGTTGTCCCACGAACGGAACACCGCCTTGATCGCCTCGAAGAGCTGGACCTTGGGGTCGGAGGGGAAGTCGGTGCCGAGTTGTTTTTTGTATTCCGCTTTGAATTGGTTTGCAAGGGCCTTCAAATCGTCGGCGTTGAGTTCGACGTCCTGCGTGACCCCCTTCTTTTCCTTCATCTCGTCGATGAGCTTTTCAAAGTACTTCTTGCCGACTTCCATGACGACGTCGGAGAACATCTGAATGAATCTTCTGTAGCAGTCCCAAGCCCAGCGGGGGTTGTTCGACTTCTTGGCGATGACTTCCACCACCTGCTCGTTGAGGCCGAGGTTCAGAATGGTGTCCATCATGCCGGGCATGGAAGCGCGCGCGCCCGAGCGGACGGAGACGAGAAGAGGATTTTCGAGATCGCCGAACTTCTTGCCGGTGATGTGCTCCATCTTGTCGATGTACTCCATGATCTCTGCCTGGATCTCGGGATTGATCTGTCTGCCGTCCTCATAATATTGGGTGCAGGCCTCTGTGGAGATGGTGAAGCCCTGCGGGACGGGCAGCCCGATGTTGGTCATCTCTGCAAGGTTCGCGCCCTTGCCGCCGAGGAGTTCGCGCATGTTCGCGTTCCCTTCGGTAAAAAGATAACAGTACTTTTTTGCCATATAATAAATTCCTCCTAATGATTTGCGGTTTTTACCATTGCCTATTGTACACTATTTACGGGAAAATTTCAAGCCTTTCAAAGAAGATTTTTCCGCATTCGGCAGATATTTACACAAAAAGCGTCCTCTTTTTTTCAAAGAGGAGGTCGGAGAGCGCGCCGAGGCGGTCGGGAGAAAGGGTCTCCCCCCGCGCGCCTTGGGGAACGGAGAGGACGGCAAGCAATTCCCCCGCCTCCTCCCGCGAAAGGGAAAAGGCGCGCATGAGGTTGTTCTCGAGGGTCTTTCTCCTGTTGAGGAAGGCACAGCGCACCGTCTCGCGGAACGCCTTTTCGCTCTTTACCGCAAAGCCCCCCTTTGTAAAGTCGATCCTGACGACCGCGCTGTACACATTGGGGCGGGGAGTGAAGAGGGTGCGGGAGACGGAACGGGTGATTTCGGCAGTTCCCCGCCTTGCGATCGCCGCCGTCACCGCGCCGTAATCCGGACTTCCCGCCTCGGCGCAAAACCTGCGCGCGACCTCCTCCTGCACCATCACCGTAAGCCCGCGGCAAGTTTTGCCCTCCTCCACAAACTTCATCACAACGGGGGTCGTGATGTAGTAGGGAAGGTTGGCGACGACGAGGTACTCCCCATTTAACTCTTTTTCGAGGACGGAAAAATTCTCCCGCGCAAAGTCGCGGAACACGACCTCGGCGTTTTCGCACCCCGCAAGGGTCTCCGAGAGAACGGGTCGCAGGCTCTGATCGATTTCATAGGCGACGACGCGTTTTGCCTGCTCGGAGAGAGCACGGGTAAGCGCGCCCGCCCCCGCGCCGATCTCGAGGACGGTCGTGTTTTCGTCCACCCCCGCGTCCGAAACGATGGCGCGAAGCAGGTTCAAATCGGTAAGAAAATTCTGACCGTATCGCTTTTTGAAGGTAAAATTGTATTTTGCAAGCCTTTCTTCCATGCTTTTCCTCCGATAAAAGGGCGGCGCCTTGCACAAACTTTTTGCGAGGGGACGACCCTCCCCACAGATGAGAAAGGAGAGCCGCAAGGCTCTCTTTGTTTTACGGTTTGAGTTTGGGAAAGAGCCGCGCGGCGTTCCCCCTGATCGCTTCGATCATCTCAAAAAGCGTGACCCCCTTCGATTCCGCCAGCTTTTCCACGATGACGGGAATGTTCGCGGGGCTGTTTTTTTCTCCGCGGAAGGGCGAAAGATAGGGGCTGTCCGTCTCCGAGAGAATGCGCTCCAAAGGGCAGAGGCGCACGCTTTCCACGGCACGTCTTGCATTTTTGAAGCAGACGACCCCGCCGAAAGAGAAGTATGCGCCGAGTTCGAGAAAGTCGGGAAGGTTCTCCGCGCCGTAAGAATAGCAGTGCATCAGAAAGCCGCTCTTCATGCGCCCGCAATGCTCCCGCAGAATGGCGAGGGTGTCGGCACAGGCGTCACGCGAGTGGATCTCGACGGGGAGAGAGAGTTCTTCGGCCATTGCAAGTTGCGCTTCGAACGCCGCCCGTTGCGCCCGTTTGTCGGGGTCGGGATAGTGATAGTCGAGCCCGATCTCCCCCACCGCCACGCACTTTTCGTCCGCCGCCCATTCTTCGCACGTTTCCACCGTCTCCCGCCCGAAATTTTCGAGCTCGGAGGGGTGCACGCCCACCGTAAAATAGCAACCGTTGTGCGTTTTGGCGAATTCGGAGTGCCATTTTGCGTGCGCGAGGGTATCCGCCGCTAAAATGACGGCGTTCACCCCCGCCGCCTTGATCTTCTCCCACTCGGCGGGGAATTCGTACCCCTCCTCGGCGAAATGGGCGTGAACGTCGATCATCTGACTTTCGCCCCGCTTGCGACCGCTTTTTCGGGAGAGAGCAGAGAAAGATTTCCCTCTTCGTCCTCGGCGCAGAGGATCATGCCCTCGGAGAGCACGCCGCAGAGTTTGACGGGCTTCAAGTTGGTAACGAGCACAACTCTCTTTCCCACCATTTCCTCTGGCGTGTAGAATTTTGCGATGCCCGAGACGACGGAGCGGGTCTCCTCCCCCACCTTGACCGTTTCATGGAGGAGTTTTTCGCTCTTTTTGACCTTTTCGCAGGCGATCACTTCGCCGATCTTGAGTTCGATCTTTCCGAAATCGTCGATGGTGATTTGAGATTTCTCGGCTCCGCTTCCTTCGGTCGCTTCGCTCGAAATGACAGAAGGGTGCGAGGCTTTCTCTTTTTGCTCGTTCTGCTCTTTCACCAGCTTCTCCACGGCGGCAAGTTCCTTCGCAACGTCGATGCGCGGGAAGATGGGCGGGAGTTTTTCCACCTTTGCGCCCGCCTGCAAGTAGCCGAAGGACACGCATTCAAACCCCATGTCCGCGGGGCAGGAGAAACTCTGCAAAATAAGCGAGGTCGCCCGCGTCAAGAAGGGTTTCAAGAGCACGGCGCAGATGCGGCAGACTTCGGCAAGGTGATATAAAACGGTGCCGAGCCGCTCCTTTTGGGCGGGGTCCTTGGCGAGGAGCCACGGCGTCGTCTCGTCGATATATTTATTGGCGCGGCCCACGAGAGCGAAGATCTCCTCGAGCGCGTCGGGCGCGTTGAGCCTGTCCATCGCGTCCTTGACCTTTGCAAACAGCCCGTTTGCCATCTCCTCGAGTTCGAGATCGAGCGCCGTTTTTTCGCCGCAGGGCGGGAGGCTCTCGAAATTCTGCACGATCATCGCCGTCGTGCGGGAGACGAGGTTGCCGAGGTCGTTGGCAAGGTCCGAATTCACCCGCTTCAAAAACCGCTCGGTGGTGTATTCGCCGTCGCTCCCGAAGGGAATTTCGCGGAGGAGGAAGTAGCGCACCGCGTCCGCGCCGTACCGCTTGACGAGTTCATAAGGGTCGGTAAGTTCGGGGCGGGCGTTCTCCTTGGACTTGCTCAGCTTTTCCCCGCCGATGAGGAGCCACCCGTGCCCGTAAATCTGCTTGGGAAGAGGCTCCCCGAGCGCCATCAAAATGGCGGGCCAAATGATGGCGTGGAAGCGCACGATCTCCTTCCCCACCATGTGCAGGTTTGCGGGCCAATATTTTTTGTAAAGTTCGTCCTTTTCGGAGCCGTACCCGAGCGCGGTGATGTAGTTGGAAAGGGCGTCTATCCACACATAGGCGGTGTGTTTTTCATCAAAGGGAAGAGGCACCCCCCACTTCACCGTCGTGCGGGAGACAGAAAAATCGTTGAGCCCCGCCTTTAAGAAGTTGTTCACCATCTCGTTGACGCGGGACTTAGGTTGCAGGAACTCGGGGTTCTTTTCGTAGTGCTCCAAGAGGGCTGGCGCGTATTTGGAGAGGCGGAAGAAGTAGCTCTCCTCCTTTTGAAGGGTGACCGCTCTCCCGCAGTCGGGGCACTTGCCCTCTTTGAGTTGCGCCTCCGTCCAGAACGACTCGCACGGGGTGCAGTAGTAGCCTTCGTATTCGGACTTATACACATCGCCGCTCTCATAGAGTTTTTGGTAGATGCGTTGCACCGCCCGCACGTGGTCCTCGTCGGTGGTGCGGATAAAGCGGTTGTACTCGACGTCGAGGAGCTTCCACATATCCTTGAGTTCGGCGACGAGGGGGTCGATGAATTCAAGGGGAGTGATGCCCCGCTTGGCCGCCTCTTTTTCCACCTTTTGACCGTGCTCGTCGGTGCCCGTAAGGAAGAACACATCCTCCCCCATGAGTTTGTGGAAACGTGCGAGCGCGTCGCAGATGACCGTGGTGTAGCAATGCCCGATGTGCCAATTCCCGCTGGGATAGTAGATGGGCGTGGTGATGTAGTAGGGTTTCTTTGCCATAAAATACCTCTTTTTTCCATTATAGCGCGATTTGCGCAAAAAGTAAAATTATTTTGCGGACAAACCCTTGCAAATTATTTTCCGCCGTGGTAGAATGAAATTGCGGCACAACCGAATACTAACCACGCAGAGATACCTCGGCATCGACGTATCCTTTTTTCCATTTGTGGTTAGTAGATTGTGTCGCAACAATTCGGGGATACTCGAAGCGGGCGCCTCGAATTGAGGCGTCCTTATTTTTTTATAAAAAGCGGAACCCGCCGACAGAACCCCCACCACCAGAGGGAGCAAGCGGAAATCGCACTCAACGGAACCCCCTCCATTGGAGGGGGACTAAGGGGGTGGGCAATCCCTTAAATCACGTCATTCCGCCCCGCGCGCAGTTCTGATTCTCTAAGCGCGGCACGAGGAGCCTGCGACGAAATTGAAATCTCTACCGCATTATAAGGCGAGATTTCTCCACGCGCCGCATAGCGGCTTGGTCGAAATGACAATTAGAACACTTGGCTCCCCTGTAGGGGAGCTGGCGAGCGTAGCGAGACTGAGGGGTTTTCAGAAACCCTTTCCCCCGCTTCGCGGGTACTTTCCCTAAAAGGGACAGCAAGGGGGTAACAAAACGCCATTTCAAATCACGTCATTCCGAGCGTAGTCGAGACATCTCTACCGCATTATAACAAGGCGAGATTTCTCCACGCGCCGCATAGCGGCTTGGTCGAAATGACAATAGAATACGCCCACTCCCCTACCCCTCCCCCGCGCTGACCGCGCGGGGGAGGGCATAATTAAACCCCCTCCACTGGAGGGAGCAAGCGGAACCCGCGCTCAACAAAACCCCCTCCAAAGGGTGTATTCCATAGGGAATCAAACAAAATCTTAATTTAATATCGGAATACACCTTTGGGCGAGTCAAACAAGGAAGTCGAGAGCAAAACTCTCGACTTCCTTGTTTAGAATCATTTTATATCAAA
>CANRHB010000036.1 GCA_947630325.1 uncultured Clostridia bacterium
GACGCGCAGAAACAGCCCAAGGGCACCCGTATCTTTGGACCCATCGCAAGAGAACTCAGAGAGAAGGATTACATGAGGATCATTTCCCTCGCTCCGGAGGTGCTGTAAGCCATGGAAATTAAAGTAAACGATAATGTGCTCGTTTTGACGGGCAAATATAAGGGAAAGCAGGGTAAAGTACTTGCGACCTTCCCCAAGAACAACACCGTGGTCGTTGAGGGCGTCGCCATCGTGCACAAGCACGAGAAGGCGAGAAAAGCCAACGAAAACAGCAAGATCGTCACCGAAGAGGCTCCCATCGACGTCTCCAACGTGGAGATCGTGTGCGACAAGTGCGGCAAGGCGACGAGGATCGGCCACACCGTTGTAGACGGGAAGAACGTCCGCGTCTGCAAGAAGTGCGGCGCGGTGCTCGACAAGGCGTATGCGAAGAAGGCCAAGAAGGCGGCTCCCGTCGAAGAGAAGGAAGAGGCGCCCAAGAAGAGGACGAGAAAGCGCAGCCAAAAGACCGAAGAAGCCAACAAGGAGGCACCCGTCGAGTAAACGTCCGCTGTTACGGGCGAAAACCATGCCGACGGTCAAGGAGTAAATATGGCAGAGAAGAAAGAGCCTGCGGAAAAGACCGCGAAGAAAAAGGCTCCTGCGGAAAAAGCCGCAAAGGCCCCCGCAGGAAAGAAGGAAGCTCCCGCTCCCGAACAGCGCGAGCCCAGCAGAGTCCTTGTGCAATACCGTGAAGAAGTCGTTCCCTATCTCATGAAGAAGTTCGGCTACAAGACGGTGATGCAGGTCCCCAAGATCGAGAAGATCGTCATCAACACCGGGCTCGGGGACATCAAGGACAACCAGAAGTCCATGCAGATCATCGAAAACGAGCTCAAGCTCATCACGGGCCAGAAACCCATCTACTGCAAGGCGACGAAATCGGTTGCGAACTTCAAGGTGAGAGAGGGCATGAACATCGGCCTCAAGGTCACCTTGCGCGGCACCCGTATGTACGACTTCTTCGACAAGTTCGTCTCCATCGCCCTTCCCCGCGTGCGCGACTTCCGCGGCGTGTCGGCAACGGCGTTCGACGGCAGAGGGAACTATTCGGTAGGCTTGAAGGAACAGCTGATCTTCCCCGAGATCACCTATGACCAGGTGGAAAAGATCAGAGGGATGGACGTCTGCATCGTCACCACGGCGCAGACGGACGAGGAAGCGAGAGAGCTGTTGAGGGCGCTCGGAATGCCCTTCAAGAAGTGAGGAGAAGAACATGGCAAAAAAGTCAATGATCAATAAACAGCAGAGAACCCCCAAGTTTTCCACGAGAGCATATACCCGTTGCTCCATCTGTGGGAGACCGCACGCGGTTTTGCGGAAGTACGGCGTCTGCCGTATCTGCTTCCGGAATCTCGCCTATAAGGGACAGATCCCCGGCGTGAAAAAATCGAGCTGGTAAGGAGGCAGAGAAATGACAGATCCTATCGCAGATATGCTCACGAGAATCAGGAACGCGCTCATGGTCAAAAAGGAGACGGTGGAGATCCCCGCCTCCAAGATGAAAACGGAGATCGCGCGCATTCTTCTCGAAGAAGGTTATGTAGCGGGCGTCGAGACGGTGGAGGACGGCTTTAACGGGAAGCTCGTGCTCACCCTCAAATACGCGGACGGACGTTCGGTCATCGGCGGGCTCGAAAGAGTAAGTAAGCCCGGGCTGAGAACGTACAGCGGCGCAAAGGAAATGCCCAAGGTCATGGGCGGCTTCGGCATCGCTATCGTCTCCACCAACCAAGGCATCATGACGGATAAGCAGGCCAAAAAGCTCAATGTGGGCGGCGAAGTGCTCTGCTACGTCTATTAAGGAGGGGTACTTATGTCGAGAATCGGTAAAATGAGCATCGCGGTCCCCGCCGGCGTCAGCCTCGGCTATGAGAACTCGGTCATCACCGTAAAGGGACCGAAAGGGACGCTGACCCGCACGGTCGCAAGCAATGCGATCGACATCAAGGTGGAGGATGGACACATCACTCTCACCGCACTCGATAACGCCACCGAGACGGGCGCTTTGCACGGGCTCTACAGAGCCTTGATCGCAGGCATGGTCAAGGGCGTTTCGGAGGGCTTCACCAAGGGCCTCGAAGTGAAGGGCGTCGGCTGGAAGGTCGCAAAGCAGGGCAACAAACTTGTCCTCAACGTCGGCTATTCCCATCCCGTCGAGTTCACCGAGCCCGAGGGCATCAAGTTGGAATGTCCTTCCCCGACGGAGATCACCGTCAGCGGGATCGACAAGGTTTTGGTGGGGCAGGTCGCCGCGAATCTCCGCGCGATCCGCGTTCCCGAACCTTATCACGGATACGGCATCCGCTACAAGGGCGAGCATGTCGAGCATAAGGAAGGCAAGACTTCGGGCAAGGGCAAGAAGTAAAGGAGCGTAAATCATGATAACGAAAGTTGATAAAAATTCGGTCAGACAGCGCCGTCACGCCCGCGTCCGCAAACATGTTTCGGGCACGGCGGAAACGCCTCGTTTGAACGTTTACAGAAGTCTGAATCACATCTATGTCCAGGTCATCGACGACGTAAAGGGAGTCACCCTCGCATCCGCCTCCACTTTGGAAAAGTCCATCCGCGAACAGGTCGCGGGCAAGACAAAGACGGAGGCTGCGAAGATCGTGGGGACCACGGTCGGCGAGCGCGCCAAGGAGAAGGGGATCGAGACTGTCGTGTTCGACAGGGGCGGTTACCTCTATACGGGGCGCGTAAAAGCGGTCGCAGACGGCGCGCGTGAAGCCGGTCTGAAATTCTAACGGGGAGAGACATCATGGCAAGAGAAAACAGACCTCAGAGAAAACAGGAACAGGACGACGGTTTCATCAAGAAACTCATCGGCATCAACCGCGTCAGCAAGACGGTAAAGGGCGGCAGAAACATGAGATTCGCCGCGCTCGTTGTCGTCGGCGACGGCAACGGAAAGGTCGGTTACGGCCAGGGCAAGGCGAAGGAAGTGCCCGAGGCGATCGAAAAGGCGACGCAGGCCGCCAAGAAGAACCTCGTGCGCGTTCCCATCGTGGACACCACCATCCCTCACGAGATCCTCGGCAAATTCGGGCGCGGCGCAGTCCTCATGATGCCCGCCGAAGAAGGTACCGGCGTGATCGCGGGCGGCCCCGTGCGTGCCGTTATGGAAGCTGCCGGCATCAAGAACATCAGAACCAAGTCCCACGGGACGCAGAACCCCGTTAACTGCGTGAAGGCGACCGTCCAGGGTCTCGCTTCGCTCAAGACGGCGGAAGAAGTCGCTCTCCTTCGCGGCAAGTCCGTGGAAGAGATCGTGGGCTAAGGAGGCAGTTATGGTAAAGGTAACGCTTGTAAAGAGCCCCATCGGCGAAGTCAAGTCCGTAAAAGGGACGATCGCCGCGCTCGGGCTCAAAAAGATCCGTTCGGAAAAGACTTTTGAGGACAGCCCCGCATTGCAGGGACAGCTCAAAAAGGTCGCGCACCTTGTGAAGGTGGAGAACGTATAAGGAGACAGCAATGAGAGTAGATACTTTATCTCCCGCAGAGGGAGCAAGAACTTCCGCAAAGCGGCTCGGCAGGGGCATCGGCTCGGGGCTGGGCAAGACGAGCGGCAAGGGACACAAGGGCCAGTGGGCGCGTTCGGGCGGCGGGGTCCGTCCCGGGTTCGAAGGCGGCCAGATGCCCCTCGCAAGAAGGCTCCCCAAGCGCGGCTTCCACAACAAGTGGGGCAAGAGTTACGTCATCGTCAATCTTTCCGCGCTCAACGATCTTCCCGCTGGGACGGTCGTCGATTACGGATTCGTGATGGAGAACGGGCTTGCAAAAGAAGTGAAGAACAATGTCGGTTTGAAGGTGCTCGGGAGCGGCGAACTTACCGTGGCGCTTACCGTGCGTGCACAGAAATTCTCCGAAGCCGCAAAGGCTGCCATCGAGAAAGCGGGCGGCACGGCGGAAGTCGCCGAGTAACTCTTCTTGCCGCACGCTAATCGGCAAAACAGGAGTGAACCATGTTTGAAACTATCAAAAACGCCTTTCTGAACAAAGACATCAGAAAGAAGATCATCATTACCCTGTTGCTCCTTCTCGTGTTCCGTTTGGGGTGCTATATTCCCGTCCCGGGACTTGCAAGAGGCTTCATCGAGGACCAGATCAGCGGAGTAACAACGGGAACTGCCAACAGCTTCCTCGCACTCATGAGCAGCGTCACCGGCGGCGCGCTTGCAAACGGGACCCTGTTTGCGCTCGGTATCGGACCGTACATCAACGCTTCCATTATCGTGGAACTCCTGACGGTCGGTATCCCCGCCCTCGAACGGCTCTCGAAAGAGGGGGAAGAGGGCAGAAAGAAGATCACCACCATCACGCGTATCATCACCATCGTGCTCGCCGTCGTGCAGTCCATCGGCATCATCGTCAACTTTGCGGGCGGCTTCGGCTCCATGGAATCGAGCGACGCGGTCAACTGGGCGCTCTTCTTTAACCAGCAGTGGCTTGCCATCCTCTATATTACCGTGATCTATACGGGCGGCGCAATGCTCGTCATGTGGCTCGGCGAACGTATCACCGACTACGGCGTGGGCAACGGCATCTCCCTCATCATCTTCATCGGTATCATCTCCACGGCAGGCGACAGCATCATCGGGAAATTTGCCGCGATCACGGCGAACAACCTTGCGCCTCTCTTCGAAGTGCTCGGGTTCCTCGCCCTCGCAGTCGTCATCTTCTTCTGCATCGTGTACGTCGACCTCGCGGAACGCAAGATCCACGTGCAGTATGCAAAGCAGGTGCGCGGCACCAAGATGTACGGCGGGCAGAGCTCCGTGATCCCCATGAAGATCACGGGAAGCGGCGTCATGCCTCTCATCTTCTCGTTTGCGATTATCTCCTTCCCCAGCATGATCATGAGCCTTGTTCCCTCGTGGAGCGACTCCCTCGCCTGGTGGAACACCAACTTCGCAAGCGGCACCCCTTGGTACGTGCTCGTGCTCGTCGTCCTCATCTTCATCTTCGCGTTCTTCTATGCGCAGATCCAATTCAACCCCGAGGACGTCTCCAAGAACATCCAGCAAAACGGCGGCTTTATCCAGGGCATCCGTCCCGGCAAGCCCACGGCGCAGTACTTGAAGAAGATCAACAACCGCATTACGCTGTTCGGCGCGATCTTCCTTGCGCTAGTCGCGTTTATCCCTTCCTTCATCTTCAGCTTTGTGACGAAGGACAGCACCCTGCTCAACGCGTTCTCCACGACGGGACTTTTGATCGTTGTCTCCGTGGCGCTCGAATTTGATAAGCAGTTGCAGTCGCAGATCATGATGAAGAACTACAAAGGGTTCTTAAAGTAAGCCAATCCATTTCTTGCCGAGGCGGTTTGCCGTTTCGGCAAGAAGAAAAATCCATCGGTAAGGGGGAAAATTATGAATCTCATTCTTCTCGGCGCGCCCGGGGCGGGCAAGGGAACGCAGGCGACCAAGATCTCCGACAGATACGGCTTGGTGCACATCTCCACGGGGGACATCTTCCGCGAGAACATCAAAAAGGGCACCGAGATCGGGTTGCTTGCCAAGTCCTATACCGAAAAGGGCGAACTCGTGCCCGACGAAGTGACCGTCGCCATCGTCAAGGACAGACTGACGTGGGACGACTGCAAGAACGGGTATCTGCTCGACGGATTTCCCCGCAATCTCTTCCAGGCGGAGGAACTCGATAAGTTCGCGCACATCGACGGCGTCGTGAACATCAACATCGATCATGCCCTCCTCATGGACCGTCTCTGCGGCAGAAGAGTTTGCAGAGAGTGCGGCGAAAGCTACCACGTCTCCACGCTCAACGGCGCCACCAAGTGCGCGCGTTGCGGCGGGGAACTCTACCAGAGAAAGGACGATAACCCCGAAACGGTGGAAGCGCGGCTCTCCGTTTACAACGCCCAGACCGCACCCCTCATCGATTATTACCGCAAGCAGGGCAAGATCCTCGACTTCACAGGCACTGAGGCGCCCGCAGAAGTCCTCTTCGAGGAAGTCAAGGCGACCCTCGACAAACTCATCGGTTGATATGATCGTTCCGAAAAGCGAAGAAGAAATCGAGCTCATGCGCGAGCCCTGCCGCATCGTGCGGGACTGCCTCTCCTTTGTGGGGGAGCGGATCCGCGCCGGTATGACGACGAAGGAGGTGGACGACCTCGTCTATCACTTCATCAAGGGGAGCGGCGCAGAGCCCAGCTGTCTCGGCTATTACGGCTATCCCGCGTCCGCCTGCGTCTCGGTCAACGAGGTGGTGGTGCACGGCATCCCCGATGAAAGAGTTCTCATGGAAGGGGACATCGTCAGCGTCGATCTGTGCGCCTATAAAAACGGCTTCCACGGCGACGGAGCGAGGACCTTCCGCATCGGCGAAGTCTCTCCCGAAAAGGAAAAACTCGTGAAGGTCACGGAAGAATGCTTTTTCGAGGGGATCAGGGACCTCAAAGCGGGCACGCCGCTCTATGACATCGGTTACCGCGTGCAGAAATATGCCGAAGCGAACGGCTTTTCCGTCATCCGCGCCTATACGGGGCACGGGATCGGGCGGGAAATGCACGAGGATCCCTCCGTGCCGAATTTCGGCAGAAAGGGCACGGGCGTGCGGCTCGAAGCGGGAACGGTCATCTGCGTGGAGCCGATGATCGCCGCGGGCGGCTGGCGCGTGAAAGTGCTCGACGACGGCTGGACAGCTGTGACGGCGGATAAAAAGCCCGCCGCGCATTACGAAAACACCCTTGTCGTCCGCGAGGACGGCGTGGAAATTCTGACGCTTTAAGGAGTAAGTTATGTCCAAAGACGACGTGATAGAGGCAGAGGGCAGGGTCATCGAGGCGCTCCCGAACGCAACATTCAAAGTCCAGCTCTCCAACGGACACATCATAACCGCTTACATCTCGGGAAAGCTGAGAATGAATTATATCCGCATCATCGAGGGGGACGGCGTGAAACTCGAAATGAGCCCTTACGACCTCACGAAGGGGCGGATCACTTGGAGAAGCAAGAATTAAGTTTCGTTAAATTCTTTTTTGGGAAAAGAATTTAACGAGGAAACCTGCGGGCACGGTTTAACTTATTTGGTTCTCTCGTTCGTTTCATCGGACAAGAAGGCAAAAGTAATTGCCAAATTGGGTCGCCCACGGCGGAAGTGAATTCCGCCTAAGGCAAGTGATTTGAAATAAGCCCTACCCAAACTTGTTGGGGGAGGGTGGCGAACGAAGCGAGACGGGTGGGGGTGTTTCCAAATTGTCATGTTGAGCGAAGCGAAGCGGAGTCGAAACATCTCTACCGCACAAAAGACAGAGAACTGATTTGCCCCCGGCAAATGCAGGTGTAACAAATTATAACAGAGGTATTGAAAAATGAAAGTACGTCCTTCCGTAAAACCCATGTGCGACAAGTGCAAGGTCATCAAGAGAAAC
>CANRHB010000037.1 GCA_947630325.1 uncultured Clostridia bacterium
GTAGTCGCACCCGCAGAATACTTGTAGTCGAAGTACATCTTGTACCGAGGCGTTCCTGCCGCCGAAACTGTTTTTGCGCCCGTCCTTATTGAAAAGCCGAGAAAAAGTGCAAGTACACAAAGCACGAGCGCAGAAGCGACTACTGCAAAAGCACCTTTTCTTTTAATCTTCATTCTGTTCCTCCTTTTTGTTTTCGTCAAACAAGCTCTGTGCGTAGTCGCCCGCTTTAATACGGATACAGGCGCGAAGCTCGGTAGAGCCTACAAAGAATGCCTGTCCCGTCACCGCCGAGATAATCATGCGTTGTTCCTCGTCGTTGAAGCTGTCCCCTGCACGGTACACGTCCAAAACGTCTTTCATGTCGGGCGCGGCGAGTTTGAAGATGAAGTTGTATTGACTGTTCTTTAAGATCGTTGAAGTCTTGTTCCGAAGTTCCTCATTCGCGTTCCAATCGGCGATGTTCTGCGTGGCGGGAATGAAACTACCGCCGTACTTTCTGATTCGCTTATTCATTGAGAAGAAGAAGTCGAGAGCAATCGGAAACTTCGCGTCGATAAAGAGGTGCGCCTCGTCCACGACAATTAAGGTATGGAGATTGCCGCCGCTCTTATTCAGCTCCCTTGCGTTGATGACTTCCTGCTCGATGAAACGGAACACAAGCAACATCTGTGCGTTCGCAACGACGTTGTTCTTGTTCGCAAAGAGCGATTGGAAGTCGAAGTCGATGAGGTCTGTGCCCACTTTTAATGTCGAAGGCGCGTTCCAAATATCGCTGTAACGCCCTGTGACAAACTTTTGCAAGTACAGTTCTGCCGTGCGCATGTCTCTCTGCGTGAGCGTATCCATTTGTTTTGTGTCTTTGCTTTTGAGCGTTTCCATGAGGTCGGAGAAAGTCGGGAAACTCTCTGCGGGCAAGTCGGAGCATTCCGTGTTTTCGGTAATGCCTTTCCGCTCATAGGTTTCGACGACAAGGTTATTGATAAGCTCAATCGCGTCCACGGGGGCATCTTCGAGAACGATTTTGAAGAAGCTCTCCAACATTTTAAGGTGCGTTCGGAATGTGATTTTGCTGTCTGCGGGAACACCGTCCTCGGTGAGGATTTTATAGATGTGGAAAGGGTTGATACGTCCCTCCGTCGCGTTGCCGACGTTGATGATGTTGCCGTGAAGATTTCTCGTGAGCGCAAGGTACTCTGCTTCGGGGTCGAGGACGATGACGCGCGTTCCGTTCGACCACTCGTTCAAGATTAGGTTTTTAAGGAAATATGACTTCCCGCTACCCGACTTGCCGATAATCATGGCGTTGGAGTTTTGATAGAGATTTCCGCGTTTCCAAAGATTGAAGATGAAGGGATAGCCGTTCGTCTTGTTCTCTCCGAGCATAATGCCGCCGTCGTCCATGACGAATGTCCGCACGAACGGAAAGACCGCCGCAAGGGACGAGCTGTTGATACCGCGCTCTTGGTTTTTGAGGTATGCCGCAGGAGTAATAGCCGCCGTTTTGAAACCGTCGATTTGCAAGCCATAGAGTGTGGAGGGGCGGAAGTTGCCCGTGAGGATTGCCCTGCGCACGGCTTTCTTGTAGTTTTCGTCTTTGAGGTAGTTGTAGGCGGTCACGGTGAGGGTCACGTCAAACAAGCTCTCATTTTCCGTTTGAAGCGCGTCGAGCAGGGCATTCATTGTCTCTTGGTGGGTTTCCGCGCTGTTTGCCTCGCTTGCCTTTTCAGAAATGATTTGTTTCGTCTGCATTTCGCCGATGCACTTGTCGATTCGGCGAATTGCTTTGAATTTATCGACGGGCTTGACGTGCATGACGACCTTTGTGTTGGGGATATTAAAGAGGTTTGCGCCCCATGCGTTCTTGACGCGGAGCGGGTAGTCGGCAATCGCAAGCACCGTCGCCTCTGTCCCTTCGATTTCATACTTGTTTCCGTGGAATACCACTTCTTTCGGTTTCACCCAAGAGAGCAATTCTTCGTCCGAAACGTCCTTGATTTCTCGTTCGTCGAAGTTGCGGGAAAAGCTGTATTTCAAAAAGACCGCCGTCTCTCTTATGCCGAGAAGTTTTGTATTCAGCCCGCACTTTGCGATCTCTGCCGCGACATTGACTGCCGTGCTTTCGAGGTCGAGTTCGTTTTTACCGTACACCACTATGTAGTAGTCCGAAAGATATTGCTTGCGGATATTGTTGAGCTTGTCAATGCGGTCTATGCGTTCGCTCAAAATGCCCGCCTTGATTTTTTTGATCTCACTGTTTTCGTCGCTTTTCTTGATTGCCATGAGCCGTCCGAAAAGCTCTCCCGCAAAGCCGTCCAAGTTCACGGGACGGTCGATTTTCACGATGTCCGCGCTTTGGTTTTGGTCGAGAAGTTTTAAGGCATTCGCAAAGTAGTTGATGTCGATGTTCTGTTCTGCCGCGTCCTCGATGCCGAAGTTTTTCTGCCCGACTTTTATCACGCGCCCAAACGAGCCGCCGCCATATACGAGCAAGCCGTTGTCTTTGATTTCTTTCAGACCGAAAAGTGCGTCCACATTTTCTTTCGGGTTCACCGCTTCGGAAGTGTACTTTTTCTTTGCAAACAGGAATTTGACGTTCTCAAAAATGCAATTATAGAAGATACCGTCGGGGGTAGGCATAAACATGACGACCGCCGCAAGTCCCAAGATGATTGCAAATGCCCATGCGCCCGTCGTAATTGCAATAAAAATAATTGCAAAAACGAACAAGGCGACAATTACGTCGGTCATGGAATAACATTTCCAAACCGTATTTTTAACTTTAATTTTTTTAGGAATAATTCTCATTCTCCGCTACCTCCTTCTGTGCTTTCCGCGCTTTCCGCGCCTGCGCCCTCGGCTTCGGTGAATTTCTCGTCCTCACCGCTTGCCTCTTTTGATTCGCCGTCGCCTTTCTTTTCTGCGCTCGCGGCATGGTGTGCGCGTGAGCGTTGTGCCACATGATAAATACCTTTCGCGCCCTTTGCCGCCAAGCCTATTGTCATGCCGCCGATGATTCTGCTCCCATAGAACGCGCTTCTGAGGAAGCTACCGCCCGCATGATAGTCGTCTGCCTGTCCGAAAAGACGTGCAAATAATGTCTGCCCTGCGGGGATCACCATAGCCCCGCCGATAATCATGATTATCATGAACATGGCATTCCCAAAACCGTTTAGGCTGTCAATATGTACTTGCAAGATGATGGGCAAGATGATTGCAAACACATTGACCGAGAACACCGCGCCATAGGCAAGAATGATTTTCGTTACAAACTGCTCTCGCCAATTTTTGAACCGCGCCCCGTCGTCGAGCGGAAGCGTAGACATAGAGATCGGCATACAGAAATAGAGATACACGACCTCAAAAATCCGTTTCGCAAGATTGATAAGCGCAATCATGAGCGCAATCGTAACGCCGCACCCCGCAATCAGAGCGGGCATATAGTAGAACGTGTCGGGGTTGACCATGCCGTTCATCTTCCACGAGGTGGGCCATATCCCGAACAGGGCGGAATTGAAAGTTCCAAAAATGTCGCTCACCGAGAGTGATGTCACGTCTATTCCGTTAATGGAATATCCGTTTATCCAATCGCCGACGCAGGCGTTGAAAATCGCATTTGAAATTTTCATTGTATTGCCGATTTGGAAAATCTGTGCAATCAACGAAAGTCCCGCGCCCGCAATCATGATACCGAGAAAGACCACGGCGAGCATTGCCATTGTTCCGAGCAATGCAAGAAAGAATTTCCCGACAATGGACGATAAGTTTCGGTTGTTCGCCAAGATATTTTTGATGATCCCGACGATTGCAAAAATGCAAGTAAGTCCCACCGCCAAGACAAAAATGCACCAAAAGATATTAGCGACTACTGTGTCCCCGATGATGAGTTCGAGGATATTTACTTTTTGTCCTTGATAGCTAACGGTCGCAACGCCCGATATAGCATTGAAAAGCTCCATTATACCGTCTATGAGCTGTAACAGCCACAGAAAGAGTTGCAGACCGAGCTGTTGAAAGAATAACAGCATATCCGTCTCCTTGTCTTAAAAATATGGGGCGGCGAACACCGCCGCCCCGTTCGTTTTTCTCCCGCTTACGCGCCGACCCATGCGGACAGACCGTTGATGAGTAGAGGTGCGCCCATAGCGACGATGAAGATGATGATAATACCTATGATGAGGTTTTTCACCATGTCGCGGGCGTTGATTTTTTCCTCGTTGCGGTGTGCAATGGCGATTTTGATACCGACGTATGCGCCCCAAACGACGACCACCGCCGCAAGCGCAAGTACAATGTATATCCAAAAGCTGTCCATGAGCGATTGGAGTTTTGCCACGATTTCGGCAAGATTGCCGTTAAGTCCTTCTGCTGCCAAAAGATTAAACATATAATTTTCTTCTCCTTTTACTTTGATTTTAATTTTGTTTGTTTTTCTTTTTCTTCTTGATGATGAGGTATGCCGCAAGTCCGCCGCCTCCAAGGACGATGAGTACAAAGAACAGCACGAGCGATGTTACACCGCTATTCCCGCTCTTTGGTTCTCCGTCGTCTGGGTTTTCGGGCGTTTCGGAATCGCTCGGTTCATTTGGGTTGCCCTGTTCTTCGGGCGGCTGTTGTTCGCTCGGATTGCCTTGCTCCTCGGGCGGTTCTTGTTCGCTCGGATTGCCTTGCTCCTCGGGCGGCTGTTGTTCGCTCGGGTTGCCCTGTTCTTCGGGCGGCTGTTGTTCGCTCGGATTGTCTTGTTCCTCGGGCGGCTGTTGTCCGCTCGGATTGTCTTGTTCCTCGGGCGGCTGTTGTCCGCTCGGGTTGGACGGATTATCGGGCGTGTCGGGCTTTGCGGGCGGTTGCTCGGAAATTCCACGGGAAGAAAGCCAAAATGTTCTTTGTTCTCTGCCTTGTTCGTCTACGATCTTCACTTCATAAGTGCCGTTCAAATCGGCGTAAAACACCTGCCCATAGGCATTCACTTTCAGATCGGTGAAATTGTTTCCGTCCTTTGAGCCGAGGACGGTTAAGCCGCCGCTTTTTACACTTCCGCAGTTGCAAACAAAAAGAGCGATAAAAAATTTGCTCTCGGGATTGTCTTGCACATAAAGTCGGAACGAATGGCTATGCGGTTTGGACGGTTCTTCGGGTTCGGGGATATATCCCGCGTCTCCGCTCGTAACGAAGTCGGAAAGATAGCTGTAATTACACTTAATGCAAAGATGCCGTGTGTATCCAACGCTCTCGGGAGTTGCTTCCACGATGATGTGTAGGTATTCATGTCCCGTCGGAATCTGATAGTCCGTCACATAGCGGTCATGGCAAGTCGCGCAAATATGCTCCGTGTAGCCGTAACTGACGCACGAGGGCTGTGTGACGGAGAGGGCATAACTGTGTCCGAGCTTGTCCGTATAGCCGACGGTGTAGCTGTCCCCGCAGTTCAAACAGGTATAGGTCGTGTAGCCGTCTGCCGTACAAGTCGGTTCGGTAACGCTTCGTTCATAGTCGTGTGACAGCTTGTCCGAAAAACCGTCGTTATAGGAATAGCCGCAGACGGAACAGGTGTGTTTCGTGTAGCCTTTCGCCGTACAGGTTGCGGGGAATGTTTCATCCTCATAGAAATGCCCCGTTTCGGCTTCGTTCTTGTCCGAGTACTCATAGCCGCAGACCGTGCAGAAATGTGTTGTGTAGCCGTTGTGCGTACAGGAGGCGGGAACAACGATTTCGGCGAATCTGTGTCCGAGTTCGGGCGCGGTCGTCTGCATGTATGTATCCCCGCATTTCTGACAGGTGTAGCGGTCATACCCTTTTGTCGTACAGGTCGCGGCAACCGTTTGGACGGTGTAGTCATGGTCGGTTGCCTCGGTATAGTGATCTTTTCTCTGTTCCCCGCAGAGCGTACAGGTATATAGCGTATATCCCTGTACCGTACACGTCGGAAGAACAATTCTTTCCGTGTATTGATGTTGGCAAGGTTCGGCAGCAGAGGCTTCCGTTCCCGCCGCGTTTCCCATGAACAGGCAGGCTGACAATAAGGTCATCGCGCCCAACAAGGGAATGAAAAATTTTGATTTCATCTTTTCTCCTTATCCTTTTGCCTTTTCTTGCAATTCTTTCATTCGCGGCAAGTCCTCTTGGAGCTTGTCTGCGAGTTTTTGTAGCCGCATTTGCTCGGAAAGCGGGTAACGTTCTATCATCTCCATAATGATGAACAGCTTGTCCTCGGGCGGGGCAGAAAGTAACGCTTCTGCGTCCTCATCGTTCAACGAATTGCTTGCCTTTTTGACGCACTCTTGAAGTTGATATTTAATCGCTTTCCATTGGCTGTCTAAGTCGTCAATCACTTTTTTGCGCTTCTCTGCGCCTGCGAGAACGACTTTGGCATCTTCTTCGTCCTTCTTTTCGATGTTGCCGAGCATTCTTTCTTCTTCCGCGATCTGACTCCCGCCGAGAATATCAAAGACGTATTTCCGCTTGTCGAACAGACGACCTTCCTTTTTCGTCATGTCCGCTTTCCC
>CANRHB010000038.1 GCA_947630325.1 uncultured Clostridia bacterium
TTGGTCTTTCCATATTGCCTTCCTAAAAAAACAATACGTAAAAACTTCGTTCTTGCTATGCAGTTGTCAATTTGCGGTATTCGGCGAACGGCCGAAACTATACGAAAAGCGCTCTGCCTTTCGGACAGCTTAATCATCTTAACACTTTGCTTATTTTTCGTCAAGCGATTTTGGAAGGAATTTTTGACTTTTTTCGGAAATTATCGGAAAAATTTTTCGCAAATATACACGCTTGTGGCAAATTTTTTTCACGCCACAACATGTTGTGGAGAAAGGGGAAAATAAAAGGGCTCCTCCTGAGGAGGAGCTGTCGCCATAGGTGACTGAGGTGGTGAATAAGGCGGCGAACATTCGGAAAAAGGACACCACCCCCTTAGTCCCCCTCCTCAAGAGGGGGTTCTGACTATTTTCTCCCAAGCGTCATGCTGAGCCGAAATGTGTTTACGCAGTCCCGTTAGCAAGTCCGCGAAGGCATCTTGGTACGTTTGGGTGTGGTTTTAAGCGTACTTGGACGTAACAAGATTCCCTCGGAAAGTTGCCATGTCGGACTTCGTAATTTCTGTTACGGCTCGGAATGACGCGTGCGGGACGGAATGACGCGAGGCAGGGCGTCAAGGGTTTCTATTTGTCATTTCGAGCGGAGCCGCAGGCGAAGTCAAGAAATCTCACATTATTATAATGCGGTAGAGATTTCTCGACAAGCTCGAAATGACATTTTAGGAATGATTTTCCCTTTCCCCTTGCTGTCCCTTTTAGGGAAAGTACCCGCGTAGCGGGGGAAGGGTTTCAAAAACCCCTCAGTCTCGCGTTGCTCGCCAGCTCCCCTATAGGGGCGCCAAGGGGGTGGCACGAGCAAAGAATTGTGCGAAACTACTACTCAAACATCTCCGTCGAGAGATACCGATCGCCCGAGTCGGGAAGAATGACGACGATGTTCTTGCCCGCGCTCTCCTCGCGCAAAGCGATCTGCGTGGCGGCATACAAAGCCGCGCCCGAAGAGATGCCCACAAGCACCCCCTCCGTCTTGGCAAGTTCCCTGCCCGAGACAAACGCCGCCTCGTTCTCCACGGGGAAAATTTCGTCGTAAACGGACGCATCGAGCGTTTTTGGCACGAATCCCGCGCCGATGCCCTGTATTTTATGCGCGCCCGCGCGACCTTTTGATAATACGGGCGAGGTTGCGGGCTCCACCGCCACCACTTTGACATCGCCCTTTTGCTCCTTTAAGAACTTCCCCGCGCCCGTAAGCGTGCCGCCCGTGCCGACCCCCGCGACGAACACGTCCACCGCGCCGCGCATGTCTTTCCAGATCTCGGGGCCTGTGGTTTTATAGTGCATTTGGGGGTTGACGGGGTTCTCGAACTGCGAGGGAACAAAACTCCCCTCGATGCTCTCGGCGAGTTCGCTTGCCTTGGCGATCGCCCCCTTCATACCCTTTGCGCCCTCGGTCAGGACGATCTCCGCGCCGTATGCTTTGAGGAGTTTTCTGCGCTCCAAACTCATCGTTTCGGGCATGGTAAGGATGCAACGGTACCCCTTTGCCGCCGCGATCGCCGCAAGCCCGATGCCCGTGTTGCCCGACGTGGGCTCGATGATGACGGCTCCCTTTTTGAGCGCGCCGCGCTGTTCGGCGTCCTCGATCATCGCCTTGGCGATCCTGTCTTTGACCGACCCCGTGGGGTTGAAATATTCGAGTTTTGCGAAAATTCTCGCCTTTAAGCCGAGCTTTTTTTCATACCGTTTGAGTTCGAGAATGGGCGTTGCCCCCACAAGTTCGGTTACGCTTCCATAGAGTGCCATGATTTTTTCTCCTTTATTCATATATTTCCTATCGGAATACTATGATTTTATCATAAACTGTTTGCCCGCAGATGTCAAGCGTTTTGCGGGCACTTTGAGGAACGGGTCGGTTTTCTCCGAAAATTTACGGCTATATCATATAATTGTCTCCACCGTCGGGAAGGCGGTCGAGGAGGGTCTGCAGGGTAAACGATTGCAGATAGTCGGTGATGACTTTGTCGAGCCCTCTCCAAAGGCCGCGGACGACGCAACTCTCTTCGCGCGGGCAAACGCCGCTCTCGGCGGCGCACTCGACGGGAGAGAAATTCCCCTCCGTCTTTTGCAAGATCTCGGCGATCGTATATTGGTTCGGTTGTTTCACGAGGCTGTAGCCGCCGCCCGCGCCGCGCACCGAGCGGAGGAGTCCGCCCTTGACGAGGAGCGCGGTGAGTTGCTCGGTATATTTTGGCGAGATCTGCTGACGGAGGGCGATATCCTGCGTGCGGACCGCGCCCCCGCGGCCATTCTGCGCAACGTCCAATAAGATGCGTACCGCATATCTGCCCTTTGTGGAAATATACATGCTTCCCCCTATTGTATGAAACTTGTTTGACGCGCGTGACTTTTCGCTTTTCGCACGGAGCGCAAAACCCTTGCTGTCCCTTTTAGGGAAAGTGCCCGAACGTAGTGAGGGGGAAAGGGTTTTGAAAGACTTGCGTAAAACCCCTCAGTCGCGCAGAGCGCGACAGCTCCCCTACAGGGGCGCCGAGAGCCCACCACCTTAATTCCCCTCCGTTGGAGGGGTTCCGTTTACCCCCTCCGTGGGAGGGGGGGTGGGGGGTGGGGCGTCATGCTGAGCCGAATTGTGTTTACGCAGTCCACGGAAGAAAGTCCGCGAAGGCATCTTGGTACGTTTGGGTCTGGTTTTAAGTGTACTTGGACGTAGCAAGATTCCCTCGGAGAATTGCTATTCGGACTTCGTTATTCCTTTACGCCTCGGAATGACGCGCTTACGCGCGGAGAGGGTTTTGCTCTTTCCACTTACCTCTCTTCCAGATTATGGAAATAGCGCAAATAACTCTTGCGGCAGTAGCGGATGACGTCCGAATCCAAGGCAGGGTCGCCCTCGAAGGAGTACGCCCCGTTCACCCGCCAGCCGTTGAGAAGCGAGATTTTCACCGCGTCCTTTGGGCAGGAAAAGGCGCAACCCATGCAGGCGGCGCAGTTCTTGCCGAATTTCGGCTTCCCCTCCACCATGGTGATATTCCCGAGCGGGCAAACTTTTTCACACTTGCCGCAACCGATACAACTCTTCGTCGCCTTGAATCTTCTGCCGATGACGGGCATTGCGGGGTGCTCGATGCGGAGCGTAAACGCAACCATTCTGCGAAAAGGCCCGTTTTTATACAGCGTTCCCCCGCCTTCCGCGATGAGCGCCGCGTCCTGCGGAATCACCCGCTCGGCGTCCCGCTTCATGCGCACCGCCATGCCCTCGGGGTGGCGGAAAATGATGTTATAAGGCATGACGTAATGCAATTCGCCCCGCACGTCGTACCCCTTCTTTTTAAGAATGCGCTTGGGGGTGACGCCCGACGCCTCGTTGAGTTTTAGGGGTTCGCCCGAGGTGCGCACGAGCCACACGGGGAGGCGTTTTTGCAATACGGGTAGCGTTTTGAGGAATTTGAGGACGGGCACGGGCGCGTTGAAGGCGTGCACGGGATAGCCGACGAGAACGCCCTCATACCCCTCGGGCGAGGGCAAAGTACTGCCCGCCGAGATGGGGTAGATTTCGGCCTCGTGCCCCCTGTTTACAAGTTCCCGCGCAAGCGTTTCGCACGCCCATTTTGTGTTCCCCGTTCCCGAGAAATAGTAGACGATGAACTTCATTTGTGCCACTTCTCCGCAAGATGTTCGCCGTTTTCGCCGTATTTGTAGGTGACGTTTTCATCCGCTTCGTGGCTGTCGTACCACACCTGCGCGAAGAAGGGAACGTCCTTTGCGAGGCGGTCGAAGTCCCACGGCGCGGGCTGACAGCATTTGGGGCACCAATGGCCGCCGCGGAGAACGGTGTAGGGGGTCATTTCAAAGGTGTGCCCGTCGTGGCATTTCCATGTTAATTTCGCATATGGTTCGACAAATTCGTCCGAAAGGCACTCTCCGCCGCGGAAGGAAGCCGCCGATCTCATGTCCGAAATGTCCCACTCCTCCATCGGCTTTTCCTCGTTGTAGCCGTGGTCGAGCACAAAGCCGTTCTTTTTGGCGTTTGCGATGTGCTTCAATTCTTCATAGTCGCCGAAGTCCCCCTTCGCCATGAGTTTGGTCTCCTTCCAGCTCTTGGGGGCGGGGAAATTCCCGAACGTTGCAAGGGCACGCGCGTCCGTTTGGGCGTTTTTTCTCCATACGTATGGCGAATTGGGGTGTTTTAACAGCCGTTTGAAGAGGAAGAGGTCGATGAGTTTTGCGGGCACGCACTTACCGAGCGCATAGATTTTATGATGCTTTCCGATCTCCTTCCAATAGTCGGTGGGGTTGTCGCGCTGGTAGTGGAAGAGTTCCTCGAGTTCCCCGCCGTCATAGAACCACACGCCGTGGAAGTTGCGCGCGGCAAGCCAATCGGGCTTGAAGAACTTCTCCGCGCTCCCGCCGATGATGGAAAAGCCGTCCTTAAAGGTGTCATAGCCCGTCTGCATGGCCTTTTCGCCCGCGCCGATGTTGTAGATTTTCTTCCAGAAACCGTCGATCTCCCCCCTTTGGTCGCGCTCCAAAATGCGGGTGATGAGGTAGCCGCTGTCCCGCGAACTCGCCCATTCGAGGGGGGCGTTGAGGCAGGTGTGGAACATGAGCCCGTCGCTGACGTTGTCGTGCATCATGTTGGGGTGGAGCATGGCGGTCTGCCGCAGGACGACGAACTTTTCAAGCCCCGCTTCGAGGCAGTACCGCTCCCCCTCCAATTTGTGCATGGCATAGCAGTCGAACGCGCTGACGAGAAGGGGATCCCCCACTCTGCCGAAGGGGTGCTTTTCGTTGCGGTTGCCGTACAGGGCGACGGTGGAGATGTGGATGTAGCACGGCTGGGGGCTCGTCGCCTTCACCGCGTTGACCATGGCGATCGCGCCATATTTGTTGCACTCTTCGCTTGCCTTGAAATCGGCGTCCGAACGGGGCGGAATGACCGCCGCCATGTGGACGACATAGTCCATGCCCTCGACGAGCTGTTTGCAGAGCGCCTCGTCCGCGACCGAACCGCGCAAAATTTCGATACGGTCGCCGTAATTGCGCTTATATTCCTTGGCGAGTTTGTCGTTTTTCTTGCGGGAGGAGAGGAGCACGCGCACCTTCTCCACACCGCGAAGCGTCAGCGTTTGGGAGAGCGTCTCCCTGCCCATATTGCCGCTTGTGCCCGTCATTGCGATCTTCATAACGTCCCTCGTTTGTAAAATTTCATCTAAAAGTATAGTGGATTTGCCCGCGCTTGTCAACCGTGTAACCGAAATTTATGACAAGATGTTTTGACAAAATTTTTGGCTGATTTTTATAAAATACTTGACATCTAAGATAGGTTGAATTATAATGTGTTTTAATCGAAGGGAGGAAAATAAGATGAAGAATGCAAAATTATTTTTATTGTTCGGAATTTCACTCATTGCGTTTGGTCTTATATTCGCCGTTTTTGCGGGTTCGGAAAATATCAGAAAGAGCGGCGGAACCTTTGGCGCAGTCATGGCCTATGCCGCGCTTGTATTTGCCATTATCGGGTTGGGGTTCGCTATCGCGGGGTTCGTGAAAGGGATCGTCTGCGACCGGCGCGAGAAAAAACAAACAAAGGATCAAAAATAATTCAAACCCCTCTTAACGAGGGGTTTTTGTTGCATTGCGTGGGGTTTTGTTCCGGTGAATTGTCAAATGAAGTGCAACATATTTTCAAACAGAAGCTGTGGGGCGAGGAAGTTGAGGATTTTTTTGGG
>CANRHB010000039.1 GCA_947630325.1 uncultured Clostridia bacterium
ATCTTGCCCGCGTCCTTGGTCGCCTGACGCTGTGCGTCGGTGAAGTAGGCGGGGCAGGTGATGACGGCGTCCGTCACCTTACTGCCGAGATAAGCCTCTGCGTCCGCCTTGAGTTTGCTCAGGATCATCGCGGAGATCTCCTGCGGCGAATAGGACTTATCGTCGATCTTAACTTTATAGTCCGACCCCATCTTCCGTTTGATGGAACTCACCGTCTTGTCGGGGTTGGCGACCGCCTGACGCTTTGCCACCTGCCCGACGACGCGGGAGCCGTCCTTCTGGAATGCGACGACGGACGGGGTCGTTCTGCTGCCCTCCGCATTTGCGATGACGACGGGCTCGCCGCCCTCCATCACTGCCACGCAGGAGTTGGTTGTTCCCAAATCAATACCGATCGTTTTAGACATATTTATTTCCTCTCTTATAATTGACAAATTTTTTATTGGTTTATCTGATCACGACGACTTGCGCATAGCGGAGCACTTTTCCGTTTTGCTTGTAGCCCTTGCGGTAGACCTGCTTTACGGTGCCGCTCTCTTCCCCCTCTTCGGGGTCGACCGCCATGATCGCCTCGCACTCCTCTGCGTCGAATTCCTTTCCCAAGGGGTCGATTGGTTCGATCTTCTCCTCTTTGAGAAGGGCCTCGAAACTCGCCGTCACCATGGAGATGCCCTTTTTCGTCGCCTCGTCGTTGCAGGAAGCGAGGGCGCGCTCTAAGTTATCGGCAATGGGGAAGAGTTTGCAGACGACGTCCGCCCGTCCCTCCTCATAACGCCGTGCGCTCTCCCGCGCCGTGCGCTTGCGGTAGTTCTCGTACTCCGCCGTCACCGAATACCATTTGCGCTTGAAATCCTCCGCTTCCGCCTTTGCGACCTCGAGGGGGTCGGGCTGTGCGGGCGTCTTTTCGGGTTCGGACGTTTTCTCGGGCTCCTGTTCGAGTTGCCCCTCGTGCGCGGCCCCTTCCGTCTTTTCTTCCGCAGGTTGTGCGGGGGTCTCTTGTTTCTTTTTCTTGTCCACTGCTGTACCGCCGTTTGTCTTTTCGCGCTCAACGCGCTTTTTTCACACCTAAATATAATGCCGAAAGCAAAAGTTCAAACGCTTTCGGGCAAAATTTTTTTGTTTTTTTCCCAACTTTTTCGGAAAATTTTCCTTTCACCCTTTACTTTGCCCCGAAAATGTATTAAAATAATGGAAAAGAAATGATTTTGGGGGGAACGCCATGGAAACCAGAGGTATGGAACTTACCGCAAGAAGAAACAAGAAAGTGAAGATCCGCGTGATGGAGGGGCACTTTGCCACCCAGCACTCCCACGTAAGCCACTGCATCGACATGACGGCGGTGAAATCGGAGATGAATATGGCAAAGGAGGCGGCAAAACTGTTTGCGGAAAGTTTTTACTCCTCCCCCATCGACACCATCATCACCTTGGAGCGCACCAAGATGATCGGGGCGTTCCTTGCAAGCGAACTTTCGGAGAGCGGCATCAACCGCGGGGCGGACATCGCCGTCGTCTCCCCCGAGGTGACGGGCGACATGATGATCCTGAGGGACAACCTCTCCCCCTATGTGAAGAATAAGCGGGTGCTACTTTTGACTGCAACCGCCACAACGGGCCTGACCCTTGCAAGCGCGCTCGAAGGGATCCGCTACTATGGCGGCGAAACGGTGGGCGCGGCGGCGGTATTCGGCGGGAATTTCTCGTTCAAGAATATCCCCGTAGTGCGGCTCTTCGGCGTGGAGGACATTCACGGTTACAGTTCCTTCCCCGCAAGCGAGTGCCCCTACTGCCGCGCGGGCATCAAGATCGACGCCCTCGTCAATTCGTATGGATATAGCAAAATCTAAGAAGTTCACAGATTTCTTTTTCTCGCCGCTTGTCTCGTCCTCGCTACGCTCTGGCTCGAATGCGTTTGTCGCGCCACGGGCTACGCTCCAAACGTGAAGCGGCGATCGTAGCACAAAGAAATCTCGTGATTACTGCGGTCGTTCGCCGCTTAACGCGCGAAATGAATTCGCGCTACGGCTCTCGGCGGAACCCCCTCCCCGGGAGGGGGATCAAGGGGGTGGCGACCTGCCCCATTTTAAGGGGGCGGGTGGCGAACGAAGTGAGACAGGTGGGGGTTGACATTCACAAAAAGCCAATGAAAATAAAACTGCGGAGGTGAAAAAGTTGAGTTGGAACAGATGGGGTCAAAGCGACCCGACATATTCGCAGGCAAAAGCGGACGGCGCCGCGGCGGAAGCCGAAGCAAAGGCGGTGCGTGCACGCGACCTCAAAGCCGCAAAAGAGAGAAAAAAGGCCGAAAAAGCCGCTAACAAAACCAACAAAAACAAATAAATACGCGCCGCCGTTGCCGAAGGCAACGGCGGCGCTATTTTTATAATTTATTTTTCGAAAAACTTTTTGATGATCTCGGCGATCTTGCTCTTATAAATGATGTTCCCGTTTCCGCTTGCAAAGCAGAGGGGCGGATAGACCACGCACCACCAATTATCCCCCTTCCCCGAGCCGAGTTCCAGGATGAGCGCGTCGTACACGCCCGCCTCCAAAGTGACGTTTTCATACACCCGTGTGGGAAATTCCTCCTTTTTAAGACTTGCCCGCGCGCCGTAAGAGAATCCGTTTGCGCGCAAAACCTCTGCGGCAACATCCTCCACCTCGCCGAGGGAGGCCCCGATTTTTTGCATCGCCTCCTCCTTGCTCTTGCACTCCGCAACGACGGGCGTGAGAAGTTCCACCACCTTATCCCGCACCTTGTATTTTACTGCCTGTGCCTCGGCTTCGTTGGAATCGGCGCGGATGTGCATCCGAAGATAGGACGCGTTCTCCCCTTCGGTCCCCTTGAACCCGCCGAACGCAAACACGGTGACTGCGACCGCCACAACAAGCAACACGACCACGGCAAACTTTTTCATAAAACAAACCTCCGCTTTTCTTCGCGGAGGTTATTGACGGGTTGAAAAAATTTTATACCTTAACTTTTTTATTTTACCGTTTTTCTGCGGTTTTTGCAATACGTATGCGATTTTAGCGTTCGCCCGCGATGTGCCAACTCTCTTCGAGGAAGTTTTCGATCTCCTCTATCTCCACGCTCCCGTCGAGCGGAAGGGCGATCCAATGCTTTTTGTTCATGTGCCAGCCGCCGAAAATTTTCACGTTGTCCACAAGGAGCGCGACCTCGGCGGGGTCGGCGCGCACGTCGAGGATCTCGACGTTCCCCTCGCCCGCAAGCCCCAATTTTTTGCGCGCCACCGTAAGCGCCGCGCCGTACCACTTTTGATTATCCTTTCTGCGCCAGATCGCGTTGTCGGGAAATTTCTCCCAGAGGTACTCGGGCTCGTCGCCGTATTTTTCGCGCACGCGGACGATGAGTTCTTTGGTAACCGCGCTCTTGAAAATCTCCGTATCGAAGCACTTTTCAGCAACCGTCTGCAGAATTGCGCCGTGCTCCTCGCGCACGCGGCCGACAAACTCCCCCTCCGCGCTCTCCACAAGGTGAAGGGTGTAGGGCTCCTCCGTAAGGGTGTCCAAGAGCTCGGTTTTCACCGTGCCGTCCTTCAAAACGCGCACCGTCATCAAAAATTGTCCCTCGAAAATCTGCGTGCGGAACACAAATTCCCCGTTTTCCTTCGAAAAGCCGAAGAGCCGCAGTTTTTCGAAGTTGGGCGTCTTAAATTTGAAAATGTCGTTCATTTGAGGTCCGTCCCCGTGATCACGCCGCCGCCGAGGCACTGCGTCTCGTCATAGAGCACGGCGTACTGCCCCTCCGTGACCGCGCGCTGGGGTTCGCCGAAGAAAATTTCCGCACCCGTGTCCCCTTTTCGCACCACGTGCACCGCCTGTTCGCTTTGGCGGTAGCGAAATTTTGCAAAGCAGTCGAACTCTTCCTCTTTCGGCACGGACGGAATATAGTTCATGCCCTCCACCGTGCAGCGGGTGGAAAAAAGCGGGGTCTCGTCGCCGTGGGAGACGTACAAAATGTTGCGCGCAAGGTCCTTTTTGACGACAAACCATCTGCCCTCCTCCCCCTTTCTGCCGCCGAGGTCCAGCCCCCGCCGCTGGCCGAGGGTGTAGTACATGAGCCCGATGTGCTGACCGACTTCTTCCCCCTCGAGCGTAAGGATCTTCCCCGGTTGCGCGGGGAGGTATTCCTGCAAAAATTTGCGGAAATTGCGTTCGCCGATAAAGCAAATGCCCGTACTGTCCTTCTTTTTTGCGGTGGAGAGCCCTTCGCGCACGGCGATCTCGCGCACTTCCTCTTTTAAGAGAGAAGAAAGCGGGAAGAGCACGCCGTCGAGTTGGGGCTGGGTGAGTTGGTTGAGGAAATAGGTCTGGTCCTTGCCTTGATCTTTCGCCTTCAAGAGGCGGTGGACGCCCTGTTCGTGGGAAATGCCGCAGTAGTGCCCCGTGGCGATAAAGTCCGCGCCGAGTTCCTTTGCGTACTCCTTAAAGGGGCCAAACTTGATCTCTCGGTTGCAGAGGACGTCGGGATTGGGGGTCCTGCCCGCGCAGTACTCGGCGAGGAAGTAGGAAAAGACGCGTTCCATGTACTCTTTGGCGAAGTTGACGGAGTAATAGGGAATTTCGAGCAGTCCGCACACCCGCTTGACGTCCTCGAAGTCCTCCTCCGCAGTACAGGCACCGCCGACGTCGTCCTCCTCCCAATTCTTCATGAAGAGCCCCACAACGTTGTAGCCCTGTTCTTTTAAGAGGAGAGCGGCGACCGAACTGTCCACACCCCCGCTCATTCCGACGACGACCGTCTTTTGCGACACGATTTTGCGCTCCCGAAAAATTTTTCTTTATTTTACCATATTCGCGCAAAAATATAAAGCATTTTTCGGAAGAATGTGATATAATGGGAAAACGATCGGACGCTGAGCCCGAAAAGCATGTACTCGTAGTGTAATTGGATAACATTATGGCCTCCGACGCCATCGACTCCGGGTTCGAGCCCCGGCGGGTACACCAAGTCAGTATAATCCGAACCAAATACTCGTAACGAGTGAATGGTTCGGATTTACTTTTATAATTTAGCGAATT
>CANRHB010000040.1 GCA_947630325.1 uncultured Clostridia bacterium
CTTGTCGCCTTGACCCGGAACATCATAGCGGACAAACAGGCACATTGCAAAAGATTCGGGATCGAAATAGACCCTTCCGAATGGAACTGCCGCAGCCTTCCGCACAAACTTATCACGGACAAGGGCCGAGAATATACATCGGAGACCTTCTCGCAGCTTGCAGAGCTGGGGATCGAGATCGTCAACCTCCCTCCCTATCGTCCCGAGCTGAAAGGCGCCGTGGAGAAATTTTTCGACGTGATCCAAAACTCGTATAAGAAAGAGCTTGCAAACAAGGGCGTGATCTTCGAGGATTATCAGGAGCGGGGCGGGGTCGATTATCGGAAAAAAGCGGCGTTGACCTTGAAAGAATTTGAAACCGTCGTTCTCCTCTGTATCGTGAAGTACAACTCCAAGCGGATCATCAATCTCCCCTATGACAAAGTGGGAGTCGCGGAACCGTTTGCGAATGCCCTATGGAACCATTGCTTGCCACTATGGAAAGAGAATTTGATCGAAGTCGATGACGAAACCCTGCGATTTACATTACTTCCGAGAGGGACGGGGCATTTCAAGAGGGACGGTCTGCATGTGAACCGGTTGCGGTACAGAAATTATGCCTATACCGAGCGTTATCTGAAGGGCGGGGAATGCACGGTAGCCTACGATCCCGAAAATGTAAGTAAGGTCTGGCTCTATGAAAACGGGAGCTATACCCCCTTTGAACTGATAGAGAAATTCTTTGCGGACAAGTCCCTTGACGAGGTAGAGGACATGAAAGCGCAAAAGAAGCAGGCGGAACAAAATGCAGAGGAAATCGCCTTGCAGGGAAAACTCGATTTGGCACGGGACATTGAAAAAGTCGTGAACACGCTCCCGCCAAGGGAAACGGCCCACTTAAAAAAGCGCAAAAAGCCGAATACAACAGACGGTGATCCGAATGGATGATTTGAAAACACAACTCAACCAATATCTTGCCGGCGAGGAGCTTATCAGAGCTCTTACCGTCCTCCCGCCCGTCCGTGAAAACTTGCGGGACGTCCCCGAGCGGCTTGCGGCACTGCTCGACGTCTACAAGATCTTTCTCCCCGGGAAGAGTGTGCAAGATATTTACAATAGGTTGTACCTTGCGATCCTGAACTCGCTGGAAAAGAAGAATACTTTGACGGCGACCCTCTTGCAAAATGATAATTTCAGAGCGATCAAGGGCTTAAAACGGTATGGGGTCATAGGCGGGTTGGAGGCCTTCAAGGTGACGGGGGTAGCGGGAGTCGGCAAAACTTCAAGTGTGCGGCGGTGCGCGGAAATCATCTCGGATAAGATCTTGGTGGGACACGACCCGTATCTGGAAGTCATTCCCGTCCTATTCGTCGAATGCGTTGCCGACGGGAGCTTTAAGAGCCTGTTATATTCCATTCTGCAAGAGGTAGATAGATTGCTTGGCACAACGTATTTCGTGTCGAACAGGCACGTTACGGCGACCGTGGACGCGCTTTTGGCAGCAGTCAGCAACGTCCTCATCAATCATGTCGCCGTCCTCGTGATCGATGAGATCGAAAGAGTAGCCAATGACAGCAGAAAGGGCGTCACCTTGATCAATTACCTGACCCAGCTCGTCAATCAGTCGAATATCGCGATCTGCTTTGTGGGCAACGAATCTGCCAATAGATATTTTATGACGAAAGAATATATGAGCCGCAGAACGCTCGGCGTCTCTCTTCGCAAAATGGAATACGACGAGTATTACTACCGCTTTGTTCAGACCCTGTTCTGCTATCAATACACTCTGCACAAAACGGCTTTCAGCGCCGAATTTGCCCGGGTGCTTTACAGGCTCTCGAACGGAAGCCCCTCTATGATCGTGAGCTTATTCGCAGAAACGCAAAGAAGCGTCATATTGAGCGGACAAGAGGAGCTGTCGCCGCTTGCATTTGAAAAGACTTTCCGAGAGATCTTTTCCAATATGGCGCCATACGTCGAAACTGAAAAATTCAAGGTCGCGGTCAAGAAGGACAAATCGGAAAAGACGGGGCAAGCGCCGATCCCGCCCGACGAGCAATATCTTCTGTACGGCATTTGGGAGAAGTCGGGAAAAGACCTTCAAACATTTATCGACCTCTTAAAAGACAGAATCGCCGTGGAGTTCCTCGCATTATGATTGGATTCCTCCCCCGTATTTACCCTGACGAAAGCGCTCATTCCTATCTTTGCAGAATTTATGTACACAGCGGTTATGTTTGGCATATCGGATTTGCCAATGAGATCTTCGCAAGAGGACATGAGGTGCCCGAATACAATTTTATTAACGCTTTCACAGAGCCCTTCCGCAAAATGCTGGAAGACTATATCCCATTTGAGACCCTGCTATTAGAGCATACGCTATTCCCCTACTATGCGCGGTTCCTGCCAAAAGAAAGACGGAGCCAAGCCTATGAATATGCAATTTCTAACAAGCCGTATCTCCACAAGTATCTTTCAATTCCGACCAAGAAGCGGGGGCACTATCTGCGTTACTGTCCTGAATGCGTAAAAGCGGACAGGGCTCTCTACGGAGAATGCTATTTCCATATCTCTCACCAGATCCCCTCAGTTCCTATCTGCGCTATCCATGCTTGTGAGCTCGCCGACACCCCAATACCGAATACAAAAACAAAAAATACGATCTTGACGCCTTTGGAACAGCTCCTTCCCGCGGGCGGAGAGAACAAGGTGACAGAACACAGCCCAGACAATATCCGGGTGAAAGTCGCCAAGTATATCTATGACACCCTTCGGCAGCCTTTCTTATTAGAGCCCGAGATCCCGATTGGTGACTTTCTTACCGCAAAATTGCAGGATAGGTACCTATCCCCGCGAGGAGAGCAGCGGCACTTATCGGAACTTTGCAGGGATATGTCGGTATATTACCGAAATCTGACAGACTATGACATCTCGAAAGCAAGGCTCGCCGCCGTATTCAGGAATCTTTCTTTCCATGCCTACGATATACTGCTTGTCGCGATGTTCGAGGGCATTGCGCCGAAGGAACTATGTGCCTATCAAGGCTACACCAAACCGAGACACATCGCCTTTGACAGTAAAGTGAGAGCGCTCCGAGCAGAAGGAAAGAGCTATCAGGAAATCGGTTCGATCATGAATATCTGTCATGAAGCGGTCCGGAAGATCTTATCAGGCGCCTATGACAGAGAAAAAAGCAGTAGACCTTATAGAAACGTAAAGTGGGATTGGGAGCGGATCGACCAAAAGTGTTGCCGGGAGTTCTCCGAAAAAGTCCTCGGTATTGCACCGGGTCGGGTCAGCCGACGCACGGTCGCGGAGAGCTTCGGATTGAAAGATAAAAGCCTGAGAAACTTGCCTTGTCTGAAAAAGTTGATTAAAAATTATAAAAATT